>DAITAZ010000034.1:0-14333 GCA_036824045.1 Rhodocyclaceae bacterium
TATACGCAACCGATCCCACGCAGGTGCAAACGCCGGGATATCAATGGCAGATACGTTGCGATGGGCAACCGCTCGATCCGTACTTGAGCTTTAGTCACATTATAAATCCGTGGGGCCATTGCGGATCGTATGTTTGGATAAGAATTCGAGAAGGAGTCTCGGTGGAAATGACAATAAGAAGAACAGCACCTATCACGGGAAAAACATTGAAAACCGTAGGCGGCCGAATACTTGGAAATCACTGGTACGACGAAAAATACAGCAAAAAATAGCAATAATATTCTTTTACATTAAATTGCTGCGCCGATCACAAAAACACAACATAAAGGCCGAAAAATGTACATCAATTCTAGCAACAGCCATCTTGGCAACCCCATACGAGACGCAGTAATCTCTTGGGCAGTATCAAAATTAGGAGACAAATTAACCAACGATCCGGACCGCGTATTTAACGTTTCTTCTGAGGGAATAAGCATCATCAAACAGAACCAAGAAGCATATCCGCCAAAACGCGAATGCGCACAAGAGTTCAGCGTGATTGCAAAATCGCCTCGAGAATTTAGCACAATATTCAATACAAACTTCCAACCACCTCACCTTTTCAGAACAAATGCATTTAAATTTAAATTGCTATTGGAATATGATGGAGCAAGCATTATAGCCGCGAGGATCATGCCATTACGTCAAAAAACAGGAAGGCCAGATGGGGTATTAAACATCAGTTTCATTCCAGAAGAACGTATTCATACACCCCCTCATGTCGAGTCTAAATATCCCGGAATCGCCAAAGCTTTATTTGTAGTAAACGGGGATTGGAAACCATCTACTGCGACCGCACCATATTCATTTTTTGGCACTATACATGTATGGGGAAATGGCCGAATCAGTTATGTAATGGGCGAGTCAGAGAGCGCCATGGTAGATTTTTTGCCAGAAAATAACAATTGCGAATTCACTCCCACTCAAAGTCAAAATAATAGCCAAAAAAAAGAAATCAACATAAAACCAATTCTGTTTGAAGAAAATAAATACACAATCCCGGATTCAATAAAAAAAATTCTGATGAAAGATCTGATACATCTAGACGACCTCACCAAATATAGAATTCGAACAAGGAAATTACAGTTTATCCTATTGGGATACGCCAGCAAGAAGGGAGGAGAGGCATCAAATCGCAATATGACGCTTTCTATAAACAGGGCTCAAGCGGTAAAGAAGATAATCAAAACTATATTTCCCGATGCAATAGTACTGGCGGAGCACGAAGGCGCATACAGGGGTCGCACACCAAGCGGACTAATTGAACACATCCAAAGAATGGCAATTGGTGAAAAATTCGACCAGGCTGTTACCGTTCGTCTTGAAAATGCCAATGAATCAACATGAAGACTGCCTTTTCGCAGTCAGTGGCACACCGCTACAAACATGAATGCCATCTCCAACCAAGTCTAAATAAATGAATTTCTACTCCCTTTCTTCGGGCACAGTCTGCAAGGCTCTGCTTCGTTGTTTTGAGCAAATAATATAGCGAGGAGCACGAAGCAGCGACCGCGGCGTTACAGCGCTGCATTGACCTGCATACAGTCGGGCCAACGTGATCCCGAGCGGGAACGAGTTGGATGAATGCGCGGTGAGCCGTTCGTGCGGCCCCCAGGGTTCAAGCAACGGGGCGCCGACTACTTCTCCGCATTTCCCGGCGGGCCCGCCAACGGGCAGGTGCGAGGGGCCCGTTAGGTCACCGCGCCACAGCAGCCCCCCAAGGCGACGGGTCTCCTGACCTGCGGTGTGCGATCAGCTTCGTCAGCACCCCCTGACGCCGGGCAACTTTCAACTGCGCAGCGACGAGTTGCCATGCAGCACGACCCGCCTTCGATCCTCCTCCATCTGCGCACCCCCCACCTGAGCGCAAGCCTCCGAAACTACCTGCTCAGTGGGGGTTATCCCAGGGTGGTAGGGGTGGCGACGGCGGAGGCGGTGCTGGCGGAGCTGCGGTCCAGGGATTATGGTTATGTCCTGATCGAACTGGTTGATCCGATCAAACGCGGGGAGTGGATGGCGCAGGCGATCGCGCTCCGGTGGCCGCGGCTGCGGGTGATCGTTCTGGTTGATGGGGCGGCGCTTTCGCAGGTGAGAAAAAACAGGCGCTATTGCGTAGTCATCAAGGAGTACGTGTTTTCCAATCTGTTGCAGAGCATGTCGGCGGGATCGCATGAGGCCGAGCACAAAAACTCAGAACAAGAAAAATGACTCAACCCGAACGGAGGGCCCGAGACCATGCGAAGCGTCACCAATTTGTATCAGAGCGCGTTTGACGCGATCGACGCGGCAGTATTCATCGTCGATGCCCGCGCGTGGACCGTCGTCGACGCAACGCCCAGGGCTGTGGAGGATTCCGGTTACACGCTGGAGGCGCTGCGGGGACTCCCCGCTGATCGCCTGTTCCGCACCCAGCAAGGCGTCGGCTTATCCCAGGCACTGCCGTCGGGCAGCCGCCCCAAGCCAGCAGTGTCCGAACTGTTGCTGTGGCTGCACGGCCCCACCGGCAACTGCCACTGCTTCAGCGTAAACCTGCGCTGGGCGGGGGGTGACCTGAACCGTCATCTTTGCCTCACCATTCATCCAGCGCCAGTTCCGGCCGGCACGACCTGTGGGCCGGAGGCGGACCGGGACGATTTCCCCGCCCTGGTGGGGCAGAGCGAGCACATTGCCCAGGTCTGCCGGCTGATCGGCGCGGTCGCCAAGACAGAAGCCACCGTCCTGATCCAAGGGGCGAGCGGCACCGGGAAGGAAGTGGTGGCGAACGCGATCCACGCCCACAGCCATCGTTGCCGCGGGTCCTTCGTCAAGGTCAATTGCGCCGCGCTGACCGAAGCCCTGCTGGAAAGCGAACTGTTCGGCCACGTGAAGGGCGCTTTCACCGGAGCCTTGCGCGACCGCCGGGGACGCTTCATGCAGGCCGATGGCGGCACCCTCCTGCTCGATGAGATCGGCTGCATGCCACTGGCCGGGCAAGCCAAGCTGCTGCGGGTGCTGCAGGAGCACGAGTTCGAACCGGTGGGGAGTTCCGTGACCATGAAGACCAACGTGCGTGTGCTCGCCTCGACCAACGTGGATCTGAAAAAAGCCGTGAGCGACGGGAGCTTCCGTGAAGACCTTTACTACCGGCTGAACGTGTTCGAAATCTCGCTCCCCCAGTTGCGGGAGCGCAAGGAAGACATCCCGCTGCTGGCCCAGCACTTCCTGAACCGGTGCGCCTATTCCATGCGCAAGGGAATTCGCGACTTCACACCGGAAACCATGGCCCTGATGCACGCCCACGACTGGCCCGGCAATGTGCGCGAACTGGAAAACGCGGTGGAGCACGCGGTCATCGTGGAACCGGGCCGCCTGATCGCGCCCGCCAGTCTGCCCAGGAATCTCGCCCAAGCCCCGGCGGAGCCGGAAAGCACCCGCCACTCCGGCGGCTTGCGGTTGCGGGAGCGCCTGAACCGGGTGGAACGGCAGATCATCCTGGAAACGCTCCAGCACGCCCAAGGCATCAAGAAGCGCGCCGCCGCCATGCTCGGCGTGGACCCGCGCAACATGCCCTATCTGATGAAGAAGCACGCCCTGACGGGGGCCGAGCTTTCCAAGGCGACGTGAACGCCGCCGCACCGCTGCTCAGAACGACGAACCGGGCTGTTTGAGAAACTCGATCTCCGCGGGGGTGGAGGGGCGGGCGAGGATGGCGTTGCGGTGGGGGAAGCGGCCGAAGCGGCGGATCACGTCCCGGTGGCGATGGGCGTAGTCGATCACGCCCTCGCGGCCCGGGTGTTCGGGCAGGGCCTCGAAGAGGCGCACGGACTGGTCCTGGGCGGCCAGATCCTCGGCGTGTTCGAAGGGCAGGTAGAAAAACCAGCGCTGCACCGGGAGCACCTGCTGGTCCAACCCGTGCGCCACCGCGTGGCGGGCTACTGCCAGGGCGGCGGCATCGGCGGCGAAGGCCGCCGGCTCGCCCCGATGCACATTGCGGGGAAACTGGTCGAGCAGGATGACCAGCGCAAGGGCGGACAAGGCGCCAGTGCGCCACGCCTCCAGATCGCCCAGGGCGGCGGCTTCCATCAGCGGGCCGAAACGGCGGGCAATCTCGGCGTCGAAGGCGGGGTCCTTGCGAAACCAGACGTCCCTTGGCTGACCCGCGCCTGCGCCTCCCTCGGCGCCGAACCAGAAGTCAAGAATCAGATGCGTGCTATCCATGCGCGCATTGTAGGACGCCGCCACAGCCGGGGCAAAACACCACCCGGCTCCCGGCGGGCCCGCGGAAACGCGGAGCCTTCCTCAGTAGGCGCGACCGTCCTTGTGCAGAAAACGCACCTGGCCGTCTTCGTCCATCACGGCCTGCAGATCATCGTCCGGGTAGCTCACCTGTTCGCCGGGGGAGCGATCCCCCACCTCCAGATAGAGCACCTCCGCCGGCCCGGGGTTGTAGAGCTGGTGGGCATCGCCGGAGCCCTTGGGGAAACCGGCGCACATGCCGGGCGCCAGGGGCGTGTCGCCCGCGTCGGTGCGCAGCACCGGCTCACCGGCCAGGATGTAGATGAACTCATCCTGCACCAGGTGGGCGTGGCGGAGCGCGGAGACCGCCCCGGGCGCCAGCCGGGTGAGGTTGACGCCAAAATTGCCGAGCCCAAAGAGCTCGCCCAAGGGCCGCTTCTCCCGGCCAACCATGCGGCTGGCGAAGGGCTCCGGGTAGATGGAAGGGCGCGGTCGGGGTGGCGCATCCAGGGCGCGCAGGGCGAGGGGGCGTTGTGCCGGGCTCATGGGAAGGTGCTCCTTTCCTTGCGTGGCATTCCCGCCGGGAGCATGGCGTGCTCGCGCGTCGGGCGCCTGTTCACAGCGATCAGACTCAGTATCCATGCACGGTTCCAGTCTGCCGTCGGCGGTCGGATCCGGCTGGCGGGGTTCAGGATTCGAGCGGCACGGCGCGGAACTCGGGACGGGCCTCCAGCCGCGCAGTCAGCGCCTCCAGCCGGGGGAAGCTCTCCTTCGGCCACTCGCCGGGAATCGTGTGCCGGATGAAGCTCACCGCCACCACGGCGCTCACGTCCGCCTGGGTCAGCCGCCCCAGGGCCATCCATTCGCCGGCCAGAGCTTTTTCCAGCAGCACCAGGGCAGCCCACAACTGGCCGCGCAACCGCTCCAGCCATTCCGGCCAGCGCAGCGCCTCCGGGCGGCGGAATTCGTACACGATGGCCACGGCTTTTTCCATGGCGGCCTGGGCGATGCCCTGGATCTGCAGCACCCGGCGCCGGTCCGCACCGCTGCGGGGCGTGAGCGGGAGCCGCCCCTGGCTTGCGGCCAGTTCGTCCAGATAGTCCAGGATCAGGCTGCTCTCATGCAGGCGTTCGCCTGCGGGCGTGGTGAGCATCGGCACCCGCAGCAGGGGATTCGACTCCTCCATCTGCGGCACGTTGCGGAATACGGACAGGGCCCGGTGGCTGTACGGAATTTCGTAATGCCACAGGGCGATGGCCACGCGGCGTACGAAGGGGGAATCGTAGAGCCCGAGCAGATCGTGGAGCGGCTCGGAAGGCAGGCTGGTCATGGGCGGCGTCCTCGGGTCGGGGTCAGGGGTGTCATTATGATCTGCTGAGGCAGCGTGCATCAGGGGCACAAGGCCAGCGCCGGGGCCCGCGGCTGCCACAGGGCGCGGGGCAGCCACCGGGGGGCGCGCCGGCCCGCCGGGGGGTGCAGGCGGACCCGCAGCGCGCCATCGGCCTCGATCACCGTCCGCCCGGGGCGGATGACCGTGTGGCGGCAGCCGGGGGTGAGCCAGACATCGCCGCCCCCCGCCTCTTCGGTCAGCCACAGGCGGCCGCCCACGGCTTCCACCTCCCAGCCCGGCAGTTGGCGGAAGGAGACGGCCTGGCCGGGGGCCAGCTCGAATTCAAAAACCGGGTATCGCGTTCTCATGATGGGCTCCAGTATCAGGGCAAGCACCAAGGCATGGCGGACGTCATGCCGACCTTTCATGCCAGGTATCGCCCGGGAAGCGTCCCCGCCGAGCGGCGCGGTCTTTGCCACCCGGCGTGCGCCCTTGTTGTGATATGGATTTTCGGCAGCGCCGGGCGTCAGTACAATCGAGTTCTTGTCACCTATCATGTGAAGAAAACTCACAGGTATGCGCCGCCTGCCCCCACTCAACGCCCTGCGCCTCTTTGCCACTGCCGCCCAGACGGAAAGCGTGACGCGGGCCGCGGAACTCCTGCACCTGACCCATGGCGCGGTGAGCCATCAGCTCAAGCAACTGCAGGAACACCTGGGCGTGGAGCTGTTCACCCGCTCCGGCCGCGGCCTGCGGCTCACCCCCGAGGCAGCCGAGTACGCCCGGCGCATCAGCCGGGCGCTGGACGAAATTGCCGATGCCACCGCCACCCTCACCGATGCCCACCGCAAAAAGCCCCTGCGGGTGAGCTGCATGCCCTCTTTCGCCGCCCGCTGGCTGCTCCCGCGGCTGGGGGATTTCATTTCCCGCCATCCGGACCTGGACGTGGAGGTGCAATCCACCGCGCGGCTGGTGGACATCAAGGGCGGCGAAGCGGACGTGGGCCTGCGTTTCGGCCCCGGCCCCTACCCGGGCCTGGCCAACGAGGTGCTGATGCTGGACTGGTACTACCCGGTGTGCGCCCCGGCCTTCCTCGCCCGCCATCGCCTTGAGCGCCCCGAGCACCTGCTGGATCTGCCGCTGCTGCGCTCGGTGGATGAAACCTGGACCCTGTGGTTCAGAGCGATGGGGCTGGGGGCGGAGGAACCCGCCCGGGGCCCCGCCTTCGACGATTCCAGCCTCATGCTTCAGGCCACCCTGGCGGGGCAGGCCGTAGCCCTGGCCCGCCACGCCCTGGCCGATGACGACGTGCGTGCCGGCCGCCTGGTCCGCCCCTTTCGCGAAGCGGTGACCTGCCCCCATGCTTATCGCTTCGTGAGCCGCACCACCGATGCGGACCAACCCGCCATTGCCGCCTTCCGCGACTGGCTGCGAGAGCAAGCCGCCGGCTATGGCCCGCCCGATCTCACCGTGCTGCCCTTGCCCGAGGGCATCGACTGGCCCTGTTGCCGCCAGGACACCTCCGCCAACGACACCCCCTGAACCTGCCATGACCCCACCCAGCATCTGCCCCCGCCGCCTGGTGGGCCTCATCCCCGCCGCCGGACGGGCCACCCGCATCTCGCCCCTGCCCTGCAGCAAGGAGATCCTGCCCCTGGGTCTGCAGGCCGATGCGTCCGGCGGCAAGGTGACGCCCAAGGCTGTATCCCAGTACCTGCTGGAACTGATGCGCGCGGGCGGCGCCCGGGAGGTCTTCTTCATCGTTCGCTCCGGCAAGTGGGACATTGCCGACTATTACGGCGACGGCAGCCGCCTTGGCCTCAACCTGGGCTACCTGCAGATGGGCGAGCCCTGGGGCCCGCCCTTCACCCTCGCCCAGGCAGCGCCCTTCGTGGCCGACGCCACGGTGCTGGTGGGTTTCCCGGACATCCTCATCCAGCCGGCGGACGCCTACGCCCGGTTGCTGGCCCGGCAGGCCGCCACCGGCGCCGATGTGGTGCTGGGCCTGTTCACCGCCCGCGCCAGCGACGGCCTGGACATTGTGGACACCACGCCGGATGGCCGCGTCACACGCGTCACACCCAAGGAAGACAAGCCCCCCCGCCAGGACGGCGACCGGGGCTGGATGCTGGCCGTGTGGGGACCACGCTTCACTGCCTTTCTCACCGCCGAGACCCGGCGCCTCGCCACCCTGGCCCGGGAGGGCGCCTTCGGTCCCGCGCCGGAATGGCCCGTGGGCGCACTCGTCGCCGCCGGCATGGCCGCCGGACTGGCGGTAGACAGCGTGCACTTCCCCGACGGCCGCTTCCTCGACGTGGGCACCTCCGCCGGACTCATCGCCGCCAGCCGCTTCCCCGGCGTATGGAATGGGGAAGGCCCGGCGCCATGAGCCCCCACCCCCCGCTCAGCCTGTGGCTGGTGCCGGCACCGGCTGACCACGCCTGGCTGCAGGCACGCATCGACGCCCTTGCCGCCCGCCACGGCGCGCCTCGCTTCGAGCCCCACATCACCCTGCACGTGGCCCCGACCCCTGCGGGCGCCGACCTGGGCGCCTTGCTCCAGGCGGCCACCACCCTGCACGGCCCCCTCAGCCTTGAAGCCCTGCCCACCGGGCATGGCCCAGACCGTTTCAAATGCCTGTTTCTCCCCTTCGCAGCGGCGGCGCTTCGCCCGCTCCATCAGGCGCTCCAGGCGGCGCTGCCCGGCGACTACGCCTTCGCCCCCCACCTCAGCCTGCTCTACCAGACGCTGGACGCACCCAGCCGGGCAAGCCTGGCCCGGGCCGAGGCCTGCGCGGGGAGGATGATCCGCTTCGACCACCTGGCTGCGGTGCGCCCGCGTCCCGGCGCCGCCGACTGGGCAGATGTGGCGGGCTGGCAGGTCGTGCTGCGCCAGCCGCTCACCGGCACGGATCCGCGCCCGGATGTCCTTGAATAGCTGATAGAATTCCGGCCCATACGACGCCGGCCGCCGCCGGCTTTTTGTTTTTCTGTCGAAGGAATCCCGCTGTGCTCGTCGCCAACAACATCACCATGCAGTTCGGGGCCAAGCCCCTCTTTGAGAATGTCTCCGTCAAGTTCGGGGAGGGTTTCCGCTACGGCCTGATCGGCGCCAACGGGGCGGGCAAATCCACCTTCATGAAGATCCTGTGCGGGATTCTCGAGCAGTCCGCCGGCAACGTGACCAAGGACCCGAACGAGCGCATGGCCTACCTGCGCCAGGACCAGTTCGCGTTCGAGGACGTGCGGGTGCTGGACGTGGTGATGATGGGCCACACCGAGATGTGGGCCTGCATGCAGGAGAAGGACGCCATCTACGCCAACCCGGACGCAACGGAAGAGGACTACATGCGGGCGGCGGAGCTGGAAGCCCACTTCGCCGAATACGACGGCTACACCGCCGAAGCCCGCGCCGGCGAGTTGCTGCACGGGGTGGGCATCCCCACGGCGCAGCACAACGGGCCCATGCGGGAGGTGGCGCCGGGCTGGAAACTGCGGGTGCTGCTGTGCCAGGCGCTGTTCGCCAACCCGGAGATCCTGCTCCTCGACGAGCCCACCAACAACCTGGACATCAACACCATCCGCTGGCTGGAAGACGTGCTGAACAATCGCAACAGCACCATGGTGATCATCTCCCACGACCGTCACTTCCTCAACCAGGTGTGCACCCACATGGCGGACCTGGACTACGGCACCATCAAGGTCTACCCGGGCAACTACGACGACTTCATGGAGGCCTCCACCCAGGCGCGGGCGCGGCTGTCGGCGGCCAATGCCAAGGCCAAGGAAAAAGTGGCCGAGTTGCAGGAGTTCGTGCGCCGCTTCTCGGCCAACAAGTCCAAGGCCAAGCAGGCCACCTCGCGGCTCAAGCTGATCGACAAGATCAAGCCCGAGGACATGAAGCCTTCCACCCGCCAGTACCCATGGATCCGCTTCGATTACGACGAGAAGGACAAGCTGCACCGTCTGGCGCTGGAGCTGGAAGGGGTCAACTTCGGCTACGAGCCGGGCAAGCCCGTGATCAACAAACTCAACCTGGCGCTGGAAGCGGGCGAGCGGCTGGCGGTGATCGGAGAAAACGGCGTCGGCAAAACCACCCTGCTGCGCCTGCTGATGGGCGAACTCACGCCCCAGGCCGGCAAGATCAAATGGACCGACAAGGCCAAGCCCGGCTACTACGCCCAGGATCATGCGGCGGAGTTTGCCGGCAACGACAGCCTGACGGACTGGATCAGCGGCTACGTGCGTCAGGGCGGCTACGACGGCGCCGACGTGGAAACCCTGATCCGGGGCACCCTGGGCCGGCTGCTGTTTTCCGGCGACGAGGTGCGTAAGCCAGTCAAGGTGATCTCCGGTGGCGAGCAGGGGCGGATGCTGTTTGGCAAGCTGATGCTGCTGCGCCCCAATGTGCTGGTGATGGACGAGCCTACCAACCACCTGGACATGGAATCCATCGAATCCCTCAACACCGGCCTGGAGAAGTTCCCGGGCACCCTGGTGTTCGTTTCCCACGACCGGGAGTTCGTCTCCTCCCTCGCCACCCGGGTGCTGGAGATCAAACAGGACGGCAGCTTCGTCGATTACCGCGGCAACTACGAGGAGTACCTGGCCAGCCAGGGCGTGGAATAAGGCTCACAGGCGAAAAAAAGACCCGCGGCGGGTGCCGCGGGTCTGCATCGCAGCCGGGGGAGGGACCGGCTGGAGGTGAGGTCCGGTACTGGGAGGATCTTACTTCTTGACTTCGACCGGAGCGGGCGCAGCCAGTTCCGGCTTTTTCACTTCCGGGGCCTTCAGCTCAGGCTTCTTCACTTCGGGCGCCTTGGCCAGCGGCGCTACCGGCTTGGCTTCGACCGGCGCAGCGGCCGCGGCGGGGGCCGGGGTTTCTGCCTTGGCGGTGGGCTGCGCGGCCTTCTTGACCTTGGCGGTCTTCTGGGTCGCCTTCGGCGCTTCCGCGGGCTTCACCGTCGCCTCCGCCTTCTTCTCGGCGGCGGGGGTGGCCGGGGTGGCCGCGGGTGCAGCCGGCGCAGCGGCGGTTCCCTGCGCGAAGGAAGCGGTGGCAAAACCAGCGGTCAGGGCAAGGGCGATCAGTTTGTTCAGCATTTTGGCATTCTCCGGTTTGAGGTTTGTCTTCCGGGCTTTCGCTTTGTGCGTCGGCCTTGTAGCGAATAACGCATGCCACACGGGCAGGAGGACAGGTCGAGTGTAAGCACTTGTAACCACGCCTTTGTCATCACTCCGAAGGCATTCACTCCGCCCTCCCGGGTTGACCGCGATGGCGGCTGCCGCCACCGCCGCTATGCTGTGGGGCCCGCACCCCAAACCACCACCATGCCCAGCCCCACGCCGACGCATCTGGACCGTTCCGCCGCCGCCCTCATGGTGCTGCTGTGCACCCTGTGGGGCATTCAGCAAGTGGCGGTGAAGCTGGCGCTTGCCGGTATCTCACCGGTGGCGCAGGCGGGTGTGCGCTCGGTGGGGGCCTGCGTGCTCGTGCTGGCGTGGGCGCGCCTGCGGCGGGTGCCCCTGTGGGAGGCGGACGGCACCCTGGGTGCGGGGCTGGTGGCGGGCCTGCTGTTTGCCGGCGAATTCGCCCTGCTCTACTGGGCGCTGGAGTACACCACCGCCAGCCGGGGCGTGCTGTTCCTGTACACCGCCCCCTTCATCGTGGCCATTGGCGCGGTACGCCTGATCCCGGGCGAGCACATGCGCCGGGGCCAATGGCTGGGGCTGGCCCTGGCCTTTGGCGGCGTGGTGGCCCTGTTCGGCGAAAACCTGCTGCGCCCGGCTGGCCAGGCCTGGATTGGCGACCTGATGATGGAAGGCGCCGCCATCCTGTGGGCCGCCACCACCCTCACCATCAAAACCACGCGCCTCAACCGGGCCGCGCCGGAGAAAACCCTGCTCTACCAACTGGGCGTCTCGGCCCTCGCCCTGCCGGCGGTGGCCTGGCTGCTGGGCGAACCCGGCCTGTTCGCCCTCACGCCCACGGTTGCCGCCAGCCTCCTCTTCCAGACCGTGGCCATCGCCACCGCCAGCTACCTGGCCTGGTTCTGGCTTGTGCGCACCTATCCGGCCACCCGTCTCGCGGCATTTTCCTTTCTGACCCCGGTGATGGGCGTGCTGGCAGGCGGCCTGCTCCTGGGCGAACCCATCACGCCGGGCGTGACCGCCGCCCTCGCCCTGGTGGGCAGCGGCATCTGGCTGGCCAACCGTCCCGCCAAACCATGAACATTCTTGGATGAACCTGCATCTGGAATCCGCCCTGCCCGCGTATAGCGAAAAAAGGCCCCAGGGGAACCCACGATGATGGAAGACCACGAAGAAGCGTTCGACCCCCCCACCGAGGGCAGCCCGCCTGCCCCCCGGGGCGGGGTGGCCCCCACCCTTGCCGCCCCAGCGCTGGAAGCCCTGATCCACCGCATCGCCCGGCAGGAGGAAGCAGCGCTGGAAACCCTCTACGACGCCACCATCAGCCGCGTGTACGGCGTGGCGCTGCGCATCCTGCGCAACCCGGAAACAGCGGAAGAAGTGGCCGAGGACGTGTTCTTCCAGGTTTGGCGCCAGGCAGGCCGCTTCGACGCCGCGCGGGGGCACCCCCTGGCCTGGCTGCTCACCATCGCCCGCAGCCGGGCGCTGGACGCCCTGCGCCGGACCGACGACGCCCTCAGCATGGAAGAGCCCGAAACCCTGCTCGACGCCGAACTCCGGCCAGACGGCGACCCGGGACTGCTGCTCGGCGCCCAGCAGGAACGGGCCAGCCTGCTTCAGGCCCTGCAGATCCTGGAACCGATGCCGCGGCAGATCCTCGCCCTCGCCTTCTTCCGCGGCCTCACCCACGAAGAGATCGCCGACCACGCCCGGCTCCCCCTGGGCACGGTCAAATCCCACATCCGCCGCGCCTTGCTCACCCTGCGCACGGCGCTGGCCCCCACCCTGGAACGGAGTCCCAGCGCATCATGAACCGTCCCTATCCGCTCGACCCCGACCACCCGGAAGACGCCCAGCCCGTGGAAGACGCCCTCCTCCTCGCCCAGCCCGGCATCGCCCCGCCCGACCCGGCCGCCCTCAAGGTCCGGCTGCTCACCCGCATCCGCGGCGCCCGGAACACCCCGGCCCTCATCAGCCGGCTGGAGGAAGGCGACTGGCAGCAGATGCTCCCCGGCGTGCGGGTGAAGCGCCTGCCCGGGGAACACCGCGCCACCCTGCTCGAGCTGGCCCCCGGCGCCCGGCTGCCCATCCACCGCCATCATGAAGACGAAGAGTGCGTCGTGCTGCGGGGCGAAGCGCAACTGGGCGACACCATCGTCCGCCCCGGCGACTACCACCTCGCCCGCTCCGGCAGTCGCCACGGCACCGTGCGCAGCCACACCGGCGCCCTGCTCTACCTGCGTGGCACCCCCATCGGCCACGGCGCCGAAGTCGCCCGCGACCTGCTCACCGCGCTGCTCCCCGGCGCTGGTGACGACCCCATCACCATCCGCGCCGATGACCAGGCGTGGCTGGACATCGCCGCCGGCGTCCAGCGCAAGCGCCTGCACCGCCAGGGGAGCACCGATTCATCCATGATCCGCCTCGCCCCCGGCAGCCGCCTGCCCGCCGGCTGGCTCGCCAACACCCGGGAATGCCTGGTGGTGGAAGGCGAGGCCTTCAACGGCGACCACACCCTCGGCCATGGCGACTACCTGCTCCCCACCCCCGCCGACAGCGCCACAGAACTCGGCAGCGATGGCGGCGCGGTGTTGTTTGTGCGGCGAGGGTAAGGTGCTGCACTCGACGCCACCCACGCTGATCACACCAACCTCACCGGCCCCGGGTAACGCGCGACCACGGCATCCGCCGTCAGCAGAAGCATGCCCTCGGCCATTGCCTGAGCGACCAGCAAGCGGTCGAAGGGGTCCTTGTGGATCGGCGGCAAGGCGTCCACCGACACGCAATGCGCTCCGAGAATAGCGAGTTCCTGGTAGCCGTTGTCCAGCAAGCCGCCTCTGAGCAGTCTGGCATCCACCCGGAAGTCCGGGCGACCGAGCCCACTCTTGATGGCGATCTCCCACAGGCTCGCCGCGCTGAAATACAACGCGTTGGCCGGATCGCCCAAGAGCACGCGCGCCGCTTCCGACAGCCGCTCGGGCATCCCTGCCGCCCACAGGACGATGTGGGTATCCAGCAGCAGTTTCATCCCTCACCACCGAACAACACCTCGATCACCCCCGCCCCCATCCGGTCAAAATCCGCCGGCACCTCCACCTGCCCCGCAAGAAAGCCCAGGCGCTGAGGTTCCCGCTCTGGCACCGCATCCAGCGGCACCACCTTGACCAGCGGCTTGCCCGCCTTGGCGATGATGAAAGCCTCCCCCCGCGCCGCCTGCTCGACCAGCCGGGATAGATGCGTTTTTGCTTCATGAATGTTGACGGTGCGCATGGCGAACGCCGAATGAACTTAGTTTGGTTAGCTTAGTCCATTCACTTGACAGGTTCAAGCTGACGACCGGCCTCGGCGTTCGAACGCTGGCACCAGAACCCCGGAAGTGCAAGGAACCAAAGGCTTCAGGCAGCGGTCGAGCATGACGCCGTCACTACTGCGGCGGGGATGGCGTAGCCATGCCTCGATCTCCTCGACCTGTTTGCCACGGGAAAGCGGGGTTTCGCGGAGGTGTTGGCCAGCAGTTTGATTGACGCAAAATTGCAGGCGCACTTTCCGACCATCACCCAAGCCGACGTGCCCATCCGCGGCCTTGCGCTCCAGGTCGAAGT
>DAITAZ010000034.1:14433-21016 GCA_036824045.1 Rhodocyclaceae bacterium
TTCAAACCACCAGATCGGCGCGCCCGGCAAAGAACTGCCACAGCTTGATGATGGCGAGCACGTCGCCGGCACGGCGGTCAAGGAGGATATGGCGGAGTTCCGCCTTGCGCCCGGGCGTGGGGGCGTCCAGCGCTTCCACGTAGAGGGCGGTGTCGTCCAGCCCGCCACAGCGGTTGGCGGGGTAGTTGAGTTCCGGCCAGATGGTGGGCACGAGGACGGCGAGCCCCCAGCCCCCGGCCAGCGCCGGGTGGCAGTAGTGGGCTTGGGCGATGGGCAACAGGTCCACCACCCGCTGGGCGATGCAATGGAGCGTCCGGGACAGGGGGGGGATGCGGGCCGCAAGTTCCTGCAGGCGCTCTTTCAACGGCGCGGCGCCGTAGGCAATGACGGGGCCCCGTTCGCCGCAGGCTTCGATGAGCGCGCGAGCAAAAGCGCGGGAGGGGTCGCGGCCGGACAGATCGACGAAATCCCGCCGCTCGATCTTGCCGGTGCGGGAAAGGCGCGCCGCACCCAGCAGGCAGGGCACCGGCTGGCCCGGCGCGATGCCTTTCCACGGCGGTGCGGTGCGGCACAGATCGGCACCATCCACGAACAGCGCGGGGAGCTTGTAGTCGCGCAGCGCCGCGCGGGCGCCCGGGGCATCGAACCAGGGTTTGCGGGCATCGACACAGGCGGCCAGGCGCAGGCTCAGCGCCTCCGACAGCCCGCCGGAAACAACCCCGCGGGTGCGATGATCCACCAGCTGCACCTGCACACCGGACGCATGCACGCCCCCCGCCAGCCCGACCGTCCCTTCCGGCCGCATTGCGCCGCTTTGCGACACCCCGCGCACGTCAACCATGATCCCGCTTCCCACCGCAAACGCTCTCCGCGAGCACAGCCCGGCTCAATGCCGGATCGATTAGTCTTGCAACTTGCTTACAAGTATGCGCCCCATGCCTCCCGAATACGTGTGAAGGAGTGCGCAGCCGGAGGAGCAAACACAGGCCATGCCGAAGTCCTTGAAGGCACGCATGAATTCATGCAGCGCACCAACATTCCATTCAATAGACAAAGCTTTGAACAGAGAGTTCATGAATAAGCATGCGCTCACACCGATCACAAATCGCGGCAGCGCAAAATCCATGTGACGTGACAAAGATCAATATCCATACCCCCGGCAGGGACTAATTTGCCCCCTGTGTCCAGAGGATAAGCAGCCCTTTTGCCCCACCCGGCCACGGGCGGAGGGCAGGCGGGCTCGCTAGCATCCTCTGTGGAATCCAGGCTGGCGCCCCCGGGCGCCGAGGGCGTTCCCCCGTCGCCAGCCACCTGCCGGGAAGGATGAGTGAAATGGAATCGCAGCGCGTTCGTGCCCCAGCCGGGGCCCCCCGTGCCGCCCTGGGCGCGGCGGGCGGCGGCCGGTTCGAGGTGACTTCTTGCCCCTGGCCCCAGGCCATGGAATCGGCCCTCGCGGCCGGTCGCAAGCAACCGATCCGCCAGTGCCTGGCCATCCCCGCCTATCTCCAGCAAGCCTACTGGTGGGCGTACGTGGACCCGCGCGCGGTGAATTTCTTTGAGCGCGACTGGCTGGTCAACGCCATCCTCTTCGGCAACTACAACCGCCTGCGCGACGCCGCGCTCGCGGCACTGGGCCAGCCCGTCACCGGGCGCACCCTGCAGGTGGCCTGCGCCTACGGCAGCCTCACCCCGACGCTGGTCAGCCACCTGTCGCCGGAGGCGGAACTGGAAGTGATGGACGTGGTGCCCGCCCAACTGGCCAACCTGGCGGCCAAGCTCAAGGCGGACGAACGGGTGCACCTGGTGCGGGGCGATGCCTCCTGCATCACCCACGGCAACGGCAGCTTCGACCAGGCCCTGCTGTTCTTCCTGCTCCACGAGCAACCGGAATCGGTGCGTCGGGCCACGTTGAGCGAGGCGCTCCGGGTGGTCAAACCCGGCGGCCGGGTGGTCATCGTGGACTACCACCGCCCGCCCGTCTGGCACCCGCTCCGCCCCCTCGTGAGCCTCGTGTTCCGGTTGCTGGAGCCCTTTGCCCGGGACTTCTGCCACCAGGGCGTGGAGGCCCAGTTGCCCCGCCACACCCCACCCGCCCGGGTGCAGAAAACCACCTTCTTCGGCGGCCTGTACCAGATGCTGGTGATCACCCGGTAAGCCGTCATGAGCATGGAAACCTATCTGGCCGATGTGGCCATTGTCGGCGCCGGGGGCGCCGGTCTGCGGGCGGCCATCGCCGTGGCCGAAGCGGACCCGGGCCTGAAAGTGGCGCTGATCTCCAAGGTCCTGCCCATGCGCAGCCACACGGTGGCGGCCGAGGGCGGTGCCGCCGCCGTGACCCAGGGCCACGACAGCCTGGAAGCGCACTTCCACGACACGGTGGCAGGGGGCGACTGGCTGTGCGAGCAGGACGTGGTGGAAGACTTCGTCGCCCACGCCCATGAAGAGCTGGTGCAGATGGAGCACTGGGGCTGCCCCTGGAGCCGCAGGGAAGACGGCCATGTAAACGTGCGCGCCTTTGGCGGCATGAAGATCGAGCGCACCTGGTTTGCCGCCGACAAGACCGGCTTCCACATGCTCCACACGCTGTTCCAGACCTCGATGAAGTACCCCTCCATCCAGCGCTTCGACGAGCACTTCTGCCTCGATCTGCTGGTGGCGGACGGCCGCGCCCAGGGGGTGGTGATCATCCACATGGGCACCGGCGCATTCACGCTCGTGCGCGCGCGGGCGGTGATCCTGGCCACCGGCGGCGCCGGCCGTGCCTTCCGCGAGAACACCAACGGCGGCATCGTCACCGGCGACGGCATGGCCCTGGCCTACCGCCACGGCGTGCCACTGCGGGACATGGAGTTCGTCCAGTACCACCCCACCTGCATGCCCGGCACCGGCTTGCTGTTCACCGAAGCCTGCCGCGGCGAAGGCGGCTTTCTCACCAACAAGGACGGCTACCGCTACCTGCAGGACTACGGCCTCGGCCCGGCCGAACCGACCCCCCGCAACAAGGCCATGGAGCTGGGCCCGCGGGACCGGCTGAGCCAGGCGTACTGGCACGAAAAACAAAAGGGCCGCACCCTCAGCACCCCCCGCGGCGAGGTGGTGAACCTGGACCTGCGCCACCTGGGCGAACACAAGCTGCGGGAGCGCCTGCCCCAGATCTACGAACTTGCCCTCGAATACCTGGGGGTGGACCCGGCCCGGGAGCCCATCCCGGTACTGCCGGCGGTGCACTACACCATGGGCGGCATCCTGGCCGCCGGCAACACCGCCGCCCCCCTGCCCGGGCTGTATTCGGCGGGCGAATGCTCCAGCGTCGGCCTCCACGGCGCCAACCGCCTGGGCTCGAATTCACTGACCGAGCTGCTGGTGTTCGGCAAGCGGGCGGGGCAGGAAGCCGCCGCCTTCGCCCGGCAGGTCGGTCCCGACGGCACCCCCGAAGTACTCGCCCAGGCCCGCCACAGTCAGGCCCAGGCGCAGGCCCTGCTGGCACGCACCGGCCCCGGGGAGCGGGTCGCCACCCTGCGCCGGGAAATGGCCCGCAGCATGGAAGAAGGCTGCGGCATCTACCGCCAGGCCGACACCATGCAAGCCACCTGCGACAAGCTCGCCGAACTGAAGCAACGCCTGCCCGGCGTGCGCCTGGATGACCGCTCCCGCGGCTGGAACACGGAGTGGCTGCAGGCCATCGAGTTGGGTTTCCTGCTCGACGTGGCCGAGGCCATGGCCCATTCGGCCCTGGCGCGGCGGGAATCCCGCGGCTCCCACCAGCGGCTGGACGGCTTTGAGCAGCGGGACGACGCGAGCTACCTGCGCCACAGCCTCGCCTGCTACAACGGCGACGGCCCGCCGCGCATCGACTACGGCCCGGTGCGCATCACCCGTTCGCAACCCGGCACCCGCGCCTATGGCGCCGCCGGCGAAAAGGCCGAGGCCGAACGCCTGGCCAGGGAGGCCAACCATGGCTGATACCCCGGCACGCCCCACGGTGGAATTCCAGCTCCTGCGCTACCGGCCCGAGCAGGACGACGCGCCGGTGTGGCAAAGCTTCGCCGTGCCCTACAGCGAGGACATGTCCGTCCTGCAGGCCCTGCAGCAGATCAAGGACGAACAGGACGGCAGCCTCAGCTACCGCTGGTCCTGCCGCATGGCCATCTGCGGCAGTTGCGGCATGATGATCAATGGCAAGCCCGCCCTCTCCTGCAAGACCTTCGTGCGCGACCTGCTGCCCGGGCCGGTGCGGGTCGAGGCGCTCGCCCATTTCCCCATCGAGAAGGATCTGGTGGTGCAGGTGGACGGCTTCGTGGAGAAGCTCGCCCGCATCAAGCCCTACATCATCCCCAGGGCCCCGCGCACCCTGGCCGAAGGCGAATACCTGCAGACGCCGGAGCAGCTCGAAAAAATCGAGCAGTTCAGTTCCTGCATCAACTGCATGCTGTGTTACGCCGCCTGCCCCCAGTTCGGCCTCAATCCGGACTTCAGCGGCCCCGGCGTGCTCGCCCTGCTCCACCGCTACAACGCCGATTCCCGCGATGGCGGCGCGGCTGAACGCATGGCCGTGCTCGGCGCCGCCGACGAAGGCGTGTGGAACTGCACCGCCGTGGGCTACTGCTCCGAAGTCTGTCCCAAGGGGGTGGACCCGGCCAACGCGGTGAACCAGAACAAGATGAACAGCGCGGTGGATTACTTCCTGCATCTGCTGCCGGGCAAAGGAGGCAAACGATGAACCCCACGCCCCCACGCGCCCCCTACGTGCGGCCCATGGCCCGCTGGTGGGAACGCGACCCCTTCTTCGTTCGCTACATGATCCGGGAGTTCACGGCGCTGGCCGTGGCGGCCTACGCCGTCATCCTCACCGTTGGCCTCGCCCGGCTCGCCGAGGGCGAAGCCGCCTGGGCCGGGTTCGTGGCGGCGCTGCGCTCGCCCTGGTCGCTCGCCTGCCACCTGCTCCTGCTCTGGGCCATGTTCGTCCACGGCAAGAGCTGGTTCGAGATCATGCCCAAGACCATTCCCTACCTGTACCTGGGCGGCAAACGGGTGGCGGCCACCACCATCACCCGCGCCGGCTGGGCGGCTTCCGTCGCCGCCTCGCTGCTGGTGGCGATCCTGGCCGCGTGGGGCGGAGGCGCATGATGAAACCGCTCAGCCCCCGCTCCCACGCCCCCATCTTCTGGCTGCTGTTCGGTGCCGGCGGCATGCTCTCGGCCATGCTGGGCGTCGTGCTGGTGGCGCTCACCGGCATCGCCGCCCCCCTGGGCTGGCCGCCGGCACTGCTGGCCTACCCCCGCGTGCTCGCTTTTGCCCAGCACTGGCTGGGCAAGGCCGCGCTGCTGGCGCTCATCGCCCTGTTCGCCTGGCACGCGGCCCACCGCCTGCTGTGCAGCGTGCACGACCTGGGCATCCACAAAGGGCTGCTGGCCAAGAGCATCGGCTACGGCAGCGCCGCCGCGCTCACCCTGGCGGCAGCGGTCAGCCTGCTGCGCCTCGGTTTCTAGCCGAAGGACGGGCGGAAGGCATAGCCGGTTTCGGCTATGTCCCTCGCCCGAAGCTGGAATGGGCGAGCCCGGCACGCCTCCCTAGACTGGAGCCATCCGATCCAGGGAGCACGACCATGAAAACCCCCGCCCTCCAGCTTGCCCTCGCCGCCTTCGCCCTCAGCGCCGCCCCCTTGTGGGCAGCCGACAGCGGCAAACTCAGCCTCGTCGGCCGCGCCGTGCCCCAGGTGGCGCAACTGCCGGACGATCACTACGGCCGCCTCGCCCGCTACGGCCACGAACTGGCCACCCGCACCTTTGCCCACATCGGCCCGGAAGTCCGCGACCGGCGCATGCGCTATGCGGGCAACAACCTGGCCTGCGCCTCCTGCCACCAGGAAAGCGCCACCAAACCCTACGCCATGCCCTGGGTGGGCGTGGCCGCCTCCTTTCCCCAATACCGGGGGCGGGAGGACGAGATCAGCACCGTGGAAGACCGGGTCAATGGCTGCATGCAGCGGAGCATGAACGGCAAGCCCCTGCCCATGGACTCGCGGGAGATGAAGGCCCTGGTCACCTACATCCACTTCCTGTCCCAGGGCATCCCCATCGGCGCCGCCGTCGAAGGCGCCGCCACCTTGCCGAGCAAGATGCCCAACCGCCGCGCCTCCCCCGAGGCAGGCAAGCAGGTCTATGCCGAGAAATGCGCCGTCTGCCACGGCCCGGAAGGCCAGGGCGTGCGCGCCGGCCAGCGGGGCGATGCGCTGGGCTACGTCTTCCCGCCCCTGTGGGGCCCGGACAGTTTCAACGACGGCGCGGGGATGAACCGCCTGATCATGGCCACCCGCTTCATCAAGCACAACATGCCCCAGGGGGCCAGCCACCAGGCCCCCCAGCTCAGCGACGACGAAGCCTTCGACGTGGCCGCCTACATGGTCTCCCAGCCGCGGCCCGCCAAGGCACACCTGGAGCGGGACTTCCCCGCCCGCTGGAACAAGCCCATCGACTCCGCCTTCGCCCCCTATCCGGACAATGCTTCGGCGGACCAGCACAAGTACGGCCCCTTCCCCCCCCTGGCCGAGCAGGCCCGCATCCGCGCCGAAGCCCAGCGGGCG
>DAITAZ010000034.1:21116-40663 GCA_036824045.1 Rhodocyclaceae bacterium
CCCCTTCCCCCCCCTGGCCGAGCAGGCCCGCATCCGCGCCGAAGCCCAGCGGGCGCTCCGGGAGAAGGCCGCCGCCCAACGCTGAACACCGGGCTCAATCCAGCCCCGCCGGATCGGCCCGCAGGATCAGCCGGGCCATTTCGGCGGCGCTTCCGGTACCGGTCTTGTCCATCACGTGCTGGCGGTGGATGTGCACCGTGTTCTCGCTGATCGCCAGTTCCCGCGCCACTTCCTTGTTGGAAAGCCCCAGCGCCAGCAGCCGCGCCACCTCCCGCTCCCGGGGCGAGAGTTCCGCCAGCAGGGCGCGGGCCGTCTCGCAGCGGCGTTGCTGGCGCAGGCGGGCCACGCTCTCCTCCACCACCCGCGCCACCGCATCGAGCAGCAACTGGTCCTTGAAGGGCTTCTGCAGGAAGTCCGCGGCGCCATCCTTCATGGCCTGCACCGCCAGTTCCACATCCCCGTGCCCGGTGATGAAGATCACCGGCCAGGGCGTGCCCTCCAGCCGCAGCCGGCGCGCCAGTTCCAGCCCGCTGATGCGCGGCATGCGGATGTCCAGCACCAGGCAGCCCCCCGCCTCGGGGAAGGGCGGCGCCGCGGCGAGGAACGCCTCGGCGGAAACATGGCCCTGCGCCACCCAACCCATGCCTTCGAGCAGGAACAGCAAGGAGCGGCGGAAGGCCTCATCGTCATCCACCACGTGGATCACCGGCTCGGTTTTCATGGCGTGTGTGCCTCCCCAGGGGGTGCCGGCAGGGCCACGCGGAACACCATGCCCGGCGGGGGCTCCGCGGGGGCAGCGGAAAGCCGCCCGCCGTGGGCCTCGACGATGGTTTTGCAGATGGAAAGCCCCAGGCCCAGCCCGTCCGCCTTGGTGGTGAAGAACGGCTCGAACAGCCGCCCCGCCTCCCCGTCGGGCAGGCCGGCGCCCGCATCGCGCACGCTGAGGACCACCTCGCCCGGGGCCGCCTCGATGCCCAGCACAATGGGGGCCTCGTCCCGGCCCGCGGCCCGGTGGGCATCCCAGGCATTCTTGAGCAGGTTGAGCAGCACCTGCTGGATCTGCAACGCATCCACCACGACCGCGCCGGGCCCCGGGCGGCGGTCCTCCAGCCGCACCTCGGCCGCCCGGGGCAGCATGCCGCGGAACAGCTCGCAGGCTTCCCGCGCCAGTTGTGCCGGATCGCTCGGGGCGCGCACCCGTGCCCGCTTGCGGGCAAAGTCGCGGATGCCGGCGAGGATGCTTGCCGCCCGCTCCGCCTGCTCGCCAATGGCGGCCGCGGCCTCGCGCACGGCGGGCTCTTCCAGCCGCCCCCGGTCGGCCCGCCGCAGCAGGCTGCCGGCGTAGTTGCCGATGGTGGCCAGGGGCTGGTTCAGTTCGTGGGCCAGGGTGCCCGACAGTTCCCCCAGCACGGACAGGCGGGAAAGGTGATCCATCTGCTCCCGGTCCTGCCGCAGGCGCTGCTCCAGCGCGTCGCGGCTCGCCAGGGCGCGGGACAATTCCGCCGTGCGGCGCTGCACCAGGTGCTCCACCCGCAGGGTGTAGAGCAGCCAGGCCAGCAGGGCGGCGGCCAGCCCCGCCAGCAGCGGCCAGTAGCGGCGGGCCAGGGCGGCCGGATCGGCATCCCGCAGGAAGCGGTAAGGCTCCACCCGCAGGCTGCGCAGCAGCTCGTGCACCGGGTGGTAATCGGCGGGCACCGACCAGCTCGCCCCGCCGGGCGAAGCGGGCAGGCGCAACAGGGCCAGCAGCACCTCCCGCGAAAGTTCGTGGGGCGTGGCCCGGGCGGCGGCAAAGGCCCACCCGGGGTAGAGCGGGCTGGAGGTACGGCAGGGCAAGCCTGTGTTGGTGCGCGGCGCCAGCACCCGAAGGGCGCCGGGGGCCACCCGGCCTTCCCGCTCCAGGCGCTCCAGCAAACAGGTGCGAATCACCCCGGCGTCCGCCTCGCCAGCCAGCACGGCCTCCACCACCCGGGTCATGGGATAGCCGGTGAAATGCGCCCGCACCTGCCCCGCTTCCACGTCCAGACCCAGGGTCAGCAACTCGGCGGCGATCACCTGATAACCACCGAAGGCCTGGGCCGACACCGCCGCCAGCCGCTGCCCGCGCAGGTCCGCCAGCGCCTGCAGGCCCGCCTGCCCGGCCCGGACCACCACCGCCGAGCCCACCACATGGGCCGGATCGCCCGCCCGCGCCCCCACCTGGGTGGCCACGCGGGTGGCGCCGTGGGTGGCTTCGAGCAGCACGTAATGCCCGGGGTTGGTGATCACGAAATCCAGTTCGCCCGCGGCCAGGGCGGCTTCCAGCCCGGCCAGGTCATGGTAGGACTGGGCAAGCGCCCGGCCCGGCAGGCGTTCGCCCAACTGCGCGGCCAGGGCGGTCCACTCCACCTCCGCCTCCTCCGGCCCCAGGTGGGCCAGCACCCCGATGCGGATGGGCATCCCCTCGCCCCGGGCAGGCACGACAGCCCCCGCCAGCCACAACAGGGCGGCCAGGCAACAGGGCATGAGCAAGCGCAGGGGGGACATGGCCCCATTCTCGCCGAGGCGGACGAAACTGTCGCGGCGATGCAGCGGCCGCGGCCGGGGCTTATCCGCCGGCGGCCGACCGGGCCAGCGCGGCGGGCTGCCCGAGGGCGCCCACCCGCTGCGCCAGCCCTTCGAGATACGCGGGAAAGCGGTGAATGTCCCCGTGCCCGGCGCCCGGCACCTCCAGCAGTTCCACCGGGCTGCGGGCCCGCGCCGCCAGGGCACGGCCGTGACCGGGGGGAATCAGCGTGTCCGCCAGACCGTGGGCGATGAGGATGGGGCTGCGCACCTCGCTGATGAGGGCGTCGGTTTCCATGGGGTATTTGAGCAGGGCGCGGGGCACGAAGGGGTAGCGCTCCAGCGCCAGGGCGGCAAGGCTGGTGTAGGGCGACACCAGCACCAGCAGGTCCGGCTGCACGGCCCGCGCCAGGCGGGCCGCCAGGCCGGTGCCCAGGGAACGGCCGTAGACGATGATGGGGCGGCCCGCGTAGTCCGGCGCCACCGTGTCCCAGGCGGCGCGCACATCGGCATGCAGCTGGGCCTCGCTGTCGATGGTGCCGGTGCTCTTGCCAAAGCCCCGGTAGTCCAGGATGAAGAGGTCGTAATTGATGCGCCGGTAGTAGTCCACATTCTCCGTCCAGGACTCCAGATTGCCGGCGTTGCCATGGAGGAAGAACACCAGCCCCCGGGGCGCCGGCTGGCGGAAGTGCAGGGCATGGATTTCGCCCCCGGGCACCGGCACCCGCACCTCCCGGTAGGCCTGGGCGGGGTCGAAGCGGAACTGGAAATCCGCCGCCAGGGGCTCCGGGTGAAAGAGCAAGGCCTCCTGTCGGACATAGAGGGCGGCCAGCGCGGCGCCGTAGCCCAGTGCCGCCAGCAGCAGCACGCTCGCCAGGCCGCGGGCAAGGCGCCGGCCCAGCCGGCGTGAGGGGTCGAGATTCACGGGGGCGCTCCTGAAAGCGGACGTGCGCAAGTAGGGGAAAGACCCGGCGGCGGCCCCGCCGGTTCCCTCCCGCGCTCAGCGCGGCCCCAGGCTGCGCAGGTAGGCGATGAGGTGGCTGCGGTCGGCCGCGTCGGGTACCGAGTATCCCATGCGCTGGCCCGGCAGCAGCCTCTCGGGGTTGGCCAGCCAGTGGTCCAGGGTCTGCGCATCCCACACCAGGGTGGCGCCGCTCAAGGCCGGGGAATAGGCATAGCCCGGCGCCTTGCCCGCCTGCCGGCCGAACACGCCCCGGTGGGCCGGGCCCACCCGGTGGGCGTCTTCGGAATGGCAGGCGATGCAGCGGGATTCGTAGAGCTGCTGTCCGATCTGCGCATCGCCCGCCGCCCGGGCGCTGGCGCAGGCGGCAAGCAGGAGCCAGGCGGCGCCATGGAGCCAGGTCCTGTCGCCGCGGGACTGCCGGGCACGCATCGCGCCCTCAGGCGCCAAAGCTCAGGGCACCGCCCGGCAGCGCCTTGCCCAGGGCGCTGGTAAGCGCCGTCCAGTGCATGGTCTCGTCCGCCGCCAGGCGCCCGGCCACCTTGGCCAGGGCGCTGTCGCCGAAGGCCGGGATCACGCCCAGATACGCATTGGTGGCGCCCATTTCCAGCCGGGCCGCCAGGGTCAGCACATCCGCCTGGCTTTTCAGGGTGTCCGCCTTGAGCGCCCGGGCGTACTCGTCCAGGCTCTTTTCCGCCACCGGCTTGCCACCCATCTTTTCGATGGTGGCGATCAGCGCGTCCCGATGGCCCTTGTGGTGGGACTGGAACAGCACCGCCACATCCAGCACCGGCTTTTGCAGCAGCCCGCTCTGGGCCCCGAGCTGGTAGGCGTTGATGGCCTCGTGTTCCAGCCCCAGGGCCACGTTGAGGATGTCCACGTCCTTGCTGCCGGCGCTGCCGGCGGCGGCAAGGCTTTCCTTGCCGGCCAGCAGACCGATGGCGGCGGCGGACAGCACCAGTCCGCCCGAGCGGCCGAGGAAGCTGCGGCGGGCGGGCACGAGGGTGGCGGAAGTGTCGCGGGGGGCTTGCTTGGCATTCATGGTCAGATCTCCGGTAACAGGTTCGGGGTGGGCAGGCGGGCGGTGGTTTCGCTTCCTGCATGACCTCGTTACGCTGCCCGCCCGATTCCGGATGCACGGCAAACCCGGGAGGCGTCCGCCCCTCAAGTTTGCCGGTCGGGTGACGTCAATCCCAACAAGTAGCGCGCACCCGCGAGTGCCCCGCCCCGACAACAGACAGTGGAGATCCCCGATTTGGACATACAGACTCAGAGCCCGCGCGGCTCCCGCGCCCGCACTCCGGACCTGGACTGGAGCCAGGTGCGGGAAACGGTCCTGATGCTGGAACTGGCCGCCGGCCAGATCGAAGCCGCCATGAAGGAGGGCAACTCCTCGGTGGAAGTGCTGACCGACTCCTTCACCTCCATGGCCGGCTACGTGGGCGCCATGCTCGACGGCCTCAATGCCCTGCCGGAAGAAGGCGCGCCGGGCGAAACCAAGCACGAACTGCTGGCCAATGCCGGGCAGGTTTCGGGCATGGTGCATCGCTCCATCGTCGCGTTCCAGTTCTACGACAAGCTGGTGCAGCGGCTGGCCCATGTCTGCCACAGCCTGTCGGCGCTTTCCGGTCTCGTCACCGATCAGGCACGGCTCTTCAACCCCACCGAGTGGGTCGCCCTGCAGGAAAAGATCCGCGCCCGTTACACCACCCACGAAGAAGTGGAGATGTTCGAGGCGGTGCTCTCCGGCGTCCCCGTGCAGCAGGTGCTGGAGCGCTACATCACCGACATGAAGGGCAAGGGCAACGACGTGGAACTGTTCTGACCGCCGCGGGCGGGCGCGCCGCCCCACGGTATCGCCCTCTCCGGGCAGGCACCCCTCGCGGCGGGCCTGCCCGGTTTTGTTTGCGCACGGGATGTGCCCGGCAGGCTCGCCAGTGGCCGCCCCACAGGCTGTCAGCCACAGCCCGCTGCGGGGTCGGCTGGATCAGAACGGCAGGCTCAACCCCAGGCGCAGGCCCCGCCCCGGCTGGGGAATCTGCCCGCCGGTGGCGGAAATCCAGCTTGCCGGCTGGGGGTTGGTGTACTGCCGGTCGAGGAGGTTGTACACGCCCAGGGACCATTCGGCGCGGCTGCCCGGTTGCAGCCAGCGCAGGTTGAGGTTGGCCACGACGTAGCCCGGCACCCGGCCGCCAAAGCTGCGCTGGCTGCTCACCCCCAGCACTTCGCCCGCGACCCGCCAGGCGCCGCCCAGGAGTGGCGCCGACAGGGCCAGTTTGCCCAGCCAGGCGGGCGACATGGTGGGCCGGCTGCCATCCTCTTCGCGCACGCGGGAACGGGTGACACTGCCGCGCCAGCGGGCGCCACCGGCCCACACGTGGTCCAGTTCCGCTTCCACCCCGTTGGCGTGCACGTCCGGCCCGGCCATGTAGGTGCCGTTGGGATCGGCCACCACCAGATTGTGAATGCCGAAATGGAAGGCGGCCACCGTCAGCCGGGTGTTGGCCCCCAGGTAATGCTCCAGCGTCAGTTCCCGGTTGTGGATGCGCTCCGGGCGCAAGCGCAGATAGGCGCCGTCACCGGCCAGCGCCTCCGCCTCCGAGGGGTTGCGGGTGCCACGCCCGAACAACACCTTGACCGCCGTCCCCGACGCGGGCTGGTAAATGAGCCCGGTGCGCGGGCTGAAACTGCGGCGGCTGCGGCTCGCGGTGTCGGTGCGCGCCCCCAGGGTCACCAGCAGCGTCTCGTGGGCGCGCAGGTCCGCCTGGACGTAAAGCCCCTGGCGGTTGGCGGTGGCCGCGTGGTTGGCGTACAGGAGGTAGGGCGCATCGTCATAGGCATGGTTGGTCATCCGCGACACATGGGTCTGCTCGATGCCCGCCACCAGTTGATGGCCGCCCGCCAGCGTCCGGCTGCCCTGCAGTTCGAAGCCCGTCCACGTGGCGGAAACGAACTGGCGGTAACCGTTGTACGGCGCGCCGTCCGCCGCCGCCGGGTAGAGGAAATGGCCGCGGTAGGCGTAGTCGCCGGCAAAAAGCCGGGCCAGGACCGCAGTCCCCTCCCCCGCCTCCCAGCGGTAAGCCAGGTTCAGAAAGCCCAGCCGGTCGCCATCCCAGTTGCCCCGGTCGTTGAAGACCGAGCCGTCGGTGTAGGGGAGCGGGTCGCCCTTGCGCCGCTGCCCGACCCCGGCGGTGAGGGCAAGCCCCTCCCGGTTCCACTTCAGGAAGAAGCGCCGCGCCAGATCGAAATCGGTGCCCGTGGTGCGGCCCTGGTTATGCTGGGCATCGTCCGCCGCCGGGAAGTAATAGCTGCTGCCGCCATCGCGGCTGACGCTGGCAGACAGGAGCAGATCGCCCCCTTGTTCCAGCACCTTGCCGCTACTCACCCGCAGGCCCCGCTGGCCCCGGCTGCCCACATTGACCGCCAGTTCGCCGCCGCCCAGGGCGGCGCCATTGCGGGTGACGATGTTGATCACGCCGAACAGGGCGTTGCCGCCGTAGATGGCCGAGCCCGGCCCGCGGATGTACTCCACCCGCTGGATCAGCGCCACGTCGAGGGGAAACTCGGTGCCGATCAGCCCGCCTTCGTAGTAGGGGTCGTTGATCCGCATGCCGTCGATGCACAGGGCCACGCCGGAGTTGTAGTCCCCGGGCCGGGCAAAACCCCGCACCCCGAGGTAATCGTAGGTGGTGTCGTAGTTGACCGAAACGCCGCGGATGCTGCGCAGGATCTCGCCCAGGGTGCGCCAGCCAAAGGTCCGGATGTCGTCGGCGGTGATGATGGAAACCGATGCCGGCGCCTGGGTCAGCCGGTCGTAGTACTTGCCCGGCGCGTAGATGGGCGTGGCGGCCAGGGCCGCCAGTTCCGCCGCCTCGTCGCCGGTCTGGGCAAGCGCCGCGCCGGAAAACACGAGGCCCAGCGCCAGCAGCAGCGGGCGGAGCACAACAGGCGGGCAGAGGGCAGAACGCAAGGCGGTTCGCAGGATCGACGGCAACCTCCTTGTTTTCGGCAGGGATGCCCGGCACTTGACCGTTTTCCGCCCCGCCGCCCTGCGCCACCCGGCAGGGCTTTTGACCCCCGCCCACCCCGGCGGCACAATACTTCCCCCGTCTCCTCCCGGTGTCCGCCCCGTGAAAACCCTCCTGGTCTATGGCGATTCGCTCTCCTGGGGCATCATCCCCGGCAGCCGCCAGCGCCTGCCCTTCGAGCGGCGCTGGCCGGGCGTCCTGCAACAGGCGGTGAGCCCCGACGCCCTGGTGGTGGAGGCCTGCCTCAACGGCCGCACCACGGTGTGGGACGACCCCTTCCGCCCCGGGCGCAACGGGCGGGACTGGCTGATCCCGGCGCTGGAGAGCCACGCGCCGGTGCACCTGGTCATCCTCTTCCTGGGCACCAACGACCTGCAGACCGTGCATGGCATGGGCGCCTTCGAGGCCGCCCTGGGGGTGGCCACCCTGGTGGATGCCATCCGCGCCCGGGTGGGGGACGCCCAGCCCACGCCGCCCGAGGTGCTGCTGGTGGCCCCGCCGCCGGTGGGCAAGCCCGCCGGCGCCATGGCCGACAAGTTCGCCGGAGCGCCGCCCCGCTCCGTCGATTTCGCCCGCCATTACCGCAACGTGGCCCAGGAGCGCGGGGTGCGCTTCTTCGACGCCGGCCGCCACGTCAGCGCCAGCCCCGTGGATGGCGTGCATCTGGACGCGGAGGCCCATTACCAGTTGGGCTGCCACATCGCGCCGGTGGTGGCCGACATGTTGAAGCGCATCAAACCATGACCGAACCGCTGCGCACCCTCACCAGCTTTGCCCACACCCGGCCCGAGCCGGCCTTCGACCGCCCCCGGCCGGACCGCCTGGAACAGGGCAACCCCCTGCGCACCACCTGGGAGCACTACGCCAGCAGCGACGGCCAGGTGAGCTGCGGCGTCTGGGCCTGCGAGCCCGGCGCCTGGCGCATCGCCTTCGCGCCGGGCAAGGACGAGTTCTTCCACGTGATCGAAGGGCGCATCCGCATCACCGACGCCGCCGGCACCGCCCGCGAGTTCGGCCCCGGCGACGCCTGCGTCATCCCCGGCGGTTTCACCGGCGTCTTCCGGGTGCTGGAGCCGGTGCGCAAGCACTACGTGGTGGTGGACCGCCCCGGCGCCTGAACGCCGCGCCCCGCGGCGCGGCCTCAAACGCGCCGCCCCGTGCCACCTGCCACGGCATGAGTGGGCACCCTGGCCTAGAATCCGGCAAGCTTGCATCGCCCCTGCTCCCCGCCATCAGGTTTGGGCGCGCCGGACCGATATCTCCTGAAAGCCTCTGCCCCATTCATTCGCTGCCGGCTCGCCGGCCCCCACAGGAAGCCCCAATTGGACCTCGAACAAATCACCCCGTTGATCCTCACCTTCAACGAAGAGCCCAACCTGGACCGCACCCTGCGCGCCCTCACCTGGGCCCGTGAAGTCGTGGTACTCGACAGCGGCAGCACCGACCGCACCAACGACATCTGCGCCAGCTACCCCAACGTGCGGGTGGTCGTGCGCAAGTTCGACAGCCACTCCCGCCAGTGGAACTACGGCCTGCAGGAATGCGGCATCCGCACCGAATGGGTGCTGGCGCTGGACGCGGACTACCACGCCACCCCCGAACTGGTGGAGGAGTTCCGCCAGTTGCAGCCGGACGACACGGTGAGCGGCTACCGCACCGGCTTCCGCTACTGCGTCGAAGGCAAGCCGCTCTCCGGCACCCTGTACCCGCCGGTGGTCACCCTCTACCGCCGCGCCCGCGCCCACTACATCCAGGACGGCCACACCCAGCGGGCGGTGATCCAGGGCACGGTGGTGGACGCCCGGAACATCCTGCTCCACGACGACCGCAAGGCGCTCGCCCGCTGGCTCGGCTCCCAGGACAAATACGCCACGCTGGAAGTGGACCTGCTGGCCAAGCACCCCTGGGGCAAGCTCAGTTGGCAGGACCGCATCCGCCGCATGATCTTCGTCGCCCCCATCCTGGTGCCCCTCTACTGCCTCACCGTCGGCAAGGGCTACAAGGACGGCTGGCACGGCCTGTTCTACGCCATGCACCGGGGCGTGGCCGAGGCCATCCTCTCGCTCAAGCTGCTGGAGGCCAAGTACAAGGCCGCCGCCAAGCGCTAAGGGGCCCCGCATGGACCTCTCCAAATACCCCATCCGCCCCTTCGACCGGGGCCGCTCGGCGCTCATGGAACTGGCCTGGATCGTCGTCCAGAGCCTCTTCGTCCATAGCTGGCTGCCCGGCTCCGCCCACCGGGTATGGCTGCTGCGCAAGTTCGGCGCCCGCATCGGCCAGGGCGTGGTGATCAAGCAGTTCGTGCGGGTCAAGTTCCCCTGGCGGCTCAGCATCGGCGACCACACCTGGATTGGCGAAGGCGCCTGGATCGACAACCTGGCCCAGGTCAACATCGGCAGCCACTGCTGCATCTCGCAGAACGCCTACCTGTGCACCGGCAGCCACGACTGGAAATCCAACACCTTCGACCTGATCACCAAGCCCATCACCATCGAGGATCAAGCCTGGGTCGCCGCCGGCAGCCAGGTGGCCCCCGGCGTCACCATCGGCCGCGCCGCCGTGCTCGCCCTGGGCGCCGTGGCGCTGGCCGACCTGCAGCCGGGCTGGATCTACCAGGGCAACCCGGCCCAACCCGTCAAACCCCGTGGCGGCAGCACCGCCGCCCCCGGCTAGCCCCCTGGCGGAACGGGACAAGTGTTCCGTTCCTGCTCACCCTCCGCGCCCGCCTGTTCCACCCTAAGACACCGCCCTGCCCCGGCAGCATTTTCCGCCCGCCGCCAGAACGGCCTCCGGTGCTCGCCCAGCCTCCGCCGCACGGCTGAAAAATCAATCATTTTCAGCAAGTTAGAAAACACCCCGGGCGCCACGACGCACCCGCTCGCCCCCCTGGCACAGGCCTTGCCATTCTCACCGTGTCGCATCCTCCCGAGGATGCACCCCTGACCGGGCACGCAGCCCGCCGCCTTCCCCCAGGCGCCGGCTGCGGGTGGCACAGAGCAAGGCAGGCAAGGGGCGCGGCGGAATGAGGCGGAGGCATACCCTCGGCTGAAGCCAACCACCGCCGCGCAACTGGCCTTCCACCGACCCCGGCGGCGAACAGCCAGCGCGAAGGCGAGGAGCCCCTGCCCGCGTCCCCTGATCCGCCGCCCTGGCCGACCACGCCGCGCCACACCAGCCAGACGGAAGCCCGACTTCCGCACCCGCCAGGCCAAGTATTCACTCGCGCAAACCGGCTCCTCTCTGGGGCGCTCACCACGCCCCGATCCTGCACCCTGTGGTGTGCATCCGCCCGGTGGGTCACCGGGCGGATTTTTTTCCTTCGCCTCCCGCGCAGTCCCGCTTCCCTGCCATGCCCGAACGCCACCGCGCCGACGGTGGCGGCCCCCATCAGGCGCCTTTGCCCACGCCACCCCGGCCTGCCCACCCGGAATGAAAACGCCCCCCGCGCCCGGCTGCCGGGCGAGGGGGGCGTTGGGGCACTGAGCGTGCGGGGGGTCAGTCGGGCCGGTCGGGGTAGATCCCCTCAACGCAGATGATGTAGCGCAACGCGAGGTGGGCGGGTGCGGGGGGGAGCGTGACCGGCTGGACCCTGACGGGGGGCTGGTTGGCCACGGAGACCGCCTTGGACAGGGCGGCGGCCAGTTCGCCGGTGTGCTGGATGACGACCTGGGGCTCGCCGGCCTTGGCTTTGTTGCCCAGCGGCACGCCGGGGCCGGCGCCCACCGGCACGGCACCGCGCAGGTCCGGCAGGTTGAAGCTGCGGCCGGGGTCGCCGCCGTAGGTGTGGCCAAGCAGCGAATAGAGCGCCTGGTACGGCTGGACCTGCAGGGTCTGACCTTCGCAGGGCAGCCAGCAGCGGGGCACGAAGCCGGGTATGGGCCAAAGCAGAATGGTACCGATGGTGCCTTCCATGGTTGTGTCTCCTTGTTGTGGGGGAAGGGCCCGGCAGGAGGGGTGAGGCGCCGGGCGCAGGGACTGCGCGTCAAACTGTAATACTGTGCAAAATTGCAAAACGTGACGAATTTCACGCTTCTGCCCATTGCCGCCCGGGCACCCGCTGCGGGGACAGGGCGGCGCGCGACTCAGGGCCGCTCAGGGCGCGGGGGCATCCACCAGCTTGGCCAGCAGCGTGGAAAGCTGCCTGATTTCCGCCGCCTCGAGGGCGGACCGTATCCAGCGGCCAGCCTCGTCCAGGCACTCCGCCATGGCGGCCTCGATGAGCCGCGCCCCGGCCGCGCTCAGACGCACCGGCTTGACCCGCTGGTCGCGGGGGGAGGGCGGGCGTTCCACCAGTCCGCGGGCTTCGAGCTGGAGCATGATCTTGGTGAGCCCGCCGGAGGTGACGACGGCCTCTGCCTGGAGCTGGGAGGGCGTGAGCAGGTGGGGTGCGGGGGCGTTGCGCAGGGTGGCCAGCACGTCGAACTCGGCAACGGACAGCCCGTGCGCGGCCAGGCTCGGGCGCATGCTCTCCAGGGAGCGGGCATGGGCCCATTGCAGGTGCAGGAACAGGGGGACGACGTCCGGGTCCAGGGTGCGGTCCCAGGTATGGCTTTCCATGCGGCGCGAACTCATAACTCCGACCTCGGCAGACTGAAACAAATTGACATCCATGTTAGCGAATGTAATTTATCTTGCCGGAAAGATATCCCCGCCCTAGCCTGCTACCGAGTGTTGGGCAGCAGGAGCGTGCGATGAAAAGCTTGAAGCGGGTGTTCTGGTGGAGTCTGCTCGCCCTGGGCGGCATCTGGTGGCTGGCGGATCAGACCGACTGGGCGGCGCTGGACGGGGTATTCGCCTGGCGGGCGGTGTTGAGCCAGGCCAGCGGGGTGCTGGCCATCGGGGTGATGAGCCTGGCCATGCTGCTGACGGTGCGGGCACCCTGGCTGGAGCGGCGACTGGGCGGGCTGGACAAGATGTACCGGCTGCACAAATGGCTGGGCATTTCGGCGCTGGTGCTGGCGGTGAGCCACTGGCTGATCGTCAGCGGCCCGAAGTGGATGGTGGCGCTGGGTTGGCTGGAACGGCGGGGGCGCCGCAGCCGCCCGGGTTTTCCGGACGAACCGCTGCGCCAGTTTCTGCTGGACCAGCGGGGTCTGGCGGAGGGCATCGGCGAATGGGCCTTCTATGGGGCCGCCCTGCTCATGGTGCTGGCGCTGGTCAAGCGCTTCCCCTACCGCCGCTTCTTTCAGACCCACCGCCTGCTGGCGGTCGCCTATCTGGCCCTGGTGCTGCATGCCCTGGTGCTGCTGAAGTTCGAGTACTGGAGCACGCCGCTGGGGGCGACGATGGCGGCCCTGCTGACGGGGGGCACCGTGGCGGCGGTGATGTCCCTGTTCCGCCTGCGGGCGGGGGGCACCCGCGTCAGCGGCACGGTGGCCGCCCTGGAGGCACAAGAGACGGTGGGCGTGACGGCCGTGGACATCCGGCTCGACGGCGGCTGGCCAGGCCACGGGGCGGGCCAGTTCGCCTTTGTCACCCTGCACCCGGACGAAGGCCCCCACCCCTTCACCATTGCTTCGGCCTGGGCGGGGGACGGGCGGCTGCGCTTCCTGATCAAGGGGCTGGGTGACTACACCCGCAGTTTGCCCGGGCGGCTGCAGGTGGGGGACCGGGTGCGGGTGGAGGGCCCGTTCGGGCGCTTCGATTTCCGGGGCGACACCCGCCGCCAGATCTGGATCGGCGGCGGCATCGGCATCGCGCCCTTCGTGGCGCGGCTGAAGGAACTGGCGCGCCAGCCCGACGGCAAGGCCATCGACCTCTTCCACACCACCACCCGCTACGACCCGGCCATCATCGACCGTCTGCAGTCGGACGCCCGCGCCGCGCGCGTCAATCTGCATGTGCTGTGGGACGAGCGGGACGGCCTCCTGGAACTGGACCGGCTGTTCAGGACCGTGCCCGACTGGCGGGAGGCCGATGTGTGGTTCTGCGGCCCCAGCGCTTTCGCCCGCAAGGTGCGCGAGGGCCTGGTCTCCCTGGGCCTGCCGGAGCGGCGCTTTCATCAGGAACTGTTCGAGTTGCGCTGAGGCCCGGCACCCGGCTTGCCGTAAGGCAGGGAGTGTTAGGCTGCAACCCTGGGCAGCCCGGAGACCACCATGACCCCCCTCGCATCGCCCCCCCTCACCCTGATCGGCGCCCCCACCGACGTGGGCGCCAGCGTGCGCGGCGCCTCCATGGGGCCGGAAGCCCTGCGGGTGGCAGGCCTGGCCCGGGCCCTGCGGGGCCGCGGCCTGACGGTGACCGATCTGGGCAACCTGGCCGGGCCGGGCAACCCGGAGGCGCCGCCGGTACAGGGCTACCGCCATCTGGACGAGGTGCGGGCCTGGTGCGCCGCGGTGCAGGCCGCCGTGCGGGCCGAGCTGCGCTGCGGGCGCCTGCCCGTGCTGCTGGGGGGCGACCATAGCCTGGCGGTGGGCTCCATCACCGCCGTGGCCCGCCACTGCCGCGAGGTGGGGCAGACGCTGCGGGTGCTGTGGCTGGATGCCCACGCGGACTTCAACACCCGGGAGCTTTCCCCCAGCGGCAACCTGCACGGCATGCCCCTGGCCTGCCTGTGCGGCTTCGGCCCGCGCAAGCTGCTGGCGCTGGCCGGGCAGGAGCGGGCCATCGACCCGGCCTGGGTGCGGCAGATCGGCGTGCGCAGCGTGGACCCGGGCGAGCGCCGCTTCGTGCACGCGCAGGGGCTGGAGGTGTTCGACATGCGCTTCATCGACGAGGAAGGCATGCGCCTGACCATGGAACGGGCCCTGGCGGGCCTGGACGCCCGGACCCATCTGCATGTGAGCTTCGACGTGGACTTCCTCGATCCGGAGATCGCCCCGGGCGTGGCCACCACCGTGCCCGGCGGGCCCACCTACCGGGAGGCCCAGTTGTGCATGGAGATGATTGCCGATAGCGGGCGGCTCGCCTCCCTCGACGTGATGGAACTCAACCCCGCCCTGGATGTGCGCAACCGCACCGCGCTGCTGGCGGTGGACCTGATCGAATCCCTGTTCGGCAAAAGCACCCTGATGCGCCAGGCCGCCCGCTGACCATGGGCCAAGGCCTGCGCTGGCCTGCTTTCCGGGTGTTCCACGGCATCGCACCTGGCACACCCGGGCGCGCATTCCCGCGCCATGTCACGCTCATGTGACACCTGTTACGTGACACCGGGACACTGTGCTGTTTCCGGCCATGCAACGCTTATTTTTGCGACAGTCAACAATTCTCGCCGCTGACAAATCAATCGCTTACAAATTCCCGTCCGATGTAACACACGCTCAAAGCACCGGAGCTGGCATGCCCTCTGCAGGGAAGGTGGCACGCACAACGAGGGTTGTGCCTCGAACCCACCTTAGAACATTGGAGACAGACATGCTTTACGCCCATCCCGGTGAAGCCGGCGCCAAGATCGCCTACAAGCCCCGCTACGACAACTTCATCGGCGGCAAATTCGTGGCCCCGGTCAAGGGCGAGTACTTCGACGTGATCACCCCCATCAGCGGCAAGGTCTACACCACGGTCGCCCGCTCCGGCGCTGAAGACATCGAACTGGCCCTGGACGCCGCCCACGCCGCCAAGGACGCCTGGGGCAAGACCCCGGCCGCCGAGCGCGCCAACATCCTGCTGAAGATCGCCGACCGCATCGACGCCAACCTGGAACTGCTGGCCTACGCCGAAACCGTCGACAACGGCAAGCCCATCCGCGAAACGCTGAACGCCGACGTGCCCCTGTCGTCGGACCACTTCCGCTACTTCGCCGGCTGCGTCCGCGCTCAGGAAGGTTCGCTGTCCGAGATCGACCACAACACGATCGCCTACCACTTCCACGAGCCCCTGGGCGTCGTCGGCCAGATCATCCCCTGGAACTTCCCGCTGCTGATGGCCGCCTGGAAGCTGGCGCCCGCCCTGGGCGCCGGCAACTGCGTGGTGCTGAAGCCCGCCGAGTCCACCCCGATCTCCATCCTGATCCTGGCCGAACTGATCGCCGACCTGCTGCCCCCGGGCGTGCTCAACATCGTCAACGGTTTCGGCCGCGAAGCCGGCATGCCGCTGGCCACCAGCAGGCGCATCGCCAAGATCGCCTTCACCGGCTCCACCGCCACCGGCAAGGTGATCGGCCAGGCCGCCGCCACCAACCTGATTCCCGCCACGCTGGAACTGGGCGGCAAGAGCCCCAACATCTTCTTTGAAGACGTGATGGCTGCCGACGACGCCTTCCTGGACAAGGCCATCGAAGGTCTGGTGCTGTTCGCCTTCAACCAGGGTGAAGTCTGCACCTGCCCGTCCCGCGCCCTGATCCACGAATCGATCTACGACAAGTTCATGGCGCGCTGCCTCCAGCGCGTGGCCGCCATCAAGCGTGGCAGCCCGCTGGACACCGACACCATGATGGGTGCCCAGGCTTCCCAGATGCAGATGGACAAGATCATGTCCTACCTGGCCCTGGGCAAGGAAGAAGGCGCTGAAGTCCTGATCGGTGGCGACAAGGCCGAACTGGGCGGCGACCTGGCCGGTGGCTACTACATCCAGCCGACGCTGTTCAAGGGCAACAACAGCATGCGCGTCTTCCGCGAAGAAATCTTCGGCCCGGTGCTGGCCGTGACGACCTTCAAGACCGAAGAAGAAGCCATGCAGATCGCCAACGACACGCCGTACGGCCTGGGCGCCGGCGTGTGGTCTCGCGACGGCTCCCGCGCCTACCGCTTCGGTCGTGGCATTCAGGCGGGCCGGGTGTGGACGAACTGTTACCATGCTTACCCTGCCCACGCCGCCTTCGGTGGCTACAAGGAATCGGGCATCGGCCGTGAAACCCACGCCGTGATGCTGGACCACTACCAGCAGACCAAGAACCTGCTGGTCAGCTACAGCCCCAACGCCCTGGGCTTCTTCTGACCCCCTTCGGGCCGGGAACCGGCGTGCGCCACGCACCCGCCACCGGCCCCGAGGCACGGGTTCCTTCTGGAGCGCGCAAGCGCTCCTCCTTCGTCACTCTGCGCGAGTGATCACGGCGAGACCGAAAGGCTCTCGCCGTTTTTTTGCCCTTGCCGTCCGGGCCCCGCCGATCGCTTGCCGCGCACACCCGAGGTGAAGCCATGTCCGCACGTCGTCCCCCCACCGTCAGCGCCACGCCCGCGGCACTGCAATGCATCGAACGGCTCGCCGCCACCCATGGCCCGCTGCTGTTTCACGCCTCGGGCGGCTGCTGCGACGGGACCGCCCCCATGTGCTTCAAGGAAGGGGAACTGACGATCCTGAATGACCGCCTGCTGGGCCACATCGGCGGCGCACCCTACTACATGACGCCCCACGCCTGGGCGCTCTCCCACGACATGGCCTTCGAGATCGATGTGGTGCCGGGCGAGGGCACCGGCTTTTCGCTGGATCAGGGCACCGGCTTCAGCTTCGTGATCCGGCAATGCGTGCGGCCGCCCGCCGCCTAGAACTGGAACATGCTCACGCCCACCCCGAAACTGGTGCGGCGGAAGTTGTAGTCCAGCAAGGTTTCGCCGTAGCCGGAAAAGAGTTGCATGTACCAGCGCAGGCCCAGGGGCTTTTCCCGGTCCACCGGGTAGGTGAAGTCCAGTTGCACCGAGCCCCGGTCGATACGTTTGTAGTCGGTGCGCCACAGCAGCGAGGCGGTGGACAGGCCGGTCGTCCAGCCCAGCTGCAGATCGCCCCGGCCCACGTAGCGGGTCAGGTCCGGATTGTCGTCGCTGGCGGCGCTTTCCCGCACCCGGCGGTGGCTGCGCAGCAGCACGGTCATGTCGCCCCGCTCCAGCCCCGCCGCCAGGTAAATGCGGTTCCAGCTACGGGACAAGGGGTCCGACTGGCCGTTGGACTGGTGCGCCGCCCCGCCCTGCAGCATGGCAAGCCGCCAGCCCCCGGGCAAGTGGCCGATCTTCTCCGGCACCGGCACCACGTAGATCAGCTCCGGCTCGTAATCCGTGTTGCGGAAAGGCGCCGAAGCCGCGTGGTTCCACAACTGCCACATGGACTGCTGGGTGTAGCCGAACCACAGATCCGCCCCCGGCAGCAGCACGCTTTGCGCCAGCTTGGTCCGCAGCGACAGGTGCAGCTTCACCTCGCTGGCGTGGTAGTTGGGCAGGCCCGAAGCCGTGCCCCGGGTGGGCGTGCTGGGCGTGTGGTTCACCGCGTTGGAAATGTAGGCGGGCAGGATGAAGTTGGGCTTGTAGGTCTTGAAGTTGAAGGTGCCGCGCTTGTCCTGCCGATCCAGCTCCCAGTAGGCGGACCACAGGCTGGAAGGCCCGGCGGCGGGCGCCTCCTGCTCCGCCACGGGCACCGGTGCCGGCACCACCGCCGGCGCCGGCTCGCCCCCAGCGGAACGGCCCGCCCAGCGGTCGTAACAGGCCAGGCGGGCTGCATCCTCCTCCACCCGGTTGCAGTGGGTGGGCCCGGGCGTGCCCGGCGCCAGCTCCGCCCCCTGCGCCCACCAGGGCGACAAGGCCGCCGCCAGTGCCAGCCCGCCCTTCAACCACGATCCCGACGATCCCCGTCTGCTACGCATGACCCATCTTCCTGTTGTCCCTGCCCGCCTGCGCTCACATGGAATGCAGACCGATCATGTTGCCCTCGGTATCGGTCACCAGGGCGATGAACCCGTGGGGACCGATGGACATCTTCGGCTTGAAGATCTGCCCGCCATGGGCCGCCGCCCGCTCCGCCTCCACCGCGCAATCTTCGCACCCGAAGTAGACAATCGTGCTCCCGCCCGAGGGCACCTGCGGCATTTTCACCAACGTGCCCGTCGCGCCGTACTTCTCCATCGAAGACGGAAACGCCCACATCTCCATGCCGGGAAGGCTCTCCGGGTCCGGATTGGGCAGCGGCACCAATTCGCCCTGGAACACCGCCTCGTAAAACGCCTTGGCCCGGGGCATGTCCTGCACGTAGATTTCAAACCACACGACTGGATTCGGATTCATGGCACGTCTCCTTGGGTGAGAAAGCACGCGTCATTATAGGCGGACGCACGCGAACCCCGGACGAAACAGGCCGGTGCAGCACAAGCAGCGAAGCGGAATCGAGATACGGGAGGGGAGAGACTGGAGCGGGTGAAGGGAATCGAACCCTCGTATGCAGCTTGGGAAGCTGCCGTTCTACCATTGAACTACACCCGCGAGGGAGGCGAGATTGTACCCGATTCCTCGGGGGCGTGTGCAGGGGCCGTTTCGCCGTCTTTGTCCGCAGCTTGAGCCGGGACAGGAATCGCTCCTATCGGATTTGCAGCGCAGCGGCATCGCGCGTTACGCGGCAATTGAACCCAGTCCCAGGCACCGCCGGGCGGGGCAACGCAGGAGCCCTCTCCCACGCGGGCTTGGGCGGGCTCCCGACCGTTTGGCCTATCCCGCATTCTCGAGGTTTCCGGGCTCCCTTGCCCCGGCGCCAAGATCGATGCACCATCGCATCAATCTAGATGACAAGGAACGCCCATGAGAACAACCGTCACAATCGATGACGCCTTGTACGAGAAGGCGCTGGAAGTGGCCGATCCGGAGATGGACAAGGCCGATCTGTTCCGCGAAGCCGTCAAGCTCTTCGTGCGGGTTCATGCCGCAAGACGCCTTGCCGCCCTGGGTGGCGCTGCGCCGGATATGCAGGAGGTTCCTCGGCGCCGCGAGGAACCGGCGTGAGCGGAGTCCTTGTCGACACCTCGGTGTGGGTCGAACACTTTCGCCAGCGCAACGACACGCTGGCCGAACTGCTGGCGCTGGACCTGGTGCTGGCGCATCCGCTGATCGTTGGCGAAATCGCGTGCGGCACGCCGCCGCAGCGCGAACGAACGCTGTCGGATCTCAACACCTTGCAACCGTCCCGGCAGGCAAGCGTCCGGGAGGTGATGGACTTCATCGAACGCGAATCCCTGTTCGGGCTGGGCTGCGGGCTGGTGGACCTGCTGTTGCTCGCGTCCACCCTGATGACACCCGGCGTCGCGCTATGGACATTGGACAAGCGGCTGTGCGCACTGGCAGACCGCTTTGGGGTGATGTTCCGACCTGCGCCCCACTGAGGCGCCC
>DAITAZ010000035.1:0-40156 GCA_036824045.1 Rhodocyclaceae bacterium
GAAACTTGGTTGCGGGGGAAGGATTTGAACCTTCGACCTTCGGGTTATGAGCCCGACGAGCTGCCAGACTGCTCCACCCCGCGTCAGAGGAAGCACATTATGGTAGATTCTCCATACGTTGTCAAGAACAATAAGCCTCAATCTGCTTAAGCCGAGGCACCATAACAGCCCCGACCTTGGCACCCGTCGCAGGGGGTGCCCGGGTGATTGCGACGGCCACCACCCATCGCTACCATCAACCGCTTTGCCAGAGTCAGCGCCTTCGACATGAACCTCCTCAAAGCCTTGGCTGCCGTTAGCAGCATGACCTTGCTATCCCGAGTCCTTGGCTTCGTCCGGGACTTCGTGATTGCCAGAGCTTTCGGGGCTGGGATGGCAACCGACGCGTTCTTTGTCGCCTTCCGGTTTCCCAATCTGTTGCGACGAATGTTCGCAGAAGGGGCGTTTTCTCAAGCGTTCGTCCCGGTTCTTGCGGAATACAAGAACAAGCAAGGTGACGAAGCAACCAAAGTCCTTGTAGACCACGTGGCAACTTGGCTTGGCCTCGCTGTACTCGGCGTCACCGCCATCGGGATCGCGGCCGCTCCGGTCATCATCTACATCTCTGCCCCCGGGTTCTCTTCCGACTCAAGCAAATTTGAACTCACCGTCGAACTCACCCGAATCGCCTTTCCGTACATCCTGTTCATGGCTCTGACGGCCATGGCTGGTGCTGTCTTGAACACTTGGAGCCGCTTCAGCGTCCCAGCGTTTGCACCGGTATTGCTGAATATCTCCTTCATCGGCATGTCCTTGTTTGCCGCTCCCTATTTCGATCCACCGGTGCTGGCACTCGCATGGGCAGTTTTTATTGGCGGCTTGCTCCAATTGCTGCTTTTGGGCTACCACCTGCATCGAATCGGAATGCTGCCGCGTTTCTCCCCGGTCTGGAAGGACCCGGCAGTCAGCAGAATCATGAAGTTAATGGCACCTGCACTGTTAGGTGTCTCCGTGGCTCAGATCAGCCTGATCATCAACACGATCTTCGCCTCTTTCCTGCCCAGCGGCAGCGTTTCCTGGCTCTATTACGCTGACCGGCTCATGGAGTTCCCCGCCGGACTATTGGGTGTGGCGCTCGGCACCATCCTGCTGCCCAGTCTCTCCAAACTTCACGCACAGGAACGAATGCAGGAATTCTCCTCCCTGCTCGACTGGGGATTGCGCCTGACACTGATGCTGACGCTCCCCGCAGCGCTGGCATTGGCCGTGCTGGGCATCCCCCTCGTCGCCACCTTGTTTCACCATGGAGCCTTCACTGCAGTCGACGCACTCGAAACCCGCAAAGCCGTGGTGGCGTATGGCGTCGGACTTACAGGGCTGATACTCGTCAAGATACTCGCGCCAGCTTTCTACGCCCGACAGGACATCCGCACTCCCGTCCGGATCGCCCTGGTCACGCTGCTGCTGACTCAGGGAATGAATCTGGCTTTCATCGGCCCATTCCAACATGCGGGCCTTGCGCTCGCTACTGGCTTGGCATCCTGCATCAACGCAGCACTTCTTTACCGCGGACTGCGCAGGCGCGCGATCTATAACCCGGCCCCCGGTTGGCTCGCGTTCCTTGGTAAGTTGGCACTGGCGCTTGTGGTCTTGGGGGTGGCACTGGTTCTCGGCACAGGAGAGGAACAGGCCTGGCTTGCACACTACTCACCCACCGAGAAGGCCCTGCGCATCGCGCTTATTGTGACTGGCGGCGCCACGGTTTATTTCGGCACGCTCTGGGCAATGGGCTTTCGGCTTGCGGACTTCCGCCGCCGCGGAGCCTAGGCGGATCTCGTCATCGCCCGACCGCGAGGCCCTCGCGACGAGGGTCCGCAGCCCCCTGCCAAACTTGGCCTTGGCGGAAGATCAGGTGCAGGCCACTGGTCATTTCATTCATCTGGATTTGATGCCCCATGGACTCCAGCGCACTGCCCACACTTGCCAGCCCCTGTCCCACCTCCAGTTCCGTCGGGCCATTGCGGCTACCAAAATGCGGCAACGCCAAGGTGGATTCGGGAGAGAGCTTCCAGTCAAATAGCGCAATCAATGCCTTTGCCACATAGTTGATGATTCGGCTTCCACCCGGTGAGCCTAGCACCGCGACCAACTGCTGATCCTGGTCCATGACCAAGGTGGGCGCCATCGACGAGAGCGGCCGTTTGCCTGGCTCCACACGGTTTGGCAGCACTTCGCCCCCGGCCGCAGGCAGGAAGGAAAAATCGGTGAGTTGATTGTTGAGCAGAAAACCTCCGACCATCAGGCGGCTACCGAAGACGTCTTCTATGGAACTGGTGAGCGCGACACCGTTACCCTCGGCATCCACGACGGAGATGTGCGTAGTGGACGGCCGCTCCCAACTCATGGCATTGGCAGCGGTTTCCCTCTGCCGCATCAACCCCGGCGCCGCCCGCCCCAGGGAGCGATCGGGCCGCAGCGCTTCCCGGCGGCGCTCGAGATAGGCGCGGTCCAGCAGATCGCTGACTGGCACATCGGCAAAATCCGGATCACCCAGATAAGCCGCGCGATCGGCGAACACCAACCGCCCCGCTTCGCTGAAGGCATGGATGTTTGACACCGCCAGGGGATTGAAGAAGTCCCAACGTTCATCTTCCAGCAGTCCCAGCATCTGAAGCACGGCAATTCCACCGGAACTGGGCGGAGGCATGCCACACACCTTATGGACGTGCCAGTCCCGACAAAGCGCCATACGCTCCTTCGCCCGATAGACAGCAAAATCAGAAAGAGAGAGGTCACCGGGAGCCGAGGGATGCGCCCCCACCGCAGCGACAATCTGCTCCGCGAGTGCTCCCTGGTAGAACTCCTGAGCCCCGCCCTCCGCGAGCAGTCGCAGACTCCTGGCCAAATCGGGATTGCGCAGGATCCCCCCAACCGGAATGGGAGAACCGTCGGCCTGATAAAACAAGGCTCCGGCCCTCACATCCTGGCGCAGAAAGGGGTCAGCCATCAGCAACTTATGCAGCCTTGGCGTGACGGGGAAGCCCCGCTCAGCCAGATCAATGGCTGGTTGGAAGAGGTCCCGCCAGGCCAAGCGCCCGTGGTGACGATGGGCCAGTTCCAGCATTGCCACCAACCCCGGGGTACCGACGCTTCGTCCGCCCACCGCCGCCTCGTGGAACGCCATCGGTTTCCCTTCTGGCCCCTGGAAACGTCCAACCTTGGCCGTAGCTGGCGCGGTTTCCCGACCGTCGTAGGCACGGACGCGCCGCTCGCGGGCATCCCAGACCAGCATGAACCCACCACCGCCAATGCCTGACGACTGGGGCTCCACCAGATTCAACATGGCTTGGGCGGCGATCGCTGCGTCTACCGCGTGCCCCCCGCCCGCCAATACTTGGTCCGCGACACGGCTTGCCAGCGGATGTGCAGTCACCACCATGTGATGACTGCCAAACGCCGTGGGACGCGTTTCATACCCGCTTGCGGGCTCTGGTTGCATGGGCTGTTCGGCACGGGCCGTCCACGCAAACCAGATTCCGACCCAGCCAACACTCGCTATGAGCGCGAGCTTCCACCCCGGTTTCATCCTGTAACTCCTATCCTTGGCGGGGCTTATTGCGACACAGCCCAGCACCGCCGGCTTGCACGCACTTGCAGCGCGTTCATTGTCACCTCGCCCCGACAAGCCGAGTCAACCCAAGCGCACTGGCGTTGCACAATGGAAAAGGGCGGCTTACGCCGCCCCCTCCTCACGACCCTGCCATCACCCGCTACTTGCTGACGGCAAACTCGATGCGGCGGTTCTGGAACCGGCCTTCATCGGTGGCGTTGTCACCCACCGGCTTGTCGGCACCATAACCCTTGCCAGCCAGCATGTCGGCAGCAACACCCTTGGCTACGAGATAGGCAACGACTGCCTCGGCCCGCTGCTGGGACAGCGCCACATTGGCCGCTGCGTCGCCCGTGCTATCGGTATGTCCCCCCACCTCCAGCTTGATGCCAGCTGGCGCGCCTTTGATGGCCTCGGCGGACTTGTCGAGCAGCATCTTGGCATCCTCGGGAATGGCAGCGGCGCCACTGGAAAAATTGATGACCTGAAGATTCAGAGTCTTGACCAGATCATCCGCCCCATACCCCGGCTTGAGGGCTGCGAACCCCGCTTCAGCCTTGCTGGCAGCCGCTTTCACCGCCGCACCAAGATCGAAGACAACGGCTGCAGGCGCGGCCGTCTTGGCTTCCGCCGGCTTCTGGACACCAGTGGAGGGCAGGATGGGCACGATCAGCAGCGCAACGATGTTGATGATCTTGATCAGCGGATTCACCGCGGGGCCGGCGGTATCCTTGTACGGATCGCCCACCGTGTCGCCCGTCACCGCAGCCTTGTGGGCGTCAGACCCCTTGCCGCCGTGATTGCCATCCTCAATGTACTTCTTCGCGTTATCCCATGCGCCCCCACCGGTACACATGGAGATGGCGACGAAAAGGCCGGTCACGATCGTACCCATCAACAGACCACCCAGCGCCTTGGCTCCCAGCAACATGCCGACAAGGATCGGGACAGCTACCGGCAGCAGCGAAGGAACAATCATTTCCTTGATGGCCGCGGACGTCAGCATATCGACAGCCTTGCCGTATTCGGGCTTGGCCTTGCCTTCCATGATGCCTTTGATCTCGCGGAACTGCCGGCGCACTTCTTCCACCACCGCGCCCGCGCAACGGCCAACCGCTTCCATCGCCATGGCGCCGAAGAGATAAGGAATCAGGCCACCGATGAAGAGCCCGACGATCACCATATGGTCGGAAAGGTCGAAGCTGACCGACTTGCCCGCCGATTCCAGACCATGCGTGTAGTCGGCAAACAGCACCAGCGCAGCCAGGCCGGCAGACCCGATCGCGTAGCCCTTGGTCACGGCCTTGGTGGTATTGCCCACCGCGTCCAGCGGGTCGGTCACATTGCGGACTTCCTTCGGCAGTTCCGCCATTTCAGCGATACCACCGGCGTTGTCGGTGATCGGCCCATAAGCGTCGAGGGCAACAATGATGCCAGCCATGGACAGCATGGCCGTAGCGGCGATGGCAATGCCATACAAGCCAGCCAGGGAATGGGAAGCCAGAATCGCCACACAGACTGCCAGCACCGGCCAGGCTGTGGATTTCATCGATACCGCGATGCCTGCAATGATGTTGGTCGCATGCCCCTTGGTACAGGCTTCAGCCACGTAGCGAACCGGGCGATACTCCGTCGCGGTGTAATACTCGGTGATGATCACCATCGCCGCCGTGAGCAAAATACCGATCACCGAAGCGCCAAACAGCTTGTTCACCGAAAGGCTGGGATCCGCGCTGGCCACGTTGCCCATGATCCACTGGGTGACCGGGTAGAACGCCATCAGTGAAAGCACCGCGGCAACGATCAGCCCCTTGTAAAGGGCCGTCATGATCTTTCCGGTGCCGGAATACTTGACGAAGAAAGTCCCGACGATCGACGCGATGATGGATACACCACCCAATACCAGCGGATACACCGCGGCTTCGGACGCCATCCCCTTCAAGGTCAGCACACCCAGCAGCATGGTCGCAATCACCGTGACCGCGTAAGTCTCGAACAGGTCGGCAGCCATACCGGCGCAGTCGCCCACGTTATCCCCCACGTTGTCCGCAATCACCGCCGGGTTGCGGGGATCGTCTTCGGGGATACCGGCCTCCACCTTGCCCACCAAGTCCGCACCCACATCCGCGCCCTTGGTAAAGATGCCACCACCAAGACGGGCGAAGATAGAGATCAGGGATGAACCAAACGCCAAGCCGACCAAGGGTTCCAAGGCATGCACGTCATCGCCGCCACCCAGGAAAGCATAAAATCCGGCGACCCCAAACAGCCCAAGCCCGACCACGAAGAGACCGGTGATGGCACCGCCCCGGAAGGCCACGCCAAGTGCTTCGTTGATCCCCTTGCGGGCGGCCTCGGCCGTGCGCACATTGGCCCGCACGTTGATGTTCATGCCGATGAACCCTGCTGCCCCCGAAAGCACGGCACCAATCACGAAACCAACCGCAGTCTTGATGCCGAGCACCAAGGCAATGATCACCGCCATGATTACGCCTATGATGGCGATGGTCTTGTACTGCCGCCCCAAATAGGCGCTGGCGCCTTGCTGAACCGCTGCGGCGATTTCCCGCATGCGGTCATTGCCCGACGGGAGCGAAAGAATCCATTTACTGGATACCACGCCGTAGAGCACGGCGAGGACGGCGCAGATGAGCGCCAAGGTTATACCAGACATGCACTACCTCCTCTTCTTGTGGAGACACCAGCTATCAGGCGCATTGCGCGCCACTCCCTCCGCCCCGCCACCTTGCGGGTGGCCAAGCAGTATTAACCGGGTGCATCGACTGCATTCCTTGCCCGCTCGTCTTGATTGCGAACCTTCTGCAAGGCGTCTCACTGTCTGGGTGCTGCAACTTCGAGAGTCCCGCGCCCCCGAAGCCTTCCTGCATACCGACGGGCCGCCCGGTCAACGGGCGATAGACTGGTCCGCCGACAATCTACTCTTGTCTTACCGCGTCAAATCTCGAATTTGCCACACCGCGGCGCAACCGCAACGTTCTTGAGCCGAACGTAATCCGGCAAGCCATCACGGAACGGGGGGTAATCTTCACCTTCGATCAAAGGCGTCAGATAAGCCCTGCAAGCTTCGGTAATCCCGAATCCGTCCTCAGTGATGAACTCTGCGGGCATCTTCTTTTCCACATTCGCCACCTGAGCCAACGGCGCCTCCACGATATCCCAGCGGTAGGGCGCCTGACTCAGCCGACGGATGGCAGGCATCACGCCATTGTGGCCAGCAAGTGCGAAGTCCACAGCAGCCTTGCCCAACGCATACGCCTGCTCCACGTCCACTCGGCTCGCAATGTGGCGCGCAGCCCGCTGCAGATAATCTGCAAGCGCCCAGTGGAACTTGTGCCCCAGCCGCGCCTTGACCAAGCTTGCAACCACTTGGCCAACGCCTCCCAATTGGGCATGACCAAACGCGTCCCGCACACCATTGTCGGACAGCAACCGACCTTCCTTGTCGAGCAACCCTTCCGACACCGCGATCACACAATACTCATGGCGCTCCACACACTCCTTGACCCGAGCCAGAAAACGCTCCTCGTCAAACGGCACCTCGGGGAAGAGCAGGATATGCGGCGGCTGCCCCTCTGTCCGGGCAGCCAGCCCGCAAGCGGCTGTGATCCAGCCCGCGTGGCGCCCCATCACTTCAAGCACGAAAATCTTGGTGGAGGTGCGGGCCATTGAAGCCACATCCATCCCCGCCTCCAGCACCGAGGTCGCCACATATTTGGCAACCGAACCGAAACCGGGGCAGTTGTCCGTGATGGGCAGGTCGTTGTCCACAGTTTTCGGCACATGGATCGCCTGGATGGGGTAACCCATGGCATCAGCCAGTTGCGACACTTTCAGACAAGTGTCCGCCGAATCCCCACCACCGTTGTAGAAAAAATAGCCAATGTCGTGCGCTTTGAAGACTTCGATCAAACGCTCGTACTGGGCGCGGTCTTTTTCCAAGCTTTTCAACTTGTACCGGCATGAACCAAATGCGCCACCCGGCGTATGCCGCAATCGGGCAATATCTTCAGCCGACTCGAAAGAAGTGTCGATCAGATCCTCGATGAGCGCGCCAATGATTCCGTTGCGTCCGGCATAGACCTTGCCAATCTGATCCGGATGCAACCTGGCGGTTTCAAGCACCCCACAGGCACTGGCGTTGATAACCGCCGTGACACCGCCGGACTGGGCGTAAAAGGCATTCCGAACAACCATGACCGCTCCCTCAGACTAGTTAGTACCAGCACGACCCGCCAAAAGCGACTCCGGGGCGCGAGCCCCGGGGTTTTCAATCAAGCAATTTCGGCTACTTCAGGGCTTCCAGCGCCCGGGTAGTGATTTCATCCACCCCACCCTGGCCAGAGATCCGACGATACTTCGGTGCTGCCTCCGCCCCCGTAGCAGCCCAGTCTTGGTAGTAAGCCACCAACGGTTTCGTTTGGGAGTGATATACGTCAAGACGCTTACGAACCGTTTCCTCCCGATCATCGTCGCGCTGGATCAGCGGCTCGCCAGTGATATCGTCCACCCCATCAGACTTGGGCGGGTTGAAGGTCACGTGGTAGGTGCGGCCGGAGGCCAAATGCACCCGACGGCCTGACATGCGGGTAATGATCTCTCCGTCCGGAACGTCGATCTCCAGCACGAAATCAATAGGGACCCCGGCCTGTTTCATCGCCTCGGCCTGGGGAATGGTCCGGGGAAACCCATCAAACATGTAGCCGGCTGTGCAATCAGCCTGGGTCAGGCGGTCTTTCACCAAGCCGATAATGATTTCGTCGGACACCAGGCCGCCAGCATCCATGACCTTCTTGGCTTCAACCCCCAGCGGGGTACCAGCTTTGACTGCTGCCCGGAGCATGTCCCCCGTAGAGATCTGGGGAATACCAAACTTCTCCTTGATGAAATTGGCTTGCGTGCCCTTGCCTGCTCCTGGCGGCCCCAACAAAATGAGTCGCATGAATCCTCCCAATGGATATGAATGACAGGGCTCCACAGAGCCCTTTTTGTGTTTGATATGGAAACGGGGAAGTTACCCCCTTTCGGCGCCGACGGTCAAACTGCCAGTGCTGAACTGATGCGTCCCGACGGGCCGGATCGAGCAAGACAGCGTCAACCGGACTCAGCTTCGGTCAACGGCCTCGCCTCCTCCTCCAGCATGACCGGGATACCATCTTCAATGCGGTACGCGAGTCGGCATGCGCGACAAATCAGCTCACCCTCGCTGCGACGGAATTCAAGATTGCCCTTGCACACAGGGCAGACCAGGATGTCAAGCAGTCGCGGATCCATTCAAGCTCTCCAGTACAAACGCAGCCAGATCGGGCTCGATCCGGGCTTCCACGCGTAACACCCAGCACTCGCTTTGCGTTAGGCCCTCGCATTTTACCGCATCCTTTTCCGTCATCAGCAGGACGTCACCCGGCGGAACAGTCAGATTGTCCGGGGTGAACCGGTGATGATCCGGGAATGGGTGCCGTTCGAACACCAGCCCCATGCTTTCGAGCTGGGCAAAGAAGCGCTCCGGTCGCCCGATACCCGCGAGCGCATGCAAACGCCTGTCGGCAAACTGGCTGGCTCGAGCGAGCGCTCGTTCGTTCCCCAAGCGCCAAAACCGATCAGCCACGAGTTCCATGCGGAACGCCTTGCACCCCAAAGACTCGAGTTCCCCTGCCTCGGCAGGGTCACCGTGAACGATTACCGCTTGCGCCTTCTTGATCCTGCCCAGGGGCTCACGCATGGGGCCCGCGGGCAGGGGAAATCTATTCCCTAACCCGGCCGGGTCGAGCACCACCAATTCCATGTTCCGCGCCAACCGGTAATGCTGCAGTCCGTCATCCGAGATCAACACTCGGCATTCCGGATTGGCTGCCAGCAATGCCTGAGCCACCGCGGGCCTGTCCGGCCCCACCCAGACGGGACAATCGCAGCGCCTGGCAAGCAGTAGCGGCTCATCGCCAACTACCTGAGGATCATCGTCCGGCCTGACTGATCGGGGGGCACTTACAGTTCCACCATACCCCCTGCTGATGACGCCGGGCCGCCATCCCGCACGATTCAAGGCCTGGACCAAAGCCAGGACTACGGGTGTCTTGCCACTCCCGCCAACGGTGACATTTCCAACGACAATGACCGGTACGGAAACACGCTGCGACCGCAGCCACCCCTTGGCGAACATCCACCGCCGAGCCCCCGCGAGGAGCGCGAACAGCCCTGCAAGTGGCAACAGAAGCCACGCGGTCAGACCATGCCTGCGCCAAAAGTTTGGGAACTGGGAAGCCAAGTGGACGACAGAGTTGGGAGTCGCAGGATAGCGACCAAGCTTGAGAACCGGGCGCTCACGCATGCGCCCGGTGGATCATCGCCGACCTACTTGGGCGCCGGGCTCTGCGTGGCAAAGGAAATGTGAGCAAGACCGGCCTGCTGCGCCGCCTGCATCACGTCGATCACGCTCTGGTGGGCGGCCTTGGCGTCGGCGTTGATCACCACAATCGGCTCCTTCATGCTGGCAGCCGCCTGACGCAAGGCCAACGACACGCTCGTGACATCACGCCCGCCCACTGGCGCACGGTTGACCATGATGTCGCCCCCGGCACTGACCACCACCGCAACCTCATTGGGCTGATCCTGCTTGGCTGAGGAATCAGCAGTTGGCAGGTTGATCTCCATCCCTGAAAACCGGGAGTAGGTGGTCGTCAACATCAGAAAGATGATGATCACGAGGAGCACGTCAATCATCGGGATCAGGTTGATCTCGGGTTCCTCGTGCGGGCGGCCGCGGCGAAAGTTCATGCGCGCTCCCTCAGCCCTTGCGGTCGCCGTGTACGGTTTCCACCAACCGGACCGCCTGCTGCTCCATGTCCACCACGAAGCTATCAACCAGCGCGCGGAAATGGCGATAGAAAATCATGCTCGGGATAGCGATGATCAGACCAAATCCAGTGTTGTACAACGCCACCGAAATGCCGTGCGCCAATTGTTGCGGACTCCCCCCTGCGGGGCTTTGGGAACCGAAGATTTCGATCATCCCCACCACAGTACCGAACAACCCCATTAGCGGGCTGATGGAGGCAATGGTTCCGAGGGTGGTCAAGAAACGCTCCAGGTCGTGGGTAACCGCACGCCCCGCCTCCTCGATGGACTCCTTCATCACCTCCCGGGAAGCCCGGACATTCCGCAGCCCAGCAGCCAGCACCCGTCCCAGGGGAGAATGCGCATTGAGCCGCTGCACCACTTCGTCGGAGGCTCCACTACGGCGGTAGTCCGCAATCACGCTGTCCAGCAGGCCAGCCGGAACGACCCGGCCCCGGCGCAGGCTCATAAACCGCTCAATGATCAGCGCTACCGCAACGACCGAAGCCAACAACAATGGCCAGATTGGCCAACCGGCAGCCTGTATGATTGCAAACACTTAAGCGCTCCTATCCCAAGCAGAACAATCGGCGAACTTTAGCCTTTGTGGGGGTGTTCGGCAAGCCACGGATTGGCCAGAAAAAACCGCTCTTTTTCTGCAATTCTCCACAAACTCTGTGGATAACTGTGTGGATTACCCGTGGAGCCAGAATCTAACTGAGCCCGCTATAAGGTTTTTTCTTACTCCGATCAAAAAAGCATCAATTCTTGAACACTGTTATTTTTCAACAAGTTACGCAAAACACTCGCTTGTGTTCGTTTCCAGCCTTCGATCCTTGCGGGAAAGCAGGTGCTATGTGGATTTCACCCGAAGCGCCCGCTGTCAATTCAGAATTCGTCCTACATGCGTCAGACAAACTCCTACGCCATGACTGGTGAAACAGCCATCTCCGTCGGCGAACTCAATCGGGCCGTGCGCGACACGCTTGAAGGCAGTTTCCCGTTGCTTTGGGTAAGTGGCGAAATCTCGAATTTCACTCGAGCCGCTTCCGGCCACCTTTACTTCACGCTGAAGGATGAGCAGGCACAAGTGCGCTGCGCGATGTTTCGCAACCGGGCAGCACTGTTGCCTTGGCAGTTGGCATCTGGACAGAGGATCGAGGCACGCGCGCTGGTCACGCTGTATGAGGCAAGGGGAGACTACCAACTCACCGTCGAGACGGTACGCCGGGCCGGCGTGGGATCACTGCACGAAGCCTTTGTGCGCCTGAAAGACAAACTCCTGGCGGAGGGATTGTTTGATCCCGAACGCAAACGCGCGCTCCCTCATTACCCGCGACGGATTGGTATCGTGACTTCGCCCCAGGCTGCCGCACTGAGCGACATCGTGACCGCCTTTAAGCGGCGTGCCCCCCACATCCACCTGACCTTATTTCCTTCTCAGGTGCAAGGGGACGCGGCACCCGCCCAGTTGTGCCAGGCTCTGGAAGACGCAATTCAATCAGGTGACCAGGACTTGATCATTCTCGCCCGGGGGGGAGGAAGCCTGGAAGACCTTTGGGCTTTCAACGACGAGACCCTCGCCCGAGCGGTCGCGGCCTGCCCCGTGCCGATAATCAGCGGAGTCGGCCATGAGACGGACTTCACGATCACTGACCTCGCCGCCGACCTGCGAGCGGCAACGCCAACCGCTGCGGCAGAGCTGGCGAGCGCAGCTTGGGTTGAGGCGGGTCAAACCCTAACCCTGCTCCAGGCCAAACTGGAACGAGCCATGTCACGCCTGCTTGAGCGCAGGGGACAGAAGCTCGATCAACTTGCCCGGGGACTGATTTCGCCAGCGGCGCGGCTGACCGCCCTGCGCAAACAATTGACCTACGCAACGGCTCGCCTGTCGAGTGCAACCGAGCACCGAGTGATCCGGGAACAAACCCGACTTGGAGGCCTGAGTTGGCGCCTCAGTGCGGCGAAGCCGAACGCAGCAAACCACAGGCGGCATGTGGACGCCTTGGCTTCACGCTTGGACCATGCCTTGGCTACTCAACTGGGGACTCGACGCGCCACTCTGGAACAACTGCAAACAGCGCTGCACTCGCTCAACCCGGAAGACGTTCTGCGCCGGGGCTACGCCATCGTGCGAGACGAAGGCAACCGCATCGTCACTGGACCAGGACAGCTTCTCCCCCACGCTCCGATCACCCTGCAGTTTGCGACGGGAGAAGTGCGCGCACGGGTGGAAGGACCACACTCAGGATAGGTCAGCGTTCCAACCGTCATCGCCAACAGATTCCCACCCGGGATGTGCAGGAATTGCAGCGCAGCATGAGTACGAATAGTATTGACGGGCTAACCCCATCACCCACAGGAGAACAAATCATGGAATTCACGCTGCCTCCTCTTCCGTTTGCCAAAGACGCACTGGCGCCGCACATGTCAGCCGAGACCTTTGACTATCACTACGCCAAGCACCACCAGGCCTATGTGACCAACCTGAACAACCTGATCAAGGGCACCGAGTTTGCCGACCTGGACCTGGAAGCCATCGTCAAGAAGGCTTCTGGCGGCATCTACAACAACGCGGCCCAAGTCTGGAACCATACTTTCTTCTGGAATTGTCTAAAACCCAGCGGAGGTGGCGAACCCTCCGGCGCGCTGGCGGAGGCGATCAAAGCCAAGTGGGGCTCTTACGACGCTTTCAAGGCGGCGTTCCAGGCCAGCGCCGTGGGCAATTTCGGGTCCGGCTGGACCTGGCTGGTCAAGAAAGCTGACGGCACGGTGGACATCGTCAACATGGGCGCCGCCGGCACGCCACTCACCACCGGTGACAAGGCTCTACTGTGCGTTGACGTCTGGGAGCACGCTTACTACATCGACTATCGCAATCTGCGTCCCAAGTTCGTCGAAACCTTCCTGAACAGCTTGGTCAACTGGAGTTTCGCCGAAGCCAACTTCGCCTAAGTCCAGTTCCGCCCGCTGCGCCCGCCAGCCGCACCCCGCCGGTGCGTGGCGGGCGTTGTCATTTCTGACGCTTTGCTCCTGAGTTCCCTCGCACCTCACCGGGCAAAATTACACGGTCTTCCCCCTTCTTTCTTCAAGCTCGCATCAAGCTCGACCGTTACTGGCTAGACCGATAGTACGAAGGCGATTTGCGCCTCTGCCCATGCGAGCACAATTGCGATCGTTCGCACTCCACGCCGGTTTCTTCAGCCTGGTCATCAATCTGCTGCTGCTGTTCCCCTCGCTCTACATGCTGCAGGTGTACGACCGGGTGCTTGCCAGCCGTAGCCTGGAAACTCTGGTGATGCTCACCCTGGTCTCGGGGGGCGCGCTACTGCTCATGGCCTTTCTTGATCTCGTCCGCGCCCGCCTCATGCTGGGGGCGGCTGCAGTACTGGACGCCCGCCTCGGCCCGGTGCTGCTTGACGCCGTGGTACAGAGCGCAGACCAGCCCTCTTCCCAAGCCAACGGAGCCTATCTGAGAGATCTGGCCACCCTGCGTAGCTTCCTAACCGGTGGCACGGTACTCGCGCTCTTCGACGCCCCTTGGCTTTTGGTCTACTTGGGCGTGATCTTCCTCTTCCATCCTATCCTGGGCGCACTCGCGACGATTTCAGCCCTCCTCATGCTGGCGTTGGCCGTAGCCAACGAGCGCCTCACCCGCAGGCATCTGGATACCGCAACCCAGGAGGGCCACAACTCCGCCCGCTTCGTGGATGCAGTGGTGCGTAACGCGGAGGCGGTCAAAGGACTGGGCATGGTATCGGCCGTCGTCGGCCGCTGGTCCCTCCAGAACAGCCGTGCGCTCGAAGCGCAGATCGCAGCGGGCCGCGTAGGCAGCATCACGAGCAGCGGCACCAAGCTGGCCCGACAGATCATCCAGATGCTGCTGCTCGGATGCGGTGCATGGCTTGTCGTGCAGCAATACGCCACGCCCGGGGTTATGATCGCTGCAACGCTGATTCTGGGCCGGGCACTTGCACCAGTGGAACAAATCGTGGCCAGTTGGCGCCCACTGGTGGAAGCGCGGGATGCCTTGGGCCGTCTGGCTCCGGTGATTCATCAGCACACCTCCGCGCCCGCTCGCCTGAAACTGCCAGCCCCAGAAGGCCGTTTGCAAGTCGAAGAGCTCAGCCTCGCCATCCGGGCTGGTACTCGCCCGGTGCTGCGCGGGGTGAGCTTCCACGTGGAGCCAGGAGAATTGCTGGCCGTGGTTGGGCCCAGTGGCTCAGGCAAGTCCTGCCTTGCCCGCCTGCTGGTCGGGGTATGGCGCGCCGACGGCGGCAATGTACGCCTCGACAATGCCGACATTCACCAATGGCACCGGGACGACCTGGGCCGCTATGTGGGTTACCTCCCGCAGGATGTGGAACTCTTCGCAGGTACCGTCGCGGAAAACATCGCCCGCTTGCAGCGACTCGAGGGTGCGAAGGTAGTGGAAGCTGCCCGCGCCGCCCATGCCCACGAGATGATCCTGCGCCTGCCCGAGGGCTACAACACCCAGATCGGCGAAAGTGGTTCTTCGTTATCCGGGGGGCAACGCCAGCGGGTGGGCCTGGCCCGCGCCCTCTATGGCGAACGACGGCTCGTGGTGCTCGACGAACCGAATGCAAACCTGGACACCGCCGGCGAAGCCGCCCTCGCCGCAGCCTTACAGAAACTTCGGCAAGAAGGCGTGACCACGGTACTGATCACTCAGCGCCGCTCCGTCCTGCCCCTAGCCGACCGCATCCTCATGCTCAACGACGGTCAAGTGGCCTTTTTTGGCACCCCAGCCGGATTCGAACAATACATGACCCGACTGCGCGCCCGAATGGCCAGCCACCGTCCGGCTCATCCGCCCCGGCCCGTGGTCGAACAGGTAAAAACCGGATGAACCAATCGCCCCATCATCCCCCCGCGCTCACTCTTGACCCCCTCGCGGGTGCCCAGCACTTGGGCCGCACCGGCTTGGTGGCCATCGGTCTCGGGTTGGCCAGTTTTTCGGCTTGGGCCCTGTTTGCGCCTCTCGACGGGGCGGTTGTGGCGGAAGCGCAGGTTAAAGCGGACCTGAATCGTAGAACGGTGCAGCATCAGGAAGGCGGCATCATCAAACAGATTCTGGTGCGAGATGGCACCCTCGTTTCACCCGGGCAACCTCTGGTGGTTCTCGAAGATCTACGCACCGAAGCAGGCCTGGATCAACTCCGTCTGCAGCTCGCCAGCGAGCAGGCAAAGGCCTGGCGCTTAGAGGCTGAGCGAGATCAAAAAGCCCGTCTCGAAGTCCTCCCCCTCGATCACTCGACCGGCGATGACCCACGCTTTGCCCAGATTCTCCAGCGCGAGGCCGCCCTCTTTCACACCCGCCGGCAAACCCTGAGCGCCCAGATCGATCTTGTCCGCCAGCAGATCGCCCAAGCCCAAGAAGAAGTCCGCGCCCTGGAGTTGCAAAAGTCCTCCGGCCATCAGGCCGCGGAGTTAATGGCAGACGAGCTGAAGGTCAATGAACGCCTCCTGGAAAAAGAGTTCGTCAACAAGACCCGCATCATCACGCTGCAGCGGCAGGTTTCCGACTACCGCATGAAAGCCGGCGAATCCGCCGCCGACCTGGCCCGGGCGCGGCAAAAAGTTTCGGACCTGCAATTGCGCCTGCTCAGCCTGAAAGGCGACTACGTGCAAGCTGCCACCAGCGAACTCAAGGAAGTCGGCACCCGCATCTTCGACCTTCAGGAGCGACTGCGCCCCACCCTCGACGCAGCCCAACGCCAGACCCTCGTCGCCCCGGTAGCCGGCCGGGTGGTGGACCTGCGTATCAACACCCTGGGCGGCGTGCTCGGCCCCCGGGATCCTGTGCTGGACATCGTACCCACCGATGGCCCTCTGCTGATCGAAGCCCGGGTGCGCGTGGACGCCGTCAACGAAGTGCGGCCCGGCAGCCCGGCTGACGTACGCCTCACGGCCTATCGTGCCGCCACCACCCCGCTGGTGAGTGGCCGCGTCAGCTACGTGTCACCGGACCGCATGGTAGACCGGGTGACCAACACCCCTTACTACGCCGTGCATGTGGAGGTTGAGCGATCTGCCCTGCAAGCCGCTGGCGGCCAGGAAATGCAGGCGGGCATGCCTGCGGAGGTGTTCATCCGTACGGGTGCCCGCACCGGCTTTGACTACCTGATGGACCCTTTAATCGGGCGGTTGCGCCGGGCCATGCGGGAGAGCTGACACCGGCGCCCGATCCGTCGACACGGAGCATTCCTGCACCGCCCCCTGTCACCGGAGCGCGGCGAGGTCGGGCAGCAGCCTCAGGGCACGCAGGCTGAATCAGCAATTTACGCTCTGCCATATCGATAGTTTTAGTCTATCAAAAAGATTTATACATTCAATTGGACGAGGCGTTAGCGGCGGCTTAAAGTCTTGCCTGTCGCAGGACTTATACCCACCCTAAACAGCTACTCAGGAGATAAAGCTATGCAGAGCCTGATCAACACCGAAGTGAAGCCATTCAACGCCACCGCCTTCCACGCAGGCAAGTTCGTTGCCGTAAGCGAGGCCGACCTCAAGGGCAAGTGGTCCGTCGTGTTCTTCTACCCGGCCGACTTCACCTTTGTCTGCCCCACCGAGCTGGGCGATCTGGCGGACAACTACGCCGAATTCCAAAAGCTGGGCGTTGAGATCTACGCGGTGTCCACTGACACCCATTTCACCCACAAGGCTTGGCACGACACCTCCGAGACGATCGGCAAAATCAACTTCCCCCTGGTGGGCGACCCCACTGGCGTCATCACCCGCAACTTCGGCGTGATGATTGAGGAGGCTGGCTTGGCTGACCGTGGCACGTTCGTGATCGACCCCCAGGGCAAGATCCAGATCATCGAAATCAATGCTGGCGGGATCGGCCGTAACGCCGAGGAGCTTCTGCGCAAGGTAAAGGCTGCCCAGTATGTGGCCTCCCATCCGGGTGAAGTGTGCCCGGCCAAGTGGAAGGAAGGCGAAGCCACCTTGGCTCCCTCCCTTGATCTGGTTGGCAAGATCTAAACCTGCAGCGCCGCCCGCACCCGGCACTGCCGGGGCGGGCTTTCCTCGTCCCCGCAGTTCGTGGTGCATATCCCTCCGTTCCTCAAAAGGATCATCATGCTCGACGCAAACATCAAGAACCAGCTCAAGGCTTATCTGGAACGCCTGCAACAGCCGGTGGAATTAGTTGCGACGCTGGATGGGAGCGCCAAGGCTGCCGAGATGCGGGCTTTGCTCGACGACATCGTCAGCCTGTCGCCTCTGGTGTCGCTGAATCCCTCGGGAACCGCAACTCGCCGGCCCTCGTTCACCGTAGGCCGCCCTGGCGAGACTGCCCGGATCACGTTCGCCGGACTGCCGATGGGGCACGAATTCACGTCTCTGGTACTGGCATTGCTCCAGACCGGAGGGCACCCGCCGAAAGTGGAGCCCTCGACTATTGAGCAGATTCATGCTCTCCAGGGTCCGCTGCACTTCGAGGTGTTCATTTCCCTTTCCTGCCACAATTGCCCAGATGTGGTGCAGGCTGTCAACCTGATGGGTGTGCTCAATCCGTCAGTGGAAGCCACCATGATCGATGGGGCCCTGTTCCAGGACGAAGTCACTCGACGCCAGATCATGGCCGTACCAACCGTGTTCCTCAACGGAGAACCATTTGGTCAAGGCCGCATGACCCTGGAGGAGATTCTTGCCAAGGTGGACTCCGAAGCCTCGGCACGGGAGGCAACCCGCCTTAAGGACAAGGAAGCGTTCGATGTGCTCGTCGTAGGGGGAGGCCCCGCCGGCGCTGCAGCCGCCATCTACGCTGCCCGGAAAGGCATCCGAACCGGCGTGGTGGCGGAACGCTTTGGCGGACAAGTGCTGGATACGCTTGCGATTGAGAATTTGATCTCTGTCCCTCACACTGAGGGGCCGAAGCTTGCCGCTGCACTCGAGAATCATGTGCGGGAATATGAGGTGGACATTATCAACCTGCAGCGCGCGGAAGCATTGGAATCTGCCGACGCAGATGCGAACTTCGGCGTCAGGCTCGCAAGCGGAGCCACCCTGAAAGCCCGGACCGTCATCTTGGCCACAGGAGCAAGGTGGCGTGAAATGAACGTCCCCGGCGAAAAGCAATACCGCGGACGGGGTGTGGCTTACTGCCCCCATTGCGACGGACCGTTGTTCAAAGGCAAGCGTGTTGCAGTGATCGGCGGCGGAAATTCCGGCGTCGAAGCCGCCATTGATCTGGCGGGTATCGTTGCTCAGGTGACCCTGCTAGAGTTCGACAGCAAACTGCGGGCTGACGCGGTGCTCCAGGCCAAGCTTCGCAGCATGCCAAACGTGACGATCATCACGTCAGCCCTGACATCCGAGGTTCTTGGCGATGGGAGCAAGGTCACTGGCTTGCGCTATCAGGACCGGACCACGGGTGCAGCCCACCAAGTCAGCCTGGAGGGCATCTTCGTTCAAATCGGTCTGTTGCCAAATACAGACTGGCTGAAGGGAACTGTCACGCTAAGCAACCGCGGAGAAATCGAGGTTGATGCCAAGGGACAAACGTCTGTTCCCGGCGTATTTGCCGCGGGCGATGCCAGCACCACACCGTACAAGCAGATCATCATCGCGATGGGCGAAGGCGCCAAAGCAGCACTCTCTGCCTTTGATCACCTGATCAGAACCTCAGCACCCGCAGAGTCAAACGCGCTTTCCGCGTGATACCTCTTGATCGAACTGCCGGCCCGCCCGATCCATTCTCCGGCGGGCTCTTTTTTTGCGCTCTCCCGTATCACCACCCGCTCAACAGCGCCTTTTCACCCCAAAACAAGGCGGCGACACTCTTACCATCAGTCATCTCACCCAATTTCACTTTCTCGAGTAAAACGTCCAGAGGCAACTCCATCACTTCGAGGAATTCTCCCGGATCCAACTTCTGCCCAACATGAGTCAGGCCCGATGCAAGAAAGATCTCGATGCGCTCGTCGGCGTAACCGATACACGGATGAATGACACCCAAATAACGCCAGACTGAAGCGACATAGCCCGTCTCCTCCATCAGTTCCCTTCGGGCGCAAGCTTCAGGATCCTCATTCCCATCGAGCTTTCCAGCAGGCAACTCAATAAACACACGCCCCAAGGGATATCTGAACTGGCGCTCAACGACTATAGAACCACTATCCGTGACCGCAATAACGATGACCGCACCCGGATGACGAACGAACTCGCGTACCGACTCGCTCCCGTCCGGTAGTGCTACCAAATCTCGATGGACCTTCAGCAAAACCCCGTCGAATACCAACTGGGAACTCAGGGTGCATTCAGCGAGTTTTTCTTCGGATGGAGACAGGGAAACAACAGACGGTGGGGAGGAAACCATAAAATACCGGGCGGAGCAAAACTAGCAAACACCATTCAAGCGATCTTACCCCGCCACAAGTAGCGGTAGACGAACCCGGGGAAGGCAAACACCAAAAACAAACAGACGGTCAGTGCGAAAAACTCCCATCGCTGAGGATACGCACTACCAAAAGACGAAGCCTCGATTACGAGAGCGATACCGCCGACGATTCCGTATCCCAGCGCGACTTCAAGTAGCCGAAAGCCAAACGTCTTGCCATGCACAGAAGGGATAACCAGCAAGCGCCTCTCAACGAGAAACGGAATATTGGCCACGATAACCGCCAGCGCGACCACCACCCAAGCGCCCGCCCCACTCATAACAAGTACTGATTACAACGAGTTCAGCAACGAAAACTCGCACAAGGACATCAGCGTCTGCGGCGCAATACCAAAAGCAGCAATCGCGAGGCCGTTCAGCGATAGAAGAACCCGCATATCAGCACTCGCCTGCAACGGTGCGGTGTCATCTGGCTGATCGAAGTACATCACTTTCACCACACGAAGGTAATAGAACGCACCAATCAAAGACATGACGACAGCAAAAACCGCCAACCAGATGTGGCCCGCGGCCACGACGGCCTGAAGCACGCTCAGCTTGGCGAAGAAGCCAACAAAGAACGGTATGCCGGCCATTGAGAACATCACCATGAGCATTACAGCCGCAAACCACGGACTGCGCTTGTTCAGACCCTTGAAATCGTCCAGGTTCTCCGCCTCAAACCCTGCCCGGGAGAGCAGCAACACGACACCGAACGATGCGAGGCTCATGACAACATAGGCCACAGCGTAAAACATCGACGACGTGTAAGCATAGAGCGCAAACCGCCCGTCGCCACCAACCACACCCGAGACAAGCCCCAGCAGCATGAACCCCATGTGAGAGATCGCGGAGTAAGCCAGCATCCGCTTGATGTTAGTCTGCGCTACCGCTGCGATGTTACCAATCGCAATCGACAGAACAGCCAGCATCATCAGCATCGTTTGCCACTGTTCGACCATTACGAACACCCCGTTTATCAACAGTCGAACCGCCATCGCAAACGCCGCGAGCTTAGGCGCGCTACTGATGAAGAGGGTGACAGCCGTCGGAGCCCCATGATAAACATCGGGGATCCACATATGGAACGGCACCACACCAAGCTTGAAGGCCAAGCCGGCAACCAAGAACACCAACCCAAAGGCCATGACCGTCTTGTTGGCGACTTTCCCATGCAAAGCTTCGGCAACACCCCCAAGGTCGAGCGACCCGGTGGCCCCGTAAATCATTGACATCCCATAGAGCAGCAATCCCGAAGCCAGCGCTCCCAGGACGAAATACTTCATCGCTGCTTCGGTCGACCGGACGCTATCGCGATCCATCGCAACGAGGCCATACACCGACAGCGACAGCAATTCGAGACCGAGATACAAAGAAACAAAGTTGCCGGCCGAGATCATGATCATCATGCCTAGCGTGGCAAAGATGACCAACAGGTAATACTCGCCCTTGTCCATCCCCTTGTTGGCCAGGTATCCCCGCCCGTAAAGGAGCACCGTGGCAACCGCGAAATACAGCAGGATCTTCAGGAAGTCCCCCATCAGATCATCTACGTACATGCCACTGAAGGTACGCACAACCTGACCATCGGTTGTCATTGCCGTGACACCAACACATGCCAGCAACGTCAACTGGGTCATCACGTAGGAAAGCGAGCGGATGGACTTTCCCCAAAAAAGGTCCGCTAACATGATCACGCAAGCCATCGCCACCAAGAACAGTTCCGCTGCGACGGGGTACAAATCGGGCATTACAAAGTTCATGGTCGTTCCGCTAATTCAATATCTCGATTTGTGCCGCTTTAATGCAGCTTGCCGGCTGCCACGTGTTTCAACAACTCATTCACTGACGCGTGCATGACTTCCGTAACCGGCTGGGGATACAGACCCATGGCCAAAACACACACGGCAAGAACCGCAAGGAACAGGAATTCCCGCTTGTTGATGTCTGTAAGCTCCGCAACGTGCTCGTTGGCCACCGCACCAAACGCTACCCGCTTATACATCCAGAGCGTATAGGCGGCGCCGAGGATCAAGGTTGTTGCCGCAGCAAACGCCACCCAGAAATTGTATTGGACCGCACCCAGTGCAACCATGAACTCACCCACGAAGCCGCTTGTAGCGGGCAATCCTGAGTTCGCCATGGCGAACAGGAGGAAGAACGCCGCAAACTTCGGCATGGTATTCACCACACCGCCGTAATCGGAAATCTGTCGTGAGTGCATACGGTCATACAGCACGCCGATACACAGGAACATCGCACCGGACACAAACCCGTGCGAAATCATCTGAACCAGCGCCCCTTCTACTCCAAGGGGATTAAAGATGAAGAACCCTAGCGTCACAAACCCCATGTGAGAAATGGAAGAGTATGCGACAAGCTTCTTCATGTCGGTTTGCACCAACGCCACGAATCCGATGTACACCACGGCAATTAAAGACAACGCAATCATCATCGGTGCCAGAGCCTCGCTCGCATCGGGCGCGATCGGCAACGAAAAGCGTAGGAAACCATATGCCCCGAGCTTCAAGCCAATAGCCGCCAACACCACTGAACCGCCGGTAGGCGCCTCCACGTGTGCATCAGGCAACCACGTATGCACGGGCCACATCGGAACTTTCACAGCAAAGGACAACAGGAAAGCCCAGAAAATCAGTGTTTGAGCTTTGATTGGTAACGGTAGCTGATGCCATTCCAGAACGTTGAAACTCCCGCCTGACTCCATGAAAAGATAGAGCAGCGCAACAAGCATCAACAGAGAGCCCGCCAGGGTGTAGAGAAAGAACTTAATCGCGGCATAAACGCGGTTTGGCCCGCCCCAAACGCCAATAATGATATAGAGCGGAATCAGAGAGGCTTCAAAGAACACGTAAAACAGAATGCCGTCGAGGGCGCTGAAAATCCCGTTGATTAGCCCGGACATGATCAGAAAGGCGGCCATGTACTGGGCAACCTTCTCCTGAATGACTTCCCAGCCGGCAACAACAACAACCACCGTGATAAAAGCATTCAGCAGAACAAACAAAACAGAGATCCCGTCAACTCCGAGGAAGTAGTTGATATTGAAACGAGGCACCCAGGGCGCCAGCTCAACGAACTGCATCGCGCTCTTCGTCGCATCAAACTGTGTGTAAAGCGGTATCGTGACCGCCAAGCCGGCAATGGCAACCAGCAACGCCAAGCCCCTTGCTAGGCCCGCGTTACGATCAGAACCCGTCGCCAACACCAGCAAACCGCCGATGATAGGCACCCAAATCGCTAGGCTGAGGAATGGAATTCCGGTCATTTTCTGTTTCCGCTTATACCGCCCGACGTGCCGGGCGAACTCCCTGTGTCGTCATTCCGAACCCGGAATCAAACCCGATTGAAGAACGTCAGCAGCACAAACACTCCGAAAATCATTGCGAATGCGTACTGGTAGATGTGGCCGGACTGTAGCAGCCGAACCATCTGAGCAACTAAGCCGACGGCTTTTGCTGTCCCATTCACGACGAGGCCATCTATGAAGGTTTGATCCCCGACTTTCCACAGCCCCCTGCCAAGAAGCCTCGAGCCGCCAGCGAAAAACACCTCATTAAATTTGTCGAAGAAATACTTGTTCTCCAAAATCGTATAAATCGGCCCAACAGCTCGCTGTATCTTTCCAGGAATATCCGGCTGCTTCAGGTAGAGGAACCAAGCGATCACTACACCGGACATCGCAAGAACGAATGGAAGCGACGTCATGCCGTGTATCGCCATGGCAACTGGACCGTGATACTCCTCTTTAAGCGCAGCCATCGCCCCGTGCTGTGCCGAAACTTGAACGACGTTTTTGAACCAATCTCCAAACAGCATCGGGTCAATAGTCATGAATCCGATAATGGCCGAGGGCACTGCAAGCAGTATCAACGGTAAGGTGACCACCCACGGCGACTCATGCGGCTTCCCGGAATGACCGTGATGTTCTTCGTGATCATGGTGGTCATCGTGTGGAGCCTCGTCGTATCTCTCGTTTCCATGAAACACCATGAAATACATGCGGAACGAATAGAACGAGGTAACAAACACCCCCGCCATCACGCAGAAATACGCAAATCCAGAGCCTGCAATCTTAGAAGCGTGCACCGCTTCAATAATTGAATCCTTTGAATAGAACCCGGACAGGAACGGAAAACCAATAAGGGCGAGCGAACCAATCAGAGAAGTTATCCACGTGATTGGCATGTACTTCCGCAACGCACCCATATAGCGCATATCTTGGTTGTGATGCATGCCGATGATCACCGATCCGGCCCCGAGGAACAGTAGAGCCTTGAAAAAGGCATGAGTCATCAAGTGAAACACAGCAGCCGAGTATGCGGACACGCCGAGCGCGACCGTCATGTAGCCAAGCTGAGAAAGCGTCGAATACGCAACCACCCGTTTGATGTCGTTCTGAACGATCCCCAGGAAACCCATGAAGAGAGCAGTGACCGACCCGATCACTAGCACAAAGGAAAGCGCGGTATCGCTCAGTTCAAAAAGCGGTGACATGCGCGTGACCATGAAAATACCGGCGGTCACCATCGTCGCCGCGTGAATCAGAGCGGAAATCGGCGTTGGACCCTCCATCGAATCCGGCAACCAAACGTGTAGGGGTACTTGGGCCGACTTACCCATCGCACCAATGAACAGGCAGATACAAATGACGGTTATCAACAACCAAGGCGCGCCGGGCAGCAACTCCACCGTTTGGGCGGCGAGTTCCCCGGACTTCCCGAAAACCGTGGCGTAGTCCAAAGAGCCGGTATAAGCAGCAATCAGACCAATTCCCAGCAGGAAGCCAAAGTCGCCAACACGGTTCACAAGAAACGCTTTGAGGTTCGCGTAGATAGCCGTCGGCCGCGTATACCAGAATCCAATCAGCAAATACGACACCAATCCCACAGCTTCCCACCCGAAGAACAACTGGACGAAGTTGTTCGACATTACCAACATCAGCATCGAAAATGTAAACAGCGAGATGTAGCTGAAGAAGCGCTGGTATCCGGGATCATCTGCCATGTAGCCAATCGTGTACACGTGCACCATGAGCGACACGAACGTAACGACAAGCATCATCATTACAGTGAGTGGGTCAATCAGAAACCCCACTTCAAACTTCAAATCGCCGCTGGTTGCCCACGTATAAAGCGGACCGTTAAAAACATGTCCGGCCTGTACATCCATGAATACGAAGCACGAGGCAACGAACGAGACGAATACGCCAAGAATCGTCGCGACATGAGCACCGGTGCGACCGATGGCTTTCCCGAACAGCCCCGCTAGGACCGCCCCAACCAAGGGGGCCATAGGCACGAGCAGATAAAGACTCTGTTTATCCATTTAATGAGCTTCCTCAACCCTTCAGGCTATCCAGATCATCCACATTGATCGTGCGTAGGTTTCTGAACAACGCCACAAGAATCGCAAGGCCAATCGCCGATTCGGCGGCAGCAACAGTCAGGATGAAAAACACAAAAATCTGCCCGGCGCTATCGTTCAAGTAATGGGAGAAGGCCACAAAATTCATGTTCACGGAAAGCAACATCAACTCGATGGCCATCAGCAAAATGATCAGGTTTTTCCTATTTAGGAAGATTCCAACGATACTGACTGCGAAAAGAACTGCGCCGAGGACCAAGTAATGGGTAAGGGACAACATAGCAATCTCCGGACTTGGGCTCAGTCGTTAGGCGCTGACGCCGGCTTCTCTGCGGACATACTGACAACGCGCATCCGATCTGCAGCCTTCACCTTCACTTGATCAGCAGGATTCACGCTCTTAGTATCCTTGCGCTGCCGCATTGTGATCGCGACCGCCGCGATGATGGCTACGAGCAGAACAATGGAAGCAACCTCGAACGGATAAACGTATTCCGTAAAAATGAGCTTGGCCAATTCCTTCGTATTACTGTAGCCCGCCCCCGGCTCGGCTGGCGCAGGCAACGCCTTGTTGCCAAAGTAGTCACCGGTGAGCACCAGCAACATCTCGTAGACCATAAGCCCACCTACTGTCGCTCCAACCGGCAGATGCGACCAGAACCCTTTCCTCACACTCTCGATGTTGATGTCCAGCATCATCACCACAAAGAGGAACAAAACCATCACTGCGCCGACGTACACGAGAACGAGCGTGATCGCAAGAAACTCCGCCTTCAACAACATCCAGATTCCACCAGCGGTGAAAAACGCGAGTACGAGAAATAACGCCGCGTGCACTGGGTTGCGGGCCATGATCACCCGTACTGCCGAAAACAGCAGAATGGCGGAAAAACTATAGAAGATGAAATCTTTGAATTCCATTCAGTCGAACGCGGCAATCGCCCCGCCTCCCCCTGTTGCTTATCGGTATTTCGCGTCAGCTTCACGGTCGCTAGCAATTTGGGCCTCGTATTTATCGCCCACCGCCAACAACATCTGTTTGGTGTAATACAAGTCACCACGTCTTTCCCCGTGGTACTCGAGAACCCTGGTTTCTACGATCGCATCTACGGGACAAGCCTCTTCGCAAAAACCACAAAATATGCACTTCGTAAGATCAATGTCATAGCGCGTTGTGCGGCGACTACCGTCATCCCTGGGTTCCGCTTCAATCGTTATGGCCATCGCTGGACACACCGCTTCGCACAGCTTGCAGGCGATACAACGCTCTTCCCCATTGGGGTAACGCCGCAATGCGTGCAAACCCCGAAAACGTCCACTCTGAGGCGTTTTCTCTTCTGGGAATTGAACGGTAATCTTTCGCTGGAACATATGACGCCCGGTGACCGCCATACCTTGCAGCAGCTCTTTCAGAAGCAAGCTACCGAAAAAATTCTTCATAGCGCCCATGTGATCCCCTTATTTCCAAATCGACAGTGGGGACATCATCCACACGCCAACAACTACTATCCACGCCAGCGTAAGCGGAACGAATACTTTCCAACCCAATCGCATGATTTGGTCATATCTGAATCGCGGAAATGTTGCGCGGAACCAGAGGAAAAGGAACAGGATGAACGCAATCTTGAGCAGCAACCAAATCAATCCATCCGGCAGGAAAGCAACCGGAGAAAGCCATCCACCGAGAAACATGATGGAAACGAGCGCAGACATGAGGATCATGTTTGCGTACTCGGCCAGGAAGAACAACGCGAACGTCATCCCGGAGTACTCGATCATGTGCCCGGCAACAATCTCCGACTCCCCTTCCACTACGTCAAATGGCGCCCGATTGGTTTCAGCGACACCGGAAATCAGATATACCAAAAACATTGGGAACAACGCCAACCAGTTCCAAGAAAACACGCTGAACCCTGCCGAGGCGGCAACTCCCTTGCCCTGAGCGCTCACGATGTCCGACAGGTTCAAGCTATTGGACACCATCAACACAGTGACCAAAGCCATTCCCATGGAAACTTCATACGAGACCATCTGCGCGGCGGAGCGCAAACTCCCCAAAAACGCATATTTGGAGTTTGAAGCCCAGCCAGCGATGATGATCCCATACACCCCCATGGACGTAATCGCTAGCAAATAGAGCAGACCGGCATTGACGTTGGCGAGAACCAAACCATCAGAAAAAGGAATAACGGCCCAAGCGGCTAGCGCAGGCGCCAAGGCCAAAATCGGTGCCAGAATGAACAAGCCCCGACTGGCACCAGAAGGAACGATGACTTCTTTGAATAGAAGCTTCAGACCGTCAGCGATCGGTTGCAACAAGCCCTTCGGCCCCACTCTATTCGGACCGATACGGACCTGCATGTAACCAATCACTTTGCGCTCGGCCAGCGTGAGGTATGCAACACCAAGCATCAACGGCGCAATGATCAAGACGATTTTCAAAAGGGTCCAAACCAGCGGCCATGCAGGACCGAGCAACTGGGCAACCGGTTCTAGCAACGCATCCATTTATACCCGCTCCACACTGATCGGTCCAAACATTGGTCCGAGCGCATCAGTTTGAGGGCAAGCTGCAGACACACCAACGCAGCCAGACGCCAAGGCAGAATCGACTCGGACAGGCAATTCAATCGCTGCCCCCCCTTGGGACACTCGAACCACGTGCCCATCTTCGACGCCTAGTTTCGTCGCGACATCAACTGCAAGACGGGCACTGACCTGACTGCTCGTAGAGGTACGCTGCAGCGATACAGCTCGGCGGACTATCGCGTCAGCCCGATAAATCGGCACATCCGCGACGCGCTCCCATCCGTCAATCCCACCTTCAACGCCGGCGCTACGAACCTCTATGGAATTTTCCAGTCCGCCGACAAACTCAGGATTCCCACCCAGTGCGGCTGCGCGCACCTGCTGAGCGCTGTCAAGTGCGAACCCATCCAACCCCAGCACATCCCCAAGGGCTCTCAACACTTTCCATCCAGGGCGAGCCTCCTCAAGCGGCTTCACCACACCGAAGAAGGATTGAACTCTGCCCTCGGTGTTAACGAAACAACCTTCTGTTTCAGAAAAAGGCGCTGCCGGCAACATCACATGAGCGTGCTTGAGCGCTGCCTCAGAACGGAAAGCACCCATGAACACTACGCATTCCGCCTGAGAAAGCCCCTTCGCAACCAGCGAAGCGTCTGCGAAATCCCCCTCCACCTCGCAATGCGCGATCAAATAAGCCTTCCGGGGCGACAGCAACATTTCCCGGGCATTTGCCCCGGAACGAGGACCACTGAAGGGAACAGCCCCTGCGACATAGCCACCGACTGAATTGGCGGCCTCTCCGAGATACCCCCACGAGCCGCCGGCCAAACGGGCAATTTCTTGCACAAGCACCGCCAAGCGCGTTGCGCCTGGATGCTGCTGCGCAAAGTTGCCAAGGAAAACTCCAACCTTTCGACCGGAGGCGAGACTGCGTGCAATAGCTTCTGATTTGGACGAAACCGCCACAGCTGCCGGGACAACGTCCGCGGAAACTGAGGCACCTTTCAACTCTGCCAGCGCCACGGCGATCTCTTCGAGCATCGCCGCCATCCGGGAAGGCGCCACAACCGCTCGAGCCTTCACCGGCATTGCCAGATCATCGGCTACCGAGTGCACCGTTGAAAGCTGCGCCCCCCTCTTCACCGCCTGTCGCACACGCTGGCAGAGCAAAGGATGGTCTTTCCTGAAGAAACTCCCGACGACCAAATAACGATCAAGCGCCGAAAACTCGGACACCCTCATCCCAAGCCAAGGGGCACCCTTGCGCTTCCCGTCGGCGGAAAAATCTACCTGCCGAAGGCGAAAATCAACGTTGCTACTACCTAATCCTTGGGTCAGGACGCGAGCCAGAAAAAGCTCCTCGAGCGTTGCATGCGGAGACACCAAGGTGCCCATCGCATCTGGCCCATGCTCGGCAACCACCTTACGCAACCCACCGGCGGCAGCTTCCAGGGCTGCGTCCCAATCGACTTCTTTCCATTGCCCGTTCAACCGAACCATCGGCCGGGTCAGGCGATCCTCGCTGGATAGCCCTTCATAAGAGAAGCGATCTTTGTCGGAAAGCCAGCACTCATTGACTGCCTCGTTCTCAAGCGGCAGCACCCGCTTGACGCGATCATGCTTAACTTGAACGACCAAATTGGCACCGAGACCATCATGCGGGCTCACAGACTTACGGCGACCCAACTCCCAAGTGCGCGCCGAGAAACGGAACGGCTTCGAAGTTAACGCACCAACGGGACACAAGTCGATAGAGTTACCCGAAAGCTCGGAATCAACCGTTCGCCCCATGAAGGACATGATCTCGGCTTTTTCGCCGCGATTCGCCACACCGAGTTCCATCACCCCGGCAATCTCTTGCCCGAATCGTACGCACCGCGTGCAGTGAATACAACGAGTCATGTCAGTGGAAATCAGCGGCCCTAGATCCTTATTGACGACAACCCTCTTCTCCTCGTCATACCGAGAAGACGTGCCACCGTATCCAACCGAGAGATCCTGAAGCTGGCACTCTCCCCCTTGGTCGCAAATCGGGCAATCAAGGGGATGATTGATCAACAGGAACTCCATCACCCCCTTCTGTGCTTTGACGGCTTGTTCGGAATTAGTCCAAACCTTCATTCCGCTGGTCACAGGTGTTGCGCAAGCCGGCAGAGGCTTGGGCGCCTTTTCCACCTGCACCAAACACATGCGGCAGCTAGCGGCGATAGACAACTTGCTGTGATAGCAAAAATGCGGGATGTAGGAGCCCGCTTTGGTCGCAGCCTCCATGACGGTACTCCCGTCAGGCACCTCGACCTTCTTGCCGTCGATTTCGATCTCTAGCATGCCTGCTCCACGAATATCTTGCTTCCTTCCCACTGCACTTCCACCGGCACCAGACACTTTTTGTGTTCGATGTGGTGTTCGAATTCTGACCGGAAATGCTTCAAGAAACTCTTCACGGGGAACGCAGCGGCATCCCCCAGCGCGCAGATCGTGCGCCCTGCTATGTTGTCCGCAACTGAATTCAGCAGATCCAGATCCCCTGATCGCCCATGCCCGGACTCAATCCTGTGTACGACGCGATACATCCAGCCAGTGCCTTCACGACAAGGAGTGCACTGGCCACATGACTCCTCATGATAAAAGTACGCAAGGCGCTCCAACGCTTTTACCATGCATGTCGTCTCATCCATGATGATGACAGCACCTGAACCTAGCATCGATCCCGCCTTCGAAATCGAATCGTAGTCCATTGTGCATTCCATCATCACGTTGCCCGGAACAACTGGAGCAGAGGACCCACCGGGAATGCAAGCTTTCAATGCTCTCCCTCCCCGCATTCCTCCGGCCATTTCGAGCAACACAGAGAATGGAGTACCCAAAGGGATCTCGTAATTTCCGGGACGGTTAACATGCCCGGAAACCGAGAAAATCTTAGTTCCCCCATTATTTGGCTTGCCAGCGCCAAGGAATACGTCCCCACCCTCCCGAACAATGAACGGAACAGACGCAAACGTTTCGGTGTTATTGATTGTTGTTGGTTTGCCATACAAACCGAAGCTTGCAGGGAACGGAGGCTTAAATCGCGGCTGCCCTTTCTTGCCCTCAATGGATTCGAGCAGTGCAGTTTCCTCTCCGCAGATGTAGGCGCCGTACCCATGATGAGCAAACAGATCGAAGCTAAAATCAGTTCCCAGGATCTTCTTGCCGAGATAACCCGCGGCGCGCGCTTCGGCTAGAGCCTCTTCGAAGCGTTCATAAACCTCGAAGATTTCCCCATGAATGTAGTTGTACCCAAGTTGCACCCCCATCGCGTATGCTGCGATGGTCATACCCTCAATCACGGTATGCGGGTTATATCGCAAGATATCCCGGTCTTTGAAAGTACCAGGTTCACCCTCATCCGAGTTGCAACAGAGATACTTAGCCCCCGGGAACTGGCGAGGCATGAAACTCCACTTCAATCCGGTGGGAAAACCCGCGCCACCCCGACCTCGCAACGCGGATTTCTTCAACTCGGCAATGATATCTTGTGGAGAAATGCTCTCACTCAGAATCTTTTTGAGCGCGGAATACCCCCCCCTACGCTCATAATCCGCGAGACGCCAAGTGCGATCACCATCAAGCCCGTCAAGGATAATGCTTTGCACGCCCATTTATTCAAGCTCGGAAAGCAATTTGTCGATCTTCTCAACGGACATCCAACTGCACATCCGATGATTATTCACTAGCAAAACCGGGGCATCCCCACACGCTCCCATACACTCCCCTTCCTTCAAAGTGAAGCGACCATCGGCTGTGGTTTCATTAAAGTCGACACCCAACTTTTCTTTCAAGTAAACCGCAGCATGAACTCCACCTGACAATGCGCAAGGAAGATTAGTGCATACGGTAATCTTGTGACGCCCAACCGGAGCCAAGTCGTACATATTGTAGAACGAGGCGACTTCGTAAGCCGCGATAGGCGGCATCCCAAGGTAATTGGCAACGAATTCGATCGTTTCTTTGGCAAGCCAACCTTTTTCGACTTGGGCAATACGAAGAGCAGACATCACCGCAGACTGCTTTTGTTCTGCAGGATACTTTGCGACTTCGATGTCGATTTTTGCTAGCGATTCCTGGCTAAGCATGAGCTGAACATACTCCGGAGCCCCGGCTGGGTAACAGCACACCCTAGCCGGTATTAATAATCCAACACTAACAATGTGGCCGACTTTATCGGTCGATCTCGCCAAAAACGATATCCATTGTGCCAATAATTGCCACGACATCAGCAATCATATGCCCCCTAGACACCTCATCCATCGCAGACAAATGAGCAAAACCGGGAGCACGCAATTTCAGACGATAAGGTTTATTAGCACCATCTGAAACCGCGTATACGCCGAACTCCCCTTTGGGGTGTTCAACGGCAGCGTAGACTTCACCGGGAGGAACGTGAATTCCCTCCGTAAAGAGCTTGAAGTGATGAATAAGCTCTTCCATATTTGACTTCATATTCGCTCGCGATGGTGGCGCCACCTTGTGGTTTCCGGTGATTACCGGACCAGGGTTATTACGCAACCATTCCACACACTGGCGAACGATCCGGTTGGACTGCCGCATTTCTTCCATGCGCACCAGATACCGGTCATAACAGTCCCCTTCCACCCCAACCGGAATATCAAAGTCCACCCGGTCGTACACTTCATAGGGCTGTTTTTTGCGAAGATCCCACTCGATACCCGATCCCCGCAGCATTGCTCCAGTAAAGCCAAGCGCTAGCGCGCGCTCAGGAGTCACTACGCCTATACCGACGGTTCGCTGCTTCCAGATCCGGTTGTCGGTCAATAGGGTGTGGTAGTCATCAATATACTTGGGGAACCGCTCGGTAAAGTCCCAAATAAAATCCAGAACGGAGCCCTGCCGATTCTCGTTTAGTTTGGCAACCGTACGAGCATCCTTCAGCGGCGACACCTCATATTGAGGCATCCGGTCCGGCAAATCCCGATAAACCCCGCCCGGACGATAATAGGCTGCGTGCATCCGAGCACCCGATACCGCCTCGTACACATCCATGAGATCTTCACGCTCACGGAAAGTGTAGAGCACCATCGTCATGGCCCCAATATCAAGGGCGTGCGTTCCGATGTTCAGCAAGTGATTGAGAATCCGCGTAATCTCGTCAAACATCACACGGATATACTGAGCCCTGAGCGGCACTTCCAGGCCCAACAAACGCTCGATGGCCATGCAATAAGCATGCTCATTGCACATCATCGAGACGTAGTCGAGACGATCCATGTAAGGCACAGACTGAACCCAAGTACGGGTCTCAGCCAGTTTTTCTGTACCCCGATGGAGCAAACCAATATGCGGATCTGCGCGCTCAACTACCTCGCCATCAAGCTCAAGCACCAAGCGCAACACCCCGTGCGCCGCCGGGTGCTGCGGACCAAAGTTGATGGTGTAGTTACGAATCTCAGCCATATCAAGCTCTGCCGTAGTTTTCTTCGCGGACAATACGAGGCGTGTTCTCGCGCGGCTCAATCGTCACCGGCTGATACACCACACGACCTTGCTCAGGGTCGTACCGCATCTCAACGTAGCCGGAAATTGGAAAATCCTTACGGAACGGATGCCCGACAAAACCATAGTCCGTCAAAATACGGCGCAAATCGGGGTGGCCGACGTACATGATCCCATACAAATCAAAGGACTCACGTTCGAACCAGTTGGCACCTGGCCAGACATCCACCACGGAATCAACGACCGGAAAACTGTCGTCGGGCGCAAACACCTTCAAGCGCAAACGCCAATTGTTAGCCACCGAGAGCAAATGCGCTGAAGACGCAAACCGCCTCCCTCCCCAGCGACCATCTGCGTACGTCAGATAATCAACACCACTTAAATCAACCAACTGCTCAAAACCAAGCGCGGGGTTATCGCGCAACTCTTTTGCCACTTCGAGGTAAGCCGAAGCAGCCACCACCAGCGTCACCTCCCCGCAAGCAATAGCCACATCGGCAACACGATCACCCAAGACCTCGCGAAGCGATTGCACCAACACATCAAGTCTAGAACTCATGGACACTAAACCCCGCCTCAGCGCGCAATCGTGTACGTACGCTTGATCTTGTTCTGCAATTGAATAATCCCGTACAACAAAGCCTCAGCCGTCGGCGGACAACCCGGCACATACACATCAACCGGCACAATGCGATCACACCCCCGGACCACCGAATAGGAGTAGTGATAATACCCCCCGCCATTCGCACACGACCCCATTGATATCACCCAACGAGGCTCCGACATCTGGTCGTACACCTTGCGAAGCGCAGGCGCCATCTTGTTGCACAAAGTCCCAGCCACAACCATCAAATCAGACTGACGGGGACTAGGGCGAAACACAACCCCAAACCTATCCAGGTCGTACCGCGAACAACCTGCGTGAATCATCTCCACCGCACAGCAGGCCAAACCAAATGTCATCGGCCACAACGAACCCGTACGAGTCCAATTAATAACCGTGTCGAGCGATGTGGTAACGAAACCCTGCCGAAAAACCCCCTCAATACTCATTGATCACTCCCACTCCAGCGCGCCTTTTTTCCAGACGAACACATAGCCGATCACAAGAATACCGAGAAAGACCATCATCTCAGCAAAACTGAAAATACGAAGAGCCTCGGGAGAGGAAGGCGAAATAAAGTCCTTCAGCACCGCCGCCCACGGGAACAAAAACGCAATTTCCAAATCGAAGACTATGAAGATGATGGCAATCAGGTAGTAGCGCACATCAAATTTGATACGAGCATTCTCAAATGGCTCAAAGCCACACTCGTAGGCGGAAAGCTTCTCCGGATCAGGCTTATTCGGCCCCAACAACCACCCCAAAAGAATTGGGGCACAGCCAAAGGCAACGCCAACCAGGATAAACAGAAAAACGGGGAAATAAGTCTCGAGCATGGCTTGCTTGCACCCCTAAGCGATCACCCCTGACAGGGCCAGGATAACTCTCGTAATGTTTTTTTAATGGTGCCGACGATGAGACTCGAACTCATACGGCTTTCGCCACCGCCCCCTCAAGACGGCGTGTCTACCAATTTCACCACGTCGGCACTGCTTGCAGCCAATCTTTAAATTATACGTCTTTTCGTAGCTTCAGGAAAGATCTGCTGGAAAGCAGAACTTCACTTCGGAATCTCTTTTGCCTTAGACGCATCCGCCGACGGCGCTTCAACAGCCGGCTTTGCACTATCTGCCGGCACAGGAGCAACCACCGAATCCATCACACTCCCCGTACCGGCTGGCCGAGTATTGGACATATAGCTCAACCCCAGACTAGTCAGGAAGAAAACCGTCGCCAACCCGGCCGTGGTTCGGCTCAGGAAGTTTGCCGAACCCGAGGCTCCAAAGAGGCTACCTGACGCTCCACCACCGAAGCTCGCCCCCATATCGGCACCCTTCCCGTGCTGCAGAAGCACCAAGCCAATAATTCCGATTCCAACCAGAATATGCACTGCCAACAAGACAGAATACAGAACACTACCCATCAATCAACACCCGTCCTTAATTTAGCCCGCTTCACCGGACGCCCGCGGCACAGATTGCCACGAAATCCTTGGCGACAAGAGCAGCGCCACCGATGAGACCCCCATCGATATCCGCCATGGAGAAAAGCTTTGACGCATTATCAGCCTTGACACTGCCGCCATAGAGGATCTGCAGCCCTTCGGCGACCCCTTTTTCTGATTCCGCGACTCTCTGACGCAGCCAAGCATGCACCTCTTGCGCCTGATCAGGCGAGGCGGTAAGCCCTGTGCCAATCGCCCACACTGGCTCGTAAGCCAACACGCTAGCGGCAAGCCCACCGGGGCCCAGTATAGTCAGCACGGCATCGAGCTGAGCGCAGACCACTTCGCGCGTCTGCCCCGCTTGCCGCTGCTCCAGCGTTTCACCCACGCAGACGATGGGAGTAAGCCCGTGCCGGAGGGCAGCCGCCGCCTTGTGGCCGACCAACTCACTCGACTCACCGTGGTAAGTACGTCGCTCGGAATGCCCCACGATGGCAAAGCGACAACCGAACTCCTTCAGCATCGCGCCACTTACTTCGCCCGTGTAGGCACCCTGATCGTGGCGGCTGACATCCTGACTGCCCAAGGAAACGGCAGAATCGGCCAGCATTTGCCCGACTTGGGCAAGGTAGGGAAAAGGCACGCACACTGCGACGTCGACACCGCCTTGGCCGCTGACGCCTTCGAGAACCCCTCTTAACAACTCCGCGTTGCTGGCAAGACTACCGTGCATCTTCCAGTTGCCGGCGACGAGCTTCTTGCGCATGGCCCCTGCTCCCATAAAAAATTGAAAAAGCCCCCGATTCTAGTGCCGCCGGCGCGCCCTGGTCAATGAAGTGCAACGCCAACGAGCAGTGTTTGCACTCAGTTGAGCCATGCCCAAAAATGAATCAGGGGGCTGCCCCGAACGGTGCCGCCCCCTTGCGCCGTACTCCCTCTCAACTCAGCCGAAACGACCCGTGATGTAATCTTCAGTTTGCTTCTTGGTTGGTTTGATGAACAACTGATCGGTCACCCCGAACTCGATCATTTCGCCCAAGTACATGTAGGCCGTGTAGTCAGAGACCCTTGCCGCCTGCTGCATGTTGTGCGTCACGATCAGGATCGTCACCTTGCTCTTCAATTCAGCAACCAGTTCCTCGATGCTGGCCGTAGCGATTGGATCCAGTGCAGATGTCGGTTCATCAAACAGGATGATTTCCGGGTCCGTCGCTAGCGCCCTTGCGATACACAGACGCTGCTGCTGCCCCCCCGAGAGATTGGCGCCCAGGTCGTTCAGACGGTCTTTCACCTCATCCCACAAAGCAGCGCCGCGCAACGCAGCTTCAACCTTTTCATCGATTACAGCCCGCCGCCCTTCTCCCCGCACCCGCAAGCCGTAAGCCACATTCTCATAGATGGACTTGGGAAAGGGGTTCGGCTTCTGGAACACCATACTGATGCGCATGCGGACCTCGATGGGGTCCACGTCAGGAGCGAGTAGATTGGTCTGATCGGGGTAGAGATTGATTGCCCCTTCGTAGCGATTGCCCGGATACAAATCGTGCATTCGGTTGAAGCAACGCAGTAGCGTCGACTTGCCGCACCCCGAAGGCCCGATCAGCGCGGTCACCTTCTTGTCGTGCACCGGCAAGTTTACGTTCTTCAGCGCATGGAACTCGCCGTAATAGAAATTGAGGTTCTTGACCTCCGCCTTCATGGAAAGGCCGCTCTCAACGGAACCCATGTTTGTTTTCCCGTGAAAATTCTTTATCCGGCAAGCGATTGCTTACCACTTGATGTTGCGCCGCAGCCGATAGCGCAACCAGATAGCAGCCCCGTTCATGGCCAGAGTCATCAACACGAGGATGAAGCCAGCCGCTGCCGCGTTGGTCTGGAATGCAGCCTCGGGACGGGACGTCCAGTTGAACATCTGGATCGGCATGACCGTGAAGGGTGCCGACAGCCACTCAAAGTTGATGAAAGGCGCTGTTTCCTGAATCGGCGAAGGCGGCAGGAACGCAATGAACGTCAATGCCCCGATCGTAATGATGGGCGCGGTTTCGCCGATCGCACGCGCCATGCCAATGATCACCCCAGTCAGGATGCCCGCACTGGAGTACGGAAGAATGTGATCCCGCACCGTCTGCCACGTCGTCGCGCCGCAGGCGTAGGACCCCTCGCGGATCATCTGGGGAATCGCCCGGATGGATTCCCGCGTTGCCACGATCACGACGGGGAGGATGAGCAGGGCCAGCGTCAGCCCTGCGGCCAGGATGCTGTGACCGAGTCCAAACTGGTAGACGAACAACCCCAGAGCCAACAGGCCATAAACGATGGAGGGCACCCCCGCCAAGTTGGTGATATTGATCTCGATGACGTCGGTCACCCAGTTCTTGGGCGCATATTCTTCAAGATAAACCCCCGCAGCCACCCCCACCGGCACCGCAGCCACGGCCGTCACGATCATCACCAGCGTCGTCCCTACCCAAGCCGAAAGAATGCCGGCGTTGCCCGCCCTGCGCGAGGGAAACGAGGTGAGGAAATCGGCGTCAATCCGCGCGAGCCCTTGCATCGCCATATCAGCAAACAATGCGGTAAAGGTCAGCACCCCGACCATCAGGGACAGCACCCCAAATACCCCGAACGTTGCATCCCAGCGCTTATGCTTGGCAATCAGGGAGCGGATGGCCTGCAGATCTCTCGCTTCCATCAATAAACCTCCCGGAATTTCTTGCGCATGTAGTAGCCGATCAGGTTGAACACCAGCGTCAGCAGCATCAGTGAAAGCCCTGCCGCAAAAATCGTCTGGTAGCCAACCGACCCATGAGGCAGGTCACCCAAGGCCACCTGAACGATGTACGCAGTAATGGTGGCCGCCGGCTCCAGCGGATTGAAGGTCAGGTTGGGCTGCATCCCCGCCGCCACGGCCAGGATCATTGTTTCGCCTACCGCGCGGGAAATGCCCAGGATGTAGGCGGACGCCACACCAGAGGTGGCCGCCGGCATCACCACGCGAATGGCGGTCTGCAGCCGGGTGGCGCCCATGGCGTACGACCCTTCGCGCAAACTCATCGGCACGGCGCGCATGGCGTCCTCCGCCAGCGAACTGACATACGGGATGATCATCACACCCATCACCAGTCCTGCGGAAAGCAGGTTGAAGCCCGGCAGATCCGGGTAGATGGACTGGAGCAGCGGCGTGACGAACACCAAGGCAAAATAGCCATAGATGATGGTCGGCACCCCCCCCAGAAGCTCCAGGAAGGGCTTGGCGGCCTCCCGCACCTTGAAGGGCGCGAATTCCGAGAGGTACACCGCGATCACCGTACCCAGCGGAATCGCCACCAGCAAGGCCACCATCGAACTGGTGATGGTACCCGACAGCAGCACCATGATCCCGAAATGCGCGTCGTCGAACAACGGCGTCCACTGGTTATCCGTCAGGAAGTCCGACAGCGGAACATGGTCGAAAAAGGTCAATGATTCACTGACCAGGATGTAGACGATGGCGGCGGTGGTAAACACCGACAAGGAGGCAGCGAGAAACAGAACGCTCTCGATCACGCGTTCCTTGATATGTCGCGACGCCCGCTTCTTGAGGCGGTCGCTGACGTGAGCCGGATCGGGGGTCATGGACGCGGACGCTGCAATGGCAGACATGGTCGTGGAAGGTACGTAATTGTAGGCGTTGATCGTTTCCGACAGCGATCAGAAACCCGCCCCGGCACCTGGTGCGCGCCGGGGCAGATGAAGGCGCGAAGAAACGCTTACTCCTTGGGGTCCCGCTTGAGCAGATCGGACACCTTCACGCCCACTTCGGAGTGCCCACCGAAAGCAGTACCCGTCTTGCGTTTGGCAAAATTGTCCGCCGCATGCTTGTAGTCGGCATCCGTCAGTGGCACGTACTTCACCTCCTTGGCCAATGCCCCGCCATTCTTGAGGTAGAACTCCACAAATTCCTTCACCTCAGGCTTGTCGATGGACTTGGCGCTCACGTAGATGAAGATCGGACGGGACAGAGGTTGGTAGGCTCCACTGATCACGTTCTCCAGGGACGGCTCCACCGCCTTGCCCGTCTTGGGGTTCACCACCGGCACCGCCTTCAGCTTGGCCTTGTTTTCGATGTAGTAGGCAAAGCCGAAATATCCAAGGCCACCGTTGTCCCGAGACACCCCCTGCACCAGAACGTTATCGTCCTCCGAAGCGGTGTAGTCACCCCGACTGGACTTGGCCTTTCCGACCACGGCTTCCGTGAAGTAGTCGAACGTGCCCGAATCCGCTCCCGGGCCGAAGAGCTTGAGCTTGGCATCGCTCCAGGCGGGGTTCACGTCCTTCCAGTTCAACACCTTGCCCTGGCCGGCCGGCTCCCACATCTTCTTCAGCTCTTCCACGGAAATCTGTTTGAGGAAGGCGTTCTTGGGATTCACCACCACCGTCAGCGCATCGAAAGCGATAGGGAGTTCAACGTACTTGATACCGGCCGCCCGGCAGTCCGCCATCTCCTTTTCCAGGATCGGGCGCGAGGCATTGGAGATATCCGTCTCGCCACGGCAGAACTTCTTGAAGCCGCCACCGGTACCCGAAATGCCGACGGTGACCTTCACCGCCCCCTTCTTGGCTTTCTGGAACTCTTCGGCAACCGCCTCGGTGATGGGATAGACCGTGCTCGAACCATCGATGGCAACCAGAGGCGCCGCAACAACGGCGGAAGAAGCCAGCATCGACGCCAGCAGGGGCAGAACAGCAAATTTGGAGCGTTTCATCCAGTAATCTCCCGGTGGATAGCAGCGCATCAGTACGCAATGCTCAGGGATTCTAGGAACGCTTTGTTACAGTGATGTGAACAGAAACAAAGCGCCGCCGAAGCAGCGC
>DAITAZ010000036.1:0-38908 GCA_036824045.1 Rhodocyclaceae bacterium
ACCGCCGACATTCGCCTTGTAAGGGCGACGCTCTACCAGCTGAGCTAAGCACCCGTCTATCTGCTGCAGCAAAGCCCGTCAGTTTACTGCATCCTTGAGCGCTTTTCCAGCCCTGAATTTCGGCACCTTCGCAGCCTTGATCTTGATGGATTCACCAGACCGGGGATTGCGACCGGTACGCGCGGCGCGCTTACCGACATAAAAAGACCCAAAACCGACCAAAGTAACCGTCCCACCCTTTTTCAGCGAAGTCTTGATCGCGCCAATGGCTGCGTCCAGTGCCCGGCTTGCTGCGGCCTTGGAGATGTCAGCCTGTTTGGCAATCTGATCAATCAATTCCGACTTATTCACGTAAGCCCCCTCGTATATGGATAGTCGAGCACAGGGGAAGACCTGCGCAGTCTTTTATAGCAAGCCGGAAAACCTTGTGTCAAGCGGGTTTACAGCTTACCGGCAAGAAATTTGCATGCCCGGTAGGTGCTGTGGCGGGAAGACAAAAACCCTCTTCCCCCACGCCTCGCATCTAATGTGTCAACACACCGGAAACACCCTGGGCAGGGGACGCTTCCCCGATCGGCGCAAGCTCAGACTCTCCACTTTTGCCTGCGATAGGTTTTGGTTTGTCAGCCAAAGCCACATCCAGCACCTGATCGAACCACCGCACGGGGATGATCTCGAGAGCACCCTTGATGTTCTCGGGGATATCTACGAGATCCTTCACGTTCTCTTCCGGAATCAACGCCACCCGGATGCCACCCCGATGAGCCGCGAGCAGCTTTTCCTTCAAGCCACCGATCGGTAGAACCTCACCCCTCAGCGTGATCTCGCCAGTCATTGCCACATCTGCCCGGACAGGAATGCCGGTCAGAACAGAAACGATAGCCGTAGCGATCGCAATACCCGCGCTCGGGCCGTCTTTTGGGGTCGCGCCTTCGGGAAGGTGGATATGCAGGTCGCTCTTTTGGTAGAAATCCTCCGCAATACCCAAATCCGCCGAACGCTTGCGTACTACCGTCAGCGCAGCCTGAATCGACTCCTGCATCACCTCGCCCAGCTTCCCGGTGGTAACCGTTTTGCCCTTGCCGGGCAACACAACTGATTCGATGGTCAGCAATTCTCCCCCCACCTCGGTCCACGCCAGCCCGGTCACCTGCCCAATCTGGTTCTCCTTCTCGGCCATGCCGAAACTGTAACGTCGAACCCCCAAGAACTTATCCAGATTCTTGGCATTCACCACAACCTTGCGGCTACGCTTCTTCAGGACCAGCGCCTTAACCACCTTGCGACAGATCTTTGAAACCTCCCGCTCCAAGCTGCGGACACCTGCCTCCCGCGTGTAGTAGCGGATGACGTCACGCACCGCATCTTCCGTCACCGAAATCTCGTCAGCCTTCAAGCCGTTGTTTTTGATCTGCTTGGGCAACAGATAACGCTGGGCAATGTTGACCTTTTCGTCTTCGGTGTACCCTGACAGGCGAATCACTTCCATTCGATCCAGCAGGGGCGCAGGAATATTCAGCGTATTGGCAGTCGCGACGAACATCACGTCGGAAAGGTCAAACTCCACCTCCACGTAGTGATCCACGAACGTGCTGTTCTGCTCCGGATCCAGGACTTCCAGAAGCGCCGAACTGGGATCGCCACGGAAATCCATCCCCATCTTGTCCACTTCATCCAGCAGGAACAAGGGATTACGTACAGCAACCTTCGACATGTTCTGCAGGATCTTGCCCGGCATTGACCCGATATAAGTACGCCGGTGTCCACGGATCTCGGCTTCGTCGCGCACCCCACCCAGCGACATGCGGACAAACTTCCGATTGGTCGCTTTGGCAATGGACTGGCCAAGAGACGTCTTTCCAACCCCCGGGGGCCCAACGAGACACAGAATGGGCGCCTTGACCTTTTCCACGCGCTGCTGGACAGCCAAGTATTCAAGGATGCGCTCCTTGACCTTCTCGAGTCCGTAGTGGTCCTTGTCGAGGATCTTCTCCCCCGCGGCAAGATCCTTGCTGATCCTGCTGCGTTTCTTCCACGGCAGGTTGGTAAGCGTATCGATGTAATTGCGAACTACCGTCGCCTCAGCGGACATGGGAGACATGAGGCGAAGCTTCTTCAACTCGGCCTGGGCTTTGCTCAAAGCCTCCTTCGTCATGCCTGCAGATTTTATCCGGCGCTCCATCTCCTCGATGTCAGCGCCGTCTTCGCCTTCACCAAGCTCCTTCTGGATCGCCTTGACCTGCTCATTCAGGTAGTACTCCCGTTGGCTCTTTTCCATCTGCCGCTTGACGCGGCCACGGATGCGCTTCTCCACCTGAAGAATGTCGAGTTCGGTTTCCAGCTGCGCGAGCAAGCGCTCAAGCCGCTCAATGACCGGGAAAAGCTCGAGAATCTCCTGTTTCTGCTCAAGCTTCAGAGGCAGGTGCGCCGCAATGGTGTCAGCGAGCCGACCGGCCTCGTCTATCCCGGACAGGGAAGTCAGAATTTCAGGAGGAATCTTCTTGTTGAGCTTAACGTACTGATCAAACTGACTGATGATCGCCCGCCGCATGGCTTCGATCTCGTGGTTCGGAGCCTCATCGGCAGGGACAGGCTTGACCTTGGCCACGAACAAGGTCCGAAGATCCTCGATTTCCTCGACCTGCGCTCGCTGCGCGCCTTCCACCAGCACTTTCACCGTACCATCCGGCAATTTCAACATCTGCAGGATGTTGGCAACACACCCGATTGAATACAGATCTTCGGCGGCTGGCTCATCCTTCGCAGCAGACTTCTGCGCAACCAGAAGAATGTTCTTGCCGGCGTCCATCGCATTCTCGAGTGCCTTGATGGACTTGGGGCGCCCCACAAACAGGGGGATCACCATATGAGGGAAGACCACCACGTCCCTTAAGGGGAGCAGCGGAAGTTCGATGGTCTCTTGGGGCAGGTCGAGTTTGCTTGACATGGATGTATTTCCTATTGGATTGACCTCTCATCCCGAATTGGGGGCGATCCCCCCCAATTCAAGGCCTCGACCCGCGGGAAGCCACCCAGTTCAGCTGGATGCGGCCACTTTGGGTTGATCAGCGTAAATCAGGATTGGCTTGCCGTCGCCGGCGATCATGTTCTCATCGAGCACAACCTTCGTGACATTCTCCATTCCTGGCAGTTCGTACATGACATCAAGGAGCGCGGCCTCGAGTATCGAGCGCAGCCCGCGAGCACCGGTCCGGCGCTTCAGCGCCTTGCGGGCAATTGCCTGCAGCGCACCGGGACGAATCTCCAGTTCCACGCCCTCCATGGCAAACAGCTTCTGGTACTGCTTGATCAACGCGTTCTTGGGCTCGACAAGAATTTCGATCAGCGCCGTTTCGTCCAATTCCCGCAGGGTCGCTACCACCGGAAGGCGACCCACAAACTCCGGAATCAAGCCAAACTTAACCAAATCCTCGGGCTCGACCTTCCCCAAAGTCTTGGCGTTGTCTTTCCCATCCCGGCTTTTGACCTCGGCACCGAAACCGATCCCCACCCTTTCGGTCCGGTTCAGGATCACTTTTTCCAACCCATCAAACGCACCACCGCAGATGAACAATATATTGGTGGTGTCGACCTGAACAAAATCCTGGTTGGGATGTTTTCTGCCGCCTTGGGGCGGAACACTGGCTACCGTGCCCTCAATCAGCTTGAGCAGCGCCTGCTGGACACCCTCACCTGATACATCCCGCGTGATCGACGGGTTGTCAGACTTGCGGGAAATCTTGTCGATTTCATCAATGTAAACAATTCCCTGCTGGGCTTTATCAACCTCGTACTCGCACTTCTGCAGCAACTTCTGGATGATGTTCTCCACATCTTCACCGACGTAACCAGCCTCGGTGAGGGTCGTGGCATCAGCCATTACAAAAGGAACATTCAACAGCCGGGCAAGTGTCTGGGCCAGCAGCGTCTTTCCCGAACCTGTCGGTCCAATCAGGAGAATGTTGCTCTTCGCGAGTTCAACGTCATCGCTCTTGGACAAGTGCTTGAGGCGTTTGTAGTGGTTGTATACCGCCACAGACAAAATACGCTTGGCCTGTTCCTGGCCAATCACATACTGGTCCAGGATCGAGCAGATCTCTTTGGGCGTGGGAAGATCGCCCCGGCTACCCTTGGGCCCCTGCTCGCCGGTGATCTCGTCGCGAATGATGTCATTGCACAACTCGATACACTCGTCGCAAATGAACACCGACGGGCCGGCGATCAGCTTGCGCACCTCATGCTGACTCTTTCCGCAGAAGGAGCAGTACAGCAGCTTCTCGCTGCCCGATTTCTTGTCCGTCATTCCCACGCGCTCCGTTGCCTATCACTCAGAATCGGTACGGCTGACCAGCACCCGATCCACGAGCCCGTACTCCACCGCCTCGCCGGCCGACAGGTAGTTATCCCGGTCGGTGTCCCGTTCGATGCGCTCCACAGGCTGTCCGGTATGCTTGGACATCAAATCGTTCAAACGTGCCCGAAGATTCAAGATTTCCCGTGCGTGGATCTCGATATCCGACGCTTGCCCCTGGAATCCACCCAAGGGCTGATGGATCATCACCCGCGAGTTGGGCAACGAATAGCGCTTGCCCTTTGCCCCCGCAGCCAACAGGAAAGCCCCCATACTGGCTGCCTGGCCGATACAGAGGGTACTCACGTCCGGCTTGATGAACTGCATGGTGTCGTAGATCGCCAAACCGGCCGTCACCGAACCTCCGGGCGAATTGATATAGAAGTAGATATCCTTGTCCGGATTCTCGGACTCGAGGAACAACAACTGGGCAACGATCAGGTTGGCGGAAACGTCATTGACCGGTCCGACCAGAAACACCACTCGCTCCTTCAGCAGGCGAGAGTAGATATCGTAGGCCCGCTCGCCCCGACCGCTTTGCTCCACGACCATGGGGATCATGCCGATCCCCTGCGGATTCCAGTCGGATTGACCCAGCCCCAGACCATTCGTTTGCCCAAGTTGTTTCATCATGTGGCGGTTCCCATCAACTCTTCAAAGGTTACGGATTTGTCAGTGGCCCGGGCGCTCTTGAGCACCCAATCCACCACGTTATCTTCGATCACCAGCGCCTCCACCTGGGCCAGACGCTGAGGTTGACCGTAGTACCAGCCCACGACTTCGGAAGGATCCTCGTAACTCTGCGCGAACTCTTCGACCATCGCCTTCACCTGCTCGGGCTTGGCATATAGCTCGTGGGTCTTCACGATTTCGGCAACAATCAGCCCCAACTTGACCCGCCGCACCGCCTGATCCATAAACCAGGCCGGCTCGACCGGAACGTTGCGAACATCCATGCCCCGAGCCTGCAGATCCTTGCGGGCACCCTCGGCCAATTCCGCGGCCTCCGCATCAACAAGCGCCTTGGGCACTTCAATCGGATTGGCATCCAGCACCGCATTCATCGCTTGCTCCTTCACCCGCGACTGGATACGCTTTTTCACCTCGCGCATGAGATTGCTCCGGACTTCGTCACGCAGCTTGGCCACATCGCCATCCGCCACTCCCAGCGCTTTTGCAAACTCCTCATCCAGTTCCGGCAGACGCGGCTCTTCGACCTTGTTCACCTGCACCTCGAACTGCACGGCTTGCCCGGCCAGTTCCTTGGCGTGGTAATCCTCCGGGAAAGTCAGGTCGAAGACCTTGCTCTCGCCCGCCACCATCCCCCGCAGGGCGGCCTCAAACTCGGGCAACATGCTGCCTGCACCGACGATCACAGGGTAATCGTTTGCCTGACCGCCTGCAAACACCTCACCGTCCTTGCGACCAGTGAAATTGATCACGACCCGGTCCGCATCAGCCGCAGCCCGATCCACCTGAGCAAAGGTCTGGCGCTGCTTGCGCAGCACTTCGAGGGTCTTGTCCACTTCCGCGTCGCCAACTTCCAGAACGGGACGCTCAACTTCCTTCTCGCTCATGTCGCCCAGGGCGATTTCCGGATAGACCTCAAACACCGCAGAGAATTCGAGGCTTTCTTCAGCCTCGCTGGTACGGGGCTCGATGCGCGGACGACCCGCAACACGGAACTTCTGCTCCCGGACCTGCTCGCCGAAAACTTTCTCAACGGCCTCAGCCACCGCTTCTCCACGGACCTGGGGACCATACTGCTGGGCGATCAAATTGAGAGGCGCCTTGCCCGGGCGGAAACCAGCCATGCGCACCGTTCGCGACAGGCGCTTGAGCCTGGCCTGCACATCCTTTTCGATGTCGGCCACGGAAAGGGACATGTCAATACGACGCTCGAGCGGACCCAGGGTCTGTTGTTCAGCCTGCATGAAAATTCCTATCAAAAACTGGAAGGCACCCGAGCGGACCGGCGAGGCCCGGCAGCGGGGTACGCATGTTAGTAAGAAAAAGGAGAACGGTTACGAGGCTGGCAACGACTCATGGAGCAACCACAATGCCAGAACCCCGCGAGAATCAAGGAATACCGGAAACCCTGCCTGAAACCGCCGCACCACCTCGGCGCGATTCTATCACATGGGTGAAACGGGGCTTTCCAGCCACCAGGCACTGCCGGCTGCCCTCGGGGGACCAGGAAAAGGAACTACCGACCGGCGGGCTTCTCCAATGGTCGCAGGCCTCGGTATCTTGATCGGAACATGTGCGCCAAGATCGCAAGGAGAAGGGTATTCTGGTTTCAATTGAAATGATGTTGGTCAAGGCGTGGCACCGATAATGGCATGGAGGCCCCCGGCCTCCGGACAGCGATCAGACAGCAGGCAGGAGGACCCCATGAGCATTTTCAGCAGTTTTCAGTCTCGCTTTGAGGCCGCGCAGGAAGAAGAGCTTTCGCTCCAGGAATATCTGGAGATCTGCAAGCACGACCGGATGGCCTACGCCACCTCGGCAGAACGCATGCTCCACGCCATCGGTGAGCCCGAACTCATCGATACTCGTCGAGACCAGCGGCTCTCGCGCATTTTTTCCAACAAGATGATCCGGGTCTATCCCGCCTTCCGCGATTTCTACGGGATGGAAGAGGTGATCGAAAGCATCGTCGCCTACTTCCGCCACGCGGCCCAGGGGCTGGAGGAGAAGAAACAGATCCTCTACCTGCTGGGCCCGGTCGGGGGCGGCAAGTCCTCCCTGGCCGAAAAACTCAAGTACCTGGTGGAACGGGTTCCGTTCTATGCCATCAAGGGCTCGCCGGTCCGGGAGTCGCCGCTGGGCCTTTTTGATCCGGCCGAGGATGGCCCCATCCTCGAGGAAGACTATGGGATACCCCGACGCTACCTCAATACCATCATGTCGCCCTGGGCGGTCAAGCGCCTGCACGAATTCAATGGTGACATCACGCGCTTCCGCGTCGTCAAGCTGCGCCCGTCTGTGCTCAAACAGGTTGCAGTGGCCAAGACCGAACCCGGCGATGAGAACAATCAGGATATCTCTTCCCTGGTCGGCAAGATCGATATCCGCAAGCTGGAGGACTACTCCCAGGACGATCCGGACGCCTACAGCTACTCCGGCGGCCTATGCCTGGCAAACCGGGGCATGCTCGAATTCGTGGAAATGTTCAAGGCGCCGATCAAGGTGCTGCACCCTCTGCTCACCGCCACCCAGGAAGGCAACTACAAGGGCACGGAAGGCTTTGGCGCCATCCCCTTCGATGGCGTGATCCTGGCCCACTCGAACGAAAGCGAGTGGCAGGCGTTCAAGAACAACAAGAACAACGAAGCCTTCCTCGACCGTATCTACACGGTGAAGGTCCCGTACTGCCTGCGCGTTTCTGAAGAGATCCGCATCTACGGCAAGTTGCTGGCCAACAGTTCGCTGTCCGAAGCGCCCTGCGCTCCTGACACCCTGAAGATGATGGCCCAGTTCGCCGCCCTCTCCCGCCTGAAGGAGCCGGAGAACTCCAGCATTTACTCAAAAATGCGGATCTACGACGGCGAAAACCTCAAGGATACGGACCCCAAGGCCAAGTCCTATCAGGAATACCGTGACTACGCGGGCGTGGACGAAGGCATGACCGGCCTCTCGACCCGTTTTGCCTTCAAGGTGCTGTCCAAGGTATTCAACTTCGACCACCGGGAAGTCGCGGCCAACCCTGTGCATCTGATGTACGTACTCGAGCAGTCCATCCACCAGGAGCAGTTCCCACCCGAGGTGGAGTCCCGCTACCTGGGCTACATCAAAGAGTACCTCGCGCCTCGCTACGCCGAGTTCATCGGGAAGGAAATCCAGACCGCCTATCTGGAGAGCTACTCCGAGTACGGCCAGAACATCTTTGATCGCTACGTAACCTATGCTGATTTCTGGATCCAGGATCAGGAGTACCGGGACCCGAACACGGGCGAGATTTTCGACCGTTCGGCCCTGAACGACGAACTGGAGAAGATCGAAAAACCGGCCGGGATCAGCAATCCCAAGGATTTCCGCAACGAAGTAGTGAACTTCGTGCTGCGCGCACGCGCGCAGCACGCCGGCAAGAACCCGAGCTGGACGAGTTACGAAAAGCTGCGCGCGGTCATCGAGAAGAAGATGTTCTCCAACACGGAAGACCTGCTCCCCGTGATCAGCTTCAACGCCAAGGCCAGCGCCGACGAGCAGAAGAAGCACCGGGACTTCGTCAACCGCATGATCGAAAAAGGCTATACCGAAAAACAGGTACGGCTGTTGTGCGAGTGGTACCTGCGGGTGCGCAAGGCCTCCTGACATCGGGCTTGGAGACGGAACGTGGTGCAGATCATCGACAGGCGGTTTGACAGCAAGAACAAGAGCGCGGTCAACCGACAACGCTTCTTCCGCCGCTTCAAGGGCCAGATCCGCAAGGCGGTGGCAGACGCCATTTCCGGGCGCAGCATCACCGATCTGGACCACGGCGAATCCGTCTCCATCCCGGCCAAGGATCTGTCCGAGCCCCAGTTCGGCCTCTCCGGCAAGGGCCGCTGGGAGCGTGTGTATACGGGCAATGACCAGTTTTCCTCTGGCGACGAGGTGGATCGACCCGTGGGCGGCGGCGCGGGACGGGGAAAAGGAAAAGCGAGCAAGGACGGGGAAAGCGAAGACGATTTTGTCTTCCAGCTCTCCCGGGAGGAATTCCTCGACATCTTTTTCGACGATCTGGCCTTACCCAATCTGATCAAGACCCAACTGGCCAAGATCAACGAGACCCGATCCGTCCGGGCGGGCCACTCGCCCACCGGCGTGCCGGCCAACATCAACATCATCCGTTCCATGCGCGGCGCCCTGGGCCGGCGCATTGCCGTGGGTTCCCCCTACGCCAAGCGGCTGCGGGAGGCCGAGGCACAACTGGAAGAACTCCTGCGCCACGAGCCGGAAACGCATCCGGATGCCTTGGCCTTGAAAGAGGAAATCCGCAAGCTGAAGCTCAAGATCGAGGCCATCCCCTTCATCGACAGTTTCGACCTGCGCTACAACAACCGGATCAAGCAGCCCAAGCCCACCACCCAGGCGGTGATGTTCTGCCTGATGGACGTTTCCGGCTCCATGGACGAGGAAAAGAAGCAGATCGCCAAGCGCTTCTTCATGCTGCTCTACCTGTTCCTCAACCGGACCTATGAACACATCGAGCTGGTGTTCATCCGCCACCACACGGTGGCCAAGGAAGTGGACGAGGAGGACTTCTTCCACTCCCGGGAGTCGGGCGGCACCGTGGTATCCAGCGCGCTGGAAATGATGAACGACATCCTGCGCGCCCGTTACGCCAACGGCGAGTGGAATGTATATGGCGCCCAGGCCTCGGACGGCGACAACTGGGACAGCGATTCGCCTCACTGCCGCGAACTGCTCTCCAGCCAGATCCTGCCGCTGGTGCAGTACTTCGCCTACATAGAAATCACGCCCGGCGAGCCGCAAAACCTGTGGCGGGAATACCAGCGGCTGACCGGAAGCCACAAGAACTTCGCCATGCAGCGCATCGAAGGGCTGGCTGACATCTACCCGGTGTTCCGGGAACTGTTCAAGAAGAAACTCGTATGAACGACCGCGCCCCCCGCCCCCGCCTGCCGGCCACCTCGGAGTGGTCCTTCGAACTTATCGACCAGTACCATCGGGAAATCGACCGGGTTGCCACCGAGTACGGCCTGGACATCTACCCCAACCAGATCGAGGTGATCACCGCCGAGCAGATGATGGATGCCTACGCCTCCGTCGGCATGCCGGTGAACTACCACCACTGGACCTTCGGCAAGCATTTCCTGGCCACGGAGAAAAGCTACCGCCGGGGACACATGGGGCTCGCCTACGAGATCGTGATCAACTCCAACCCCTGCATCGCCTACCTCATGGAAGAGAACACCATGACGATGCAGGCCCTGGTGATTGCCCACGCCAGTTATGGTCACAACTCGTTTTTCAAGGGCAATTACCTGTTCCGCACCTGGACCAACGCGGACGCCATCATCGATTACCTCTTGTTCGCCCGGAACTACATCTCGGAATGCGAACAACGCCACGGCGAAGAAGCCGTGGAGGAACTGCTGGATTCGTGCCACGCGCTGATGAATCTGGGCGTGGACCGCTACAAGCGCCCGCCCAAGCTAAGCCTGGCCAAAGAGATGGCGCGGCAAAAGGAACGGGAGGACTACCTGCAGATGCAGGTCAACGACCTCTGGCGCACCGTGCCCGTGCAGGAGCAGCGGCGGGCAGAAACACGCAAGAACCGTTTTCCGCCCGAACCCCAGGAGAACATCCTCTACTTCATCGAGAAAAATGCGCCGATTCTCGAGCCCTGGCAGCGGGAGATCGTCCGTATCGTGCGCAAGGTCGCCCAGTACTTCTATCCCCAGCGGCAGACCCAGGTGATGAACGAGGGCTGGGCCACGTTCTGGCACTACACCATCCTCAACACCCTGTACGAGCAAGGATGCCTGGAAGACAGCTTCATGCTGGAGTTCCTGCACTCCCACACCAGCGTCGTCGCCCAGCCACCCTACAACGCCCCTTGGTACTCGGGCCTCAACCCCTATGCCCTGGGTTTTGCCATGTGGCAGGACATCCGCCGGATCTGCGAGCACCCCACCGACGAGGACCGGCAGTGGTTTCCCGACATCGCAGGCAGCGACTGGCTCAAGACTTTCGACTTCGCCATGCGCAATTTCAAGGACGAGAGTTTCATCGCCCAGTACCTCTCGCCCAAACTGATCCGGGACTTCAAGCTCTTCGCAGTGGACGACGATGATCGCCGCGCCAAGTTGCGCATCTCCGCCATCCACGACGAAGCCGGCTACCGCCGTGTCCGCCAGATCCTGTCGGAACAGTACAACCTCGGCGGCCGGGAGCCCAACATCCAGGTGGTGGATGTGGACATCCACGGCGACCGTTCACTCACCCTGCAGCACCGGCAGCACCAGCGCCGCCCCCTCAATGCGGATTCCGCCACCCAGGTGATGAAACATGTGGCCCGGCTGTGGGGCTTCACGGTCCGGCTGGAAAGCCTGCACGAGGACGGGCGCAGCGAACTCGCCTTCGAATGCCGGCCGGAGCGCAAGCCCCGCTGACGACTCCGCGGCGTGGCCCCTCGGCCACGCCGCGCGCCTCAACCGGATGCCAGGGCTGCCCCCGAACAGGCCGCCCGCTGGATCAAGGGCGACACCCGGTAGCGCTCCTCGCCATAGTGGGCTTTCAGATTGCCGAGCACCCGCGCAACAAGCGCTACCCCGATCCGGTCCGCCCAGGCCAACGGGCCCTCCGGGTAGTTGGTACCCAGACGCATGGCGGTATCGATATCCGCCGGCGTGCCAATGCCCGCCACGGCGCCATCGGCCGCCTCGTTGGCAAGCATGGCCACCGTGCGCAGGGCAATCAGCCCCGGAACATCGTCCAGCCGGCTCACCACCAGCCCCCCTGCCTGCAGGCAGCCCACCACCCGATCGTAGGCTGCGGCGCTGCACTGGTCGGCCCGCGCCAGCGCGACCCGCGGCGTCTTGCCGTAGTCCCGCGCCAGATCGATCAGCATCGTATCGGGCACGCCCTCCTCGGCGGCACGCCGGGTTGCCGTGCGCCCGTCGGACAGCAGCAGCCGCGCACCGTCCACGCGCAACTCGCCCGGTCCTTCGCGGCGCTCAACCGGCACGCCGGCCGCGGCCAGGCGGGTCACCAGGGGCTCCAGCAGCCCCGCTGACCCGGCCACGACCACCCCCGCGCCAGCCGTGGAAGGGGCTTCCACCACCGGAGCCGGGCGCTCCGCGCCCTCCCGGTAATCATAGAAGCCTTGCCCGGTTTTGCGCCCCAGCCGGCCGGCCAGCACCAGTTCCTGCTGGATCAGGCTGGGCGTGAAGCGCTTGTCCCCGAAGTAGGCATCAAACACGCTGCGGGTCACGGCAAAGTTCACATCGTGGCCGATGAGGTCCATGAGCTCGAACGGGCCCATGGGGAAACCGCAGCCATCGCGCAGGATGGCGTCCAGCGTGGACGGGCTGGCAGCCCGCTCGCCCGCCACGCGCAAGGCCTCCGCGTAATAGGGGCGCGCCACACGGTTGACGATGAATCCCGGGCTGGAGCCGGCATGGACCGGCGTCTTGCCCCAGGCACGGGCAGTGGCGTAGAGCACCTCCGCCACCGGTTTGTCCGTCGCCAGCCCGGACACCACTTCCACAAGCGCCATGCGCGGTGCCGGGTTGAAGAAGTGCAGCCCGGCCAGACGCCCCGGGCGCGTCAGGGCTGCCCCGATCGCGGTGATGGACAGCGAAGAGGTGTTGGTGGCCAGAATCGCATCCGCCCCCAGCAGCGACTCCAGCCGGCGGAAAAGCTCCTGCTTCACCTCCAGCTTCTCGACGATGGCTTCCACCGCCAACCCTGCGTCCGCCAGATCCTCCAGGCGGGAGGTGGGAACCACCCGCTCCAGGATGGCGTCGGCCTCGGCGCGCTCCAGCCTGCCCTTGCCCACCAGGAAGTCCAGGTCACGCCCGATGCCGGCGCGACCACGGCTTACCGCCTCGGCGTTGGTGTCGTACAGATAGACCCGATGCCCGGCCCGCGCCGCCACATGAGCGATACCGCTCCCCATGGCTCCCGCGCCGATCACCGCCACCGCCACATCCGCCAGCAACGGGGTCATCACCATTCAACCCGGGTTGTAGGCAATGAAGCCGGCCTTGACGGTGCCGCACTCCGGGCACACGAAATCCTCCGGCACGTCCTTCCACAAGGTGCCCGGGGCAATGCCCTCCTCGGGCAGACCCTGTTCCTCGTCATAGGGGAAGAAGCAGGCGCCGCACTGGTAATGGGCCATGGTCAAGTCTCCTTTTCTCTCTGTTGAACGACCGTTGTCGGGCGGCCACCGGCCCCCCGTGTTGTGCAAGTGCCTGCCGCTCAGGGCAGCACGATCAGTTTGCCCGCCGCCTGCCGCTCGGCCAGGGCCTGCAAGGCCTCGCCCGCACGGGCCAGGGGATAGCGCCCCGTGATCACCGGGCGCAAGCTGCCGTCGGCGAGTCCCGCCATCATGGCCGCCATCTGCTCCCGGGCGGCCTCCGGCTCCCGGCGCAGGAATTCGTCCCAGAACACGCCGCCCACGTCGCAGCCTTTGAGCAGCAGCAGATTGGCGGGCACGCGGGGAATTTCCCCCGCTGCGAAACCGATGATGAGCACCCGCCCCCGCCAGGCGGTCGCCCGCACGGCGGCTTCGGTATAGGCGCCCCCCACCACATCCACCACCACATCGGCGCCGCGGCCGGCCGTCGCCGCCTTCACGGCGTCCTTGAGGTCCTCCCGACTGTAGTCGATCAGCACCTCGGCGCCGGACTGGCGGCAAAGCTCCAGCCGCTGCGGACTCCCCGCCGCCGCCAGCACCCGCGCACCCGCCGCATGAGCAATCTGGATGGCCGCCAGGCCGACACCTCCGGCCGCGCCGAGTACCAGAACGGTTTCACCCGCCTTGAGCCGGGCCCGGTCATGCAGACCGAACCAGGAGGTGCCATAGGTCACCAGACTGGCCGCTGCGTCCTCGAAGCCCACCCCATCGGGCAAAGGCCAGGTCTGGCTGGCCTTGGCCCGCGCCACCTGGGCATACCCGCCGTAGGAAATGAAGGCCGCCACCCGCTGGCCCGGCTGCACGTGGCACACACCTTCGCCCACCGCCAGCACCTCGCCCGCCACTTCACCACCGGGGGCAAAGGGCGCGACCGGACGAATCTGGTATTTGCCCTGGACGATCAGCGTGTCGTAAAAATTGACCCCCGCAGCGCGCACGCGGAGGGTCAGCTCCCCCGGGCCGGGCTCGGGCCGGGCCAGTTCGCCCAAGGCCGTTTGTTCCAGGGGGCCGAAGCCGGGGCATACGTAAGCTTGCATGGTTCAGTACTCTCAAACGGGTGAGGACGGCGGGAACACCGGCGCCCGGCGCTCCCGCACCGCCGCCAGACCTTCCAGCATCTCGGGGCTGCCGAAGCCCAGCATTTCCAGGGCCAGGGAATTGTCGAAGATCGGCCCGGCCATGCGTAGCCAGTTGTTGAGGCTGGCCTTGGTCCAGCGCAGGGCGGATTGCGGCCCTGCCGCCAGTTGCCGGGCGACGGCATGCGCCTTTTCCAGCAAGTGCTCCGGCTCCACCACCATCGAAACCAGGCCGATGCGCTCCGCCTCCTCGCCACTGATCTCGTCGGACAGCAGCAGGTGCAACTTGGCCTTGGCCATGCCGCACAGCAAGGGCCAGATGATGGCCGCGTGGTCCCCCGCCGCCACGCCCAGCCGCGTGTGCCCGTCGATCAGCCGGGCGTTGCGGGCCGCAATGGAAATATCCGCCATCAGGGCCACCGCCAGCCCGCCGCCCACCGCCGGCCCGTTGATGGCGCTGACGATGATCTTGGGGCAATTGATCATGTTGTAGACGATATCCCGCGCCTCGCGCCACACCCGGGCGCGGGTTGTGGCGTCATCCGCCATGGCCTGCACCAGATCCAGGGTCCCGCCGGCGGAAAAACCCTTCTCCTGGCCTCGCACCACGACAACCGCGATATCCGGGTCGGCCTCGATATCCCGCCAGATGCGGGCCAGTTCCCCGTGGCCCACCGCGTCCGCCGCCGGCAGCTTGCCCGGCTGCCCCATGACCACTTCCGCCACACCACCGCCATGGTGCGTCACCTGCAGACTGTGATAGCCGCTGTAATCCATCTCTCTGTCCTCGTCGCTCCGGGCTCAGACGCCCGGGTCCGGCGCCATAAAGCGCGTGAAACGGGCCCGCCACGCGTCGTCGATCGCGGTCGGCCGGGGGCCGCTCACATCGGCCCACACCACCGTCTGTTTGGCGCGGAACCGGGGCTTGCCGTCCTTGCCGGCGGTGATGTTCCAGGTGATGGAGCTGTTGCCGATCCGCTCCACCTCCAGTCGAAACTGCAATGCCTCCCCGTGCCGGCTGGCACCGAGGAAATCGCACTCCAGCCGCACCATGGGGATACCCCGGTGCAGCGTGTGATGGAGGGCATGGAAGCCCACACCCAGCCCCTGCTCGAACCAGTCTTCCACCGTCTCGTTGCACAACACCAGATACTGGGGATAGAAGACGATGCCCGCCGGATCGCAGTGGTGGAAGCGGATCAACTTGGTGGTTTCAAAGGCCATTCAATCCTCCAGTACCCGCGCGAGAAAGCCCCGCACCGATTCGATCACCGCCGCCGGCTGATCCTTGTGGGGGGAATGGCGGCAGTCCGCCAGCTTCACCAGCTCCACGTCCGCCGCGCCCCGCGCAATGCGCTCGATCTGCTCCATGGTGCCGTACTCGTCGTCCTCGCCCTGAATCGCCAGAACCGGGCACGGGATGCGCGGCAGGTATTCCTCGATGTTCCAGGCGCGGAAATCGGGATGCAGCCAAATGCGGTTCCAGCCCCAGAAGGCGGAATCCACGTCCGCGTGGTAGCGGCCCAGGCGCTGCCGCAGATCGGTGGTCTCGTAAGCCACCTTGGCCTGGGCGATGCTGGTGACGGAGATATCTTCCACCAGCACGTGGGGCGCCATCACCACCACTGCGCTCACCGGCCGCGGGCAAGCCCCCGCGTGGATGAGCGCGATGGAGCCGCCATCGCTGTGTCCGAAGAGGATCGGCCGCTCCAGCCCGAGCTGATCCAGCAACTCGGGCAAAGCCGCCAGCGCTTCGTCGTGCATGTACCGCACGTGCCGGTCCGCCTGCAGCGGGTCCGACCGGCCGTAGCCATAACGGGAATAGACAATGGCCTCGCAGCCGGTGGCATCGCTCACGGCTTGCGGGAAATCCCGCCACATGGAAACCGAACCCAGCCCCTCGTGGAGGAACACCAGGGGCGGCGCATTCTCCCGAGGGTGGGCGGAGGGCAGGCGCACGTACTCCAGCCGCCGGCCCTGGACGATGACAGACTTCATTCACACTCCAAGATGTTTCTGGATGAGTTCCGGGTCCTGCCGCACCGCCTCGGCGGTACCGTCGAACACCACCTGACCCTTGACCAGAATCGTGGCCCGGTCGGTGATGGAGGTCACCGCCGTGTGGTTCTTGTCCACGATGACCGTGGCGATGCCCGACTGGCGGATCTCCCGCACGATGCGCCAGATCTCCCGGGCGATCAGCGGCGCCAGGCCCTCGGTGGCTTCGTCCAGGATCAGCAGGTCCGGGTTGGTCATGAGCGCACGGCCGATGGTGAGCATCTGCTGCTCGCCCCCCGATAGCTGCCCGCCACCATTGGTGAGCCGCTCGGCAAGGCGGGGAAAGGTGGCCATCACCCGCTCGAAATCCCAGTTGCTCTGGCCATCCACCCCGGGGCGGGCGGCCATCAGCAGGTTTTCCTTCACCGACAGGTTGGGGAAGATGCCCCGCCCTTCCGGTACATAGGCAATGCCCCGTCGGGCGATGCGGTGGGTGGCCCCGCCGGTGACGTCGCTGCCCCGCACCAGCACCCGGCCATCCCGTGGGCGCACCAGCCCCATCATGGTACGGATGAGGGTGGTCTTGCCCATGCCATTGCGGCCCATGAGCGCCACCGCCTCGCCCTTGTGCACGCGGAAATCCACCCCGTGCAGGATATGGCTGGCGCCGTAATAGGTGTGCAGCGCTTTCGCTTCCAGCAACACTTCAGACATGGAATGCGTCCTCCCCCAGATAGGCCTGCTGCACCTCCACGTTGTTGCGGATGGCGTCCGGCGTGCCCGAGGCCAGCATCAAGCCGTTGACCAGCACCGTGATCCGGTCCGCCACGGCAAACACCGCGTCCATGTCGTGCTCCACCAGCAGGATCGCCCGGCTTTGCTTGAGCCGGCCGAGCAGTTCGACCATGCGCGAGGCCTCCTCCGAACCCATGCCCGCCAGCGGCTCGTCCAGCAGCAGCACCTCCGCCTCGGTGGCCAGCACCATGGCGATCTCCAGTTGTCGCTGCTCGCCGTGGGAAAGGGTCCCGGCAATAGCCCGCTCCCGCCCCGCCAGCCCGGCTTCGACGATCGCGGCCTCGGCCTGCTCCAGCACATCCCGGTAGCCCAGGGCATCGGCCAGCACGGTCCACGGCCGCTGCTTGCGGCTTTGGGCGGCCAGGCGGGCGTTTTCCAGCACCGAGAAGCGGGGAAAGATATTGGTGCGCTGGTAGCTGCGGCCAATGCCGATGCGGGAGCGCTCGTGGGCCTTGAGCGCGGTGATGTCCCGCCCGCGGTAGCTGATGCGCCCGGCGCTCACCGGCAGATCCCCCGACAGCATGTTGATGCAGGTGGATTTGCCCGCCCCATTGGGGCCCAGCAGTGCGTGGAGGGTGCCGGCATCCAGCGTCAGGGACACATCCTGGTTGGCGCACAGGCCGCCAAAGCGGCGGGTGAGCTTCTCCGCCACGAGGATCGCTTCACTCATTGCCCGCCTCCCCGGTTACACGCCCCCACAGGCGCCCCGGCACCGCCGCGAGGCCTCCGGGCAGGAACAGCACCGCCGCCACGATCACACCGCCCATCAGCAACTGCCAGTGCTTGGTCAGGCCGGCAAACACCTCCTGCATCGCCACGAAAGCCAGCGCCCCGGCAACCGCCCCCAGCAGATTGCCCATGCCCCCCAGGATCACCATCACCAGCACGTTGCCGGACTGATGCCAGGACAGCAGTTCCGGCGTTACGAACCCGAACAGCACGGCGTAGAGAAAGCCTGCCAGCCCCGCCAGCGCCCCGGCCAGCACGAAGGCCGCCAGCTTGTAGCGAAACGTGGCGTAGCCCATGGACTGCATGCGGTGTTCATTGCTGCGGATACCCACCAGCACCCGGCCGAAGTTGGATCTCAGCACCCGCCCCAAGAGCAGCAGGGTGCACACCAGCGCGCCGACGATGAAGTAGTACAGGTGATGGCCCTCGCCCAGATCGAAAGGCTGCCAGCCGGCAATACTGCTGTCGGGCTTGAAGTTGAGATAGATGCCGTCGGAGCCACCACCCAGCGCCGTATCGTGGAAGAGGTAATACGCCATCTGGGCAAAGGCCAGCGTCACCATGATGAAGTAGATGCCCTTGGTGCGCAGTACGAAAAAGCCCACCACCAGGGCGGCCAGGGCGGCGGCCATCACCGCCGCAGGCAAGGCCAGCCACAGGCTCGCCGCTTCATACTTGGGCGTCAGCAGCGCCACCGCGTAGGCCGCCACCCCGAAATAGGCGGCATGCCCCAGGCTGACCAGCCCGGTGAAACCCACCAGAAGATCCAGGCTCATGGCGAAGATGCCGAGCACCAGCACCTTGGCCAGCAACTCCACGTAAAACGGCGAAGCCGTGAGCGGAAACGCCAGCAGCACCGCCAGGCCCACCCCGTAGAGCAATGATTTGGTTGTCGCGCTCATGCTCGATCACCCGCGTTTGAGGATGCCTTCAGGCCGCCACAGCAGCACCGCCGCCATGACCAGATAGACCACGATCCCGGCCAGATCCGGCAGCAGCACCTTGCCGAAGGTGTCGGCAAAGCCGATCACCAGGGCCGCAATCAATGCCCCCCACACCGAACCAATGCCGCCGATCACCACCACCACGAAGGATGGAATCAGCACCTGCGCCCCCATCCCGGGGCTCACCGACGAAATCGGCGCCGCCAGCATGCCCGCCAGCGCCGCCAGGGCAACACCCAGGGCAAACACGATGCGGTAGATCACGTTGATGTTGATGCCCAGGGCCTGGACCATGTCCCGGTCGTGGCTGCCGGCGCGAATCATCATCCCCAGCCGGGTGCGCTGGATGAGGAAGTACATCCCCACCGCCAGGGCAATGCACACGCCCGAGATCACCAGCCGGTAGACCGGGTAGCTCAGGGTGTCGTTGAGGGCGATGGAGGCGGAAAAGAGCTCCGGCACCGCCACGCCGTAGACGTCGTCCCCCACGAGGATGGAGCGCAGTTCCTCGAACACCAGGATCAGTCCGTAGGTGAGCAGCACCTGTTCCAGGTGGTCCCGCTTGTAGAGGTGCGAGAACAGCAGCCACTCCAGCGCCGCGCCGAATACCAGCGTGAGCGGGATGCCCAGCAGGATCGCCGACATCAACCCCCCGGTCATGGAACTGATGGCGAAGGCCAGGTAGGCCCCGATCATGTAGAAGCTGCCATGGGCCAGATTGATGATGCCCATGATCCCGAACACCAGCGTCAGCCCGCTGGCCACCAGAAAGAGCAGTAGCCCGTACTGGAGCGCGTTGAGCGTCTGGACCAGGAAAGAAAAGATATCCATGCACAGTCCCCTCCCAAGGCCGGACAGGCCTCGGGATCACAGAATTGCCGTAGTGGGCAGGCGCCAGGCCACCCCCGTCCCCCCGCCAGCCAAAGCCGCCGGGCGGACGGGCGGACCTTACATCTTGCAGCCGCGCGCCGGATCTGCCAGGGCCTTGGCGGAGGTTTCCACCAATACGTTCTCGCGGCCCGCCGCCTTGCGCAGGTAGATGTCCTGCACCGGGTTGTGGGCGCGGGACATGCTGAACGCGCCCCGTGGGCTGTCGATGCGGGCCCCGCCCATGGCCTTGTACATCTCGTCCTTCTTGGTGGCGTCGCCCTTCACCGCGTTGAGCCCCACCGCGTAGAGTTGGGCCGCATCATAGCCTTGCACGGCGTACACGTCGGGCTGGAGTTTGTAGGCCTTGGCATAACCGGCGCGGAAGGCATCATTCTTCGGGTTCTTCAGGCCATCTGCGTAATGGAGCGTGGTGAGCAGCCCCTCGCCCGCACCGCCCATAGCCTCCAGCGTGCCATCGGTAAGGAAGCCCGAGGCATAGAGCGGGATCGTCTTGTTCAGACCCGCTGCCGCGTAATCCTTGACGAACTTGGCGGCACCGCCCCCGGCGAAGAACACGAACACGGCGTCCGGCTTGAGCGAGGCGATCTCGGTCAGGTAGGCCTGGAACTCGGTGTTCGGGAAAGGCAGCGTCAGCTCTTTGAGCACCTTGCCTCCACCCTGGGTGAAGGACTCCTTGAAGCCCTCGATGGCCTGCTGCCCGGCGGCGTACTTCCAGGTCAGCGTCACCACCGACTTGTGCCCTTTCTTCAGCATCACCGGCCCCATGGCGTAGGAAGGCTGCCAGTTGGTGAAGGAGGTGCGGAACACATTGGGCGCGCACAGCGGCCCGGTCAGTTCGTCGGCGCCGGCATTGGGCACGATCATCAGGGTCTTGCTCTCCCGGGCCACCTTGGCCATGGCCAGGGCAACGCCGGAATGCACCGTCCCGACCAGCACGTCCACCTGGTCGCGCTTGACCAGCCGGTTGGCGTTCTCGGTGGCCTTGGCCGGGTCGGACTCGTCATCCACTGCGATGTATTCCACCTCGCGCCCGCCCAGCTTGCCGCCATTCTCCGCCACGTACTGCTTGAAGCCATTGGTGATGGCATTGCCCAAGGCAGCGTAGGTGCCGGTGTAGGGCAGCATTAGACCCACCTTGATCTTGCCCGGGGCTTGCGCGTGGGCCGAGCCCATGGCCGCAATGCCCAGGGCCAGGGTGCTTGCCACCAGGGTGGCCAGAGTGCCGATCTTCTTGTGCATGGTGTCTCCTCCGTTGTGCGTGTTGTGAGCCCGTGGGGCCAGGCTCCCCTTCCCCACCGTTCCGGCCGGTGCCGGGCGGGCCACCCGGGCAGCCACAATAAAGCAATTGCCGGGCGCGCTACCAGTTACCCGCCCGGTTGGCGGCGAAAGCGGCATCGATGGTCTGCCAGTCCTCCGCCGTCAGATGTCGTTCGGCCAAGGGCAGAACCTGGTCCTCCTCCTTGCCCATGTGATCCCAGAGAAAGGCGGCGTAGGCCTCCAAGGCGCTCGCCAGGGTGTCGACCTCGCCCGCTTCCCGGCTGGCCTGCAGCGCTTGCCGCAGCTCGCCCAGCAGGTCGGCGCAGCGGGCATGCTGGCTTTCCAGTTCATCCAGGATGGAGTGGGCAGCTTCACAGCGCTGGCGCAGGAAGCGGAAAAGGTATTCGTCCTCCTTGGGGTGGTGCAGACGGTCCGGGTAGGCCTCGATGTAGTCGAGCATCGCCCCGTAGAGGTGGAAATCCGGTTCCCCCCCCTGGGCTTTGACCGCCGCAAGCTGTGCCTGCAGCCCCTTGATGACGGCCGCCATGGAGCGGTGCTCATCCTTGATGATGGAAATGGCGTTGTTCATGGTGTACTCCGTTTCGGCCAGCGGGGCTCAACCCGCGTTGCTGGCGGCGCGCAGCTTGAAGCGCTGGATCTTGCCCGTGGCGGTTTTGGGCAGTTCGTCGATGAACTCGAACCACCGGGGATACTTGTAGGGCGCAAGCAGGGATTTGACGTGCAGGCGCAGGGCATCGGCCAGTTCCGGCGAGGCACTCTGGCCGGGTTTGAGCACCACATAGGCCAGAGGCTTGATCAGCCGGTCCGCGTCTTCCTTGCCCACCACGGCGGCCTCGAGCACGGCCGGGTGGGTGATGAGGGCGGATTCCACCTCGATGGGGGACACATAGATCCCGCTCACCTTGAGCATGTCGTCCGAACGGCCCGCGTATACGAAGTAGCCGTCCTCGTTTTCCACGTACTTGTCGCCGCTGCGGGTCCACGGCCCCTGGAAGGTGGCCCGGGTCTTTTCCCGGTTGTTCCAGTACAGGGCCGCCGCGGTGGGCCCGTGGACCTGCAATTCGCCCACTTCCCCCCTGGGCACGGGGGCGCCGTTTTCATCCACGAGGCGAATGTCGTAGCCGGGCACGGGCCGCCCGGTGGTGCCGTAGCGCACCTCGCCACTGCGGTTGGACAGGAAGATGTGCAGCATCTCCGTGGAGCCGATGCCATCCAGGATCTCCACCCCGAAGTGTGCTGTCCAGCGGCGGCCGATGTCTTCGGGCAGGGCCTCCCCTGCAGAAGCGCACACCCGCAACCGCATCTCCTCCCGGGCCGGCAGTTCCGGGCTCGCCAGCATCGCGGCGTAGAGGGTGGGGACCCCGTAGAAAATGCTGGGCGTGTGCGCCCGCAGCCGCTGCGCCACCGAGGCCGGCGTGGGCCGCTCCGCCATCAGCACGGCGGTGGCGCCCACCGACATGGGGAAGGTGAGTCCGTTTCCCAGCCCGTAGGCGAAGAACAGCTTGGCGGCGGAGAACACCACGTCGTCTTCGCTGATCGCCAGGGTTGGCCGGGCATAGAGTTCCGCCGTCTGGATCAGGCTGGCATGCACGTGGGCCGTGCCCTTGGGCGCCCCGGTGGAACCGGAGGAATAGAGCCAGAAGCAAATGTCGTCGCAGCAGGTGGGCGCCGTTGAATACGTCTCGGGCTGGCCTGCCAGCAGCCGGCTGAGGGAGTCCGGCCCCTCGGCACCGCCCGAGACCACGATGCGCCGCAGGAAGGGCAAGCGCGCCGCCAGGGGCAGAAACAAGGGCAACAGCGCCGCCGACACCACCGCCACCCGCGCCCGGCTGTCGGAGAGCATGTACTCATAGTCTCCCTGGGTGAGCAGGGTATTGACCGCCACTGGCACCACACCGGCCTTGATCGCACCCAGGAAAACAGTGGGGAAATCCACCGTGTCGTGCAGGCAGACGAGGATGCGCTGCTCCATCTGCACCCCCAGTTCGCCCAGCAGATGGGCGAAGGCACAGGCCCGCCGCTCGAGCTGACCGTAGGTGATGTGGCCCCGGTCGTCGATGAACGCCGTTTTGTCGGCCCGGCCCGCGGCCAGATTGCGCCCCAGCAGATCGTCCGCCGCGTTGTACTGGCGCGGCAGGGTGATGCGCGGCGGCGACACGCTGTGGTCCGCCTGGCTGATGCTTGGCATGGTTTGTCTCCTCCATTCCTCACGGGAAGCACCGCCCCGCGCTCTGCCGGCACGGTGTTGCGGCTGCCCCTTGCTATGGTGTGCCGGCCCCGGGGCCGACCTTCACTGCCCGGTAAAGCGGATTTCTCCCCCCGGCAGCAGGTACAGCACATGGGCCCGACCGCCACTCACCGTGGGCCGGTGGGCGCTGCCCGGGCCGTACACCAGCCAGCCCGCGGGCTGGCCGTCGAAGCGGGCATCGCCTTCCAGCGGCATGATCAGGTCGATCTCCCCCTGGGGGTGTTCGTGGTGGGGGCCGACGATGTCCGCCATCTCCACCACATCGATGCTGAAGCCATGCAGATGGGGCCCGGGCTTGGCGACCCGGCCGAACTTGATGCCGCCCCCTTCCCGATTGCACAGCCAGCCCGCCGCCGCCCCCGCGCGACAAGCCGCGGCAATGGCGGCAAACACCTCGCCGCCAGCGGGATAGCGGCTGTTGAGCTCCGCCTCCAGGGCCTTGTCCACCGGCTTGCCGGCGATGCTTGCCGTCACCTGGCCGATCAGTTCCACGAATTGTTCTGCGTTCATCTTCGCCTCCCTCACTTCAAGCGCCCAACAGCGCCGCATCCACCTTGTTCGCCGCCAGCGCCGCCAGATGGCTGGGCGGGCCTTGCACCACCACCCGGCGCAGGTAGAACCCGAGCGCCCGCAGCCCTCCCAGTTCCTCGCCGCCGCCGGCGCGCCCCGGCCCGCCGTGCAGGCAAGTGGGCATCACGTTGCCGTGGCCGGTGTGCTGACTGCCCACCGCCGCATCCACCACCATCACCCGGCCATGCAGATCGGCGATGGCCGGCACCAGGCGCTGCAGGAACGCCGCATCCCCCGAATACACCGAAGCCACCAGGGAGCCCCGCCCGCGGCGCACCAAGGCAACCAGCCCGGCCTCATCGTCGTAGGGGAGCACGGTGGCCACCGGACCAAAAATTTCCACATCGTGTACATGGCGGGCGGAGAGCGGCTGCTCACAATAGAGGAGCGTCGGCTGCACAAAGGCACCCGCCGCGGGGGCCGCCGCCCGGGGAGCGAAATCCTGCCCGCCGCCGTGGGCGACCACCGCATCTTCGCGCAACAAAGCCAGCCCCTCGCTGGCAGCCTGCTGCTGGGCTTTGCTCACCAGGGGCCCCATGCGCACTTCCGGATCCGCCGGGTCACCCACGACCACCCGGCCCAGGCGGCTCGCCACCGCCCCGGCCAGTTGGCGGGCCACCTCACGGGGCGCGAACACGCGGCGAATGGCCGTGCACTTCTGCCCGCTCTTGACGGTCATCTCCCGGACCACCTCCTTCACCATCAAGTCGAACTCGGCGCTGCCGGGCCCCGCGTCGGGCCCGAGAATCGCCGAATTCACACTATCCGCTTCCACATTGAACCGCACCGAGCGTGCCACCACGTTGGGGTGGGTACGCAAGCGGGCGGCGGTGTGGGCGGACCCGGTGAACGACACCACGTCGCTTTCGGTCACATGGTCGAGCAGATCCCGGGGGCTGCCGCACAGGATGGAAATCGCCCCGGCAGGGAGAACACCCGCGGCCACCACGTCTTCCACCATGCGCTGGGCCAGCCAGGCGGTGGGCGTGGCGGGCTTGATGAACACGGGCACACCGGCCAGGAGCGCCGGCGCGGCTTTTTCCCACAACCCCCAGGCAGGGAAATTGAAAGCGTTGATGAACACCGCCACACCGCTCACCGGCAGCAGGAAGTGGCGGGCAGCGAACACCCCACCCTTGGCGAGGGGGATTTCGCCCCCCTCCACGAAACCACGCCCGTCGCCCAGATTGCGCGCCAGCCTGGCGTAGGTCTTGATGGTGAAGATGGCGCCGTCCACGTCAAAGGACGCATCGCCCTCGGTCGCGCCAGCGTTGCGGCGGGAAATCTCGAAGTAATCCGCGCGGTGGGCAGTCAGCACATCGGCAATACGCCCCAGCAATTCCCCGCGCTGGGCAAAGTTCAGGGCGGCCAGCCCGGCACCCCCCGTTTCCCGGGCGTAGGCCAGCGCACCGCCAATATCCACGCCTTCCGCCGAGACACTGACCAGCGGCTCGCCACTGACCGGGTCAAACAGGGGCTGCCCCTCACCTTGGGGCGAGCGCCACTGCCCACCCACGAAGTTCTTCAACAGCATCTTGTCTCCTTCCCTCTGCTGGAAGCACTCAGGCATCAAACCCGGCGCATCCTATGTATTAAATTGCCTGTAGCAGGCCCCGCCATCGCCCGCGGACAGGGCATAGAATACACACCACAACAGGATGTGCAAGCACTTTATTGCATCTTTTGCCGAGGGATATCGAGGTTTACGACCCATTATGTTCTGTTGCGCTGCACTATTGTGCTTTACACAGCAGGAATGAGCCCAATCTCTTACCACCAAACAGGAAGAAAAGTGCACGTCAGTTCTTGACACAAGAAATTCAGTGCACTATTGTTCATCTCACACAGGAACTCCATCTCATGAACGCCCAAGACCTAGCCCCCCAGACTCAGGAAAACACAGCGCCGGAAGCCGCAGGCAACCCGGACGCCGACTTCCTGCTCGCCCTGGGCAAGCGCGTGCGCGAGACCCGCGAGCGGCGGGGCATGACCCGCAAGCTGGTGGCCCGCAATGCGGCGGTGTCCGAGCGCCATCTGGCGCACCTGGAAACCGGCGACGGCAACGTCTCGGTGGTGCTCCTGCGCCACATTGCCCAGGCCCTGGGCGTGTCGCTGACGGAACTGCTCACCAGCGAGGTGGAAGACACGGTGGAACGGCGGCTGATCCGCCGCTTTCTGGAGCGTCTGCCCCAACACCGCCTGGAAGAAGTCGTGTTCCGCCTGATGCGCGACTTCGGTCATGAGGAAGCTGTCCGCCGCAAGCGGGTCGCGCTCATCGGGCTGCGCGGCGCGGGCAAATCCACCCTGGGCAACCGCCTGGCGCGGGAACTGGGGGTGGCGTTCATCGAACTGGACCGGGAGATCGAGGCCGAGACCGGCATGCCGGTGAGCGAGGTGTTCTCGCTCTACGGCCAGGCAGGCTACCGCCGCATCGAAAAGCGGGCGCTGGAACGCGTCACCCGGGAGAACGAGCGGGCGGTGATCTCGGTCAGCGGCGGCATCGTCGCCCGGCAGGATACCTACGACTACCTGCTCTCCTGCTGCTTCACCGTGTGGGTGAAAGCGCAGCCTGAAGAGCACATGTCCCGCGTGGTTGCCCAGGGCGACCTTCGCCCCATGGCCGGCAACGACGAAGCCATGGAAGACCTGAAACGGATTCTCGACGCCCGGGAACCGGCCTACAGCCGGGCCGACATCACGCTCGACACCTCGGGCCAGAGTGTGGAAACCAGCTTTACGAAACTACGGCAGCTCGTCTTGAGCTGACGCCAACAACAGGAGGAGACAAAGAGTGGAAGCCCTAGCCAAGAACGAAAGCGCCGCAGAGCGCGTGGATTACGAAACCGACCCGTCCCGCTACCGCCACTGGAAGCTGGACTGCAGCGGCAACGTGGCCACGCTCACGCTCAACATCGACGAAGACGGCGGAATCCGCCCCGGCTACAAGCTGAAGCTCAACTCCTACGACCTGGGCGTGGATATCGAACTGCACGACGCCCTGCAGCGCATCCGCTTCGAACACCCGGAAGTGAAGACGGTGGTGTTCACCTCCGGTCGGGCCAAGATCTTCTGCTCCGGCGCCAACATCTACATGCTCGGGCTCTCCACCCACGCCTGGAAGGTGAACTTCTGCAAGTTCACCAATGAGACCCGCAACGGCGTCGAGGACGCCAGCCAGTACTCCGGCCTCAAGTTCATCGCTGCCTGCAACGGCACCACCGCCGGCGGTGGCTACGAACTGGCTCTGGCCTGCGACGAAATCGTGCTCGTGGATGACCGCAACTCCGCCGTCAGCCTGCCCGAAGTCCCGCTCCTGGGCGTGCTGCCCGGCACCGGCGGCCTCACCCGGGTGACCGACAAGCGCAAGGTCCGCCGGGACCACGCGGACATCTTCTGCACCATCTCCGAAGGCGTCCGCGGCAACCGCGCCGTGGAGTGGCGGTTGGTGGACGCGGTTGTCAAACAGCAGCAGTTCGCCGCCCACATCCAGAACCGGGCGCAACAGCTGGCCGAGCAAAGCGACCGCCCCGGCGGTGCCGGCGTGGCCCTCACTGCGCTCAAGCGCACCGTTGATGCCGCCGGCTACCACTATGAATTCGTGGACGCACAGGTGGATGAGGCCGGCCGCCGCGTCACCCTCACCGTCAAGGCCCCCGCCAGCGCCGGCCCCAACTCGGCCGAAGGCATCCTTGCCGCCGGCGCCAACTGGTGGCCCCTGCAGATGGCCCGGGAACTGGACGACGCCATTCTCAACCTGCGCACCAACCATCTGGATCTGGGCCTGTGGGTATTGCGCACCGAGGGCAACCCGGGCGTGGTGCTGGAAGTGGACGCCATCCTCGAGGCCAACAAGGACAACTGGTTCGTCCGCGAGACCCTGGGCATGCTCCGCCGCACCCTGGCCCGCATCGATGTGAGCTCGCGCAGCCTGTACGCCCTGATCGAGCCCGGCTCCTGCTTCGCCGGCACCCTGCTGGAGATCGCCCTGGCCGCCGACCGCGCCTACATGCTGGACACGACCGACGGCTCCGGCGTGAACAGCATCGCCCTGTCGCCGATGAATTTCGGTCCGCTGCCCATGGTCAACGGCCTGTCGCGCATCGCCGCCCGTTTCTACCAGGAGGAAGGCCCCATCGAGGCCGCCCGGGCCCGCACCGGCGCCCTGCTCGCCCCCGCCGAGGCGGTGGCCCTGGGGCTGGTGACGGCCGCGCCGGACGAACTGGACTGGGCGGACGAGATCCGCATTGCCCTGGAAGAACGGGCCGCCCTCTCCCCCGACGCGCTCACCGGCCTCGAGGCCAACCTGCGCTTCGGCATCTACGAATCCATGAACACCCGCATCTTCGGGCGGCTCTCCGCCTGGCAGAACTGGATCTTCAACCGCCCCAACGCGGTCGGCCCCGCCGGCGCGCTCAAGCTCTTCGGCAGCGGCAAGAAGGCCCAGTTCGACTGGAACCGGGTGTAAGGCACCAACAACTTTTCATGCCTGCCCCTCCCGCGGGGCAAGCCGTCCCGCTGCCGTTGCAGTCGGCGCGCCTTGACGCGGCCCGGTCAGGTTGGTGGCAAGACCGACGGGGGCTCAATCACGAAGCCCCCGCCCGATACAACATTGGAGGAGTCACATGATCAATTACAGCGAGCGCATCCCGAACAACGTCAATCTCTCCGAGAACAAGACCCTGCAGCGTGCCCTGGAGCACTGGCAACCCGCCTACCTGCAGTGGTGGAACGAAATGGGGCCGGACGGCTCGGTGGATTACGACGTCTACCTGCGCACCGCCATCAGCGTGGACCCCACCGGCTGGGCCCACTTTGAACACGTCAAGATGCCCGACTACCGCTGGGGCATCTTCCTCACCCCGCCGGTTGAAGGCCAGAAGATCAGCTTCGGCGACCACAAGGGCGACGATGTCTGGCAGGAAGTGCCGGGCGAGTACCGCTCCACCCTGCGCCGCATCATCGTCACCCAGGGCGACACCGAGCCCGCCTCCGTCGAGCAGCAGCGCCACCTGGGCCTGACCTGCCCCTCGCTCTACGACCTGCGCAACCTGTTCCAGGTCAATGTGGAAGAAGGCCGCCACCTGTGGGCCATGGTCTACCTGCTGCACGCCCACTTCGGCCGCGACGGCCGCGAGGAAGGCGAAGCCCTGCTGGAGCGCCGCTCCGGCGACGCGGACAACCCCCGCATCCTCACCGCCTTCAATGAGAAGACGCCCGACTGGCTCAGCTTCTTCATGTTCACCTTCATCACCGACCGGGACGGCAAGTACCAGCTCGCATCGCTGGCCGAATCCGCCTTCGACCCGCTGGCCCGCTCCTGCAAGTTCATGCTCACCGAAGAAGCGCACCACCTCTTCGTGGGCGAATCCGGCGTCGGCCGCGTCATCCAGCGCACCTGCGAGGTGATGAACCAGCTCAAGACCGACGACCCGGCCAAGCTGCGCGCCGCCGGCGTGATCGACCTGCCCACGCTGCAGAAGTACCTCAACTTCCACTTCAGCGTGACCAGCGATCTCTACGGCTCCGAGATCTCTTCCAACGCCGCCACCTACTACACCACCGGTCTGAAAGGTCGCTTCGAGGAAACCAAGATCGACGACGACCACAAGCTCGCCAATAGCGAGTACGAGGTGATGGACGTGGCCGGCGACAAGATCCTCTCCCGCCACGTGGCCGCGCTCTCCGCGCTGAACGAGCGGCTGCGCGACGACTGGATCACCGACGTGCAGGCCGGCGTGGACCGCTGGAACCGCATCCCCGCCAAGCTGGGCATCAACTTCCAGTTCAAGCTGCCGCACAAGGGCTTCCACCGCAAGATCGGCATGTTCGCCGATGTGCACGTGAGCCCCGACGGCCGCCTGGTCTCCGAAGCCGAATGGACCCACCAGCACAAGAACTGGCTGCCCACCGAAGAAGACCGCCTGTTCGTGCATTCGCTCATGGGCCGCTGCATCGAGCCCGGCAAGTTCGCCAACTGGATTGCGCCGCCCTCCCGCGGCATCAACAACCAGCCGGTGAATTTCGAGTACGTGCGCTTCAACTGATGGCCTGACACCCCCGGCCCGGGCGGGCCGGGGCACGCACCTGAACAACAACACCGGAACACCGCCGGCGCGCACCCGCCGGCACCCGGGAGCCCAGGCACTCCCGCGCCCGCACCCTTCGGAGGAGATGACAACAATGAATGCGCCCCAGACGCACACCAGTCTTGCCCGTCAGCACCTGATCGACCCCGAGATCTGCATCCGCTGCAACACCTGCGAGGAAATGTGCCCGATCGACGCGATCACGCACGACACCCGCAACTACGTGATCAAGTTCGAGGTCTGCAACAACTGCAACGCCTGCATCGGCCCGTGCCCCACCGGCGCCATCGACAGCTACCGCAACGTGGCCCGGGGCACGCCCTACAGCCTGGAAGACCAGCTCGGGTGGGACGTGCTGCCCGATGCCACCGAGCTGGACAGCCTGGACGTGGGCGCCGCGCCCGAGGCCGTGCCCGCCGAGGTGGAACGCATCACCCAGGTGGCCACCGCCGGCCAGGGCGGCCCTGCCCTGGCCCCCTGGTCCGCCGCCCACCCCTATGTAAACCTATATTCGCCGGCCAATCCGGTGGTCGCCACCGTCACCGGCAACTTCCGCCTCACCGCCGACGATGCCTCCAGCGACATCCACCACGTGGTGCTGGATTTCGGCAGCACCCCCTTCCCGGTACTCGAAGGGCAGTCCCTGGGCATCATCCCCCCGGGCACGGACGCCAACGGCAAACCCCACCTGCTGCGCATGTACTCCATCGCCAGCCCGCGGGAAGGGGAACGCCCCCATTACAACAACGTCTCCCTCACCGTGAAGCGGGTGACCGAGGATCACGAAGGCAAGCCTGCCTTCGGCGTCTGCTCCAATTACGTGTGCGATCTGAAGAAGGGCGACAAAGTCCTGGTCACCGGCCCCTACGGCTCCAGCTTCCTCATGCCCAACCACCCCGGCTCATCGCTGATGATGATCTGCACCGGCACCGGCTCCGCCCCCATGCGGGCGATGACCGAACGCCGCCGCCGGCGGATGGAGATGAAGGAAGGGGGCGAGCTGATGCTCTTCTTCGGCGCCCGCTCCCCCGGCGAGTTGCCCTACTTCGGCCCGCTGCAGAAGCTGCCCAAGGAGTTCATCGACATGAACCTGGCCTTCTCCCGCGTGCCCGGCCAACCCAAGCAATACGTGCAGGACCTGATCCGCGCCCGGGCCGACAAGGTGTTCCAGATGCTGCAGGACGACAACTGCTACATCTACATCTGCGGCCTCAAGGGCATGGAAACCGGCGTGCTCGAAGCCTTCCGGGACATCTGCCGGGCCCGGGGCGCGGACTGGGAGGCGCTCCGCCCGGAACTGCTGCGCAAGGCCCGCTTCCACGTGGAAACCTACTGAGCCGGCGCCCGCGTGCTGCGCCGCCCTCGCCCTCGCACGCCACCCCGGCCCGGCTGGGGCGTGCGGCCGCAGGCGCCACACCCTTTTACCCTCCCTAGGTGCTTTGGGCGGGCGTGCCCTGCACGCCCGATTTTTTCCCTTCTCCAGCCATGACCCAGAACGTATTCATCTGCGACGCCATCCGCACGCCCTTCGGGCGCTACGGCGGCATGCTCTCCTCCCTGCGCGCCGACGATCTGGCCGCCCTGCCCCTGCGTGCTCTGGTCACGCGCAACCCCGCGGCAGACTGGGGCCAGGTGGATGACGTGATCCTCGGCTGCGCCAACCAGGCGGGCGAGGACAACCGCAACGTGGCCCGCATGGCCGCCCTGCTGGCGGGCCTGCCGGTGGAAGTCCCGGGCACCACCATCAACCGCCTCTGCGGCTCCAGCCTGGACGCCATCGGCACCGCCGCCCGCGCCATCGCCGCGGGCGAAGCCGAGCTGCTGATCGCCGGCGGCGTGGAAAGCATGAGCCGCGCGCCATTTGTGATGGGCAAGGCGGAAACCGCCTTCTCCCGCACCGCCCGGATCGAGGACACCACCATTGGCTGGCGCTTCGTCAATCCGCTGATGAAGGCCCGCTACGGGGTGGATACCATGCCCGAGACCGCCGAAAACGTGGCCGCCGACTTTGCCATCCCCCGCCCCGATCAGGACGCCTTCGCCCTGCGCTCCCAGCAGCGCTGGGCCGCTGCCGCAGCCGCCGGCTATTTCGCCCGGGAGATCGTGCCCGTCACCCTCCCGCGCAAGAAAGGCGATCCACTGGTGCTCACCGCCGACGAACACCCGCGCCCGGACACCACCCTGGAAAGCCTCGCCAAGCTCAAGGGCGTGGTGCGCCCCGAAGGTAGCGTCACCGCGGGCAACGCCTCCGGCGTCAATGACGGCGCCGCGGCAGTGCTCCTGGCCTCCGAGTCCGCCATCGCCCGCCACGGCCTCACCCCCCGCGCCCGGGTGCTGGGCAGCGCGGCCGCCGGCGTGCCGCCGCGCATCATGGGTATCGGTCCGGCCCCGGCCAGCCAGAAACTGCTCGCCCGCCTGGGCCTGAGCATCGCCGACCTGGACGTGATCGAACTGAACGAAGCCTTTGCCGCCCAGGCCCTGGCGGTGACCCGCCAGCTTGGTCTCGCCGACGACAGTCCTCTGGTCAACCCCAACGGCGGCGCCATCGCCATCGGCCATCCCCTGGGCGCCTCGGGCGCCCGGCTGGTCACCACCGCCCTCAACCAGCTCGAAACCCACGGCGGCAAGCGGGCCCTGTGTACCATGTGCATCGGGGTCGGGCAGGGCATCGCACTCGCGTTCGAGCGCATCTAGGCACACCCAGGGAGACACACCATGAGACCGGAAGCCATCCAGATCATCCGCGACGAGCACGCCGCCATTGCTGCCGTGCTCTATTGCCTGCGCTACCTGGTGCGCCAGATGCGCGACGAGGGCAAGGAAGCCAACTTCCCGCTGCTGCACGCCATCCTCGACTACATCGTGTCCTACCCGGATCGCTGGCACCATCCCAAGGAGGACGATTACCTCTTCGCCTCGGTCAAGGAAGCCACCCACGAGGCCGACCACCTCATCGCGGAGCTGGAGCAGGAACACCAGATCGGCTACCCCATGATCGAGGAGCTGAAGCAGGAGCTGCTGGCCTTCGAGCGGGGCGAGCCCGAAGCCGCCAAGCGCTTCTACGCGGTGGTGGACCGTTACACCCACCTGGAGTGGGGCCACATGCGCAAGGAAGAAGACCTGCTCATGCCCATTGCCGAACGGGTACTGAGCGCCGAAAGCTGGGCGCGCATCCACGCCGCCTTCCGCGAGAACGACAACCCCCTCTTCGGCCTGCGTCCCAAGGACGACGCCGAGCGGCTCTACCAGAAGATCCTCAGCCTCGCCCCGGCGCCCATCGGCTACGGCAAGTAGGACGCCCGCCCGCGCAAACAAAAAGGGCGCTCCCACCGGGAGCGCCCATGCGCCGGTCCCTCCCGCGCCGCTCAGTCAGGCCCGCGCCGCAGCGCCCTGGCGCAAGGCCTGCGGGCGGCGGGCCAGCCACTGGCGCACCGGCGCCTCCACCAGATGGTAGAACGCCGTGCCCACCGCCACGCTCGCCCCCCAGGCCAGCAGCACCCCCAGGGCATTGCCTTCCGCCTGCCCCGGGGCGATCCACACAAACGCCGCGTTGACCATCAGACACACCGGGAAGTGCACCAGGAAGACCGAATAGGACACCTTGCCCAGGAAAGCCAGCACCCCCACATCCGGCCAGCGCCCCAGCCAGCCGTACCGGCGCGACACCCCCAGCGCCACCGCCGTCACCAGCGCCACCGCAATGCGCAGGCGGAAATCAAAGAGCAGCGCCGCCAGACCGGTCGCCGCCACCAGCCACAACCAGCCGGAAGCCCGGTGGGGTGCGGCAGCCCAGTAGGCCAACGCGCCCAGGCCGTAGGCCCCGAAGAAATACAGCGCCCAGTTGTCCCAGCCCGCATCCAGGTTGAAGACGAACAGGGAAGCCGCCACCAGCGCCCACACCAGCAGCGGCGCCAGCCGGCGGATGCCCTGGGCCAGCCCCAGCCGCTCGGCCCCCCACAGGGTCAGGCAAAGCAAGGCAAACAACTGGAAATCGATGGCCACATACCACACCCCCGCCGAGAGCGATTCCTGCCCCAGCAGCCCGTGCAGCAGGAAAACGTGTGACACGAACTGCGGCCAGGTGGGCGCCAGGGGGATGGAATCGTGGGCCATCCAGGCCCGGGCCACCGCCGCCCCCAGAATGGCCAGCCCCAGCGCCGCCGCGAAAGGCAGCGCCAGGCTCAGATAACGCCGCCACACCAGGGTCAGCGGATTCCCGCCCACGAACACCCCGGCGGGCGCCAGGCTTTTCACCGCCAGGAACCCCCCCATCACCAGGAACACCTGCACCGCGATGCGGCCATAAGTCTCCAGCCACTCGAAAACGTCCGGGGCCAGATCATGGGCCATGGTGGACATGGGGCCGTACAGCGCCAGGTGATGCAGCACGATGAGCTGCGAAGCTATGGCCTTGAGGGCGTCGATGAAAACCAGGCGCCGATGGGCAGTCGTCATGGTGGAACACTCTCTCGCGCGGGTGGCCGGTGGCGGATCGCCCCGTCCCCCGTCTTGTTTGTTGTTGTGGGCCGTCGCACCGCAACCGGCAGGCGCCGGCGGCGGGCTCGTTACTGCGCGTCAACGCCCCGGCACCCGGGGCCGATGACACCCTGCCCGGCCACACCCTCCCGGCCCGGCTAGTCAATGCGGAAAAGGCGCGATTTTATGTCGCTATTGCGACGCAGCAAAGGAAGTTTTGCCGCCCACCCGCCAGCCCCCGCGCTTAAGGACTTTCCCTAAGTGTTACTCCGCTACAACCCGCCCCGCAGGCCCCCGGGCGCAACATAGTGTCCAGGCACCCACCACCCCGTGCGTGCTCCGGTCGCCAGATCGACAACGGAGGAGACAGACCATGAGACTGACCGACTTTCCCGCCCATGCGGGGTGCGCCGGCGAGGCATCCGGCGAGATTCCCAAGGCGCAGATTCCCCTCACCCGCCGCCGCTTCCTCCAGGGAGCCGGGGTGCTCACCGGCACCCTGGTGGCCGGCACCCCGGTGGCGCTGCTCGCGCCTTCACTGTCGTGGGCGGTGGAACTCAAAACCCTCGGCACCGCCGAAGGCGAAGCCCTCGCCGCCATGGCCCGCACCCTCTACCCCCACAAGAAGCTGCCGGACGCGGTCTACGCCCTGGTAGCCAAGGACCTGGACACCGCCGCCGCGGGCGACGCCGCCACCGCCCTCCAGCTCAAGGAAGGTGTGCTGGCGCTCAACAAGGCCGCCGGCGGCAACTTCGCCGCCGCCAGTGCCGAAGCCCGCCACCAGGTGGTGAAAAACATGGAAGGCCAGCCCTTCTTCAACACCGTGCGCGGCAAGTGCGTCACCTCGCTCTACGACAACGATATGGCCTTCGCGGCCCTGGGCTACCCCGGCGCCTCCTGGGACAAGGGCGGTTACATCAACCGCGGCTTCCAGGACCTGAAGTGGCTGCCGGACCCGCCCGCCAGCGCCAGCCCGCCCAAGGGCTGAAGCCCGGGCAGGCCCCAGGACGCACACAACTACCGCGAGGAGACAAACAATGCCCAGTTTCGACCACAACGACGACGCGGTCGTCGTCATCATCGGCTCCGGCGCCGGCGGCGGCACCCTGGCCAACGAGCTCTGCCAGAAAGGTATCAAGGTCGTGGTGCTGGAAGCCGGCGCCCGCCAGTCCTCCGACAGCTTCATCAACGACGAATGGAAGTCCTTCAGCCAGCTCGCCTGGCTCGACAAGCGCACCACCTCCGGCTCCTGGCGCGTGGCCAAGGATTTTCCCGGCCTGCCCGCCTGGATCTGCAAGACCGTCGGCGGCTCCACCACCCACTGGGCCGGCGCCTCCCTGCGCTTTCAGGAGCACGAGTTCAAGACCCGCGCCGTCTATGGCGAGGTGGCCGGCGCCAACCTGCTCGACTGGCCGGTGAGCCTCAAGGAACTGGAGCCCTGGTACGACAAGGCCGAGTTCAAGATGGGCGTCACCCGCACCCACGGCATCCCCGGCCTGCCCGGCAACAACAACTTCAAGGTCATGCACGCCGGCGCCCGCAAACTCGGCTACACCCAATGCAGCACCGGGCGCATGGCCATCAACAGCCGCCCCCGGGACGGGCGCGGCGCCTGCCTGCAGATCGGCTTCTGCTTCCAGGGCTGCAAATCCGGCGCCAAGTGGTCCACCCTCTACACCGAAATCCCCAAGGCCGAAGCCACCGGCCGGCTGGACCTGCGCACCCGGTGCCACGTGGCCCGCATCGAGCACAACGAGGCCGGCAAGGTCAGCGCCGTGGTGTACTTCGACAAGGACGGCAAGGAGCAGCGGCAAAAAGCCCGCATCGTCTGCGTCGCCGGCAACGCCATCGAAACCCCGCGCCTGCTCCTGCTCTCCGCCTCCGGCAAGCACCCGGACGGCCTGGCCAACACCTCCGGCCAGGTGGGCCGCAACTACATGCGGCACATGACCGGCTCCGTCTACGCCGTCTTCGACCAGCCCGTGCACATGTACCGGGGCACCACCATGGCCGGCATCATCAGCGACGAAGCGGCCAACAACCCCAAGCGCGGCTTTGTCGGCGGCTACGAGATGGAAACCCTCGCCCTCGGCGTCCCCTTCATGGCCGCCTTCCTCAACCCCGGCGGCTGGGGGCCGGACTTCGCCTGGTTCATGGACAACTACGCCCACATGGCCGGCATGTGGCTGGTGGGCGAAGACATGCCCCGGGAGGGCAACCGCATCACCCTCAACACCGCCGTCAAGGACCAGTGGGGACTGCCCGCGCCCAACGTGCATTTCGACGATCACGACAACGACGTGGCCATGCGCAACCACGCCTTCGGCCAGGGCGAAAAGGTCTACCAGGCCGCCGGCGCCGTCAGGACCTTCCGCACGCCGCCCTACCCCTCCACCCACAACCTGGGCACCTGCCGCATGAGCACCCGCCCCCAGGACGGCGTCTGCAACAAATGGGGCCAGACCCACGACATCGCCAACCTCTTCATCTCCGACGGCAGCCAGTTCACCACGGGCGGCGCCGAGAACCCCACCCTCACCATCGTCACCCTCGCCATCCGCCAGGCCGACTACATCGCCCGGCAGATGAAGGCCCGGGCCATCTGAGGCCAGCGCCGGCTGCCGCCCCCCGCGCGCCAGCCGGCCCAGGAGCGAACACCATGTGCGATTTCTTTGTCAGCGCCGACCCCATCCTCTACGAATCCCGCACCCGCGCCCTGCGCATCCACGGCGTGCTCACCAGCATCCGGCTGGAAAACTTCGTGTGGGACATCCTGGCCGAAATGGCCGCCGAAGAAGGCCGCACCACCAACGGCCTCATCACCCAGTTTCACGACGAGATCCTCGAGCGGCGGGGCGAGGTGCGCAACTTCGCCTCCTTCCTGCGCGTCACCTGCCTGCGCTACCTTCGGCGCAAGCTCGAAAGTGCCGCCCAGCCCGCCCCTGCCGCAGCCGATCCCGCCCCCGGCGTCCGCCTTGTTGCCAACCGGAGATAAGCCGCCCATGGCCAAATGCATCCACACCATGATCCGCGTGCTGGACCTGGAAAAGTCCCTGCGCTTCTACGACGAAGCCTTCGGCCTCAAACCCGTCCACACCCTGGATTTCCCCAGCTTCACCCTCGCCTACCTGCGCAACGCCGAAGCCGACTTTGAAATCGAGCTCACCCTCAACAAAGGCCGCACCGAGCCCTACACCCACGGCGACGGCTACGGCCACGTGGCCGTCGCCGTGCCCGACGCGGCCGCCGAGCACGCCCGGCTGCGCGCCCTCGGCCACGCCCCCCTGGACGTGAAGGAATTCCGCGACGGCGACACCCTGCTCGCCCGCTTCTTCTTCATCCAGGACCCGGACGGCTACAAGATCGAAGTCCTCGAAGCCCTCGGCCACTACCGCTAACCGGCCCACCCTCCTCACGCCGGCCCGCGCCCCGCGGCCCCGGCGGCTCCGCACCCCCCGCCGGCTCCGGCGGGGGCTTTCTGATTCCAGATCCGCCGCTTACACCCCTCGCTTTTGCGCCCCTGATCATCTTTACGGTATAACCATTGCCGGTGCATATCCACCTCGTGGCTCTCTCCGCATGCGCGCAACCCCTGCCAGCACCCGCATCTTCATCAGCTACCGGCGCGACGACGCCTGCAGCGCCAGCGGCCGCATCTACGACTGGCTGCGCATTGCCTTCGGCCGGGAGCAGGTGTTCCGCGACGTGGCGAACATCGGCCCCGGCCAGTGGCGCCGAAAAATCGATGACGCCCTGGCGGATTCCGCCGTGTGCCTGCCCGTCATCGGCCCCCGTTGGTGCGATGCCACCAACGGCCCCCGCCTGGCAGACGAAGCGGATATGGTCCGCCACGAAATACTCACTGCCCTCAAGCGAGCCGAGTCTGGCCTCACCCTCATCCCCACCCTGGTGGAAGGCGCCACAGTGCCCCCGGCCGCTTGCTTGCCGCCGGAACTGCGCCCCCTCCTGAACTGGAACGCCTACCCCGTGAGCGAGGCGGGCTGGGAAGACGACATGCGCCGCCTGCTGGAGGCCGTGGCCCAATGCACCGGCCACCCCGCGGCGGCGGACGTGGATGACCTCCTGGCCCGCGCCCAGGTGGCGGAGGCACGCTTGGCCGACCTGGAGCGGGAGAAGCGCCTGCAAGCGGACCAGATCGGCGCCCTCACCGACACCCTGCACGCCCTCACCCGGCAACTGGCCGAGAGCGCGCCCAGCCAGCGGGCGGGCCTGAGCGAGGCACTGGCGGCCCTGGGCCGGGGCGACACGGGGGCCGCCGAGGCCCAGTTCGAGCGGGTGCTGACGGAGCGCAGCGCCGCCGCCCGGGCGGCCCGGGAAGAAGCCGCGCGGGCCAGCGCCGAGGCCGCCGAAGCCGCCCGCCACATCGCCAGCCTGGCCCGGCTGCATGACCTGCAAAAGGCCCTGCGCTACTACTGGCGGGCCGCGGAACTGGACCCGGACGACGTGTGGACCCGGTTCTTCATCGGCGACCTCCAGCGGGATCTGGGCGATCTCGCCGCGGCCATGGCCGCCTACGACGATGCCCGGAGCCTCATTGCCCGCCGCCGGGCCGGCGATCCGGCCAATACCG
>DAITAZ010000074.1:0-6570 GCA_036824045.1 Rhodocyclaceae bacterium
ATACCGATGGCTATGTTGAGGGGACGCCCTCCGCGCAGGCGCCACGGTCTGCGCCTGCTCGTTGCCGCCACCAGCAACCGCCTGAGCGCCGCTTTCGCCCCGCTGGACATCCTCTTTTCGGGTAAACCCGCGGGGTTGAACATCTTGCAGGGGCTGTGTGAATGTCATTACCATGGTTTGCGAGTGATGACACTTGCGGCGCCAGGGTAGGGCGCCGTTCAGATGGGCCGGCGTTCGGCGGGGGCGACCGGCCTCACCCACCTGGTTGGGGGGCCGCGGATGAGAACGGCAAGGCTGTTGCGGGGAAGATGGGCGGCGCCATCGCGTTGGCTGCCACTGGTGCTGGTCGCCGCAGGCAGCGCCGGGGCGCAGGTGCCGGGCGGTGCGCTGCCGGGCCAGGTGGAACGCCAGTTCCAGAGCCCGCCGGAGCCGCGGGCCGCGCCGCCCGCCGTCGCTCCGAGCCTGCCGGAGCCGGACCAGGGACCGCCGCCTGACGCCGCCAAGATCCGCTTCGTGCTCAAGGCCGTCCGCCTCGAAGGCCTCACCGTCCATGCTCCGGGTGCATTCGACCATGTGTTCGCCCAGTATGTGGGCCGCCAGGTGGCGGTGGCCAATCTCTACAGCCTGGCGCGGGTGCTGACGGCGCAACTGCGCAACGAGGGCTACATCCTGACCCGGGTGGTGGTGCCGGCGCAGGAGATCGAGGATGGCGTCGCCCGCTTGCAGGTGGTGGAAGGCTTTGTGGACCGGGTGAGCATCACCGGCCCCGGGGCGCAGAGCGAGCGGGTGCAGCGGCTGGGGGAACGCATCCGCGCGGCGCGCCCGCTGACGGCCCAAGTGCTGGAGCGATACCTGCTGCTGCTGAACGATCTGCCGGGGGTGACGGCCCGGGCCACCCTGGCGCCTTCGCCCGCCACCCACGCGGGGGCGGATCTGGCGGTGGTGCTGGCGCACAAGCCGGTGGCCGCCGGCCTCAGCGTGGACAACCGGGGCAGTTCCGCCCTCGGGCCTGGGCGCCTGCTGGCGGAGCTGGATCTGAACGGCGTTCTTGGCGGCCACGAGCACCTGGGCTTCAAGGTTGGCAGCAGCCTGAACGGCGAGCTGGCCTTTGCCGCACTCGGGGCCGGTCTGCCGCTGGGGGACGAGGGCGGGCGGCTGAACCTGGGGCTCACCGCCTCCCGCGCCCGGCCGCAGCTTTCGGGCGCTAGGCCGCCGCTGCTGGAGACGGAATCGACCGGTGGCAGCATCGGCTACAGCCATCCGGTGCTGCGCGCCCGCAGCCACAACCTGTCCCTGCGCGCCAGCCTCACCGCCCACGACGGCCGCACGGAGCTGGACGGCACCCGCTTCAGCCACGACCGGGTGCGGGCCCTGCGCCTGGGCGCGACCTGGGACCGGGCGGACAGCCTGCGGGGCATCACCCTGGTGGATCTGGAAGTTTCCCACGGGCTCAACATGCTGGGCGCCAGCCGCAATGGCGCGGCGGACCTTTCCCGCGCCGGCGGCCGGGTCGATTTCACCCGCATCAATCTCTACGCCGCGCGCCTGCAGTCGCTGGCGGGCCGGTGGTCGGTGCTGGCGGCGGTGAGCCTGCAGCATGCGGTGACGGATCTGCTGTCTTCCGAACTCTTTGCCTACGGCGGCGACCCCTTCGGCCGCGCCTACGATGCCGCCCGGCTGGTGGGGGATTCCGGGACCGCCGCCCGGCTGGAACTGCGCTACACCCGCCCCCGGGAAGCGGCCCTCGGCTATACCGCCTACGCTTTTTACGACTGGGGCCAGGTGCGCCGCCGCCACCCGGTGGCCGAGCCCGCTGTGGAGGCCGCCGCCTCCGCCGGCCTGGGCCTGCGGCTGGAAGCCCAGGGGGGGCTTTCCGGTTTTGCCGAAGTGGCCTGGCCGCTGAGCCGCGGCGTCGCCCCCGGCAACGAACGCAGCGCCCGCGGGCACTTCGGGCTGGCCTGGCGCTATTGAGGTGGGCAACGGGGCCCGCCGCGCCAGGGATGACGGGCGCGAAATAGTTTGAACCGTCTGCCCCGCGCCCGCGACTCAGGGGCAGACGAGATACCCGCGAGGCGGGAAGGAGGCGCAAGGTGAGGTCAGCTTCGAGCAGTTTCCCCCTCAAGCCGTTGCCCGCGGCCTGCCTGCTGGCCGGAGTGGTGAGCGCGCCGGCCCTGGCCCTGCCCGAAGGCGGCCAGGTGGCGGCGGGGGATGCCCGCATCAGCCGCAACGACACCCTCACCTATGTGGATCAGAAGTCCGAGCGGGCGGTGATCGACTGGCGCAGCTTCAGCATCGGCGCCGGGGAGCGGGTGCACTTCCAGCAGCCGGGCGAGCGGGCGGCCGTGCTCAACCGCGTGACCGGCGAGCAGGCCTCCAGCATCCTCGGCACCTTGAGCGGCACCGGCCAGGTGGTGCTGGTGAATCCGAACGGGGTGCTGTTCGGCGCCGGCAGCCGGGTGGATACGGGCAGCTTCATCGCCACCACCGCCAACATTTCCACCGGCAACTTCATGGAGCCCGCCGGCGGCGTGCTGCGCTTTGACCAGCCGGGCCTGCCCGGCCGGGGCATCGAGGCCCTCGGCACCATCACCGTCGCCGGCGGCGGGCTGGCCGCCCTGGTGGCCCCCCATGTGCGCAACGACGGCCTCATCCAGGCCCGGCTGGGGCGGGTGACGCTCGCCGCCGGCGACACGTTCGCGCTCGACCTCCATGGCGACCGGTTGCTCAGCCTGGCCCTGGGGCCGGCGCATGCGGGCCGCCTGCGCACCGCCGATGGCAAACCGGTCGAGGCGCTCCTCACCCAGGCGGGCACCGTCGACGCCCCCGGCGGCGAGGTGGTGCTCGTCACCCCCGAAGCCGCCCGCGGCCTGCTCGACACCGCCATCAACATGAGCGGCACCGTGGTCGCCGAAACCGTTGGCCAGCAAGGCGGCCGGATCACCCTCTCCGCCCCGGGCGGGCGCATCGCCGTGGCGGGAGCCCTGGCGGCGGGCGGAATCGAAGCGGGGACCCGGGGCGGCAGCGTGGCGGTGACGGGGGAGCGGGTTGAGTTGGCGGGTACCGCGCGCATTCAGGCGGCGGGGCAGGCTGGCGGCGGGGCGGTGGACATCAGCGGTGAGCAAGGCCTCGTGTTCGCTGGCCGGGTTGAGGCGGGCGCCGTGGCGGGTGCGGCCGGGTGGGTGCGCCTGGCCACCGCGAGCGATCTGGTGATCGCTACGCCGGCAGCCGAGGCCTTGAGCCGGACCCTGCAGTCGGGCACCCACGTGCAGGTGAGGGGCGGGGCTGACGTGAGCATCCGTGCGCCCATCGACGGACGAGGCGGGGTGGCGGGGGCCTCCCTGGCGTTCGCCGCGCACCGCAACCTGGATTACCACGAGGACATTCGTACCGCTGACGGAGCCCTTTCGCTCAGGAGCGCAGCCGGAACGATCACGGCCGAGCGCGCGCGCGCCACGAGCGCGGGCGACACCCGCGCCGAGCCGATGCTGGTCGCGGGCAAGGGGGATATCGAGATCGTCCGCGCCTCCCCCGGCGGGACCGATCCGGGCGTGCGCGGGACCATCAGTGTGTACGAGCTGGAGAGCAGCGGCCGCGTCCGCATCGAAACCGATGCGGGAAGCGTCTTTGTGCGAGGGCGCCTGGGTCAGAACAACGGCGGGGTTTCGGCGCTGGACGTGGTTGCGACGGTCGGCGGCAACACCGGCGTCCCCCCCGGCGAAGTGACCTTGAGCGGCGTGCGCTTGCGCGCGGGGGGGACGATCTCGGTGCGCTCGGACAAGAACATCCGGGTGTTTGGCGATCTGGTGCGGGCGGGGCCCAATGGGGACGAATCGCCCTTCGGCCTCAAGCGAGCGTTGCCCGGGTTCGTGCTGCACTCGGCTGGTTTGGGCGACCAGAACTTGCTGGCCGATCAGCGCTATGTGGCCACCGACCTGGGCCGGGAAAATTATTACTCCATCCTGCGCAGCCCCGGCTTGAACCCCAAGGACCTGCGCAACTACCGGGTGGACCCGAATGTTCCGGGGCTCGCCCCGGTGGGCCCGAGCAGTGTCGGGCGCGCGCTGTTTGACTTCCAGCCGCTATCGATCGACGAATTCGTGCGCCCCGGCGCGCTGCAGCAAGCCCTGCCGGGACCGGCAGTGGCCGCCAATCCCGGCTCCGTCGAGCCATCCGCCCGGGCGATGGCGCTTGCCGCAGGGCTGGCTGCCGAAGAGGCTGAGCTGGCAGACGAAGGGGTGGCCACGGGCGGCCCCGGCGTTGCGCGACAGGCTGGCCTGGGTGAACGGGAGGCCGCCAAGCCAGCCCGCGATGTGCTCGCCGATCAGACCCATGTGGTGGCAGGCCCCGCCTGCGAATTCCGCGCGCTTGGCCAAGGGCAGGACTACTTTGGCCGGGATGCGTTTGCCGGGGCGATCGCGCTCCGGTGTCCCTGAGGCGATGACCGCGCTTCAGTTCCGCGTCAAGCACACAATTCAAGGAGGTTGGAGATGGCTGGTTCTGGCAAGTCGAAAAAGGGAAGCGGTGGCAAGCTCACGGACCGCATCGTGCGGCCAGGCGCGTTGAACAAGCGCGTCGTGGTGGTGCCGCGCGTGGTGGTGCGGGTGGCGCCCGGGCTCTTTCCGAACCCGATCGAGTTCTATCGCCCGGGCGCGGAGAGACTGCTCACCGGGGAGAACCGCAAGCTTTGGGATGCCATGGCAGCGGACTTCCGCCAGCCGGTGCTGATGCCGCTGTTTGGCGCCCTGCCGCCCGGAGAGATCAAGCGCCTGGTGAGAGAGGCCCAGAGACGCGACCCGGAGTACAAGGACCCCGGGTTCTTCGAATATTTCCAGATCGCGGTACCGGCGGGCAAGGGCGCAGCGCGCAAGCTGGCGGATGTGCTGCGGCAACTGCCCTTTGTCCGCGATGCCAGGGCCAGCATGCCGGTGCCGCCCCCGGGGCTGCTGGTGCAGAAAGACCCGGAAACCAGCGATTACGTGGAAGACGCGCCCCTGGGCCACGGTGTGATGAACGGGGCCTGGAATGTTGCCGATGGGGGCGGGGCGTCAGTCTCCGCCGAAACCACCGTGGGTGAAGGCCCCGGTCGGCCGCCTCTCCGGTTCGGCATGGTGGATAACGCCTGGCTGCAGGTCACGCATCCGGATTTGCCCGCCGTGGACCACTGCGCGGGGGCGCCGGCAATGGCCGCGGTGATCGACCCCGCCTTCGTGCAGCACGGTACCGCCTGCCTGGGCATCGTGGCGGCCCTGCAGAACGGATCGGGCATGGTGGGCATGGCGCCCAAGCTGGCTTGCCTGCCGGTCATCGGCAGCAGCTACGCGGGGTCGGGCAGCATTGCCACCTGGAAGCCGGAGGATGCACTGCTGGCGGTGTCCGCAAGGTTGGTCGAGGGCGATGTGCTGCTCGTGGAGCAGCAGGCACTCAGCGATTTCCTGGATTACTACGTGCCGCTGGAGGCCATGGCGCCCGCGTTCGAGGTGATCTACAACGCGGCGACGCGCGGCGTGGTGGTCATCGAGCCTGCGGGCAACTACAAGAACAAGCACCGGACGGAAAGGGATGGGGAAGCGCCGGACCGGGCGCCATGGATGAACCTGGACGACCCCGCCAACCGGGTATCCGGCGTGGTGCAGGAGGTGGGGGAGCGGAGCCTGGTGCCCGGCGGGCCGGACTACCTGGATTCCCGGGCGATCATGGTGAGCGCGGCCTACGGCGGGGCGGTGGCACATGGCCAGGGGTGGGGCCACGAACGTCTGTCGTGGGTGAACTCCGGCTCGCGGGTGGATTGCTATTCCTGGGGCGAGTCGGTGAGGTCTGCGGGCGCCACCACCCTGGGGGATGCGCCATCGACCAACTGCTTCAGCGGGTTGACGGGTACCAGCGCGGCCTCAGCCATCGTGGCCGGACTGGCGCTGTTGGTACAGGACCGGGCGATCAAGCTCCATGGCCGGCGGCTGAAACCGCTGTTCATCCGGGAGCGGATATTCCGGGCGGGCGGCACCCCCGTCGTCGATGTGGCCGGGGGGGCGGAGACGGGCCGGTTTCTGCCCAACCTGGCTCAACTGGACAGCTTGATCCCCTCGCCGCTTGATGTGCCGGATGCGTTTTTCTAGGCCATTCGCCGGGTGGCTGTGGGGTCTGGCGTTGCTGGCCAGCCTCCAGGGGTGGGCGCGTGGCCCCGAGTCCACCCCCATCCTCCGCCTCGACACCCCCATGCACACCAGCCTGGTCCGCCGGCTGGCGGTGGATGGCTCGGGGCAGCGGCTGGTGAGCATCGCGGATGACAAGACCCTGCGCCTGTGGGCCTTGCCGGGGCTGGTGCCGCTGCGCACGTTGCGGGTGCCCTTGGGGGCGGGGCACGAGGGGCAGCTGTTCGGGTTGGCGCTGTCGCCGGATGGGCGCTTTGCCGCGGTGGGGGGCTGGACGGGCTGGGAGTGGGAAGGGCGGGCGTCGGTCTACGTGTTCGATCTGCGTGCCGGCGAGTTGGTCCGGCTCCTGGGGGGGCTGCCGGATGCGGTCAGCGCCCTGGCCTGGTCGCCGGACGGGCGGCATCTGGCGGTGGGCCTGCAG
>DAITAZ010000074.1:6580-6932 GCA_036824045.1 Rhodocyclaceae bacterium
GGGGGGGTGGCCGGTGGGTGTATGCGCCTTGGCCGGGGGGCGTTTCGGGGGTTTTTGGGGGTGGGGATTTTTGGGGCGGGCGGGGTTGCGGGTGCTGCGGGTGGCGGATTGGCAAGAGGTGGCTGCCGACGCGGCTTTTGCCGACAAGGTGATGGATCTGGATTTTCACCCCTCGGGCCTTCTGGCGGCGGTGTCGCTGGACGGCATGACCCGGGTGTACGACCGGGCATTCCAGCCCCTGCTGCGCCGGGCCCTGGCGCCGGGGCAGCAGCCGGCGGCGGTGCGCATTGCGCCCGACGGCCGGCAGGTGGCGGTGGGGCATGTGGGGGCGCCGCTGGTGGCGGTGCTGGAC
>DAITAZ010000003.1:0-366 GCA_036824045.1 Rhodocyclaceae bacterium
AGCCGCCGACGGTTCCTGCCCGAAGGCAAGGCAGTGAGAAGTCTCTTGGGCGCGGTTCGTTGGTTAGGGCATGACCATTGTCCAGAAGGACTGTGGCAGGTGCTTTGGATGAGGATGCCCTTGCCGTGCCTGATGAGGCTGATGAGACAGCAGCGCTGGGCTTTGATGGGGGAAGGTGGGGGCTGGCGACTTGTTTGCCTTCACTCTTCTGGACTGGCGGAACGCTTTTATTCAAAGTCGACTGAGTCGGATCGAAGTTTGGAGCAAAAACATCAACATCGTCCTCTTCTCCGAAAAAGCCGTTCCACTCCGCTAGGTCGCCAATGCCTTTAGGGTTTGTGAGTTCATCAGACATTGGAGGACGAT
>DAITAZ010000003.1:376-1100 GCA_036824045.1 Rhodocyclaceae bacterium
ATTCCCGAACAGTGTAAGAGTTGGACAATAGGGAGGCTGCTTGATCGGGGAAGCGGGTCACATAGCTCGTTAGAGCCGTAGTGAAGGCAGCGGGGCAAATCAGTTCTTGTGAGCCCCCTGCAATGGCGGTTTGTTGTTCGAGTTGCCCAATAAATGAGTCCGATAGCACCAAGGCACGAAGCGCTGGATCGAGAGTTCCATCGCCGTCAAAGGAGGCGAGATTGAGAAGGCCGGCAGCCGTGTCGGTGGAGAGATCCCGAACGCCGAGTAGTCGTTCGAGAGCGAGGCTGGCCAGCGACTCATCTACGCGGGTAACACCGAGAAAAGGGTAAGTGATCATGGTCGAAGATGGGCGCAAATGGGGCATTGGATCATGGAGTTTGAATCTGTGGAAGCCTGCTTTATGTCGTCAGGCTTCTCGGCCTCATCAGATACGGCCACTTTCATGGCATCTATCAGGGTGCGGCCATGTTTTTGTTGTCGAGCGCATCGCTGCGGGTTATCACCTTTGCGCCCGGATTTGGAGAAATGCGAAATCGCAGTTATAGGCAGTTACTATGGTTGCTCATAACTTAAAAGGGTAAAAATCATGACTGACTGGAATGCAATGACGGTAGAGCAACTGGCAGCAGAGGTTGATCGATTGAGAGTTGAGCGATTGTCTGCTGCGCTGGCTGCACTTCGAGAATATGAGGCGGAAACAGACGGCTGGAATGGATAGAGT
>DAITAZ010000003.1:1115-164158 GCA_036824045.1 Rhodocyclaceae bacterium
GGCGAGCGTCAGGCTGATGCCGAAGATAATGGTGAGGAGTTGGTGGAGGACGAGGCTTACTACGCTGACTATGACGAGTTTTGCGAACAGTTGGGGAGCGAGCTTGTGGCCGAGCACAAAACCTCTGCCGAGGAGATGGGGTTGATGATGACAATCTTGTGTGGAGATTGGCCGAAGATTGTCGGGGCGATGAAGGACAGCGCTAAAGGTGATTTGGTGGTAGATGTTTGCAGCAAGGTGTAAGGGGGGAGGCTTCCAGTGATGAGCGTCTATGGATTCTCGCTTGACTTCAAGCCTAGATACATCAAGGTTTCTAATGGCCCTAGTTCAGCGTCCGCTTCGTCAAAGAACTGTTCTTCAAGTAGTTTGTAAGGCGAATCAAGGACGATTTTTTTGTCGAATGGGTGCTCAGTGTCGATTTCCGAGCCGAGGATGAGTTGGGCGTTGGCGGGTAGTTTCTCGGAGATGAACTTGATGACCTTGGGCAGATTGATGTCGTCTTGGCCTTGCTGGTTCGGTGAGTCGATCACGAGGGGTACCATGAAGGAACCGGTTTTCCCGCAGCAGACATCCCAAAGGGCGGCATAATAGGCGAGGATCGAGCGAGGTCCTCCGCTGCCCGAGTCGCTGGGACGGCTGGGCAGCGTGAGGCGGGCTTTTCCGGAGTCCGGCAGCTTCAGGTCGAAGAGGTCTGCCGCGTAGGCTTGTCGATATTGCTTCAAGATGGCGCCGGAGCGCTTTTTGTCGGTCAGCTTGTCCATTTCGGCATTGAGCTCTCCGACCGCCTCGGAGTGAATGGCAATCTCGGCGTCCAAGATTGAGCGTTCCTCCTCGAAGGCTTGAAAGGCTTGCTCGGCGCCAAGGCTCTCGACAACCTGTCGAAATTGCAGGTCTCCGCGACGCGTGTCGAGCAAATGGGAGATGCGGCGGTATTGCCCTTCGAGGGCTCCGATCTGCGCGACCGTCTGTTGAAGTTTGGCGGCAACCTCTCGGCCATCCTTTTCAAGTCTTGCGGTGATTTCCCTCAAAGAGCGGGCGTCGTCCGCATAAGTGAGCAGGTCCATGAACGATTCGGAGTGCTCTGCATTGCAGACTGGGCAGACCAAAGTCTCTCGCGGCTCGTTGCGCAGGTATTGGGTGTCGCCCTCGTAAGCGCGAATCGCTTCGTTCGCCAAGTTGATTTGCAGGTAGATGCTCGAAAGCAGATCGCGCTCGGATACCGATTGGGAGCGGAGCTTTTCCTGGTCCTTGTTGAGCGCAGTCATTTCAAGCGTCAACTGGTCGATTTCCCGCTTGAAGTTCTCCGGGTCGATCTTCGGGCCGGAAAAGGGCAGTTTCTTGCCGAACCGCTCTCGAGCCTTGTCGAGGAAGCCTCGCTCTTTTTTCAGGTCGTCAAGCAGACGCTGCTCGGCATCTCTCTTGGCTTTGGCCTCATAGTATTCTGGGGGTTTGATGCCCGAGAAATATTCGAGAATCGAGGCCAACGGCTTGCTGAACTGCTGCAACCCGGTGAAAGTATTCCAACTGGCCTGCCAGCTTCCGTCCTGGTTGATGTAGAAGGGCAGGAAAAAGCACTTGGGATCGGCAGGGACGCTTTGCCCTTTCTTGTCCGAGAGAACGAGATTGAAGCCTGTGGCCGATGCGAAAGCTGCGCTCCAATCCGAATAATCCGAAGTGGCGACGATGAGGGCGCCATTCTCGAACAGGGCCCGGATTCCCGAGCTGTGAAGTGCTTGAAATCTGCGCCCGTCGACGCGGAAGCCTACCAGCGAAACGGTGTTTTCATCCCACTGGGTTAGTTTTCCCTGTGGCCTGGCCCCCAAGGTCAAGAACATGGTTTTGACCAAGCTCGACTTCCCGGTGTGGTTTCGACCCCAAATCAGGTTCATTTTCTCGTGGAAAACCACTCGCCGGGCTCGCCGGTCGCGCCGGGAGAGCATCCAAATACTTTCGAAGAGAAAGCTTTTCATATGATTTTGTCCGAAGGCTTCTGACTAGTTTTCTTAGGTTTGGGCCACGCATCTTTTAAGGGCTCGAAGTAGGAACTGCGCGGTGAAATCCGCTGGGCGGATCGAGGAATGGGTGCTGGCCAGATCGACTTTGGCTTCGTCGAGGAACGCTTTTAGCGAGGTACCCGGCGCGTGAGTGCCCAGCCAAGCATCGATGTCCAGTAGGAGCGTAGCGACGATGGGGTCTTCTCCGCCCATCACTTGAAGACGGAAAATCTTCGAGGCCGCTATCCAGATCGCCGGCTTCTCCATAAATCCGATGCCGCCTTCCGATTCGAGTTTGTCGAGCCAGTCTTCAAGCAGCGCTAGCAAGTCGGGAACCTCTTCCAGATTGCTCAGGGCTGCGGAGAACTCCGCCTTGGAGTAGCCTCGTTCCTTTTTGAGTTCCTCGAAGCTCGCGCAAGTATCTGTCTTTGCTCCCAAAGGGCCGACCTTGGCTAGCAAGGCTTCAACCAAGGCTTGAGCTTGCCCTGCGTGCCTCGGGCTGCGCTCATTGAGGAACATAACCACTGTCCCGATAAGTTGTTTTGTCGGCTGATCCGGATGCATGGGGATCTTTTCGACATGAATCATGCCAGGATTGGCGGGCAGCGTTCCGGCCTTGTGCAGTGTTTGAAGTCCTTGGGTTAAGGCATCTAAATGCGCTGCCTCAAGCTTTGAAAGATCGCATGGCAGGGAGGTCGCGGCATTGCCGCCGCCATTCAGAGGCAAATCGCAGCCGTTGTTCGAGATGAATCTCCCGGAAGATTTCAGTTCCTTGAAGGCCAGTGCCGATGAATACAGTTTTCCGATCGGGCTGTCCTTGATGTCCGGAGGCGGGTTCTTCGAGGCTCTCCGTTTTTTTCCGGGCTCGACCAGATGCGTTAGCTCGGCCCAGCTCCATTCCTTGCGGGCTTTCTTCTTGACCTGATAAATCCGAATGGAGGAAGGGGTGGTTGGCGAGTCGAGCTCGGCGACATCTTGGATCGATTCGAAAAGAAAGAGAAAGTCACTGGCTCCGGACTTCTCGAGGTCGAACATGCGCTCAATAGCCCAGGCACGCTGAAAGTCGACGCCCTTCTGGTTGTGCCCGCCGCCGCTCTCAGCGAGATCCTTTTGGGTGGCGACGCGGTAAACTTCTTCGATCTGGTTGGTAGCCATTTGTCAGCTAAGAATCGCAAGATTTGTGATTATCCACCCAAATGGCATTGGGTAGCCAAGTAAAAGTACGCCTCCCCATCACGGGAGGAACGCTCGTTTTTGCATCCCCGAAGAGGCGAAAGAGGGGACGTGACGAGGCAGAGCAGCTCGTGTCGGGGTGTCCAGCCCCGAGCAATCTGCTCGCTTTTCAAGAAAAGAAGAGGAGTCGAGGTTCGCTATCAACCGTCGGTATCGGGGATATTCTGCGATCCTGCTCAAACACACACGAATGACCGTGCAGTATACGAGGGCGAATATAGGCCGTTCCGCTCCAAACGCCGGGAAGCCGTACCTGCCGCTGGATTCCGCCATTCACCGCCAGGTGTTCCCGTTTACGGCTTCCCAGGGGCTTCCTTGGATTTTGTCTTAGATTTTAACGTACTGAAAAATAACGGTTAATAAATCACATCTTGATACTGGCGCATCATGGGGGTATGCTGGTCGCCCGGGGAGGCGGCTGGACGGCCGGTTCTCGGTTTCATGCGGGCAGGCCCTCCTGCATCAATCCTGGATCGGGAGTGCGCGAGGCGCGCGCAAGTCCCGATGGCAGTGGGGAGGTCAGGCAGTGAGTGCCGCTGAACGGTGATTTCCCACCACTTGCAGCAGTTGGGTGAAGATTTTCGGGGTGCCCGCAACGATGTTACCGGAGTCCAAATACCCGGGTTCGCCGGCCAGATCGGAGACCAGGCCACCGGCTTCGCTCACAAGCAGGGTGCCTGCTGCCATGTCCCACGGGCTCAGGCCAATCTCGAAAAAGCCGTCTGTCCTGCCGCATGCCACGTAGGCCAGATCCAGCGCGGCGGACCCGGGCCGACGGAGTCCCGCAGTCTTCTGGACGAGTTCCCGGAATATGGCCATGTAGGCGTCGATGTGCTCGAACGCACGGTAGGGGAATCCCGTGCCAATGAGCGCTTCCTGGAACTTGGCACGCTTGCTTACCCGGATGCGTCGTTCATTGAGGAACGCGCCGCGACCGCGGGAGGCGGTGAAGAGTTCGTTGCGGGTCGGGTCATAGACGACTGCCTGCGTGACCTGACCCTTATGGGCAAGGGCGATCGACACCGAAAACTGGGGAAACCCGTGGATGAAGTTGGTCGTGCCGTCCAAAGGGTCGATGATCCACTGGTACTCGGAGTCTCCGGACTCGCCCGATTCCTCTGCTAAGATCGCATAGTCCGGGTAGGCCTCCTGCAGCACCTCGATGATGGCGGCTTCCGCGGCCCGGTCCACCTCTGTCACGAAATCGCTCTGGCGTTTGGCTGTGACCTTGAGCAGGTCCACGTCATGCGAGGCCCGATTGATGATGGAGCCGGCACGGCGGGCGGCTTTGACAGCGATGTTCAAGGTCGGGTGCATCTTCAGTCTCTCTGCAGGGTCGATGGCGCGGCACCGGGTTCGGGCTGCGTTGCAAAACCGCATATTCTAACCTGTGGAAAAGGCTTGAGGTAGTGCCCGGTGGGCTCGGCCCGGCTTTGCCCCGCTGTGAGTTCTCCCTGTGTTTCCCTGAACGGCCTGTATCCATGTCTGATTCGTCCATTTTCGATCACGTACGGGTGGTGCTGGCGCGTCCCAGTCATCCCGGCAACATTGGCTCTGCCGCGCGCGCCATGAAAACGATGGGTTTCCATCGGCTGTACCTTGTGGAGCCACGCCGCTTTCCGGATTCCGAAGCGACGGCGTTGGCTTCGGGTGCGGGCGATGTGCTGGACGCGGCAACAGTGTGTTCGAGCCTGGAAGACGCGCTTGCCGGGTGTGTGTTTTCTGCCGCGCTGACATCCCGTCGCAGAGAGCTGGCCGTCCCGATGCGCTGGGTGCGATCGGCATCGGCGGAGCTTGCCGCCTATGCCGGAGCGGGAGAGGTGGCGCTGGTGTTTGGGAATGAGACGTTCGGGCTTTCCAACGATGAGCTTGCGCTTTGCCATATGCCGGTGATGATCCCGGCGAATCCTGCCTACGCATCGCTCAATCTTGCGGCGGCTGTCCAGTTGGTGTGCTATGAACTGCGGGTGGCCATGAGCGAGCCCGGTCTGCCACCCGCCATCGAGTTTCCGCCGGCTAGCCACCACGAAGTTGAAGGCTTGGTGCAGCACTTCGAGCAGGCTCTGGTGGGCAGTGGTTTTCTCGATCCAAACAAGCCGCGTCGCTTGATTCCACGTCTGCGCCGGCTGTTTGCCCGGGCGCGGATTGAAAAAGAGGAGGTTTCCTTCCTGCGCGGGGCGCTGGCCAGTCTGGAGCGCAAATCCGACTGAATCAGTAGGAAATGGCGCGCTGCGCTATAATCCGCGCCATTCTTTGACTGTTGAGGCCCTATGTTCCGCCATATCCGGGAGGACATCGCCAGCGTACTCGAGCGCGATCCTGCAGCCCGTTCCCGCTGGGAGGTGTTGACCTGTTATCCCGGGGTTCATGCGTTGATCTTCCATCGATTGGCCCATGCCTTGTGGCAGCGCAAAGCGGTGTGGCTCGCCAGATGGGTGTCCCAGTTCAGTCGCTGGTTGACCGGGATTGAAATTCACCCGGGAGCAGTGATCGGTCACCGGGTGTTCATCGATCATGGCATGGGTGTGGTGATCGGTGAGACCGCCGAGGTGGGTGATGACTGCACGCTGTACCAGGGCGTCACGCTGGGCGGCACTTCGCTGCACAAGGGCAAGCGTCACCCCACTTTGGGTCCGGGGGTTGTGGTCGGTGCCGGGGCGAAAGTGCTGGGGGGGTTCACGGTTGGTGCGGGCGCCAAGATCGGCTCCAACGCGGTTGTGGTCAAGCCTGTGCCCGAGGGGGCAACGGCGGTAGGTAATCCGGCTCGTGTCGTTGAGCCCGCCAAGGAGCAGGCGCGCGCGCAAAAGGCGGAGGAGATGGGTTTTCAGGCCTATGGCGTGACCCGCGACCTTGATGACCCGCTGGCCAAGGCTATTCATGGGCTGCTTGACCACGCGGTGGAAACCGATCGGCGCATGGCCGCCTTGCTCAAGCGTTTGCAACAGGCTGGTGTGACTGTCGACGATGATCTGGCCGAGCATGACGCGTTCGATCCGAAATACCTGAGTAAAATCGTTGACTAATCTGGCGGTGGCTTATAAGCTTGATAAAAATAGTAGGTTATAGCCCAGCCCCACTCCCAACCCCACAGGAGACCAGTCAATATGAGGCTTACCACAAAAGGGCGTTTCGCGGTCACGGCCATGATTGATCTCGCGTTGCGCCAGGGCGACGGTCCGGTGACGCTCGCAGGGATCAGCGAGCGGCAGAAGATCAGCCTTTCCTACCTGGAGCAGTTGTTCGGAAAGCTCCGACGTCACCAGTTGGTGGCCAGCGTGCGTGGTCCGGGTGGTGGCTATTGCCTGGCAAAAACGATGGAAGAGATTACCGTTGCCGACATCATCGTTGCCGTGGATGAGCCTCTCGATGCCACCCAGTGCGGTGGTCAAGAGAACTGCCAGGAAGAACATCAGTGCATGACCCACGACCTGTGGGCCAACCTCAATCGCAAGATGTTCGAGTATTTGAACTCGGTTTCCCTCGCTGACCTGGTGCGCACTCAACAATTGCGCATGGATGGCAGTAGCCTGTTGCTGGACGAGAGGCCGCGCAAGGGGGCGGGCCGGCGGCGGGGTGAGGTGCTGGCTTCTGCCTGAAGGCATATCCATGTTCGCCCCCGCGTACCTCGATTACAACGCGACGGCTCCGCTTCAGGAGCGGGTGCTGGAAGCGATGATGCCTTGGCTGGGTCGCAGGTTCGGGAATGCGTCAAGCCGTCATGAGTACGGGCGCGCTGCCCGGCAGGCGGTGGAGGACGCGCGGGCCCGGGTAGCGGCGGCGGTTGGGGCCCAGACCGGTGAGGTGGTATTCACCAGCGGGGGGTCTGAAGCCAACAACTTGTTCATCAAGGGTTGCGCCGGTCGGTGCAAGCCTGGCGTGGTGGCGGTGGGTGCCACCGAGCATCCGTGCGTGCGCGAGCCCGCCCGTCAGTTGGGCAGGCAGGGGTGGGCCGTTAGAGAACTGCCAGTGGATGCGCAAGGAGTGCTTCGAGCGGATGCGCTGAGCGAGACTCTTGCGTTCAAGCCCGCCATTGTCTCGGTGATGAGGGCGAACAATGAGACTGGGGTGCTTCAAGATTTGAGTGGGCTGTCGGTTGCCGTCCGGCGGTATGGGGGGTGGTTGCATTCCGATGGGGTGCAGGCACTTGGCAAGATCCCGGTCGATTTCCGCCAGTTGGGTGTGGATGGGCTGACCATTTCGTCGCACAAAGTTGGTGGCCCGGCTGGTGTGGGCGCCCTGGTGGTGTCCCGCCGGGTGGATCTGGAGCCACTCGTGGCGGGGGGCGGCCAGGAGCGGGGAATCCGCTCAGGGACAGAGAATGTGGCGGGTGTCGTCGGGTTTGGAGCCGCCTGCCAGTTCGCTGTGGAGCGGCTTGAAGGTGAGGCGCAGCGCTTGTCCGCGTTGAGAGATCGGCTTGAACATGATTTGGTTGCGCTGGGCGCGGTAGTGTTCGGTGCCGGTGCTGCCCGGTTGCCCAACACAACGTTCTTCGCATTGGAGCATCTTGACGGCGAAACGCTGGTGGCAAAGCTGGATCGGATGGGCTTTGCGGTGGCAAGCGGCTCGGCGTGCTCCAGTGCGTCGCCAGATCCGTCCAGGTCGCTGCTTGCGATGGGGGTGGAGCCCGGTATGGCGCGTTGTGCGGTTCGGGTAAGCCTGGGCGCCGGGAATTCCGAGCGGGACGTTGGTGGGCTGGTCCAGGCTGTGGCGCAACTACGTGAAGCGTTGAAGGGTTTGTCTGCTCTGTCGGTTTGAGGATGCAGGGCGTAGCGACCGAGTGAAAGAGAGTAGAAATGTTGAGATTCCCAATTTATCTTGATTATTCCGCGACCACGCCGGTGGATCCCCGTGTGGCGGAAAAGATGATCCCCTATCTGGTAGAGCATTTTGGCAACCCGGCCAGCCGCTCCCACGCTTATGGGTGGGAGGCCGAGCGGGCGGTGGAGGAGGCCCGGGTTCAGGTTGCTGCGCTCGTCAATGCTGATCCAAAGGAGATTGTGTGGACCTCCGGCGCGACTGAATCGAACAATCTCGCCATCAAGGGTGCGGCCCACTTCTATCAAGGGAAGGGCAAGCATCTGGTCACGGTCAAGACCGAGCACAAGGCGGTGTTGGACACCTGTCGTGAGCTGGAGCGGATCGGTTTTGAGGTGACTTACCTGGATGTGCAGGAAAACGGTCTCGTGGACCTTGCCGCGTTCAAGGCTGCGCTACGCAAGGACACAATCCTGGCGTCGGTCATGTTCGTCAATAACGAGATCGGCGTAATCCAGCCCATCGCGGAGTTGGGTGCCATTTGCCGGGCGAACGGAACGATCTTCCATGTGGATGCGGCGCAAGCAACCGGTAAGGTTGCGATTGATCTGCAGGCGCTACCGGTGGATCTGATGTCGTTCTCCGCGCACAAGACCTATGGCCCCAAGGGGATTGGTGCACTGTATGTTCGGCGCAAGCCCCGCATTCGGCTTGAGGCGCAGATGCATGGCGGCGGGCATGAACGCGGGTTGCGCTCCGGCACCTTGGCGACCCACCAGATCGTGGGAATGGGCGAGGCTTTCCGTATCGCACGGGAAGAGATGGCGGAGGAAAACCGTCGTATTGCTGCCCTGCGAGACCGCCTGCTTGACGGGTTGTCCGATATGGAAGCGATCTATGTGAATGGTGACCTGGAACACCGGGTGCCACACAATCTGAATGTGAGTTTTGCCTATGTGGAGGGCGAGTCCCTGATGATGGCGATCAAGGATGTGGCGGTGTCTTCCGGGTCTGCCTGTACCTCCGCAAGTCTGGAGCCCTCCTATGTGCTGCGGGCTCTCGGACGCAATGATGAACTTGCGCACAGCTCCATTCGCTTCACCCTTGGCCGTTTCACGACCGAGGAAGAAGTGGAGTACGCGATCAGTCTCCTGCATGGCAAGGTGGGCAAGTTGCGCGACCTGTCGCCGCTATGGGAAATGGTTAAGGAAGGCGTGGACCTCAGTACCGTTCAGTGGGCGGCGCACTGAAGGTGGCTGGCTGGGTGTTCTGACCGGGTTTGAAGGAGTAGGAAATGGCATATAGCGACAAAGTCTTGGACCACTATGAGAATCCCCGCAATGTGGGTTCTTTCGGCCAGAGCGACGACGATGTGGGCACCGGCATGGTGGGTGCGCCCGCCTGCGGCGACGTAATGAAATTGCAGATCAAGGTCGGCAAGGACGGCGTGATTGAGGATGCCAAATTCAAGACTTACGGCTGCGGATCGGCCATTGCCTCCAGCTCCCTGGTGACCGAATGGGTCAAGGGCAAGACGCTGGAACAGGCCATGGAGATCAAGAACACGCAGATCGCCGAGGAGTTGGCTTTGCCACCCGTCAAGATTCATTGTTCCATCCTGGCTGAAGATGCGATCAAGGCTGCGGTGGCGGATTACAAGAAAAAACACGGCGACGAGTAATCGGGGGCAGAAATGGCGGTCACGATGAGCGAGCGTGCTGCGAGGCATGTGCAGGCTTTTCTGGTCAAGCGGGGCAAGGGGGTCGGCGTTCGCTTGGGCGTCAAGACATCCGGGTGTTCAGGGATGGCCTACAAACTGGAGTATGCCGATGCGGTTGAGGACGACGATCTCATTTTCGAGAGTCACGGGGTGAGAGTCATCGTCGATCCCCGCAGCTTGCCGTATCTGGACGGAACGGAGCTGGACTTCGTTCGGGAAGGCTTGAATGAGGGATTCCGTTTCAACAACCCGAACGTGAAGGATCAGTGCGGTTGCGGCGAGAGCTTTAACGTTTGATCCGTCCTTGGCAGTAAGCCTGCTGGCGATGCAATGCCTTCCAACCAAAGCGCTTATCACAATGACGCCCCATTTCGAGCAGGATTTTTTTTCCCTTTTTGGTTTGCCGCGCACTTTCCGGATAGATGTGCCGGTGCTGGAACGCGCTTATCTGGATTTGCAGGCGCAGGTGCACCCAGACCGTTTCGCGCACTTGTCGGATAGCGAGAAGCGTTTGTCGATGCAGTGGGCCACCCGCGTCAACGAAGGCTATCAAACGCTGAAAGATCCGCTAAAAAGGGCGGTGTATCTCCTGTCACTCCAGCAGACGGCGCTGCAGGCCGAAACCAATACCGCGATGCCCCCTGTGTTCCTGATGGAGCAGATGGAGTGGCGTGAAGCGGTGGAGGAGGCCAGAAGTGCTGGCGATGTGGACGAACTGGATGCCTTGCTCCACCGCTCGCGGCAAAGGCGCAAGGCGATGGTGGGGGAGTTGGAGCAATTGCTGGATGACACCCGGGACTATGCCGGGGGGGCTGAGTTGGCGCGGAAGTTGATGTTTGTCGAAAAACTTGAACACGATATCGCCGAGGCGATTGAAGCGCTGGAGCAATAAGGGATGGCCCTGCTGCAACTTTCCGAGCCGGGAGCTTCGCCGGAGCCCCACCGTAGCCGTTTGGCCGTGGGCATAGATCTTGGTACGACCAATTCCCTGGTGGCAACGGTGCGGCACGGCATCGCCACCGTGTTGAATGACGAGCAAGGACGTGCCTTGCTGCCCTCGGCAGTGAGTTATCTGTCCGATGGTGGCATCGAGGTAGGGTATGGGGCCCTTGGCCGGCAAGTCGTCGATCCCAAGAACACGATTGTTTCCGTCAAGCGTTTTATGGGACGTGGTTTGGCCGATGTGGCTCACATTGAGGCCATGCCTTATGACTTCGTGGATCGGGAAGGAATGGTTCGGCTGCGCACCATTCAGGGTGTCAAAAGCCCCGTCGAAGTTTCCGCGGACATCCTGAAGGTATTGAGGGCGCGGGCCGAGGCGAGCCTGGGGGGGGAGCTTACAGGTGCGGTGATCACAGTCCCCGCCTATTTTGACGATGCTCAGCGCCAGGCAACCAAGGATGCAGCAAAACTGGCGGGGCTGAACGTGCTTCGCCTGTTGAATGAGCCGACCGCGGCGGCAGTGGCTTATGGGCTTGATAACGCCGCAGAAGGTATCTATGCAGTGTATGACCTCGGGGGGGGGACGTTCGATATCTCCATCCTGCGTCTTTCCCGCGGCATTTTTGAGGTGATTGCCACGGCAGGGGATGCTGCGCTGGGGGGGGACGATTTTGACCACCGGGTCTTCTGTTGGATTCTCGATCACGCGCGGATTGCGCCCCCCTGTGCCGAAGACATGCGCAGGCTTTACGTCGTTGCTCGACAGGCGCGTGAACGCCTGTCGTCTGAGGACGAGACGCGGGTCTATGCTCGTCTCGTTTCAGGCGAAGTGGTGGATTTGGTGCTGACCCGAGTCGAGCTCACCGGAATCTCGGCCCATCTGGTGGCTAAGACGCTGGTTCCCATGCGTAAAGCCCTTCGGGATGCAGGGCTGACGTCAGACGAGGTCAAGGGGGTCGTGATGGTAGGCGGTGCGACCCGGATGCCTCAAATACAGCAAGCGGTGGCCGGCTTCTTCAATCAGGATCCTCTAACCAATCTGGACCCAGATAAGGTTGTGGCTCTTGGGGCAGCCATTCAAGCCAACATTCTGGCCGGCAACAGGCGAGCCGAAGATGACTGGTTGCTTCTTGATGTCATCCCGCTCTCCCTCGGGCTGGAAACGATGGGGGGATTGGTGGAGAAAGTGATTCCCCGCAATTCCACCATTCCGATTGCCAAGGCGCAGGATTTCACTACCTTCAAGGATGGCCAGACCGCAATGGCTTTCCATGTGGTGCAAGGGGAACGGGAACTGGTTTCAGACTGCAGGTCCTTGGCCCGTTTCCAGTTGCGGGGTATTCCCCCCATGGCAGCGGGGGCGGCTCGTATCCGTGTCACATTTCAGGTGGATGCAGATGGGCTGCTTTCCGTTTCCGCCCGGGAAATGTCTTCGGGCGTCGAGGCTTCTGTTCAGGTCAAGCCGTCGTATGGGCTTTCTGATGACGAAATCGCGGGTATGCTCAGAGACTCCATCGAACACGCGCGAGAGGACGTTTCCGCCCGTTCGCTTGCCGAGGCGCGATTGGAGGCCCGGAGGTTGATCGAAGCCACGGAGGTTGCATTGGCAGCAGACGCCGATTTGCTGGCTGCGGAAGAGCGCTTGAGCCTGGATTCGAGTCTGGCGGCGTTGCTGGCTGCGGTGGAACAAGCAGATGCGGCAACGCTGAAGACTCGTACGGCTGATTTGAATGCGGCGACAAACGATTTTGCCGCCCGGCGTATGGACAGAAGTGTCCGCAAGGCGCTCGCTGGTCACAAATTGGATGAACTCGGGATTTGAACCCCCTCGACCCATGACCCAGATTATCGTATTACCCCACGTTGAGTTGTGCCCTGATGGCGCGGTGCTTGAGGCTCAGCCAGGTGTATCCCTGTGCGATGCGTTGCTGACCAATGGCATCGAAATTGAGCATGCATGCGAAAAGTCCTGTGCGTGCACCACCTGCCATGTAGTGATCCGCGAAGGATTTGAGAACTTGGCCGAGGCCGACGAAACGGAGGAGGATCTGCTCGACAAAGCCTGGGGGCTGGAACCGACCTCCCGCTTGTCCTGTCAGGCGCTCGTTGGTACCGCCAATCTGGTGGTGGAAATCCCGAAGTACACGATCAATATGGTCAAGGAGGGCAAGCGCTCATGAAATGGACTGATACCCGTGAAATCGCCATTGCCTTGGCGGATACTCATCCTGACGTTGATCCGAAGGCGGTACGGTTTACCGACCTCATGCGCTGGGTAATGGCTCTGGACGGATTCGATGACAAGGAAGATCGTTGCGGGGAGAAGATTCTGGAGGCTATCCAGATGACTTGGATTGAAGAGGCTGATTGAACCTTCAAGTCCCAGAAATAAAAAAGCAGCCTTAAGGCTGCTTTTTTATTTCTGGCGGAGAGAGAGGGATTCGAACCCTCGATAGAGCTTTTTGGCCCTATGCTCCCTTAGCAGGGGAGTGCCTTCGACCTCTCGGCCATCTCTCCAAAGAAGCGGGATCATACGTTGGGAGGCGCGGTTACGTCAATCCTCCCAGTGGGTTCACGCACCGAGTTGGTCCAGTTCAAAAGCTTTGTGCAGCACGCGAACCGCCAGCTCCAGATACTTTTCGTCAATCGCGACGGAAATCTTGATTTCCGAGGTCGAGATCATCTGGATGTTGATGCCTTCTTCAGCCAGCGCCCGGAACATCTTGCTGGCGATCCCTACGTGGGAGCGCATGCCAACACCAACAACGGATACTTTGGCCATCTTGCTGTCGCCAATGATTTCCCGTGCCCCGGTGTGAGCCTTGACCTCGTTCAGGATGCCCAAGACCTTCTCGTAATCACCCCGATTTACGGTGAATGAAAAATCCGTGAGCCCATCATGGCCAACGTTCTGGATGATCATATCCACGTCAATGTTGGCTTCACTGACCGGGCCGAGTATTTGATAGGCAATACCGGGCCGGTCCGGAACGCCGAGTACGGTGAGCTTGGCTTCGTCCCGGTTGAATGCAATGCCGGAGATGATGGGTTTTTCCATGTTCAAATCATCCTCAAACGTAATGAGGGTGCCTTCACCCCCTTCCTGAAAGCTGGATAGCACGCGAAGCCGTACTTTGTATTTTCCGGCAAACTCAACCGATCGAATTTGCAGCACTTTCGAACCAAGGCTGGCCATCTCCATCATCTCTTCGAAGGTTACGCGGGATAGGCGCCGTGCTTCGGGAACGATGCGGGGGTCAGTCGTATAAACCCCGTCGACGTCGGTGTAAATCTGGCATTCGTCGGCCTTGAGGGCTGCCGCCAAGGCAACGCCGGTGGTATCCGATCCACCTCGTCCCAAGGTGGTGATGTTCCCGCCTGCATCGACGCCCTGAAAGCCCGCGACAACGACCACGTGGCCTGAGTCCAGATCCTGGCGGATCGGTGCGTCGTCGATGCTCACGATGCGAGCTTTGGTATGGGCGTCATCCGTCAGGATTTTCACTTGCCCCCCGGTGTAGCTACGGGCGGGAATGCCGATTTCCTTGAGCGCCATGCAGAGCAGCCCGATCGTGACCTGCTCGCCAGTGGAAACGATCACGTCGAGTTCGCGTGGGTCAGGGGTTGCCTGGATTTCCTTCGCCAGCGCAATCAACCGATTTGTTTCACCACTCATGGCCGAGACAACGATCACGAGTTGGTGACCCTGCTCTCGCCATTTGGCAACACGACGCGCCACGTTCTTGATCCGCTCTGGGGAGCCGACCGAAGTGCCGCCGTATTTTTGAACGATCAAGGCCATTGTAGATATCCGATGGTACGTAAAAAGCTTCCGATTCTACCGGATTCGGATGGTTCCGTAAGGCTATCAGGCGTTGCTGCGTAGCAGTATCGCTATCGGGTTGCGTTTTGGTCGTTGCAGGAGCATGGCATTTGTTACAAAAATGTTGTGTATGTCCGCCGAATAGTGGTTTATACTTTTCGTACTATAACTTTAGTTATAGTTTGTTTCGTCGGGCAGAGGTCGGTTAGTTCTCCGATAGCATAGTGAGGATGATTACATGAAAGTCGCTGAAAATATTGACGTACGGGAAATCCGTCGCAAACTGGGTATGAACCAGTCCCAGTTCTGGTCGAAAATAGGCGTGACTCAGAGCGGCGGATCGCGTTACGAAAGTGGGCGCAATATCCCCAAGCCGGTTCAGGCTTTATTGCGGCTGGTGCATGTCGAGCACATCGACATCGACAAGATCAAACGGGAAGATTTCGAAGTGGTTGAATACTTGAAGGCCACGGATCCCGAGATGTTCAAGAATTTAAAAAAGCAGGCGCGGGCCAAGGGCAAGAAGGCAGCCTAACGCCTGTATTGGTGTTCAGGGGGTAATCTGCACGGAGATCCCCCTGTTCCGGAGGACTTGGGCGATCGAGTTGAAGTCTTCAGGCGTAGCCTGTTCCAGAAGTGACGCAGACGATTGCATGGACGGGCGGGCCAGGCCATAGAGCAGTACGCCACGGATGTGGGGGGCGAGCGGGGCGAGAAGGTCCGCGTAGCGCAGGGGATCGCCAAGGGATAGTTCTCCCCCTGTTCGAAAGAGGCAGGTCTGGACCCATGTTGGGCACAGTTGGGCGCACGTGAGCAGGTTGGCAATATGCCGGGAAGTCTGCCGGGGGGTGCCATTGATGTATCGCGCCCGAGCAGGGTCCGGAGTGTCCAGCTTGAACCACACTTCCCCGCTGATTGCTTCGAGTATTGAGATTCCTTCCTGAACCGATGGCTGGTGCAGGAGGCTCCCGTTGGTGATCAGTCGAGTCTTCACCTCAGAGGCGATGTCATAGTCTGCTCGTATTCGGGCGACGAGTTGAACGGCTTCAGCGAATTCCTTCGCGCTTGTGGGTTCCCCGTTGCCTGAGAACGCGATGTCCCTAAGAGCCTGACTGTCAGGGGGGGCATGCTGAGCGAGGTAGTCGCCAAGGCAGATCGCATCGAGCATCTGGCGCAGTTCTCGTTCGAGAACTTGCAGATCAATGGGGGGGGCGTTGCCACGTACAAGCCCTGGCACTTGGCAGTACACACATTGCCAGTTGCAGGCGTTGTTCGGGTTGAGATTGATGCCAAGGGATACGCCTTTGGCACGTCGGGATACGACCGGATACACATAGGTAAGTCCGGCGCAGTCTCGACTGTGGTCGGCAACGGTAAGTCTGGATGCTGCTTCCATTAGGGCTGGGGGTGGTTCGCGTAATCGTCAGGCCGGGAATGATACAATCGCGCCCCCTCTCAGCGGTTCACACCACGATGCAAATCACCCGTCGCTTGGAGTTCGATGCCGGGCACCGGATTCCTGATCACAAAAGTCAGTGCAAGCATCTGCACGGTCATCGCTATGCTCTCGAGATTACCTTGTCCGGCGAGATCATTCGCATGGACGGTTGCGAGGCGAACGGGATGGTGATGGACTTTTCGGACGTCAAGCGGATCGCCCAGCAGCACCTGGTGGATGAGTGGGATCACGCATTCCTGGTTTATCGGGGAGACGTGAGGGTGGTGGAGTTCCTGTCGTCGCTCGAAGGCCACAAGACGGTTGTCCTCGAAGTTGTTCCGACCGCAGAGAACCTTGCAGCAATTGCTTTTTCCCGCCTCGACCCGGTATATCGGGATACCTATGGCAATCACCTGCGGCTGGAGCGGGTCCGGTTGTACGAGACGCCCAACTGTTGGGCTGACGCGGTCCGCTCGCCGGCTGGATAAGCTGGCGGCCGCGCCTCTATAGCGATGCGTTGCCCAAGTCCTGCACGTACCGCTGCCAGTTCTTGACGTAGTTTTCGGCACTCAGATAGAGCTTGGCGACCTCGTCATCGGTCAACTGACGAATAATCCGTCCCGGTGACCCCAGCACCAGCGAACGATCCGGGATCACCTTGCCTTCGGGGATCAGGGTATTCGCGCCAATCAGGCATTCCCGGCCAATCACACAATTGTTCAGCAGCACGGACTTGATTCCGATCAGAGAACCGTCCCCGACCCGGCAGCCGTGGAGCATGGCCATGTGACCAACGGTGACATGATCCCCCAGCGTAAGGGGGACGCCGTCGTCCGTGTGCAGTACCGAGCCGTCCTGGACGTTACTATGGCAGCCAATTGTGATCGGATCGTTGTCGCCTCTCAGGACGCAGTTGTACCAGATGCTCGCATGGGTGCCGAGAATCACATCGCCCACCACATGGGCGTTGCTGGCAATCCAGCAGGGGCCCTGGAATTGGGGGGCCTTGTTTCCGAGAGAAAAGACGGGCATGGCGGTGTTGGCTGAAGAGGATAGGGAGCGACTTGCGCGAATCGGGCCGCGATCATAACAAGCCCCTTCATTTCCGCCAAATCATGCTGCAGGGGGCCGAGGCCCCCTGAGCTGTCTGGATTATCAAGCGGTTGTCGGTGTCCAGGTCAAATCCAGTTCCCGGGCGGCTTTGGTGTCATCGAGTCGGCGCACGGGCAGGGTATGGGGAGCCCCTTTCACCAGATCCGGATTGCTGCGTGCTTCGGCAACGATGGCTGACATGGCTTTGACGAAATCGTCGAGCGTTTGCCGGCACTCGGTCTCGGTGGGTTCGATCAGCAGGCACTCGGGCACGAGCAAGGGAAAATAGGTGGTGGGAGCATGGAAGCCATAGTCCAGAAGACGTTTGGCGATGTCCATTGCGATCACCCCGGTTTCCTCCTTGATGGGCTTGGCGGTCACGATGAATTCGTGACTCGCCCGGCGGTTGGGGAACGCGAGCTTGAAGCCGGCTTTTTCGAGTTCTTTCGCCAAGTAGTTGGCATTCAGTGTGGCGAATTCTCCAACACGGGTCATGCCTTCCGCACCAAGCATCCGGGCGTAGACGTAGGCGCGCAGCAGCACCCCGGCGTTGCCCATGAACGCAGACAACCGTCCGATGCTCTGCGGCAGATCCTGCTCGGTCAGCCAGCGGTAGCCCGTGTCATCCTTGCCGACGAGGGGGATGGGCAGGAACGGCAGGAGCCGTTTGCTCACACCCACGGCACCTGCGCCCGGGCCGCCGCCACCGTGGGGGGTGGAGAAGGTTTTATGCAGGTTCATGTGGATGACGTCGAATCCCATGTCCCCAGGGCGCACTTTCCCGAGGATGGCGTTCAGGTTGGCGCCATCGTAGTAACTGAGGCCGCCCGCGGCATGCACGACCTTCTGAATCTCGACGATGGACTGCTCGAAAACACCCAAGGTCGAGGGGTTCGTCAGCATCAGGCCCGCGGTCTTGGGGCCAACCACAGTGCGCAAGGCTTCCAGATCGACGTTGCCGTCCCGGTCGGTGGGAATCTCTCGAACCGTGTAGCCGCACATGGTCGCAGTGGCCGGGTTGGTGCCGTGGGCGGCATCGGGAACGATGATTTCCGTGCGCGCGGCATCACCCCGGGCGGCGTGATAAGCGCGAATCATGGCTACGCCGGCAAATTCGCCTTGAGCGCCCGCCATGGGGGAGAGGGAAACGCCGGCCATGCCGGTCACTTCCTTGAGGATCTCCTGCAATTCGTACAAACAAGCCAGAAATCCCTGTCCTGTCGAGGACGGCGCCAGGGGATGGCGGGCCAGGAACTGCGGTAGCAACGCCAAACTGTTACACGCTCGCGGGTTGTACTTCATGGTGCACGACCCCAGGGGATAGAACTGGGTGTCGATGGAGAAGTTTTTCTGGGACAGGCGCGTGTAATGGCGTACGGCATCCAGTTCCGACACCTCGGGCAACAGGGGGGCGGATTTGCGACGCAGATGGGCGGGAATGGCCGCCGCAGACACTGGCTGGGGAGCTTGGTGGGTGTTACCCCGGCCAGGGCGGGAATGTTCAAAGATCAGCATGGGGGTCTCAATCCTTGAGGGCATCGGCCAGCGCGCCGATGTAGCGTTGCAGATCGTCGTCCGACTTGGTTTCGGTGACACAAACCAGAAGCGCGTTGCCCAGCGTGGGGTAGTGGGCGCTGAGATCGTAACCACCCAGGATGCCGTTCGCTGCCAGTTTCGCGAGCACCGGTGCCACGGGCTTGGGCAGGCAGAGCACGTGTTCGTGGTACGACGGGCTGGCGAACAGGCGCGTGACGCCGGGTATCCCTGTGGCGAGTTGGGCGAGTTTCTCGCTGGCGGCATGGCTGGCCCCGGCTACATTGGCCAAGCCCGCTGGACCGGTGATGGCCATGTAGATCGTCGCCGCAGTTACCATCAAGCCCTGGTTGGTGCAGATGTTGGAAGTGGCCTTGGAGCGGCGGATATGCTGCTCTCTGGCCTGCAGGGTGAGCGCGAAACCTTCTTTTCCGTCCAGGTCCACCGTTCTGCCGATAATCCGGCCCGGCATTTGCCTGACGAGGGCCTTCTTGGCCGTGAGATAGCCAAGGAACGGGCCGCCGCCAGACATGGGAATGCCCAGGGGCTGCGCGTCGCCACAGCAGATGTCCGCGCCCTTGGACCCCCATTCCCCTGGCGGGGTGAGCAATGCCAGCGCCTGTGGGTTGGCCACGGCAATCACGAGGGCCCCTTTCTGCTGCGCCCAGTCGGTGAGGGCATCGGGCTCTTCGATCACGCCAAAGAAATTGGGTTGCGGGATGACCAGCGCGGCGAATGGCGTAGCTGCGGCGTGTTCCAGGGCTGAGCGATCGATGCGGCCGTCGCTGCCGAAACCGACCTCGACGAGCTCAATGCCTTGCTGGCCGACAATGGCTTGGCAGGCCGCCCGGTAAAGGGGGTGCAGGCTTGCAGCCACCAGGATCCGTCGAACATTGCCTTTGACCGAGCGCACCGCCATCAGCATCGCTTCGGACAGGGCGGAACCTCCGTCGTAGAGGCTGGCATTGGAGACGTCCATTCCTGTCAGGCTGGCCATCATGGTCTGCCATTCGTACAGGAGCTGCAGCGTTCCCTGACTGGCTTCTGCTTGATAGGGGGTGTAGGCGGTGTAGAACTCCCCCCGTGTGACGATTTGCCAGACTGCGGCGGGGATGTGGTGTTCGTAGGCGCCAGCGCCGATGAAATTGAGGGGCCGCCCGTCCAGCTCAGCCCGCTCCATCATGAGGCGGGTGACTGCCATTTCCGAAAGCGCGGGGGGCAAATGCAGCGAAGGGGCGGCCAGTTCCGCCGGAATCTCGTCGAACAGGGCATCAATGCTAGGGACGCCGATGGCTTGCAGCATCTCCTTCACATCTTGAGCCGTGTGAGGAATGAAAGGCATTGGTAACCTCGTGTCAGGGCAAGTACGCCCCTGCCGGCTGGATGCCAGCACGGATCGGGGCTTAGAGGAAACGCTTAATGTTCTTCGGCGTCGACAGCGGCAGCGTACGCCGTCGCGTCAAGCAGGGCATTCAGGTCGGCGGCGTTGTCCGGGCGCAGACGGAACAGCCAAGTGCCGTAGGGGGCCTGGTTTACGGATTCGGGGGCGTCGATTGCTGCCTGGTTGGCTTCGACCACTTCCCCTGCAATCGGGGCATAGATGTCGGATGCGGCTTTGACGGATTCCACGACGGCGCATTCCTCGCCGCTGGCCAGGGCTCGGCCTGCATCGGGCAGTTCCAGAAAAACGATGTCACCCAATGCTTCCTGGGCGTGGTCGGTGATGCCAACAGTCACGGTGCCGTCGCTTTCCAGTTTTGCCCATTCGTGCGACTTGGTGTACTTGAGTTCGGCAGGGGTGTTCATGTGGTGTCCTATGTGGCTGAGGGTTCTTGGGTTGATCGGGATTACACAAGGGCTTTGCCGTTGCGCACGAAAGGCGGGCGCACGACCCGGGCGTTCAGCAGTTTGTCGCGGATCTGCACCTGAACCGTGTCCCCAGGATTCATGGATAACGGCAGGCGGGCGAGCGCAATTGATTGCCCGAGCGTCGGCGAGAAACTGCCGCTAGTGGTTTCGCCCGCACCCGCGGGGGTGGAGATTTTCTGGTGGGCGCGCAGCACGCCCTTGTCCAGCAGGACGAGTCCGAGAAAGGCGGCTCGGCTCCCGTCACTTTCCAGTGCCTGACGGCCAACGAACACCCGAGCGGGATCCCGCAGGTCTACTGTCCAGGCCAGTCCAGCGTCCAGGGGGGAGACCGCTTCGTCCATATCCTGCCCGTAGAGGTTCATTCCCGCTTCAAGGCGCAGGGTGTCCCGGGCACCCAAACCGCAGGGGCGGACTCCGGCGGCGAGTAATGCGTCCCACAAGCGCTGGATGCGTTCTTCGCTACCCATCACCTCGAAGCCGTCTTCTCCTGTATACCCGGTACGGGCAATGAACAGGTCGTCGACACGCGCGGCAGAAAACGTCTTGAGCGTTTCGGTTGCCTGCCGGGCTGAAGGGACCGCCTGCCAGAATCGCTCCCGGGCCTGAGGGCCTTGCACGGCCACCATGGCAAGATCGCGCCGGGCGGTGATGCTGACGTTGGTGCCGCGCAGTTGTTGCGCCTGGCCGCGCATCCACGACAGATCCTTGTCGGCAGTTCCGGCGTTTACCACGACGCGATAGTCCTCCGCCCCGAAACCATAGACGATCAGGTCATCCACGACGCCGCCGTCCGGCTTCAGCATGCAGCTGTATAGCGCTTTGCCCGGATAACCCAGACGGTCCACGTCGTTTGCCAGCAGGGCACGGAGATATTCGCGGGCGCCAGCGCCCGTGACATCAACCGGCAGCATGTGGGAGACATCGAACATGCCAGCTTCACGGCGAACGGCATGGTGTTCTTCCAGTTGGGAGCCGTAGTGTATGGGCATGTCCCAGCCGGAAAAGTCAACAATCTTGGCGCCCAAGGCTTGGTGCCTATCGAATAGAGGTGTGCGTTTTCCCATGTCGTCGAATGAAGTGAGTGGGCCCGCACAGGGCGTGGGCCCAGGAAACAAAAAAGGGGCACGGCTGCAGAATGCAGCGATGCCCCCTCTGTCCTTGGTACCTGAGAGATTGCATCCTGGGTCAGCGCGGTGCCGGCAAGGATGTTGCCCCTTCGGTGGGCCGCGCCTGAACGGAGCAGCCGCTCTCCAGAGTTGAAGTGCCGTCGACGGTCCTTTTGCCTGAGCGGTTTCGGGTATTGCGCCTTCGGCGGCATCCAGATGGTTGCACTCTCCCGATCGACCGAAAAACTATAAAGGTTTGGAGTCGGCAAAAGCAATAGAAAGCGCCTTTGCTATGATCGCCGACATGGAATCCGTCACGACCGTTGCGCGCAGGCAATCCTTCTCCCGCTTTGTAGAGGTGGGGAACGGCCGTTATCACCTGCGCCTGTGGGGGCGGGAGGGGGCGCCCTTGATGGTGCTGCTCCACGGCTGGATGGATGTGTCGGCGTCGTTTCAGTTTCTGGTGGATGCCCTCCGGGGCGACTGGCGGGTGGTTGCGCCTGATTGGCGCGGCTTTGGGCTTAGCACGTGGCAGGCGCGTCCTTACTGGTTTCCCGATTACCTGGCGGACCTGGATGCTTTGCTGGCAGTCCTGTCGCCCGATCAGCCGCTGCCTTTGGTGGGCCACAGCATGGGCGGAAACGTGGCCTGCCTGTACGCAGGAATACGGCCAGAGCGGGTGAGCCATCTCGTGAGCATTGAAGGATTCGGACTTGCCGCTACAACTCCGGAAGAGGCTCCAGGTCGTTACTTGCGGTGGCTGGGGCAGATGCGGGATGGGATGACGTCCAGAAAGTACGACGACCGTGTGGCGCTGGCGGATCGGCTGATGGCTCAGAATCCTCGGCTTAGCCGCGAGCGAGCGGGTTTTCTGGCCGAGCACCTTGGTGTTGCCGCAGAGGGGGGAGGATTCGAACTGGCGGGAGACCCTTGGCACCGGGCGCTCAATCCCGTTTTGTATCGCCTGGACGAGGCTATGGCCTGCTGGCGGCGGGTGGAGGCTCCCACCTTGTGGATTGGCGCCGCCGATTCCTTCGTGATGGAAGCCTACGCGCGGAATCCCGCTGATTATCAGCGCCGCAAGGCGTGCTTCAAGTCTGTGCAGGACGTTGTGTTTGCCTCGGGCGGACATAATATTCACCATGAACAGCCGGAGTTGTTGGCGGCCTCGATCGAGTCTTTCCTGTGTGCTTCGCCCGGGAAAGGGGCGAGTGACAGCAGAGGAGCGTGCTCATGAAAGTGGATCTGCACTGCCATTCCTGTGTGTCCGACGGCCTGCTGAGTCCGTCGGAAGTGGTGCGTCGCGCGGCGGCCAATGGTGTCGAATTGCTCGCGCTTACGGACCATGACCATCTTGGCGGCAACGTGGAGGCGGCTGGCATCGCGGATGAACTGGGGGTCCAGTTCGTCAATGGGGTGGAGATCTCTGTGTCCTGGATGGACACCACCGTCCACGTGGTGGGGCTGGGAGTCGCGCTGGATGATGCCGGTTTGCAGGCGGGGCTGGCGTATATCCGCAGCGGGCGAGACAGCCGCGCGCTGCGGATGGGTGAGGCACTGGCGAACATCGGCATTCGCGGGGCTTACGAGGGAGCCATGCGTTTCGCGCAGAGTTCGGCGCTCGTAGGGCGCGCGCATTTTGCGCGGTTCCTGGTGGAGCAGGGTTATTGCCGGGATGTAGGGACCGTTTTCCAGCACTACCTGATTCGCGGAAAGCCGGGATTTGTGGACCACCCGTGGGCAACGCTGGCCGAGGCGGTTGGGTGGATCACAGGGGCAGGAGGTGTGGCGGTGCTCGCTCATCCTGGCCGCTATCGCATCTCGGGGGCTGAGCTTGTTGGCTTGTTGAGCGAGTTTCGCCGTCTTGGGGGGCGGGCGCTGGAGGTTGTTTCAGGTGCGGATGACGAGGAGCTTCGCCGCCGCATGGCGCATCACGCGCGGGAATTTGGCTTCTTGGCCTCCTGTGCCTCTGATTTTCATGGTCCGGAAGAGAGCTTGGTGGATTTGGGCAGGATGGCCGGTTTGCCAGCCGATCTCGACCCGGTGTGGAAATGTCTGGGGCGCTGAGCATGGGCTCGGGGACTGGAGTGCCGCACCGCGTCTGTGGAATGGCGTACAGGAATTTGCTTTGCCGTGTGACAATTGACACTTGAGTCTTATCCATCGCGTTTCCCATGGCCCAGTATTTCACCGTTCATCCGGAGCACCCGCAGCCCAGATTGATCAGGCAGGCAGCGGATATTGTCCGGCGTGGCGGCTTGATCGCAATACCCACGGATTCAGCCTACGCCCTGGTCGGGCACCTGGGGGATGCTGCAATCCTCGATCGCATCCGCCGCATTCGCGGGGTGGATGAGCGGCACCAGTTCACCCTGATCTGCCGCGACCTTTCCGAGATTGCCACCTACGCCCGTGTCGACAACGCACAATATCGACTTCTGAAGGCGGTGACGCCCGGTAGCTACACCTTCATCCTGCTGGGGACGAAAGAACTGCCGAGACGGGTTCTGCATCCCAAACGCAAGACGATCGGGCTGCGGGTGCCTGATCATCCGGTGGTGCAGGCGTTGCTGATGGAGTTGGAAGAGCCGTTGGTCACTTCCACGCTGATCCTGCCTGGCGACGAGCACCCGTTGACCGAACCGGAGGAGGTTCGTGCCCGGCTCGAGAAACTGGTTGATCTGGTCGTGGATGGGGGGGGGTGTGCCGGAGAAGTGACCTCTGTGATCGACCTCACCTCGGGGTCACCGGAACTGGTTCGACGCGGTAAGGGCCCGTTGGCGCCGCTGGGGCTGGAAGAGGAAGGCTGAGTGCCCCCGGGTTGGCTCTGCTAGAATCGGCGGCCATTTTCGGTTCCTGCCCATGTCAGAAATCATTCCCGTAATCGCCATCTGGGCCTTGCCGGTTTTACTGGCCATCACCCTGCACGAGGCGGCTCACGGCTATGCCGCGCGCCATTTTGGCGATCCGACGGCCTACGTGCTGGGGCGGATCACGCTTAACCCGATCAAGCACATCGATCCCGTGGGCACTGTCCTGGTGCCGGGGTTGATCGTTTTGCTCGGCGCGGTTTCCGGGGCAATGATTCCCCTGTTTGGCTGGGCGAAGCCGGTGCCGGTCAATTTCGGCGGACTGCGCAATCCCAAGCGGGACATGCTGTGGGTCGCGGCGGCGGGGCCCGGCGCAAATCTGTTCCTGGCCATCATGTGGGCCGTGTTGCTAAAGCTGGCCGTAGCTTTGCCCGAGAACGCCTACACCTTGCCGTTGATGAAAATGGCTGACGCGGGCATTCAAGTCAACGCCTCGCTCATGCTTCTGAACCTGTTGCCCATTCCGCCTTTGGATGGAGGGCGGATGGTTGTAAGCCTCCTTCCGCACAAGCTTTCCTGGAAGTTCGCACAGATCGAGCCTTACGGCTTCTTCATCCTCTTGGTCTTGCTCTACACCAAAATACTCGATGTTGTCCTGTGGCCGCTGATGGCCTTTTTCCGGTTCGGCCTGGCCGTATTGTTTGGATTCTAGAACGCCCCACCATGTACGCAGAACGTGTCCTTTCCGGCATGCGCCCCACCGGGCGCCTTCACCTCGGCCATTACCACGGGGTGCTCAAAAATTGGGTCAAGCTCCAGACGGAGTACCCCTGTTTGCTCTTTGTCGCCGACTGGCATGCGCTGACCACTGATTACGACGAGCCCGGCAAGATCGAGGAGAATACTTGGGAGATGCTGGTGGACTGGCTGGCAGCGGGGGTGGACCCCGCCCAGGCTACGCTCTTTATCCAGAGCAAGGTGATGGAGCATGCGGAGCTACACCTGCTGCTGTCGATGATGACGCCTTTGGGGTGGCTGGAGCGGGTGCCGACCTACAAGGATCAGCAGGAAAAGCTCACCCACAAGGATCTGACGACCTACGGTTTTCTTGGCTACCCCTTGCTGCAGGCTGCGGATATCCTCATCTACCGGGCGGACAAGGTTCCGGTGGGCGAGGACCAGGTGCCCCATATCGAGTTCACCCGGGAAATCGCCCGCCGATTCAATCACTTGTACGGAAAAGAGCCCGGCTTTGAAGCCAAGGCCCGGGAGGCGATCAAGAAGCTTGGCAGCAAGCGGGCGCGGTTGTACGAAGAGCTGCGCACCCGTTTCCAGCAGGACGGTGACCACGATGCGCTGGAGCAGGCTCGGGCCATCCTCAATGAAACGCAGAATCTGAGCATGGGCGACCGCGAGCGTCTTTTCGGCTTCCTCGAAGGCGGTGGCAAGCTGATTCTCGTGGAGCCAGGCGCCTTGCTGACCGAGGCTTCGCGCATGCCTGGGCTGGATGGGCAGAAAATGTCAAAGTCTTACGGCAATACCATTTTCCTGCGGGAAGAGCCGGAGGTGGTGACGAAGAAAATCCGCACAATGCAGACTGACCCGGCTCGGGTGCGGCGCACGGATGCGGGCGATCCGGATAAATGCCCGGTGTGGCAGTTCCATGTGATTTACTCCGACGAAACGACCCGCGAGTGGGTGCAGCAGGGGTGCCGAAGCGCAGGAATAGGTTGCCTGGAATGCAAGCAGCCGGTGGTGGAGGCCGTGCTGGCCGAGCAGGCACAAATGCGGGAGCGTGCCCAGCCTTACATCGATGATCCTTCTTTGGTACGCAACATTGTTGCAGATGGCTGCGAGCGGGCACGCAAACTCGCCCAGGAAACCATGCGCGATGTGCGCGAGGCCATGGGGTTGAACTACGGGTGAGCACCCCGGGTTCGCAATCCAGTGGGCAGTTGGAGCTTCCCCATGCCCCCCGGGTCTATGGCGAGGTGCTCCCGGCGTTGCCGAAGGACTTGTACATCCCGCCGGATGCGCTTGAGGTTTTTCTGGAAGCGTTCGAGGGGCCGCTTGACCTGCTGCTGTACCTGATCCGCAAGGCTAATGTGAATATCGTGGATATTCCCATGGCAACATTGACCGAGCAGTACCTGGCTTACGTCGAGGAGATGCGCAGCCGTAACTTGGAACTGGCCGCGGAATACCTGCTGATGGCCGCCATGCTGCTGGAGATCAAGTCCCGCATGTTGCTGCCCAGACCCGAGAGTGTGGCCAGCGAAGAAGACGACCCGAGGTCGGAACTCGTACGGCGTTTGATTGAGTATGAAAAGATCCGCCACGCAGCTGCTGCGGTGGATGCCATGCCACAAGCGAATCGGGATTTTGAATGGGTCAGTGTGTGGGTGGCTCGGGAGTCAGTCGTGTGTTTGCCCAATGTCTCGCTTGACGAACTTCAAGCCGCTTGGCTGCGATTGATGCGTGAGGCACGGGTGAGGCAGCATCACCGCGTGCAGCGGGAAGAACTTTCCGTGCGCGAGCATATGGCGCGTATTCTTCGCGCCTTGCAGGGACGTGGCTATGTTCTCTTCGAGCAGTTGTTCGACGCGGGTGCCGGCGTGGCGGGTTTAGTGGTGAGTTTTCTCGCAGTGCTTGAACTGGTACGGGAGCGGATGCTGGAGTTGACCCAGACAGAAGCCTTCGCGCCGATTCATGTGCGGTTGCGGGATGGTGCGGATGCTTGATCCTTCAGGCTTGAAGCTGGTTCTGGAAACGGTGCTGCTTGCCGCGAGCGAGCCTTTGACTGTCCAGGCCTTGCGTCGGCTGCTGGATGAAGACCCCGGCGCCGACCTCGTGCGTCGCCTGCTGGATGAGCTGCGATCGGACTGGGGCGGCCGGGGTGTGGAACTGCTGTGCACGGCGTCGGGCTGGCGATTTCAGACACGGCCCGAGTTTCAGGTCTACCTGGACCGCCTGAAGCCTGAAAAGGTCGGGCGATACTCGCGAGCGGTGTTGGAGACGCTGGCAATAATTGCTTATCGACAGCCGGTGACTCGGGGTGATATCGAAGCCATCAGGGGGGTCAGCGTTTCGCCCAATGTAATAAAGACTCTCGAAGCAAGGGGTTGGATCGATGTGGTGGGCCATCGGGAAACGCCGGGTCGGCCTTCCTTGTATGCCACCACTGCGCGTTTTCTTGATGACTTACGGTTGCGCAGCCTGACAGAGCTGCCGCCGCTACCTGAGATTGAAAGGGTATTGGATCTTGCGGAACCCTCCGAAAACTGAACTGGCTCGTCGCGGTCCCGGGCGTGCTCGGCCGGCGGTGGCTGCCAGCGGACGTCGCGGACGCTCTGCTCCCACAGCGGGCGTGGAAGCTGAGCCTGTACGCTTGCACAAGGCATTGGCGGAACTCGGGCTGGGCTCCAGGCGCGAATTGGAAGAATGGATCGTTGCCGGGCGGATCAGCGTCAACGGAGAGCCGGCCCACCTTGGGCAGAAGGTGACGCCCCAGGACAAGATCCGGGTCAACGGCCGGCTCGTGAGCCTGCGCTTTCGTGAGCGGTTGCCACGTGTGCTGATGTATCACAAGCCGGAAGGGGAGATTGTCAGCCGCGATGATCCTGAGGGCCGCACTTCGGTGTTCGAGAAGCTGCCCAGAGTCAAGGGAGGGCGATGGATTGCCATTGGCCGCCTGGATTTCAACTCCAGCGGTCTGCTGCTATTCACGACGAGCGGAGAGCTTGCGAACCGGATGATGCATCCTCGCGCCAACCTCGAACGGGAGTACGCAGTGCGGACCCTTGGGCAACTGTCCAGCGAGTCCGCGCAAAGCCTGTGCAGTGGCGTAGAGCTGGAGGATGGCTCGGCACGGTTCAGTGCGCTCTTTGACGCAGGGGGCGACGGCGCAAATCATTGGTACCGTGTCGTGCTTACCGAGGGCCGAAATCGGGAGGTCCGTCGCATGTTTGAAGCGGTGGGCTTGACGGTCAGTCGCCTGATGCGGGTTCGCTACGGCCCGCTGGAACTGCCCCGAAGACTCAAGCGCGGAATGTGGGCGGAAATGGGCGAGGAGGATGTCAAGGCGCTCCTTGACCGGCTAAACCCCCGTCTGCCCCGCGCGATTCCGGAAAAAACCAAGAAAAAACCGCAAGATGATTGAACATGGCGGTTGCCGCCGGTTATAATCTACAGTCTGGTCGGATCGCGGCCGGACCGCGAAGGTTTTTATAAGTGGGCGTTTCGCCCATTTTTTATTTGTAGGGCTGGAATGGAACTCGTTGGGATCATCGAGCAGGCCGTCACAGGCTTGGGTTACGAACTGGTGGATTTTGAAACGTCACCGCGTGGGCGTCTGCTCCGGGTGTTCATCGATGGGCCCTCGGGCATTTCGGTTGAGGATTGCGCCACTGTGAGCAATCACCTGACCAAGCTTTTTGCGGTGGAAAACGTGGATTACGACCGGCTGGAGGTCTCGTCGCCCGGCCTGGATCGCCCGCTCAAGAAGCTTGGGGATTTTGAGCGCTTTGTTGGCCAGGATGTGCAGATGAAATTGCGTGTACCTCTTGCTGGTCAGCGCAACTTTTCGGGTGCATTGGCCGGCGTGGTGGATGGAAAGGTCGTCCTTCGGCTGGCTGCTGGCGAGATGTCCGTGGAGCTCGACCAGATCGAGCGGGCTCGGCTGGTTCCGAAGTTTTAACTGAATACGTGCGAGGTTGGAGGTTTGCATGAGTCGAGAGATGCTGCTCTTGGTAGATGCGTTGGCCAGGGAAAAGAACGTGGGCAAGGAAATCGTGTTCACGGCCTTGGAGTCCGCTTTGGCTTCCGCAACCAAGAAGCGCGTTCACGATGACGCGGATGTGCGTGTTGTTGTGGATCGCCAAACCGGTGACTATGAATCCTTCCGTCGCTGGCAGGTGGTGCTCGACCAGGATGTCGAGAACGATGAGAGCCAGATTGGGTTGATCGACGCACGGGAACAGCTGCCTGATGTGCAGGTGGGCGATTACGTGGAAGAGCCGCTGGAGCCAATCGAGTTTGGCCGTGTGGGTGCCCAGGCTGCCAAACAGGTGATTCTCCAGAAAATCCGCGATGCGGAGCGGGAGCAGGTGCTCAAGGACTTCCTTGATCGGGGCGAGCATCTGGTGTCCGGCAATATCAAGCGTATTGAGCGGGGGAACGCGGTAATCGAGGTGGGGCGCCTGGAGGCCGTGTTGCCCCGGGATCAAACCATTCCCAAGGAAAACCTGCGGGTGGGGGACCGGGTGCGCGCCTATGTTCTGCGCGTTGATCGGTCGCCCCGGGGGCCCCAGCTGGTGCTCTCTCGCACGGCGCCCCAGTTCATCATGAAACTGTTTGAGCTTGAGGTTCCCGAGATCGAGGACGGTCTGCTGGAGATCAAGTCGGCTGCCCGTGACCCCGGTGTTCGGGCCAAGATCGCGGTCAAATCCAATGATCCCCGGGTGGACCCCATCGGTACCTGTGTGGGCATGCGTGGCTCCCGCGTCCAGGCTGTGACGACGGAGCTTGCTGGCGAGCGGGTGGATATCGTGTTGTGGTCAGCCGATCCGGCACAGTTCGTCATCGGTGCCCTGGCGCCGGCGGAGGTCAACAGCATCGTTGTGGACGAAGAGGCCCACAGCATGGATGTGGTGGTGGACGAGGACAATCTCGCCATCGCCATCGGGCGCAGCGGGCAGAACGTGCGCCTCGCTTCGGAACTGACCGGGTGGAACATTAACCTGATGACTGTTGCCGAGTCTCAGCAGAAGACGGAAGCGGAGCAGGAAGCGATTCGCAACCTGTTCATGGATAAGCTGGATGTGGATGACGAAGTGGCGAACATCCTCATCAGCGAGGGTTTTTCCACGCTGGAGGAAGTGGCTTATGTGCCACTGGCCGAAATGCTGGAAATCGAAGCCTTCGATGAAGATACGGTCAATGAGTTGCGTAACCGCGCCCGCAACGTTTTGTTGACCGAAGCGATCGTCGACGAGGAGCAACTGGAAAAGGTCTCCGACGATCTGCTCAGCCTGGAAGGGATGGACAAGCAATTGGCGGCCAAGCTTGCCCGGGGCGGGATCTGTACGCGGGATGATCTTGCAGACCTGGCGGTGGATGAACTGACAGAGATGGCCGAGATCGACGCCGATCGCGCCAAGAGCCTGATCACAATGGCTCGTGCGCATTGGTTCGAATAAGTCGGGAGGTACAGAAAATGGGACAGACAAATGTAATTCAGTTCGCAGCCGAGCTGAAAATGCCGGCCTCGGTTTTGCTGGAGCAACTGCGCAAGGCCGGCGTCAACAAGGTTGCGGAGAGCGATGTCCTGAGCGATCAGGACAAGACCAGGTTGCTGGACTACCTGCGTCGGTCCCATGGCGACACGCAAGCCAAGTCCAAGATCACCCTTACCCGCAAGGAAACTTCGGAGATCAAGCGTTCCGATGCTTCTGGGAAGGCCCGAACCATTCAGGTCGAGGTGCGGAAGAAGCGGGTGCTGGTGCGACGGGATGTTCCGGAACAGGCGGCAGTGGTGCCGGAGGTGCCGGCGCCTGTGGTTGATGAGCCCCCGCCGCCGATGCCCGGCGCGGTCGTGGATGCCAATGAGCAGGCTGCGCGCGAGCGCGATGCCCTGCGCCAGGCCGAGTTGGCCGCGCGGCAGGCGGCGGAACTGAAGGAAAAGCAGGAGCGCGAGGCGGCAACTCGGCGTGAGGCCGAGGAAAAAGTTCGCGCCGAAGAAGAGGCCAAGCGGCAAGCGGAAGAAGAGGCACGACGTCGTGCCGAGGCGGAGGCGAAAGCAAAGGCGGAGGCTGCCGAACGGACTCCGTCAGCCGGCCGGCCGGCGACGACGCCTGCGGCTGCCAAGCCCGGCAGCCAGACGCTGCACAAGCCGGCCCGTCCCGATAGCGCTGCGCCCAAGAAAGGCGCCAAGCCGTCGAATGACCGGCAGGACGCGAACAAACGACGGGGTATCAAGACCCGGGGCGATGCAGGTACTTCGGGCTGGCGAGGCAAGGGTGGCGGTCGCCATCACCGTCATCATGACGATCAGCCGGCTGCGATGGCGGCGCCCGAGGCGGTTGTTCGGGAAGTGCTCGTTCCTGAGACGATCACGGTGGCTGATCTGGCACACCGCATGGCGGTGAAGGCCACCGAGTTGATCAAGACTCTGATGAAGATGGGATCGATGGTGACCATCAATCAGGTGCTGGATCAGGAAACGGCAATGATTGTGGTGGAGGAATTGGGCCATATCGCCAAGCCGGCCAAGCTGGATGATCCGGAGGCCTTCCTTGGTGAGGCTGCCGAGCAGCAAAAGAACGTTGAACTCCTGCCCCGCGCGCCGGTGGTGACGGTGATGGGGCACGTGGATCACGGCAAGACCTCCTTGCTGGACTACATCCGTCGCGCCAAGGTGGCGGCTGGCGAAGCGGGCGGTATCACCCAGCACATCGGCGCCTACCACGTGGAAACCGAGCGGGGTGTGGTGACTTTCCTGGATACCCCGGGCCACGAAGCGTTCACGGCCATGCGTGCGCGGGGTGCAAAGGCTACGGACATCGTGATTCTCGTGGTGGCTGCGGACGATGGCGTGATGCCGCAAACCCGTGAGGCCATTCACCACGCCAAAGCAGCCGGCGTGCCGCTGGTAGTGGCGGTGAACAAGATCGACAAACCGGATGCCAATCCGGAGCGGGTCAAGCAGGAGCTCGTGGCAGAAGGTGTCGTGCCGGAAGAGTATGGCGGTGATGCGCCTTTCATCCCGGTTTCCGCAAAGACCGGTGCCGGGATTGACGATCTGCTCGAGAATCTTCTGCTTCAGGCGGAGGTTCTGGAATTGACCGCGCCAGTCGAGGCGCCGGCCAAGGGACTGATTATTGAAGCACGGCTGGATAAGGGCCGGGGCCCGGTGGCTACGATGCTGGTGCAGTCCGGTACCCTGAAACGGGGGGACGTGGTGCTGGCCGGGGCGACGTTTGGCCGTGTCCGCGCGATGCTGGACGAGAACGGTCGCCCGATACAGGAGGCAGGGCCTTCCATTCCGGTGGAGATTCTCGGCCTGTCCGACGTGCCCTCTGCGGGTGATGAGGCGATGAGTCTGGCCGACGAACGGAAAGCGCGTGAAATCGCCTTGTTCCGGCAGGGCAAGTTCCGCGACGTGAAGCTCGCCAAGCAGCAGGCGGCAAAACTGGAGAACATCCTCGACCAAATGAAGGAGGGCGAGGTAAAGAGCCTGCCGCTCATCATCAAGGCGGATGTGCAGGGCTCTCAGGAGGCGTTGGTGCATGCCTTGGCCAAGCTCTCCAACGAGGAAGTGCGGGTGCAGGTGATCCACGCCGCCGTGGGTGCGATCAGCGAGTCGGACGTCAATCTGGCGCAGGCGTCCAAGGCGGTGGTGATCGGTTTCAACACGCGTGCAGACGCCAATGCCCGGAGAGCCGCCGAAAGCTTTGGCGTCGATATCCGCTACTACAACATCATTTATGATGCGGTAGACGATGTGAAGGCGGCGCTGTCGGGCATGCTTGCGCCGGAAAAGCGGGAGAGCGTCATCGGTTCCGTGGAAATCCGTCAGGTTTTCCGCATCTCCAAGGTGGGGACGGTGGCTGGTTGCTACGTACTCGATGGGACGGTCAAGCGCAGTTCTCAGATCCGCTTGCTGCGCAACCACGTGGTGGTGTTCACCGGCGAGCTCGATTCGCTGAAGCGCTTCAAGGATGATGTGAAGGAAGTCAAGGCGGGTTTCGAGTGTGGTTTGTCCATCAAGAATTACTCGGACATCCAGGAGGGGGATATCCTCGAAGTATTCGAAATCCAGGAAGTGGCGCGCTCGCTGTAAGGGTTGAAAGGCAGGCATGGCAAAGGAGTTTTCCCGGGGGCAACGGGTGGCTGAGCAGATCCAGCGGGAACTGGCAGAGCTCATCCGGCTGGAGGTCAAAGATCCGCGGGTGGGTTTCATCACCCTGACCGATGTCGAGGTCAGTCCCGACTACGCTCATGCCAAGGTGTATTTCACTACCCTGGCTGGGGAGGCAGCCCTGCCTGAAATCCTGGCAGGGCTGCGGCGTGCCAGCGGGTTTTTGCGGCGCGAACTTGGGCGCCGGATACGGATTCATACGACGCCGGAGTTGCACTTTGCCTTCGATCCGTCGGTGGAGAGGGGGGACCGGTTGTCGCGTTTGATCGACGAGGCTGTAGCCAGCCATCCTCCGGTCAAGGAGGATTAGGCATCAGTTGTGTCCTGGTCGGGCCGCCCCGGGGCGGCCTTTGTTTTTTTGAGGTTCGAGGAATGCCTCCTGGCGCAAGAAGATCCTGGGATGCAGTAGATGGCGTGCTCTTGTTGGATAAGCCCCTGGGCATGTCTTCCAATGGGGCGTTGCAAGCCGCCCGTCGGCTGCTGAATGCGGCTAAAGCAGGGCACACGGGAACACTCGACCCGCTTGCAACCGGGTTGTTGCCCTTGTGCTTCGGAGAGGCCACCAAGTTTTCCCAGACGCTTCTTGATGCCGACAAGTGCTACGAAGCCACCTTTCTCCTCGGCGTAACTACCACCACGGGCGATGCAGAAGGGGACGTCATTGCTCAAGAGGCCGTGCGCTGCTCGGAAAAGGATGTCCTGACGGCGGTGTCGCGTTTCCGAGGGTGGGTAGAACAGGTGCCACCCATGTTCTCTGCCTTGAAGCAGGGAGGTCGCGCTCTGTACGAGTATGCGCGCCAGGGCGTGGAAGTTGAGCGCAAGCCCCGCAAGGTGTGCATCCACGAAATCGACGTCTTGAACTGCGACTTGCCTAGGGTGAGCATCCGCGTGCGCTGCAGCAAAGGCACTTACATTCGAACGTTGGCCGAGGATATCGGCCGGGTGCTCGGCTGCGGAGCGCATTTGATCGCCCTGCGCAGAACGGCCATTGGTGCGCTCAACCTGGGAGCGGCGGTGACCTTGGAGCGACTCGGAGCCGCGCCGTCTCCAGAGCGCCTGCTCGCTCCAGTCGATACCTTGCTCGGTGAAATGCCTGCGCTCCATCTCGATGAGGACCAAGCGCAGCGCTTGCTACATGGTCGACAGACCCACGTAACCGCTTTGCCGGGCGCTCAGGCTGAGTTCCGCGTATACGGGCCCATGGGCTTCATTGGTGTGGCGCTCTGCCGGACCGATGGCAGCGTGGTATCCCGCAGGCTCATTTCGACGTCACGTTTCGGTGTCGAATCCGCAAAATAACTTGAGAATTCAAAGCGCCACCTGCTAGAATCTCGCCCTTCGCAAAAGTACTCACACTAACACTATCAACCATGGCTATCCTCACCGCAGACAAAGCTAAGATCGTTGGCGACTTCCAGCGCGCTCAGGGCGACACCGGTTCCCCGGAAGTCCAGGTTGCGCTGCTGACGGCGCGAATCAATGATCTGACCGGGCATTTCAAGGCCAACGTCAAGGACCACCATTCCCGTCGCGGCCTGCTGCGCATGGTGAGCCAGCGCCGGAAGATGCTGGATTACCTGAAGCGCACGAATGCTGACCGGTACCGCGCCCTCATTGAGCGCCTGGGCCTGCGCAAGTAATTCTGCCCGCGTGGCGCACCCCTCTTGCCCTGTCGGGCAATGAAGATTGCCGGCGGCACCCCTGGTGGGTGCGCCGGCTTTGTTTTTTTCTGCCGGCGGACGTGGCCGGCAGGTTCCGGGGCAGGTGCAATAGCTTGCCTGCCACCGCTTCGATAGGATTCAAACGTGTTCAATTCGCACAAGAAAACATTTACCTACGGTTCGAACACCGTAACCCTGGAAACCGGCGAGGTCGCCAGACAAGCGCATGGCGCCGTGATCGTAAACATGGATGAAACGGTGGTTCTCGCCACTGTGGTTGCAGCCAAGGATGTGCGCCCGGGGCAGGACTTCTTCCCGCTCACCGTGGACTACATGGAGAAGTTCTATGCAGCCGGGCGGATTCCCGGGGGCTTCTTCAAGCGGGAGGGCCGTCCGTCCGAAAAGGAGACCCTGACGGCACGCCTGATCGACCGGCCGATTCGCCCCCTGTTTCCGGATGGGTTCTACAACGAAGTTCAGGTCGTGCTGACCGTCTTGTCCCTCAACCCCGAAGTGGATCCGGACATTCCCGCCATGATTGGCGCCTCCGCCGCCTTGGCGATCTCCGGTGTTCCCTTTAACGGCCCGATTGGAGCCGCCCGGGTGGGGTACCAGGATGGGCAGTACGTGCTCAACCCCTCCGCCGAACAGCTCAAGACCAGCCAGTTGAATCTGGTGGTGGCTGGCACTCAGGCCGCTGTTCTGATGGTTGAGTCCGAAGCACTCGAGTTGTCCGAAGAAGTGATGCTGGGGGCCGTGGTCTATGGCCACGAGCAGATGCAGGCGGTGATCGGCGCCATCAACGAACTCGTGGAGGTGGCGGGCAAGCCGGAGTGGGACTGGCAACCCCCGGCGAAGGACGAGGTGCTGTGGGGCCGCATGGTGGAGATCGCCCAAGCGGACTTGCAGGCGGCCTACCAGATCACCCAGAAGCAGGCGCGCACGTTGCGTGTGGGTGAAATCCGCAGCGCTCTGGTGGAAGCCCTGACCACCAATCTGCCCGAAGGCGCTGTGGCGCCGGACGTCAACACCATCAAGAACTACTTCTTCGAACTCGAAGCCTCCATCGTTCGCGGCCGCATCCTGAGCGGCGAGCCGCGGATCGACGGCCGGGATACCCGGACTGTACGCCCCATCGTCATTCGCAATAGCGTGCTGCCGCGTACCCATGGTTCTGCGTTGTTCACGCGGGGCGAAACCCAGGCGATGGTGGTGGCGACCCTTGGCACCGGTCGGGATGAGCAGATCATTGATGCGCTTGCCGGCGAGTACAAGGAGCGGTTCATGCTCCACTACAACATGCCTCCTTTTGCCACGGGCGAATGCGGCCGGGTTGGGGCCCCCAAGCGGCGGGAAGTCGGCCATGGTCGTCTGGCCAAGCGTGCTCTGGCTGCAGTGCTGCCGGCACCCCAGGATTTCTCCTACACCATTCGTGTTGTGTCCGAGATCACCGAGTCCAACGGCTCCAGTTCCATGGCGTCCGTGTGCGGGGGGTCCCTCGCGCTGATGGATGCCGGTGTGCCCATCAAGGCGCACGTGGCAGGCATTGCCATGGGGTTGATCAAGGAAGGCAATCGGTTCGCGGTGTTGACCGACATCCTGGGTGATGAGGATCACCTGGGCGACATGGACTTCAAAGTGGCAGGCACCGAGGGTGGTGTCACGGCGCTGCAGATGGATATCAAGATCCAGGGCATCACCAAGGAGATCATGAAGGTTGCCCTGGCGCAGGCCAACGAGGCTCGTCTGCACATCCTGAATCAGATGAAGGCTTCCATGGCTGAGCATCGTGGCGAGGTGTCCACCTATGCGCCGCGCCTGCTGACGATCAAGATCAATCCCGAGAAGATCCGAGATGTGATCGGGAAGGGAGGCGCCGTGATCCGTGCCCTGACCGAGGAAACCGGCGCGGTGATCGACATCGAGGACGATGGCACCGTGACGATCGCTTCGGTAAACGCCGATGCCGCGGAAGTCGCACGCAAGCGCATCGAGGCGATCACCGCCGAAGTGGAAGTGGGCAAGATCTACGAAGGCACCGTGCTGCGCCTGCTGGACTTTGGTGCGATCGTGAGTGTGTTGCCGGGCAAGGACGGCCTGCTGCACATTTCCCAGATTGCAAACGAGCGTATTGCCAGCGTTGCCGATCACCTCAAGGAGGGGCAGGTGGTGCGGGTCAAGGTGCTGGAAACCGACGAGAAGGGCCGTATTCGTTTGTCCATGAAGGCGGTTGCCGCGGAAGAGAAGGCTGCGGGTTAAGCTTGGCCTGGTAATGGTTGCCCGCTTGTGGCGGGCAACCGGACGGCAAAACAATGAAGGGAGCCGAGGCTCCCTTCATTGTTTTTGTCAAGTGGCTGGATGGATACTGTGCAGCTAACGGGCGACCTGCTTTTCCCGAAATTCTTCGAGCGTCTTGCAGTCGATGCACAGGGTGGCGGTGGGGCGAGCTTCCAGTCGTTTGAGACCAATCTCGATCCCGCAACTGTCACAGTAGCCGTAGTCCTCGTCAGCGATTCTCTGCAGGGTTTCGTCGATCTTCTTGATCAGTTTGCGTTCCCGGTCTCGGTTGCGTAGTTCGAGGGCCATGTCGGATTCCTGGCTGGCCCGGTCGTTTGGATCGGCAAAGACCTGGGCTTCGTCCTGCATGGTGTGCACGGTCCGCTCGATGTCTGCCGCGAGCCCTTCCTTCATGGTCTCAAGGATCTGGCGGAAATGCGCCAGTTGCTTGCTATTCATGTATTCCTCGCCTTCAGCGGGAATGTAGGGCGCAACGTGCTTGAGGAAGTCTTCAGCCATTTGGTTTAACGAATTTGTTGATCGGGAGGCAAAGAGCTTGCTTAATATCAGAATCGGCTTATCACCGCAAGCAGCCCCAAACGGCGGAAAAGCTTATGGGTACTGACTTTCAGCCCGATCCGGGAGGGCTGGAAAGTCTTGCGAGGAGACTGCTCTGAGCGCTGCGCGCTACCCCGCGAAGCGAGCGCCGTTGGTAGCCGCCGGTGCTTTCCATGGTCCAGGCCTGAACATTGTCTGAGAGATAAGGACGCAATCCTTCTCGGATCACCCGTTTCTTCAGCCGGGGATCCAGGATGGGAAAAGCCAGTTCGATCCGGCGGAAGAAGTTGCGTTCCATCCAGTCGGCGCTGGAGAGCAGTAGGGTTTCCTCCCCTTGGGCGTGGAAATAGAACAGGCGGGAATGCTCCAGAAAGCGCCCTATCACCGAGCGTACCCGGATATTTTCGGAAAGCCCCGGAATGCCCGGACGCAGTGCGCAGGGGCCGCGGACGATGAGATCCACACGTACCCCGGCTTGTGATGCTTCGTACAACGCTGAAATGGCTTCGGGTTCCAGCAGCGCGTTCATCTTGGCGATGATGCGTGCTTTGCCGCCGGTGCGGGCGGTTTCTGTTTCCGCACGGATGGCGGCAAGCATGCGGCTGTGGAGGGTGAACGGGGCCTGCCACAGGTGATGCAGTTCGCCCGCACGGCCAAGCCCCGTGAGCTGCGTGAACACCTCATTCACATCTTCCCCGATCTGCTCGTTTGCGGTCATCAGTCCGAAATCGGTGTAGAGGCGTGCAGTTCGGGGATGGTAGTTACCCGTTCCCAAATGTACATAACGCCGCAATCCTTCTTCCTCGCGGCGGACCACAAGCAGCATCTTGGCATGGGTCTTGTAGCCCACCACTCCGTAGGTGACATGAGCCCCCGCATGCTCAAGCCGCGCCGCCCAGCCGATATTGGCCTCTTCGTCGAAGCGGGCCATCAGTTCGACCACGACCGATACTTCCTTGCCCTTCTGTGCAGCGCGAGCCAGGCTCTCCATCAAGACAGAATCGGTGCCTGTTCGATACACCGTCATCTTGATGGCCAGGACCTCCGGGTCGTCGGCAGCGGTTTGCAGCAGTTCGATGACCGGGTTGAAGCTTTCGAACGGGTGGTGGAGCAGGATGTCCTGGCGGCGCAGCACATCGAAGAGGCTGGCTCCCTTGGCCAGACCCGCCGGGTAGCCCGGGGTGAAGGGTACGTATTTCAAGTCCGGCCGATCCACACGGTCCGGCACCTGCATCAGCCGTACCAGATTGACGATCCCCGCGGCCCGGTAAAGATCCTGTTGCTGGAGATCGAACTGGCGGAGCAGGAAGCTGGCCATGTCGTCGGAGCAGTTGTCCGCCACTTCCAGCCGGACTGCGTCGCCGAAGTGGCGCTGGGGCAGTTCCCCCTGCAAGGTTGAGCGCAGATCCTTGATCTCCTCATCTTCCACGAAGAGGTCACTATTGCGCGTCACGCGGAACTGATAACAGCCGAGCACCCGCATGCCCGCAAACAGTTCCCCCACATGGGCATGCAACATCGAGGAGAGGAACACGAATCCGTACTCCACACCGGTCAGTTCTTTCGGCAGTTGTATCACCCGGGGCAGCGCGCGGGGAGCTTGAACGATGGCGGTCCCGCAATCCCGGCCGAAGGCGTCGAGGCCCTCCAGCTCCACGGCAAAGTTGAGGCTTTTGTTGAGTACCCGGGGGAACGGGTGCGCCGGATCGAGGCCGATGGGCGTCAACACTGGCATCACCTCGCGGACAAAGTAGCCTCGAATCCAGGTGCTCTGTAAGTCGGTCCATTGACTCCGGCGCAGGAACACTACACCCTCGGCGGCAAGAGCCGGGAGGATCTGCCCATTGAGCAGCTGGTATTGCTCGGCGATGAGGTGATGGGCTTCGTCGCTCACTTTCCGCAAGGTTTCGGTGGCGGTCATGCCGTCCGCCGCCACCACGGGGCTGCCCATCTTGACCTGCTCCTTCAAGCCGGCCACTCGGATCTCGAAGAACTCGTCCAGATTGCTCGATACGATGCACAGGAAGCGCAGCCGCTCCAGCAGCGGTACGCCTTCGTCAGCGGCCTGGGCCAGCACACGCCGCTGGAACGCAAGGAGGGAGAGCTCCCGATTGAGCAACTGTTCCGGGGTACGGGCAGGGGGGGGCGGGTGGAGTTGGGCCACGGAGGCGAGGCTGGCGTCGGGCATCACGAGGTGCAAAACGGGTTGGGTGGAGGGGCGGCCCGATGAGGGGCTAGGAGCGATAGTTTGTGAACTCATTGTTGCAATTTCGTGACATGTAGGGGCGTATGTCGGTGCGCCCCGAGCTTTCCATGGCCGGTGTTAGAATCCGCCCCACTTCTCTTTCCGCCTTTCCCGCCCGGCAAGACTATGGGATACGAACACATCGCGGCTGTAGATCTGGGGTCCAACAGCTTCCGCCTGCAGATTGGACGAGTGGTCGATGACCAGATTTATCCGCTCGACAATCTCAAGGAATCCGTACGCCTGGCCGCCGGCTTGGGGCTGGACCGTTTGCTGGATGTGGAGTCCCGTGACCGTGCGCTCGCGGCGTTGAAGTGCTTTGGCGAGCGCTTGCGCGGTTTTTCCCCGGGCGCTGTCCGGGCCGTTGCCACCAACACTTTTCGGGTCGCCAAGAATGCGCGGGAATTTCTGCCAATGGCCGAGGAAGCGCTGGGCTTTCCCATCGAGATCATTGCCGGCCGCGAAGAAGCGCGACTCATCTACGTCGGGGCGACGCATGCGATTCCGAATCCCGAACGGCGGCAGTTGGTGGTGGACATCGGAGGTGGATCAACGGAATTCATCGTGGGACAGGCGTTCGACCCGATTGAGCTGGAATCGCTCTACATGGGATGCGTGGGCTACAGCAACCGCTATTTTCCGAACGGGGACGTGGACCGCAAAGCGCTAAAAGAGGCGGAACTTGCCGCCAGTCGGGAGCTTGTCGCGATCCGCGAAACGTATCTGGCGGTGGGTTGGGACAGGGCGGTGGGTTCTTCCGGCTCGGCCAAATCCCTGCTCGACGTGATGCAGTATTTTGGGTTCGCTCAAGACCAGATCACCCTGGATGGACTGGAGCGGATCAAGACCCTGGTGGTCAAGGCGGGCAACCTGAAACGGGCCGAATTACCGGTCAAGGCGGACCGGCAGCCGGTGTTCCTGGGTGGGCTGGCAATCATGGCAGCCGTGTTCAAGGCGTTCGAACTGGAGAGCATGATCTACTCGGATGGCGCGCTGCGCCTGGGGGTGCTCTACGATCTGCTGGGCCGCTACCACCACGCGGACTTGCGCGACGCCACGATTCATCAGTTCATGCGCCGCTATGGTGTGGACGCGAGGCAGGCGGCCCGGGTGCGCGATACGGCGCTTGGCCTGCTGGTACAGCTCATCCCTGAAGCCTCGGGTGAGGACGACATGAACGCCCGTTTTCTCCAATGGGCGGCGTTGTCACACGAGATCGGCCTCTCCGTGGCCCATACCGGCTACCACAAGCACAGCGCTTACATCTTGGCCAATGCGGATATGCCTGGGTTTTCGCGCATGGACCAGGCCCGGTTGTCCCGCTTGGTGCTGGCGCACCGGGGCAAGCTGGAACGGGCCTTGCCGCTGGAGGAGCACAGCACCGACTGGGTGTTGATCCTCTGCCTGAGGCTGGCCGTGTTGTTGCATCGCTCCCGGGACAATCACGTGCTGCCCAGGCTGACGGCTTCCCTGGACAAGGGGGCTTTCGTCATCACGGCCGATTCCGGCTGGCTGCGTGGAGCGCCGCTCACGGCGGGCGCACTGGCGGAAGAATCCCGCCTGTGGCAGCAGGCCGGGCGTCCCCTGAAGCTGCGGGCCCGTTCCGGGGGCCGGCTCCTGGATACGGTCTGACAGGCGCCAGGCATGCGTGCTCCGCGACTCGACCTCTTGTCCCGTGACGATGGCCGAGTCGAGGCAAGGTTGCTGGGTGATTGGGTCTTGGCGGGTATGTTGCCTGAGTTCGAACGCTGGTCGCAGATGCTGCAGGAGCAGTCGCAGCGGCAGGGGGTGTACTGGAACTTGGCCGACATGGGGCGGATGGATAGTGCGGCCGCAGTCCTGATCTGGACCGCATGGGGCCGCCGGTCGCCTGCGGCAGCGCATATGCGGGCGGATCAGCAGGCGTGGTTTGCCCGGCTTGCTGGCTTGCCTGAAGAGGAAGTCCGCCCGCCGGCAGCAGATGGCCCAGCCCGTTGGATCGTGGCGCTGGGGCGTCGCATCCTGCGTTTCGGGCGGCACTTCGCTGGCGCCCTGGCTTTGTTGGGGCAGGCCGTGCTGGATGCCTCCAGTGTCGTCCGACACCCGGGGCTCGCGCCCTGGAGGGAGTTTTCCGCCAGCGTGTTCAAGGCGGGGGTTTTGGCGATGCCGGTCGTGGCGTTGACCGGGCTGCTGATCGGCATTGTGCTCAGTTACCTTTCCGCCCTGCAGTTGCGCAATTTCGGCGCTGATATCTACCTTGTAAACATCCTCGGTCTGGGCATCATTCGGGAGCTGGGGCCCATTATGACGGCCTTGCTGGTGGCGGGGCGTTCCGGATCGGCCATGACCGCCCAGCTGGGTGTGATGCGCGTGACCGAAGAGATCGATGCGCTGGCTGTGATGGGGATTTCCCATTCATTGCGTCTGGTATTGCCGAAGGTGCTGGCCCTGGCCGTGGCGATGCCGCTTCTGGTGCTGTGGGGATCAGGCGTTGCGCTGCTGGGCGGAATGCTGGCGGCCCAGGTGCTCCTGGACCTGGATATGGCGTTTTTCTTCGAAACGCTCCCCCGGGTCGTGCCGGCTTCCAATCTGGTGATCGGCTTGAGCAAAGGTGTCGTATTTGGGGCGGTGGTCGGGTTGGTGGCATGCCATTTTGGTTTGCGCGTGAAGCCCAATACGGAGAGCCTGGCAACCAATACGACGCGCTCCGTGGTGACCGCCATCGTTTTGGTGATCCTGGTGGACGCGGTGTTCGCCGTCAGCACCCGTGGGATAGGCACTGCAGTGGTATGAAGCTGCAGCCCGCGTATGTATTGCCCCGCTGCATCGCATGGTGGTGCCTTGCGGGCGGCAAACTCAGGGTGCCGGGCGGGTGAGCGCGCAGGTGGTGATCGAAGCCCGGGGTATCTCGACCCGCTTCGGCGAGAGCTGGATCCACCGGCACCTGGATTTCTCGGTGGCCGCAGGTGAAGCGGTGGCGTTGGTGGGGGGCTCGGGCAGTGGCAAGACTACGCTGCTGCGGCAGTTGGTGGGCTTGCAGTCGCCCCAGGAGGGGCAGGTGCGTGTATTCGGGCAGACGCTGGCGAGCCAGGGCGGGTTTGCGGACGTGGCCTTGCGCCGGCGTTTTGGCGTGCTGTTCCAGCATGGGGCCTTGTTCTCCGCCTTCACGGTGTTTGAAAACATCGCCTTTCCACTGCGGGAGTTGCGTCGTCTGCCGGCGCGGCTGATCCAAGACTTGGTGCTGCTAAAGATGGCTCTGGTGGGGTTGGAGCCCCGCCATGCCCACTTGATGCCAGCTGAACTGTCTGGAGGCATGGTGAAACGGGTGGCCCTGGCCCGAGCCCTGGCCCTGGATCCGGAACTATTGTTGTTGGATGAGCCCACGGCCGGGCTGGATCCGGACCGCAGCGCCGCATTTGTCCGGCTGATCGGCCAGTTGCGGCGGGAACTGGGTCTCACGGTGGTGTTCATCACCCATGATCTGGATACCCTGGCGATGCTGGCCAGTCGCGTTGCCGTGCTGGCCGACCAGCGTATACTCGTTTCCGGCAGCCTGGAAACGATTGTGGCCCATCCCCATCCATTCATTCGTCAATTCTTCGCCAGTCGTCATCTGTCTCCATCAACGGGGGAGGGGCGGTAGCGTCCATGGAAAATCGCTCCCATGCGCTGGCCGCTGGCGCGTTTGCCTTGCTCTTTTTGTTGCTGACTGCGCTGGCGCTCTGGTGGTTTTCCGGGCGCCCGGAGCGCAGCCGGGAGCTGTTGCTGGTCACGGAGCGGGCTGTCAATGGTCTCAATGCTCAGGCGCAGGTGCGCTACCGCGGTATCCGGGCCGGCAAGGTGGAGGAAATCTACGTAGACCCGGACGATCCCCGCCTCATCCTGGTGAGGGTCAGCGTTTCCGAGGAGTTCCCGATCACCAAGGGCACCCGCGCGGCGCTGGGCATCCAGGGGGTGACGGGGATTGCGCATGTCCGCCTGGACGATGACGGACGCCAGCCGGACCCGCTGACGGCCGAGGACGGCCAACTCCCGCGGATTCCACTCAGACCCCATGCGCTGGATGCCCTCACTGAAAGTGGCGCAGACATGCTGAAGCAACTGCAAGGGCTGACGGTGCGGGTGGATCGGCTTCTGAGCGATCACAATGTGGCGCGGATCGAAGCCATCCTGGCGAACCTTGAGCACAGCTCTCAGGGTTTGCGGGCGTCGGCACAGCAGACTCCGGCATTGGTGGAGAGTCTGCGTCAGGTGCTGAACCCCGATTCGGTGCAGCGTATCCGGCGCATCCTCGCCAACTTCGAAAAGACCACGGACACGGCGGCTCCAGCCATTGACGAACTGCGCCAGACAGTGCGTCAAATGGAGCGGCTGGCGCGCCGGCTTGATGAAGGCGCGGGCGCCGGGACCGATGAACTGATGGGGCAGACGCTTCCTGAGCTGCGCAAGTTGCTCAAGGATCTGGGCGCAACGTCCCGGCAGCTTTCGTCCTGGGTCGAGGAACTGGAGCGTTCGCCCAGCATGCTGCTGCGGGGCCGTGTGCCATTGCCCCCTGGCCCGGGTGAGCCCGGGTATCCGCAACAGGAGCCGGGTCGTCATGAGTAAGCAGCGCAAGCACCGGGTGTTGGCGATGGTGGGGGTTCTGACGCTGGGGGGCTGCGTGGCCCCGGGGGGTGTCAATCCCATGGAGAGCTACGATCTCGGGCCGGTAGCCGGGGGGCCGGTGCAACCGGTGCCGGGTTTGAGGGAGGTGCGGGTGGAGTCGGCAAGCTGGCTGGAGTCGCGAGCGATCCAGTACCGTCTGAACTTTGATCACCCGGCCCGGCGGCAAAGCTATACGGCTGCCCGGTGGGTGGCGCCCCCCGCAGAGTTGCTGCAGCGGCACCTGGAACGCCGGTTGGTGGGGGAGGGCGGGCGCTGCGTTTTGAAGATTGAACTGAATGAATGGGTGCAAGTATTTGCTTCGCCCCAGCAAACGGCTGCCACCATCGTGATCCGGGCCCGATTGCTCTCGCTCCGCGGGGAAATCTTGGCGACGCGCCATTTCGACCTTACGTCAAACGCCGTTCCGCCCAATAGCCGTGGTGCCGTGGCGGGTGCCGGGGAGGCAGTGAGGATGGCGGAGCGTTCTGTGGGCGCCTGGTTGGCGGGGGAGACGGAGCTGGCTCAGAGCTGCCGCAGGCACCCCCTCCCGGGATAGGCTTGGGCCAAGCGGAGCGGCTCCTGAGGGCGCGATGTGCGTGTGGCGCGATCCGTGGGAACGAAGCGGGGGAATGGCTGCAGGCAATACCGGATCGTCTGCTTGGTCGATAACTGACATTCAACAGAGAGGGAATCACGATGAGTTCCACCCATCCTTACGCGCAGGGGCTGGACCGCAATCCGGCCAACTATGAGCCCTTGACACCCCTGACGTTCATCGAGCGCAGCGCCTACATCTATCCCGATCGGCTGGCCTTGATCCACGGCCAGCGGTGCCAGACCTGGGCCAAGACCTTCGAGCGTTCGCGCCGCCTTGCCTCAGCCCTTCAGCTCAAAGGCATTGGCAAGGGTGACACGGTGGCGGTGATGCTCAACAACACTCCAGAGATGTACGAATGCCACTTTGGTGTGCCAGCCTCGGGCGCGGTGCTCAATACCCTCAATACCCGGCTGGACCCGGAAACCTTGGCGTTCATGCTTGACCATGGCGAAAGCCGCATCCTGATCACGGACCGGGAATACTCGCCGGTGGTCAGCAAAGCGCTGGCCATGGTGAAGCGGGAGATCCTGGTGGTGGATGTGGATGATCCGGAGTATTCAGGCCCCGGGGAGCGCTTGGGCAGCCTGGACTACGAGCAGTTGCTTGCTGGTGGCGACCCCGGGTTTCCCTGGCGAGGGCCGGACGATGAGTGGGACGCCATCAGCCTCAATTACACCTCCGGGACGACGGGCAATCCCAAAGGCGTGGTCTATCACCATCGCGGGGCCTATCTCAATGCCATGTCGAATATCGTGAGTTGGGGCATGCCATCCTTTTCGGTGTACCTGTGGACGCTGCCGATGTTCCATTGCAACGGTTGGTGCTTCGCCTGGACCATGGCTGCCAACTCAGGCACCAATGTGTGTCTGCGACGGGTGGACCCGCGCCTCATCTTTGAAGCTATCCGCGAGCATAGGGTGACCCATTACTGCGGGGCACCCATTGTCCATTCCATGCTGATCAATGCTCCGTCAGCCTGGCGTGAGGGCATCGCCCACGAGGTGTCGGGCCTGGTGGCGGCGGCCCCACCGCCCGCTGCGGTGATCGAGGGCATGAAGAAGATCGGTTTCAATATCACTCACGTGTATGGGCTGACCGAAACCTACGGCCCGGCTGCGGTGTGCGCCAAGCATCCGGATTGGGAAAGTCTGGCGCTGGATGAGCAGGTGCGGCTCAATGGCCGCCAGGGAGTGCGCTACCACGCCCAGCAGGGGATCACCGTGATGGACTCGGTGACCATGGAACCGGTGCCTTGGGATGGGGAAACCATGGGGGAGATCATGTTCCGGGGCAATCTGGTGATGAAGGGCTACCTGAAGAACCCCAAGGCTACGGACGAGGCCTTCCGCGGTGGTTGGTACCACACGGGCGATCTGGCGGTCATGCAGGCCGACGGTTATGTGAAAATCAAGGACCGGAGCAAAGACATCATCATCTCCGGGGGCGAGAACATCTCATCCATCGAGGTGGAGGACACGCTCTATCGGCACCCGGCGGTGATCGGCGCGGCTGTGGTGGCTACGCCGGACGACAAATGGGGCGAGGTGCCTTGCGCCTTTGTCGAACTGAAGGAAGATGCCACGGCGACGGAAGAGGAACTCATGGACTTCTGCCGGGAGCGGATGGCGCGCTTCAAGATTCCCAAAAAGATCGTGTTTGGTCCGTTGCCCAAGACCTCCACCGGAAAGATCCAGAAATACATCCTGCGTGAGCGGGCCAAGTCCACCAATGCTATTGAATGAGGAGATCCCTACAATGAACGAAGCCGCCACGTCCCTCGTAGTGCGTCACGACCAGGATGGTGTGACGACGCTGACGCTCAATCGACCCAGCCAGTTTAATTCGCTTTCCGAAGCGCTGATGGACGAACTCCAGGCGGAGATCAAGTCGATTGCCGATGACAAGTCTGTGCGGGTGGTCGTGCTGGCTGGCGCTGGCAAGGCTTTTTGCGCAGGGCATGATCTGAAGGAGATGCGCGCCAACCCCACCAAGGCGTATCACCAGGCCCTTTTTCGCAAATGCGGCAAGCTGATGATGTCGTTGACCGAGCTGCCACAGCCAGTCATCGCCCGCGTGCACGGGATTGCCACGGCAGCGGGGTGTCAGTTGGTGTCCATGTGCGATCTGGCAGTTGCCGTCGAGGGCGCGCGGTTTGCCGTGTCGGGGGTGAACCTGGGTTTGTTCTGCTCCACGCCGGCGGTTGGGCTCTCCCGCAACATGGGGCGCAAGGAGGCTTTCGAGATGTTGGTCACGGGGGACTTCATCAGTGCCGCCGAAGCGCAGCGCCGCGGGCTGGTCAATCGCGTGGTTCCGCAGGAGGAACTGGACGCCGAGATTGCTCGGCTGACTGCGAATATCTGCGCCAAGACGCCGGTCGCGGTGGCCATGGGCAAGCAAGCTTTCTACAAGCAGATGGAAATGGGGCTGGAGGCTGCCTACCAATATGCTGCCGAGGCCATGGCCTGCAACATGATGACCGAAGACGCGCAGCACGGAATCGATTGCTTCATCGAAAAACGCAAGCCGGAGTGGAAGGGCCGCTGACGAGGCCCGCATGTTGGGTGGACACTCATGTCCACCTGGATGCGGCCGAATTCGTCGGGGACCGGGCTGAGGTATACGCCGCCGCCCGGCACGCGGGTGTCTCCACGCTGGTTGTGCCGTCCGTGGACGTGGCCAGCATGGAGGCTGTGACCCAGTGTTGCCGGGATTACCCGGGCTGCTTCCCCGCCTACGGTATTCATCCGCTTTATGTGGGGGCAGCTGACGAGGCCGATCTGGAGCAGGTCCGCCAGCGTTTGCTGGCGGGGCGGGCTGTTGCCGTGGGGGAGATCGGTCTGGATTTCTTCGTTCCCGGCTTCGACGAGGCGCGCCAGATCCGCTTCTTCTCTGCGCAACTGGAACTGGCGCGGGATCTCCAGCTTCCAGTCCTGCTTCACGTACGCCGTGGAATCGACCGTGTCCTCAGCCAGCTGCGGCGTATACCGGTGCCCGGGGGCATTGCCCATGCCTTCAATGGCAGTCGGCAACAGGCGGATGCTTTTCTGGGATTGGGCTTCAAGTTGGGCTTTGGCGGCGCGATGACTTATCCCCGGGCACGGCGCATCCGCGAGTTGGCGGCGAGCTTGCCCCGGTCCGCCATCGTCCTCGAGACCGACGCCCCGGACATGGCGCCGGAGTGGGCCCGGGGGGAGCGCAACGTCCCGGCGCATTTGCCGCGAGTTGCCTCGGTGCTCGCCGAGTTGCGGGGCGCGCCGCTGGACGATATTGCCGTAGCCACGCGCGAGAACGCGTTGGCAGCTTTGCCTCGGCTCAAGACGTGTTCCTGAGCGGTACGGGGTCATTGCCCGTTCCATTGCCCCGCCTACCCTCACCATCCATCCCGCACCAGGCGTTCCCCCGGATGCTTCGCGGCCTCCCCAATGGCAGATGCCTTGTCATGGGCCGCGTTGCGCTCTGTTCGGGTGGCGGCGCTGATTTTCGCGCGGGTTCCTGATCGGAGGGCGCTCGCTCGTACTCCAGATGGGTCAAGTTGCAGCAGCCTCGGCCGTTGTAGCCAAGACGTGAGCGCGCCAGCCGGATACCCGGCAAAGCGCGCCTGCGCCTTGAAGGACTCGCCCCTGGAATGCAAGCCACTTGCCTTGATCAGCGTTTGTTTGCCGAGAAGGTCGCCATCGTTTACCGGATGGTGGGCTTTAGCATCGCCATGAGCATGATGGGGGCCGTGTGGACCTGGTGGACGCTGGCGGAGTCGCCTTCCCCCCATCTGTTTCCGTGGCTCACTTGCGTGTTTGGGGTGGGATTTGCTCGGTGGGGGTTGGTGCATGGCTATCGGGCCAGCCGCAACCGGGATGCTCATCCCCGCAGGTGGGCAAACCTGTTCACCGCAGGGGCGGCTGCCACCGGATTTCTGTGGGGTATCGCGGTGCCGTTGCTGTTTCCTGTGCAGGAGCCGCGCTATCAGGTGAGCATGGCAGTGTTGCTGGCCGCAGCGCCTGTCATCGGCCTGACCTCGCTGGTTGCCTTGCATCGCTGTTACCTGGGGTTGATTCTCCCGTTTCTGCTTCCGTACTCCTTCTATATGTTGTGGGAGGTTCCGGGGGAAACCGGAGCCGGATTGATTACGCTGCTGTACCTGCTGGTGCTCGCGGGGGTTGGCTATCGCTCCAACCGCAGCGTGGACGCTTCACTGCGGCAGCGCCTTTCGATCGAGGACATGGCCGCAGATCTTGCCGACGCCAACGCGGCAGCCCTGGCGACGAATCGGGAACTGGAAGCCGAGGTTCGGGAGCGCATCCGTGCGGAATCCCAGGTGCGGGACCGGGAGCGGAGATTGCGCCAGCTTGTGTTGCAGACGCCCCTGGCGTGCGTGGGGTGGGACACGTCTTTGCGAATCACCTCCTGGAACCCGGCTGCAGAAAGGATCTTTGGGTATGCGGCCGAAACGGTGCTCGGCAAGGACTTGGTCGAACTCCTCCTGCGGCCAGCGTTCCGGTCGAGGGTACGTGCTCATCTTGCCTTCTGGCTCCAGGGCCCTGAGCCAGCCATGCAGGGCGTGGCGCGCTGCCAGCATGCGGGAGGGCGCGAACTGATCTGCGAGTGGTACTGCGCGATTGTTCGTGCTGAAGATGGGCAGATTGGCGAGGTGATTTCCCTGATCGTCGATCGCACTGAAGAACGTGCTGCGGAGCAGGCACTACGCAGGGCCAAGCAGCGGCTGGATCTCGCGCTCGACAGTTCCGACACCTCCTTGTGGGACTGGGACTTCACCCGTGGGGAAATCTATTTCAGTCCCCAGTGGGCCTTGATGATTGACGGAAAGGCCCGGGAGATCAGGCACCCGGCGAAGACAGAGCTGGAGCGGGTGCCGGCCGAGGATCGGCCGGCGCTGAGGCAATCCGTGATTGAAGCAATCTCCGGTCGAAACCCGGTATTCGTGGTCGAGCATCGCGTCCGCAGGGCTGATGGCAGCCAGCTATGGGTGCACAGCCGGGGGAGAGTGGTGGAGCGGGACGCCGCCGGGCGAGCCAAACGCATGATTGGTACATCCAAGGATGTGACGGCCCGGCAGTTGATCGACGAGCAACTCCGTCAAGCCAAAGAGAGCGCCGAAGCCGCGAGCCGAGCCAAGTCCCAGTTCCTGGCGGTCATGAGTCACGAGATTCGCACGCCCATGAACGGCATCCTCGGCATGACTGAACTGCTACTGGCGAGCGACCTCAACCCTCGGCAGAAACGTTTTGCCGACACGGTGATGCAGTCCGGCAATACGCTGCTGGCCATCATCAATGACATTCTGGATTTTTCGAAGATTGAGGCAGGCCGTATGGAAATGGAAACGATCCCGGTCGATATCCACGCGTTGGTGGAAGACGTGACCGCGCTGTTCGTCGAGCATGCGCGCAGGAAACAACTGGAACTGGTATGCCGGATCCGGCCGGAAGTGCCACGTTGCGTGCTCGGCGATCCGGTGCGAATCAGGCAAGTGCTCTCCAATCTCATCAGCAATGGGGTGAAGTTCACCGCGGCAGGACATGTCACGGTTCAACTGGGCATCCAGGCCGGGTCGTCAGGCGGACCGGAGGGCTTGTTGATTTCGGTAGCGGATTCCGGCCCGGGGATCCCCAGAGACGCGTTGCCGCGGCTATTCCAGCCTTTCAGTCAGGCAGATGGCTCCATGACCCGCCGTTACGGAGGTACAGGTTTGGGGCTGGCAATTGGCCGACAACTCGTCGAGCTGATGGGAGGGGAGATCACTGTGGATTCAGCCGAAGGAGAGGGCGCAACGTTCGTCGTGCGTTTGCCGCTGAAGCAGGTGTTGGAGGCACAATCCGGATTCGTGGCACTGGCGGGCGTGCGGGTGCTGGTGGTGGAGCCGTCACCCACGCTGCGGGAAGCCTTGCAGGATCAGCTGCGGGGGCTGGGGGCCGAGGTGGAGTGGGTGGCCGATGGCGCCAGTGCGCTGCAACGTCTGCACGCTGATCGCCAGTCCGGCCGGGAATTTTCCGTGGTACTGGCTGAAACCGAAATGCCGGTGATGAACGGGATGATGCTGGCGACAGTGCTGCGGTCGAGCCGCGATTTCGACTCGTTGCGGATCATCCTGATGGAGGCGCCCAATCGGGAATGGGATCCTGTTGATCATACCGGGTTGGGTATCGTCGGCGTACTCACCAAGCCCCTGCGGACAGCGGATTTGCTGCGCTGTCTTTCCCGGGAGTTCGAATCTGCGCCGGCGGTGCAGGCTCCCGATGCGCTGTCACGGCCGCTAGGCGACACGGGACAAACTGTGGTCACCAGGGAATGGCAGTTGTTGCTGGTGGAGGACAACCCGGTCAATCAGGAAGTATTGGTATCCATGGTGGAGGACCAGCCGTTTCAGGTGGATGTTGCCGAAGACGGATTTCAGGCTCTGGAGAAAATGGCTGCCAAGCAATACGACTTGATCCTGATGGATTGCATGATGCCAGGCTTGGATGGGTACGAAACCACGCGGAGAATTCGCGCCAAAGAGGCTGCCGCTGGCGATGGGCGTCACATTCCTATCGTCGCCTTGACCGCGAATGCTTTGCGCAGCGACAAGGAGCGATGCCTGGATTGCGGGATGGACGACTACCTCTCCAAACCGTATTCGGCGGTGCAACTGCTCGCAGTCACAGAAAAATGGCTGTCCGCATGCTCCGAACGGGCCTCCTGAAGCTCGGTGGAGAACGGCGGTGGGGGCTACTTGGCAATGAGGTCGGCAATCGCCGACTTCGCTGCCGGTAGGTCGACGCCGAAACGATCGCAGTTCATCAGGCTTTGCCCAAAAACGTAAGCATAGATGAGCATGGACCGAGTGGAGCTGGTTTCCAGCGGCAGGCCCCGGTCGAGGAACAACTGGCGGGCGCGTTCGAAGCGGGTCGCATCGACTTCCTCCACCACGGCCGCAGCGTGTGGATCCTTGCGCGCCCAGTCCCGGACGGCCAACTCGATCTTGATGCCCTTCTGGTTTCGGCTGGCGCTGTACACGTCAATCACATGGTAGATCTGCTCCAGTTCATGACCAGGCTCAGCGGTGGTTTGCTTGATGATGTCGCGGATGCGACCCACTTTCCACTCATCAAGCATGGCGTCGAGCAAATCCCGGCGATCTTTGAAGTGCCAGTAGAAACTGCCCTTGGTTACACCGCAGCGTTTGGCCAGAACCTCGACTCGCACCCCTTCAATGCCTTCTTCCGCCAGTGTGTCGATACCTGCATGAATCCAGTCTCCCCGGTCCAGGGGAGCGCGGTTCTTAGGTGGCTGGTCGCTCATTGAGGGCTGTTATATCTGGCAAAAAGTAGTCTGTTGAGTATTCCGCCGGGCGATGGGCGAAGCTGCGCTGAAGACCGGCCACGTATCGTACCCAAACTGATCTGTGCGTGTGACGGCAGCGTCAGATGGAGTTTGCCCCTTACTTGAGGGATGGGCCCGTTGGACCCGAAAGGTACAATGACTTAAGCCATTGACAGTGATCTGCCCGTAAGCTAACTTAATCGGACCATACGCAGGCGTATGGTACATCGGATTCCCCCCAGCAGTGTATTTGAATCATCTGTGGAAGTACCATAATCAGCCCGTGGCGTAGTGTGCCGATTGCGCCACGGGCTGAGCACACCATTTCTTTGAGGAGCTCCGGATAGTGAAAGTACTGGTTCCCGTCAAACGCGTCGTCGACTACAACGTCAAAGTGCGCGTCAAGACAGACGGAACGGGTGTGGATATCGCTAATGTCAAGATGTCCATGAATCCGTTCGACGAAATCGCGGTCGAAGAAGCCGTGCGGTTGAAGGAAGCAGGCGTGGTCACGGAGGTGATCGCCGTTTCGTGCGGTTTGGCCGCATGCCAGGAAACCTTGCGTACCGCAATGGCGATTGGGGCAGACAGGGCCATTCTCGTGGAAACGGATGCCGAGCTTCAGCCCTTGGCGGTAGCAAAACTGATCAAGGCAGTGGCGGAGCAGGAGAAGCCGCAAATGGTCATTTTCGGCAAGCAGGCCATCGACGACGATGCCAACCAAACGGGGCAGATGTTCGCTGCCCTCATGGGCTGGCCGCAGGCGACGTTTGTTTCCAAGGTGGGTGTGGCGGGCGAAACGCTGACGGTCACCCGCGAGGTGGATGGCGGTCTGGAAACGCTGGAGCTCAAACTGCCAGCCGTGGTCACGACTGACTTGCGCCTGAATGAGCCGCGCTATGCGACCTTGCCCAACATCATGAAGGCCAAGAAGAAGCCGCTTCAGAATGTGAAGCCCGCCGATCTCGGGGTCGATGTTGCACCCAGGCTGACGACGCTGAAAGTGACCGAACCGCCCAAGCGTTCTGCTGGCGTTCGGGTGGCCGATGTAGCCGAGTTGGTTGCGAAACTCAAGAATGAAGCAAAGGTGATCTAATGGCCATTCTCGTCATTGCAGACCACAGCAATGCCTCCCTGAACGCGGCAACCCTGAACGCGGTGACCGCGGCGGCGCGCATGGGGGGTGATATCCACGTATTGGTGGCGGGGTCCGGTTGCTCGGCTGCCGCCGAAGCGGCCGCCAAGGTGGCGGGGGTGAGCAAGGTGCTGGTGGCTGATGCACAGGCTTACGCTGATCAGCTTGCCGAGAATCTTGCGGCGCTAGTTGTCGCAAACGCTGCCGGATATAGCCACATTGTCACGGCGGCAACGACTGCCGGGAAGAATTTTCTGCCCCGGGTGGCGGCGCTTCTGGATGTAGCCCAGATTTCCGAGATCGTTGGGGTTGAGGCACCGGACGTTTTTGTACGTCCCATCTACGCCGGCAGTGCGATGGCCACGGTGCGTTCTGCGGATAGTGTCAAGGTTGTCACGGTTCGCGCCACCGCCTTCGAGCCTGCGGCTGATTTGGGGGGGAGTGCTGTGGTGGAAACCATCGGTGCTGGGCCGGATCTTGGGCTGTCCAAGCTCAAGGGGCGGGAGCTGACCAAGTCCGAGCGGCCGGAACTTGCAGCCGCCAAGATCGTGGTATCGGGCGGTCGAGGTCTGGGGAGCGGGGAGAACTTCCATGCGCTGCTGGATCCGCTGGCGGACAAATTGGGTGCCGCTCAGGGAGCTTCCCGCGCGGCAGTGGATGCTGGCTTCGTTTCCAATGATTACCAGGTGGGGCAAACCGGCAAGATCGTTGCGCCTCAGCTCTACATCGCGGTCGGGATTTCCGGAGCGATTCAGCATCTCGCGGGCATGAAGGACAGCAAGGTGATCGTTGCGATCAACAAGGACGCCGAGGCTCCCATTTTCCAGGTGGCCGACTACGGACTGGTGGCTGATCTGTTTGAGGTCGTGCCGCAACTTACGGCTGCTTTGGGTTAGGAGCGATCCCCAACCCGGGCCATGGACTTCACTGACGGCTTGTTTCCGTTTGGGTGGTCGCTTGCGGCCTGGGTTGTGCTTGCGCCTGTTTTCGTGGTGTGCGCTCGTTACGCACCATGGCGGCGCTTGGCGGAACAACAGGCGGGGCTTTGGTTTGGTGCCATTGTCTGCCTGAGTTTCATCTGGAGGATGAAGGCCGGGGTGTATCCAGGCCTGAATCTTCATCTGCTGGGTGCAACGGCTCTGGTCTTGAGCGTGGGGCCGCAGTTGGCAATCCTCGGGTTGGCTGCGGTCGTCGCCGTGGTGACTGCGGTTGGCAACGGCGGGTGGCAAGCTTTGCCCATCAACATTCTAATGATGGCGGTGATCCCCTCGGTTGTTGCGCACACCATCTTCAGGGTGGTAGACCGCTGGCTCCCCAATCACTTTTTTATCTACATCCTGGTCAATGCGTTCGCGGGTGCTGGCGTGACGATACTGGTCACCGGCGCTGCCGCGTGCGCATTGCTGCTTGGGGCTGAGGCCTATCCTGCGGAACTGTTGCTAACGCAGTACCTGCCATATTTTCTATTGCTGAGCTTTTCTGAAGCGTGGTTAAGCGGGGGTGCCGTAACGTTGATGGTGATCTACCAATCGCGTTGGGTGAGCACCTTCGATGATCGACGTTACCTTTGGAATAAATGAAAATCGGCGCGTGCCTCCGGGGCCCGTGCTTTGACAGTGGAGAGGAGAAACATGAGCGACTACATTGCCCCCATTCGGGACATGCAATTTGTGATGCAGGAACTTGCAGGACTGGATGAGGTTGGAGCCCTGCCGGGGTGCGAGGAAGTGACTCCGGATCTGGTGGATGCGATTCTCGAAGAGGCCAACAAGCTGGCCAGCGAGGTGCTGTCGCCCTTGAATGTGGTGGGTGACCGGGAGGGCGCCAAGTGGTCGGACGGACAGGTAAGCACTGCGCCGGGTTGGAAGCAGGCCTACGAGCAATTTGTTGCCGGTGGCTGGCCGGGGTTGGCAATGGAATCGGAGTATGGCGGGCAGGGCCTTCCCAAGCTGGTGTCAACGGCCGTCAACGAAATGTGGAAGGCTTCCAATATGGCCTTCTCCCTGTGCCCGATGCTGACCACCGGTGCCATTGAGGCGCTGATTCTGCGTGGTTCCGATGTTCAGAAAAGCGCTTACCTGGAAAAAATGGTGAGCGGGGAATGGACTGGAACCATGAACCTGACGGAGCCGCAGGCAGGTTCGGATCTGGCGGCCGTCCGCTCCCGCGCGGAACCCCAGGGAGACGGCACTTACAAGATTTTTGGGCAGAAGATCTTCATCACGTATGGCGATCACGATCTGACCGACAACATCATCCATCTGGTGCTGGCCCGGTTGCCGGACGCTCCGGAGGGTGTGAAAGGGATCTCGCTCTTCGTCGTCCCGAAATTCCTGCTTAACCCGGATGGCTCCCCCGGTGCGCGCAACGACGTGCATTGCGTGTCCATCGAGCACAAGCTGGGAATCCACGCCAGCCCGACCTGCGTACTGGCGTTCGGAGACAAGGGCGGTGCCATTGGCGAGTTGGTTGGTGAGCCCAACCGGGGCTTGGAGTACATGTTCATCATGATGAACGCGGCTCGGTTTGCGGTTGGACTGGAGGGTGTCGCGTTGGCGGAGCGTGCCTACCAGCAGGCCGTAGCCTATGCCAAGGAGCGTGTTCAGGGGACCGAGCTGGGTGTGAGGGGTGGCGGAAAGGTGGCGATCATTCGTCACCCGGATGTGCGCCGGATGCTGATGAGCATGCGCTCCCAGGTCGAAGCCATGCGAGCGGTGGCGTATGTGGTGGCAAGCGCAACCGACAAGGCGACCCGTGCAGCGGACGAGGCGGTGAGGGCTCAAAACCAGGCGTTCGTGGATCTCATGATCCCGATCGTTAAAGGATGGAGTACTGAGGTGTCCATCGAGGTCGCATCCACTGGCGTGCAGGTGCATGGTGGGATGGGGTTCATCGAGGAGACCGGCGCTGCCCAGCACTTGCGGGATGCACGTATCACAACGATCTATGAAGGCACCACCGCCATTCAGGCGAATGATCTCATCGGGCGGAAAATTGCCCGGGAACAGGGGCAAACCATTCGCGCGGTGATCGAGGATATCCGGCAACTGGACACAGCGCTGGCAGCCCAGCCCGGAGCTGATTTTGCTGCAATCCGGGGTTCGCTTGCCTCGGCGACCGACGCATTGGCGCAGGCCGTGGACTATGTGCTCGCAACCTTCGGAGTGAATATCAAGGCAGCTTCGGTGGGCGCGGTCCCGTTCCTTCGGCTGTTCGGCTATGTAGCCGGTGGCTGGCAAATGGCCCGGGCTGCGCTCAAGGCCCAAGCGCATTTGGATGCCGGTGATGGCGATGGCAAGTTCTACCAGGCCAAACTTACTACTGCGCGGTTCTATGCCGACCACGTGCTACCACAGGCTGTCGGTCTGGCTTATACCGTAGTCAATGGTGCAGATGGCGCTCTGGCGCTGGACGAAGAGCTATTCTAAAAAGGGGCGGTTCATTACCGTTTCCTGGCGACATGAAAAAGCCCGACTGCGCAAGCATTCGGGCTTTTTTCTTGCATGACGGGGAGACGACCGCGTCGCTCCGCCGCGTTGTTACATCCCGGGATACACAGGGCCCTCTCCACCCTGTGGGGTGACCCAAGTGATATTCTGGGTCGGGTCCTTGATGTCGCAGGTCTTGCAGTGAACGCAGTTCTGGGCGTTGATCTGTAGCCGGGGGTTGCTGCCGTCCGCATCGCGGACGATTTCATATACGCCGGCAGGGCAGTACCGCTGCTCAGGAGCGTTGTAATGCTGCAGGTTCACCTCAATGGGTACAGAAGGATCTTTCAGTATCAGATGGCAGGGTTCGTCTTCCTCATGATTGGTATTCGAAAGGAACACAGAGGAAAGGCGATCGAAGGTCAACACGCCATCCGGCTTCGGGTACTCAATGGGGGTACATTCTGAAGCCTTTTTCAAGGTTTCGTGGTCGGGCGTGTGTCTCAATGTCCACGGCGGGTTGCCACCGAACACTTTTTGGTCAATGCCGAACAGCAAGGAGCCCATATAGAGCCCCTTCTTCATATAACCTTTGAAATTCCGGGTCTTGTACAGTTCGGCCTTCAGCCAACTGCTGTCAAACGCATCAGGGTAGTCGTTTAACTCATCCCCGCTGCGCCCGGCTTTGAGAGCGTTTACAGTGGCTTCTGCGGCCAGCATCCCGCTTTTGATGGCTGCATGGGAGCCCTTGATTCGGGCAGCGTTGAGGAACCCTGCGTTGTCGCCGATCAGTGCCCCACCAGGAAAGGTCAGCTTCGGCAGCGATTGGAGACCACCCGCAGCAATTGCGCGGGCCCCGTAGGCAATCCGTTTGCCTCCTTCCAGATGGCACCGGATTGCCGGGTGGGTCTTATAACGCTGAAATTCCTCAAAGGGCGACAGGTGAGGGTTGCTGTAATTGAGCCCCACGACAAAGCCTACAGAAACGAGATTTTCGTCGTAGTGATACATCCAGGAGCCGCCATAGGTGTGCGGATCCAGGGGCCAGCCCGCCGTATGCATCACCATGCCCTGATGATGCCGGTCTGAAGGGACTTCCCACAGTTCCTTGATTCCCAAACCGTAGACCTGAGGATCGGCGTTCCCACGCAACTGAAAACGGGCTTCCAGCTGTTTTCCCAGGTGACCCCGGCAGCCTTCGGCGAACAGGGTGTAGCGGGCGTGCAATTCCATCCCGGGCTGATACGCAGGACCTTGGCCACCATCTTTCAGTAGCCCCATGTCTCCCGTGGCAACGCCTTTGACCGACCCATCCTCGTGGTAAAGAACTTCAGCGCCCGCGAACCCTGGGTAGATTTCAACGCCCAGCGCCTCCGCCTGCTCTCCCATCCACCTGCAAACGTTCCCGAGGCTGATGATGTAATAGCCGTGATTGACGAAGCATCCTGGCAGGAGGCTGCTGGGGATTTGTCGGGCACTGGATTCGCTCAGGAACAGAAAACGATCCTCGCTGACTACCGTATTGAGCGGGGCACCAAGTTCCTGCCAATTGGGGAACAATTCGTTGAGCGCTTTTGGATCCATCACCGCCCCGGAGAGGATGTGAGCTCCTATTTCAGCGCCTTTTTCGATCAGGCAAACGTTAATGTCCTCTTGCTGTTCCGCCGCCAACTGCTTGAGGCGAATTGCTGCGGCCAATCCAGCCGGCCCCCCGCCGACGATCAGGACGTCGAACTCCATGGATTCGCGTTCCATCCCATCCCTCCTTGAATGTCAGCTAATCCCCCAAGCCGTCCGGCAGGAGGTCAGCATTGTGTTGGTATTCAAGCAATTATAATCCGGACAGCTTTATTGAATGGCGAGTTGCCCATGGATAAGAAGTATTCGCTGTATAAATGCCTCATCCCCGTGCGCTGGGGTGACATGGACGCCATCGGCCATGTGAACAACACCGTCTATTTTCGCTATATGGAACAGGCGCGAGTGGAGTGGATCGAGCTGGTTGGGTTTGGCGTCGGCAGCCGGGATGAAACGGCGGTTATCGTTAATGCCAGTTGTACTTTCTTGCGCCCGATCACGTACCCGGCGACGGTTGAGATCACAATGTTCGCTGGAGTTGCAGGGCGCAGCAGTCTGCCCACCGCATACGAACTGCGGGTTGCGGGAGAAGAGCGGGTATACGCAGAAGGGGCAGCCAAGATCGTGTGGATGGATGCCCGGACAGGTAAGTCTGTTCCCCTCCCCGAAAAGTTGAGGGGAGTGCTCCAGTCTTGCCAGACAGAAAGGAGTTGAAATGAATGCCAAGCCCATCTGGGAACCTTCCCGGGAGCGTGTATCCGCGTCAAACATGGCTAGCTTCGCCAAACTGGCTGCTGCTCGGGAAGGGATGGCCTTTGACAGTTATCAGGCGCTGCACGCATGGTCCACTGACGAGCCGGCAGCGTTCTGGAGCCTGGTCTGGGATTACTGTAACGTCCTGGGAGAGAAGGGGAGTCATCAAGTCAGCGATCTTGACCGGATGCCGGGTGCCTGCTGGTTTGCCGAGGCGCGCCTGAATTTTGCGCAGAACCTCCTTCGCAATCGCGATCAAACCGAAGCGCTCGTGTTTTGGGGGGAAGACCGGGTCAAGAACCGGATGACCCGGGCGGAGCTGTACCGAGCTGTTGCACATCTGGCGGCTGCCCTTCGCGATGCGGGGGTTGTCGCAGGGGACCGCATTGCCGCGTACATGCCCAACTTGCCAGAAACGCTGATAGCAATGCTTGCGGCGGCGAGCATTGGCGCGGTGTTTAGCTCCGCGTCACCCGATTTCGGGGTGGAAGGCGTGGTCGACCGCTTCGGGCAGATATCGCCGAAGATCCTGGTTGCTTGTGACGGCTACTATTACAACGGAAAAACGATCGATTGCATGGATAAGGTAGTCGCGGTAGTCGGGCGCTTACCTTCGGTGGAGCGCACGATTGTCGTGAGATACGTCCATGACGAGCACGACTTGAGCGCGATACCCAATGCGCTGCTTTACTCAGATTTCGTGGCGCCATTTCGTTGGAACGACGAGATCCGGTTCGAGCTACTCCCCTTCGATCATCCTCTCTACATCCTGTATTCCTCAGGCACCACTGGCGTTCCGAAATGCATTGTCCATGGTGCTGGCGGGACCCTGCTCCAGCACTTGAAGGAACATCAACTGCATGGTGATATCCGTCAAGGGGACCGGTTTTTTTACTTCACCACTTGTGGATGGATGATGTGGAACTGGCTGGTCAGCGGTTTGGCGTCTGGGGCGACACTATTGCTCTACGACGGAAATCCGTTTGTGGGTGGTCGAAACATTCTCTTTGATTACGCGGAGGCGGAGCGGATATCTCATTTCGGGACATCGGCGAAATTCATCGATGGAATCGCGAAGGCGGGAATGGCACCGTGCGAGACCCACGATCTTTCAGCGCTAAGAGTCATCTTTTCAACAGGAAGTCCCTTGGTTGCGGAGGGCTTCGACTACGTCTACGGCAAAGTCAAACAGGACGTGCTTCTCGCCTCCATTTCCGGAGGAACGGACATTATCTCCTGCTTTGTGGGTGGAAGCCCGATGTTGCCGGTTTGGCGCGGGGAGATTCAATGCGCTGGGCTTGGGATGGCCGTACAGGTCATTGACGAACATGGCTCGGCTGTCGTGGGGCAAAAAGGAGAGTTGGTGTGCGTGCGCCCGTTCCCTTCCATGCCTTTGGGCTTTTGGGGTGATTCTGATGGGGCTCGCTATCGGGCAGCTTATTTCAGCCGGTACGAAAACATGTGGTGCCATGGTGACTTTGCTGAACAAACTGAGCGGGGCGGATTTGTCATCTACGGTCGGTCCGACGCGACGCTGAATCCGGGTGGGGTACGAATTGGAACAGCGGAGATTTACCGGCAAGTTGAGCGACTCCCCCAAGTTCTCGAATCCTTGGTTATCGGACAGGAGTGGGAGGGTGACATTCGCGTCGTTCTATTTGTACGGCTACGGGAAAGCGCGCAGTTGGACGACGCTTTGCGCGATCTGATCCGAAAGGTGATTCGCGATAATGCTTCGCCTCGCCACGTACCCGCCCGAATAGTGCAAGTGAGGGACATTCCGCGGACGAGAAGCAACAAGATCGTCGAACTCGCAGTCCGCAATGTGGTGCATGGACTCCCGGTCAGGAACTTGGAAGCCTTGGACAATCCGGAAGCGTTAGGAGAGTTTAAGAACAGGACGGAATTGGCGTCCTGAACGTCCGAAGGGAGATGGGGGCAGGAGGAGTGGCGTGAGGGGTGCCATCACCGTGCTGTCCCCATAAGGGCTTCCCAAAAAAGGCGAAAAAAAAACCGGGCTGCTCCAAAGAGCGGCCCGGTCCGTCAAAGGCGCGTCTGACTAGCAGGAGCGCGCCCTGCTTTCGCGGGAGAAACCTTGCATTGTCATTATTTAACGTCGCTGACAAATGCACACGACACACCAACTCGCTTGCCCGCCTTCTGAATCAACGAAGCAAACACTTGCTAACTACTGATCTGAAGTATCAGCTTTGTCAGTTTATTATCAATTTTTTCAGAATGCAACACTCCAAATTTCTTCCGGGTACGAAATCCTTCCCGGCGAAAACTTTATAACCCGTACGCGGGGCGGTTGGCTAGCGAAATTGGGGGAGGAACCTGCGCGATATTTAGTTCCAGGTGGCAAGCGGTCAAGTTCATAAAACTGTCGTTGACAAGATCTGTGAGTGGCCTATAATGCGCACCTGTCGAGCGGGAATAGCTCAGTTGGTAGAGCGCAACCTTGCCAAGGTTGAGGTCGCGAGTTCGAGACTCGTTTCCCGCTCCAAAGTTTTCAGGGGAAAGCGCTTTGCTTTCCCCTTTTGCTTCCGGATCCATGTCTGGTGGGTCCGCGCCTCCGGCGGGGTGGCAGAGTGGTTATGCAGCGGCCTGCAAAGCCGTGTACCTCGGTTCGATTCCGGGCCTCGCCTCCATGTTCTCCTTTCTGTCCGGCTTCTCCCAAGTTTCCTTGGCTATGTTTTTGACTGGCCAGCGCCTTGTTATGCTATAGGCATCGCTGATATCGCTTGGAAGTCTTGACTCTCTGCTCCCGTATAATTCGCGTCTTTTTCCCGTTGGTAGATTTCGATGAGCCCACTTGCTTGGATTGTGGCGTCGTCGGTGGCTGGTGCTGTCCTAAGCGTGGGGGCGGCAGGGGTATTGGCGCTCACTGCAAATCCGCGCTGGATTCCTGTACTGATTAGCTACGCGATTGGCGCGTTACTTGGGGCCGCATTTCTTGAGGTGTTGCCACATGCGCTGGAAGGGCAGGGGAATCCTCAGGAAACAGCACTCACAATCCTGGTCGGCATTTTGCTGTTTTTCATCTTGGAAAAACTCGTCCTGTGGCGGCATTGTCACGATGAGGGCTGCCAAGGGCACGATGCGGCAGGAGGGCATGGCAATGCTCGTGCTGCATCGATGATTCTCATTGGAGACGGCTTTCACAACTTCGTCGATGGCGTGCTTATTGGTGCGGCGTTTCTGGAAAGTACGGCTCTTGGCCTGGTTACAGCGCTCGCCATCATCGCCCACGAAATTCCCCAAGAGATGGGGGATTTCGTAATTCTCCTGCATTCCGGGTTCTCTAGAGCGAAAGCCTTTGCTTTCAACTTGGTGTCCAGCGGGGCAACTTTGCTGGGCGGAGTGTCTGCATACTTCGCGCTTTCGCAAATGATGACCGCGATTCCAACGTTGCTCGGGTTGGCGGCGGCGAGCATGATTTACGTGGCTGTCGCTGATCTGATTCCTGGCTTGCATCGTCGAACTGCATTGTCGGAGACCGTGCAGCAAGTATCATTGATATGTGCTGGTGTCGCCTCGGTGTGGCTTGCACAGGGGGTGGTTCATGGTTTTGTGGGGTAATGATGAATATATGTTTATTGCGCTGCCCATGAGCCATCCGCGCCTCCTCTTAACAACTTGACAGACAATATTGTGCGTCGCAGAATCCACGAGTTTTCGCTTGCCTGTAGACGAGTTTGCACAGTTTCGTCGCGGACGGTTGGCGGGATCTCTGCTGCACATGTCTTGCCCCAAATGAAGGGAAACAGGAGAGATAAATGTCCGTATCGCCAGAGCAGCCGTCTGACGCAATGAAAAGCCTGCTGGAATCCAGTCAGGTACTCGCCAAGCAGTTCCTCGATTTTCTTGGCACTCAGCATTCAGCTTTCAAAGAGAACGGGTTCGCCGTTCCGCCTGTCGGCCTCCCTGAGGGACAGCAGTTAGTCGATCTTCAGCGCAATTTCGCTGAGCAGCATGCGAGACTGTGGCAGTCGATGGTCGCTGCCAAACCGGGTGAAAAGGCTGAGCCAGTTGCCGAGCCTCCTCCGGGTGATCGCAGATTCAGCGCACCGGAGTGGTCAAGCGCGCCATACTTTGACTACGTGCGCCAGGCATACTTGCTCAATGCCAGCTACCTGACCAAGTTGGCGGAGGCGGCCCCAGTATCCGATGGGGATGCGAAAGCGCGCCTCCAGTTTGTCACGCGGCAGTACGTGGAGGCTTTGGCGCCTTCGAACTTTGCCGCGACGAATCCGGAGTTCATCAAGCTCGCGCTCGAAACCAACGGGGAGAGCATTTCTCGCGGGATTCAGAATTTGCTCGAGGATCTGCGCAAAGGCAGAATCTCGATGACTGATGATGCCGCATTCGAGGTGGGGCGCAATCTGGCGCTCACCCCGGGGGCGGTCATCTACGAAAATCAGCTGATGCAGCTGATTCAGTACGCTCCGAGTACGGATACTGTCGCATCTCGCCCCCTCCTGATCGTTCCTCCCTGCATCAACAAGTTCTACATCATGGATCTCCAGCCGGAGAATTCACTGGTGAAGTTTGCGGTCGATAGCGGGATGACGGTGTTTCTGGTTTCTTGGAAGAACCCGAAAGAACCGGAGAGCAAATGTACTTGGGACGATTATCTTGCCCTGGGTCCAATCACTGCGCTGCAGATTGTTCGTGATGTGACGGGTGAGCCTAAGCCCAATGTGCTTGGCTTTTGTGTCGGCGGCACACTGCTCTCCAGCGCGCTTGCGGTGCTGCGCGGTAAGGGTGAAGACCCGGTGAACAGCCTCACGCTCATGACCACGCTGCTGGATTTCTCCGATGCAGGGGAACTGGGCTGCATGGTGGACGAAGCCTCGGTTGCTGCCCGAGAGGCTGCGATCGGGCGGGGTGGGTTGCTTTCCGGCAAGGAACTGGCTGCAGTGTTCTCAAGCCTGCGCGCCAACGACTTGATCTGGCAATACGTAGTTAATAACTACCTCAAGGGTGGCAAACCACCTGCTTTTGACCTGCTCTACTGGAATTCCGACAGCACCAATCTGCCCGGGCCATTCTTGGCATGGTATCTCCGGAACATGTACCTGACGAACAGTCTGCGAGTGCCCGGCAAGCTGGAGATGCTTGGTGTGAAAGTAGATCTGGGTAAGGTCGATGTGCCTGCTTACCTGCTAGCCACTCGCGAGGATCACATCGTTCCCTGGGAGTCAGCTTACTTGGTTCGCCAGATACTCGGGGGCGCTACAACGTTTGTGCTCGGGGCGAGCGGACACATTGCCGGTGCGATCAACCCTGCTTCGAAGAACAAGCGCAGTTACTGGGTTAACGACGCCGATGCCTCTAACTCGGGCGAATGGCTAGCGGGAGCGCAGGAGCAGAAGGGCAGTTGGTGGAATCACTGGCGTGAATGGCTGCAGGGGCGCAGTGGTGACCATGTGCCCGCCCGATCCCAACTGGGAGGGGGCAAGTATCCGTTGATCGAGCCGGCGCCCGGGCGATACGTAAAGGAAAAAATCTAAGAATGAACTTGCTGGCGAGTTGAGGGGCTGGCGCCAGCTTATTCCAACTAAGCCCCTCAAGAGAACTTGGAGAGGAGACCCCAAGATGTCAAGAGTTGCGTTGGTTACTGGCGGTATGGGTGGGCTGGGTGAGGCCATTTGCATCAAATTGTCCGCGTTAGGCTATCGCGTCTGCACGACCCATTCGCCAGGAAATTCCAAGGCCCACGAATGGCTGACTACGATGAACAACATGGGATATGGCTTCAAGGCATATCCCTGCGACGTTGCAGACTTCGATTCGGCCAAAGCGTGCGTGGCGTTGGTCGAGGCGGATGTGGGCCCGGTGGATGTGCTCGTGAACAACGCCGGAATTACCCGTGACATGACCTTCAAGAAGATGACCAAGGCCGATTGGGACGCAGTCATCAAGACCAATCTTGATAGTTGTTTCAACATGACCAAGCAGGTCATGGACGGCATGGTTGCCCGCAAATGGGGACGGGTCATCAATGTGTCGTCCGTCAATGGCCAAAAAGGTGCTTTTGGGCAAACCAACTACTCTGCGGCGAAGGCGGGGATGCATGGGTTTTCCAAGGCGCTGGCCCTGGAAGTGGCACGTAGTGGGGTTACGGTAAATACGATCTCTCCCGGCTACATCGGCACCAAAATGGTGATGGCGATCCCCCAGGAGATCCTTGAATCCAAGATCCTGCCCCAGATTCCGGTTTCCCGTTTGGGTAAGCCTGAGGAGATCGCGGGTCTGGTGGCTTATCTCTCGTCGGACGAAGCTGCTTTTGTCACGGGGGCCAATATTTCGATCAATGGTGGTCAGCATATGTTCTGACCGGGTGGTGCCCCGCGGGGGCACCCTTGCCTGGCTTGATCCTGGCGGGTTGGGCGAGGGTAGAACAAAGGTTTCTTGTCGCAAGCTAAGGGAAAGTGCAATGACTCAGCGTGTTGCCCTCGTGACCGGGGGAATGGGTGGTCTTGGAACCGCGATTTGTAAGGTGTTGGCCCAGGAAGGTTTCGTGGTGGTTGCCAACTGTCTTCCCGGGTTTCCGGAGATTGACGCTTGGCTCACCAAGACCAAAGCAGAGGGTTTTAACTTCCATGTTGCCGAGGGCAACGTGGCTGATTACGAATCCTGCAAGGCGATGGTTCAGAAGATCGAGGCTGAAGTGGGCCCGGTAGACGTACTGGTGAACAACGCCGGGATCACCCGGGACGGCATGTTCCGCAAGATGGACAAAACCCAATGGGATGCCGTTATCTCGACCAATCTGGATAGCGTGTTCAACGTTACCCATCAGGTTCTGACCGGCATGGCAGAACGTGGCTGGGGACGCGTGATCAACATCTCTTCCGTCAATGGCGTGAAGGGCCAGTTTGGCCAGGCGAATTATTCCGCGGCGAAGGCCGGCATTCTCGGCTTCACCAAGGCGATTGCTCAGGAAGTGGCCAAGAAGGGTGTCACCGTGAACGCCATTGCCCCGGGCTACATCGGGACCGACATGGTCATGGCGATCAAGGAAGAGGTCCGTCAGCAAATCGTTGCCCAGGTTCCGGCCGGGCGACTGGGCAAGCCGGAAGAGATCGGGTACCTGTGTGCCTATCTTGCTTCCGAGCACGCCGGCTACATGACGGGTGCCACCTTGAACATCAACGGCGGCCTGCACATGTGCTAAGCAGCCCACTTGGGTTGCTCGATAAACCCCGCCATTTTGCGGGGTTTATTTTTGACAGTATATAATTGGTTAGATACAACCGGGCGCGAGTCAATAATGAGCAATGGAACGAGGAGAGGGGACGTGCCGGATCAGCAGAGAACAATCAAGAAGTATCCGAATCGTCGCCTATATGACACGAAGACGAGTTCATACATCACCTTGGCTGACGTGAAGGAACTCGTGCTGAGGCACGAGGAATTCGTGGTCATTGATGCCAAGTCCGGTGAGGATCTGACCCGCAGCATACTGCTGCAGATCATTCTGGAAGAGGAAACCGGTGGCGTGCCAATGTTCTCCAGTGACGTGCTGGCTCACATGATCCGCTTCTATGGGAACGCCATGCAGGGGATGATGGGCAAGTACCTTGAGAACAATGTCAAAGCTTTCACAGACATGCAGCAGAAACTGCAGGAGCAGGCGCGCTCGATCTATGGCGACAACAGCCCGATGAGCAAGGACTTATGGGCGCAGTTTCTGAGCTTTCAGGGCCCCGCACTCCAGAGCATGATGGGGGCCTATATCGAGCAGTCCAAGAAAATGTTCATGCAGATGCAGGAACAGATCGAGAGCCAAACCCGAAACATCTTTTCAGGCTTTCAGTTTCCCTCCTTCCCCGCGCCCGGGGGAAAGCCAGGCGGAGACCAGGGCAAGGAGTAGCGTGCGGGCTTGCCCGCCATGTGCCTTGCGGGCACAATCTGCAACTCTGATTTGTTATTGACTTGATTTCATTCCCGTTCGGGTTTCCGTAACGGGATTTTTTGTTTTCGTGCCATGCCAAAAGCTTCTTCACTTTCCCCCCGTGTCGGATTCGTCTCCTTAGGGTGTCCAAAAGCCTTGGTGGACTCTGAGAACATCATTACCCGCTTGCGTGCAGAAGGTTATGAGATTTCAGGTTCGTATGACGATGCGCAACTTGTAGTGGTTAACACTTGTGGATTTATCGACTCGGCAGTGGAGGAGTCGCTCGATGCCATTGGTGAAGCCCTGGCTGAGAACGGCAAGGTAATTGTCACGGGGTGTCTGGGAGCCAAGGGGGATATTGTTCAACAAACCCATCCCAAAGTACTGGCAGTGACCGGCCCCCACGCGACGGAAGAGGTGCTCGCGGTGGTACATGAGTACTTGCCCAAGCCCCACGATCCCTTTGCCGACTTGGTGCCTCCGCAGGGGATCAAGCTTACGCCGCAACATTACGCTTATCTGAAGATTTCGGAAGGGTGCAACCACCGCTGCACCTTCTGCATCATTCCTGCATTGAGGGGGGATCTGGAGTCCCGTCCGATTGGCGAAGTCATGCGCGAGGCCGAAAGCCTGGTGAACGCCGGGGTGAAGGAACTGCTGGTGATATCCCAGGATACAAGCGCCTATGGGGTGGACGTAAAGTATCGAACCGGGTTCTGGGGGGGGCGCCCGGTCCGGACCCGCTTGTATGATCTATGCAAAGCGCTGGGGGAGCTCGGTGTATGGGTGCGTTTGCACTATGTGTACCCCTATCCGAGCGTAGATGAGTTGTTGCCGTTGATGGCTGAAGGCCGCATCCTGCCGTACTTGGACATCCCGTTTCAGCACGCCAATTCGCGTATTTTGAAGCTGATGAAGCGGCCAGCAAGTTCAGAGAACGTTCTTGCCAGGATTCGACGCTGGCGCGAGATCTGCCCGGATTTGACGCTGCGCTCGACGTTCATAACCGGCTTCCCCGGAGAGACCGAAGCGGAATTCGAAGAACTCCTGCGCTTCCTTGAAGAAGCCGAGCTGGATCGGGTGGGGTGTTTCGCCTATTCCCCGGTAGAGGGAGCTTCCGCCAACGATTTGCCCGGGATGCTGCCGGAAGAGGTGAGGGAGGAGCGCAGGGCGCGCCTGATGGCTTTTCAGGAGGACATCAGCACGCAGCGGCTGGAGCGTTTGATCGGCCGGGAAATGCAGGTGTTGGTGGACGAGATTGACGAAGAGGGGGCGCTGGCACGAGGCCCCGGGGATGCGCCGGACATTGATGGCTTGGTGGTGATCACCGACGGGCACGAGCTCACTCCCGGTGAGTTCGCTCGAGTCGAAATCACCGATTGCGATGTCCATGACCTGTACGCCCGTTGCGTGCAGTGACAAAGCCGCTAGCAGGCCGATGAGGTTCAAGGTGGCTGCATACCGGTGTTGCCCCATATGGCAAAGCTGAAACCGCGAATTGGCTTGGCCTTGGGTAGCGGGGGTGCCCGTGGCTGGGCCCATATCGGTGTGCTGAGCGCTTTGGCCGAGCATGGCGTGACACCGGATCTGGTGGCAGGTTGCTCCATTGGCGCGTTCGTCGGGGCTGCGATCGCCGATGGTGATCTGGACCAGCTGGCCGATTGGGTTCGCGTGCTTGACCGGCAGAAGCTCATGTCGTTCCTGGACGTGAGTTTCCGGGGTGGGTTGATCAAGGGCGACAAGCTTATCCAGTTTTTTTCCCAGCAGTTCGTCGACCGGGATTTTGCGCAGTTGCCGGTGCCGTTTGCGTGCGTGGCGACGGACTTGGTTACGGGACGTGAAGTCTGGCTCAGGGAGGGTAATGTTGCGCGCGCTGTGCGTGCGTCAATTGCTCTGCCGGGGCTGTTCACGCCTGTCGAGTACAACGGAACGTGGCTGGTCGATGGGGGGTTGGTCAATCCAGTGCCTGTCTCGCTCTGCCGTGCGATGGGGGCGGATATCGTGATTGCTGTGGATCTGAGTCTGGACCCGGCCAATCGCATCGATCGGCCGGGGAGTCCCCAGTCCGCGGGGGAGGGCCGCCCCTGGTGGCGTCTTTTCAGCCGTAACGGCGCGGAGTCGGCGAGTTCGGCGGAGGGTTCCAGCAATCCTTCTTTGCTGGAAGTGGTGACGTCCAGCATCAATTTGATGCAGGTGCGCATTGCCCGTAGCCGCTTGGCGGGCGAGCCTGCCGACGTGTTGATTTCGCCCAGGCTGAACCAGATGGGGCTGATGGACTACTACCGGGCGGATGAGGCCATCGAAGAAGGGCGCCGAGCTGTCGAGCGCTCACTCGCAGCGCTGCGGCACGCCATGGATTTGCCGGGGATGCCCTCATGAAGCAGGCGCTGCTGCAGCGACTGCGATCGGCGGTGGGCGCAAGCCATGTGCTGACGGAACCGCAAGATATGGGTGGGTACGTCGCGGATTGGCGAGGACGATACCGCGGCACCCCCCTATGCGTCGTGCGCCCCGCGTCTGTCGAGGAGGTTGCCAGCGTGGTCGAGGCCTGCTCGGCCCATGGGGTCGCCATGGTGCCGCAGGGCGGCAATACTGGTTTGTGCGGGGGCGCTGCGCCGGATGTCAGCGGTACGCAGGTGGTGATTGCCCTGCAGCGCATGAATCGCGTACGGAGCGTGGATGGAGGCAACCAAACACTGGTTGCGGAAGCGGGTTGCACGCTTGCCCAGGTTCAGTCTGCGGCTGAGGCAGCGGGCTGTTTGTTCCCACTCTCCCTAGCCTCCGAGGGCAGTTGCCAAATTGGCGGAAACCTGTCGACCAATGCCGGAGGGGTTCATGTGTTGCGCTACGGCAACATGCGCGATCAGGTGCTGGGCGTAGAGGTCGTGCTGGCCGACGGCCGGATGTGGAACGGCCTGCGCCAGTTGCGCAAGGACAATACGGGCTACGATCTGAAGCAGCTGTTTGTCGGTGCTGAAGGCACCTTGGGGGTAGTGACTGCCGTCGCGCTCAAGCTCCAGTCTCCATTGCGGTCAAGGGCGGTCGCGTGGTTGTCGCTCCCCTCGGTTGAGGTCGGCGTAGCGCTGCTCGAGCGTTTGCGGGATAGCTTCGGTGCCCGCTTGGTGGCTTTTGAACTGGTGAGCGAGACGGCGTTGTCGCTGGTCCTCAAGCACATGCCTGGGTCGAAGCGTCCTGTGGCGGCGGGAGAGTCGTGGAACGCGCTGGTGGAACTGGCTGACAGCATGCCCGGCGTGGATCTGCAGGCTGCCCTCGAGGTTGCTTTCCCCGATCTACTTGAGCGGGGGGTAGTGACGGATGGCATTGTTGCGCAAAGCCAGGCCCAAGCCGACACTTTGTGGCAACTCCGGGAGAATATATCCGAGGCGCAGAAGGTGGAAGGGATCAGCATCAAGCACGACATCTCGGTTCCCGTCAGCCGGATTCCAGAGTTCCTCGCTGAAGCGGAAGCCCGGTTGGTCGCGGCTTTCGGACAGTTGCGCGTGGTTGCGTTCGGACACATGGGTGACGGCAATCTGCACTACAACCTTTCCCGGCCGGGAGGGCTAGAGAACGAGGCGTTCATCGCTCAAACGCCTTTGGCCAACCGGATTGTCCATGATCTGGTGGACGAACTGGGGGGGAGTATCAGCGCGGAGCACGGAATTGGGCAGTTGAAGCGGGAAGAACTGTGCCGCTACAAGTCTGCTGTGGAGCTGGAGTTGATGCGGTCCATTAAAAAGGTATTTGACCCAAAGGGTCTTTTCAACCCGGGGAAAATTCTCTGATCCCTGCCTGCGGGACAGCCTTCAGGGGTAGAGCAAAGCGTTTAGCACCCGTCTTGAATAATCCATGACGTCCGAGGCGGTTAGCCCAACGGGGCCGATCCCGGCAGCAACGGCTTCATCTGCAGCGCGGCCGTGAAGCCAGACGCCTCCGGCTAGAGCATGATGCGGCGCCCATCCCTGCGCCAGCAGCGCAGCGAGAATGCCACTGAGCACGTCCCCCATGCCCGCGCTGGCCATGCCTTCGTTGCCGGTTTGATTGATCAGCCAAACGCCTCCCGGGTGTGCGATGACGCTGCCACAACCTTTCAACACGACGTGGGCGTTGAACAAGTTTGCCAGTCGGAGAGCCGCATCGATGCGATTTGATTGAATTTCGTCCGTGCTGCACGCGAGCAGTCTGGCCGCCTCCGTAGGGTGAGGGGTCAGCAAGGTTGGCGCAGCGCGGGCCGCCAGCCTGGTAGCCAACTCTGGTGTGCTGGCGATCAGGTTCAGCGCGTCGGCGTCGACCACAAGCGGTACCCGGAGATCCAGTGCCTTCGGCAGCACATCCTTCGCTGGTCTGCTTTGACCCAGGCCTGGCCCGATCGCCACAACCTGGGCAGCGTCCAAGGCTGCCTCGGGTGATCTGAACATCAACTCTGGCTGGCAGCCGTCAACAGTCGGGCCGCCAGGATCCATGATGCCCAGATACACTCGGCCGCTGCCGAGCTTGAGTGCTGCCCGGGCCGCCAGTATGGCCGCGCCGACCATGCTGGTGGCGCCGCCCACAACGGCGACGCTTCCAAAGCTGCCCTTGTGGCTATTCTTGCGACGAGGGGTCAGTGCCAAGGCGAAGGAGGCGGGTGTCAGCAGGTGGCCGGGCGGCATGATCACGGTCGAGGCGTCCAGCCCGAGCTCGTCTAAGGTAACCTTCCCACAGTAGTCCGGGCCGTCCAGGGTCAATAAACCGGGCTTGTAGGCAATGAAGGTGGTGGTGTGTGTGGCCGCCACCGCTGGGCCGAGAATCCGCCCGGTGTCCACATCCAGTCCGCTTGGGCAATCGATGGCGAGCCGCGGACAGGGCTGCCGATTGCACCACTCAATCCATTCGGAATAGACTCCCTCGATCGGGCGAGCCAAGCCGATCCCGAACAGGGCGTCCACCACAAGGTCGGGCGTTTTCTCCGGCGGAGCATCGAGAATTTGGCCTCCCGCATCCAGCCAGGCGCCGTAGGCTGCGCGTGCATCCTCAGGCAGGGCGTCGGGAGCGGCCCGAAATACGGCGGTAACGTCCAACCCCGTGTGCAGGAGGTGTCGCGCAAGCACGAAGCCATCGCCCCCATTGTTGCCTGGACCCGCGAGCACGACAACTCGCTTGCCGTCAGTTTCACCGAGCAGACCGAGCGCCGACTGGCTCGCTGCGTGCCCTGCGCGTTCCATCAGGGAGGGGGAGGCAAGGGGGAGGAAGTAGGCCTCGATACGGCGAATCTCTTCCGTGCGGTAAATGGCGTTATGCGTTGAAAACATGATGATCAGGCACTGGCTTGCGAACTTGCAGTGCATTCTAAGCTCACCCGGGATCAGCGGGGGAGGGGGTCAGGAGGTGCGTCGGGACTGGTGACGGGCCGCGTGCAGCGCCTGGGCTGCGCAGAGGGTATTGAAGTGGATGGCTACGGTGTCCTCAATTGCCTTGGCGTACCCGCCCGCCATGGTGATGGCAACGGGGAGCTGGTGGTCGGCGCAGAAGGCAAACACGGTTTCGTCCCGCTGCTGCAGCCCGTCGATGCTGAGACCCAGCCGCCCAAAGCGATCGCCCTTGTAGGGGTCTGCGCCAGCCAGATAGATCACAAGATCCCACGGGCCTGCTGCCTGGCACTGATCCAGGGCATCCCGTAGTGCAGCGAGATAGCCTGAGTCGCCGATCCCATCCGGGAGAGGAACGTCCAAGTCACTGCGTGCTTTCCGGAAAGGGTAATTCTTCTCCCCGTGGAGCGACAGGGTGAAGATACTGGAGTCGGCCTCCAGGATACGTGCTGTGCCATCCCCTTGATGGACATCGCAATCAACGACCAAGACCCGGGAGACGCTACCTTCTGCTTGCATCGCCCGGGCGGCGATGGCGGAGTCATTGAAGACGCAGAAACCAGCACCCCGGTCCGCGTGGGCGTGATGAGTACCCCCTGCCATATTCGCGCTGACGCCATTGCGCAGCGCGGATCTGCACGCGGCAATCGTTGCCCCCGCTGATCGCAGGGAACGCTCCACCATGGCGGGACTCCAGGGGAAACCAATTTCCCGTTGTTCCCGCGCACTCAGCGCGCCCGCGCAGACGCGCTCGAAGTAGTCCTCACTATGAGCCCTGATTACGGCTTCCCGGGTTGCTGCCGCCGGCAGGAGCAGCGAGCAGGATTTGGAAAGCTCGGAGTTCTCTACCCACTGGCGCAACTGCGCGTACTTGTCCATCGGAAAGCGGTGGCCTGCGGGCAAGGGCAGGACGAAGGCGCCGGTATAGAAAAGCTCCATGACCGTACCTCGGCGGGGGGTGTCAGATCTGTAATCCCGCGAGGAGTTCGCGCTCGATGCGGAGCAGGCTTTGCGGGCTGCCCAGTTGACTACCGCTGATCAGGAAAGTGTCTTCCACGCGCTCTCCCATGGTGGCAATCTTGGCCGCATGCAGGACCACATCGTGGTTGGCGAGCACCCGTGCCACCGCGAAAAGTAAGCCCGGCCGATCAGCGGCGCTAACGAACATGATGTAGCGGTTTCCCTTCTCGTCCACGCGAATGCTGACTTCGGGAGAAATCGGAAAGTGCTTTACCTGGCGGGAGATGCGGCTTGGGGCCGGCTCGTCCGGTGGGCCGGGATGGTACAGGCGATCGATCAGTTCATGTTCGAGCAGGGAGATCACGTCCCGGTAGAGGGTCCGCTCCTGAGGGTCCAGCAGCACGAAGCTGTCGAGCGCATAGCCATGGCGGGTAGTGTGGATTTTGGCGTCCACAATGGTGAAGCCCAGGCGGCCAAAGTAACCACACAGGCGCATGAACAAGTCCCGCTGATCCGGGGTGTACACCATGACCTGCAAACCTTCGCCGGTCTGGCTAGGGCGAGCCTTGACCACGGGCGCGGGATCGCTTGCCCGGTAGTAGAGCATGCGGGTGTGCCAAGCAACTTCCTCGGCGTCGTGGCGCATGAAATAGGCCGTGTCCAACTGACGCCAAAGTTCGGACTCGACGCCTGGCCGCAGACCGTAGTAGCGCAATAGCCGTAACGCATCGTCCTGGCGCTCGGCGCTGCCCAAAGCCTGTTCCGCCGTGGCACCCCTGAGGAATCTGCGGGTGGCGTGGAAGAGGTCTTCCAGGAGCTTGCCTTTCCAGCCATTCCAGACTTTGGGACTGGTACCCCGAATGTCGGCAACCGTCAGCAAGTACAGCGCGACGAGGCGGCGTTCAGTCTTTACCACTCCGGCAAATGCTTTGATTACGTCCGGGTCGGCCAGATCCTGCTTCTGAGCTACCGAGGACATGCTGAGGTGGTGCTCTACCAAAAACACCACCAACTCGGTGTCGGCCTCATCCAGTCCGTGCTGCCGGCAGAACGTCAACGCATCCCCCATGCCCAGACGGGAATGATCGCCTCCCCGGCCCTTCGCAATATCGTGGAAGATCGCGGCGACATATAGAAGCCAGTATCGGTCAAGGCTGGTGATCAGGCGACTGCACAACGGGTACTCGTGGGCGTGCTCCGCCATCGAAAAGCGCCGCAGGTTCCGCAACACCTGGAGGATGTGCTGGTCCACCGTGTAGACATGAAACAAGTCATGCTGCATTTGTCCCACGATCCGCCCGAATGCGGGCAGGTAGCGTCCCAGGATGCCCCATTGGTTCATCCTCCTGAACTCATGGATCAATCCGCGCCGCTGCTGGAAGAGCTGCATGAAGAGTGCGCGATGCTTGGGGTTGCGCCGATACTCGGCGTTGATCAAGCCCCGCGCCCGCCACAATGCGCGCAGCGTCCTGGGAGTCATGCCCTTTAGCTCAGAGCGCTGCTGCATCAGCAGAAAACTCTCGAGAATGGCCTCGGGGTGGCGTTCGAATACATCCTCGCTACGCACGTCCAGGCGTTCCCGCTTGGACTGGAAGCATGCGTTGATGGGGAAGGAAACGGGGCTGCCAGGGGCGAGCTTGTCGCTTAGGTTTTCCAGCACGATGGTGTTGAGCTGGGTGACAGCCTTGGCAGTCCGATAGTAGCGCTGCATGACGTTTTCACTCGCACGCTTGCCAATGGACTGCCCGATCCCCATTTGCTTGGCGAGAGCTTCCTGGAAATCGAAGAGCAACCGATCTTCCCGGCGTCGTGCCAGATAATGCAGGTGTATCCTCACCTGCTGGAGGAAGGATTCAATTCGGCGTAACTGCAGGGCTTCTCCGCTGGTGATCAGCCCGTTCTCCGCCAGTCCGGACCAGTTGCGGCCAAAACCACTGGCTCGCGCCACCCAGAGCATTACGTGGAGATCCCTCAAGCCTCCCGGACTTTCCTTGCAATTGGGCTCCAGGCAGTAGGGCGTGTCGTTGAATCGCCCGTAACGCTGTTCCTGCTCCAGACGTTTGGCACGCAGGAATCCAAGCGGATCGAGCTGTTCGCGAAAACGGTGCTGAAAACTGGCAAATAGCTGGCGGTTTCCGGCGAGAAAGCGCGCCTCGAGCAAATTAGTCTGCACCGTGATGTCCACGGTGGCCGTCTCGAGGCATTGGGAAGGGCTGCGTATGCTATGGCCTACCTCGACGCCGGTATCCCACATCGCGCTGATCAAGGCTTCAAGCCGCGGCTCGGACCCCGGTGGCAGCAATTCCGGTGTCAGGATCAGTAGATCCACGTCCGAGCCGGGGTAGAGCTCTCCTCGCCCATAGCCGCCTACCGCGGCAAGGGAGAACTCTGGTGGCATGGCCGCGTTCTGCCATAATCGGGACAGCGCAGCATCCACAGCCTTTGAACGGCCGGCAAGGATATCGCCCGGGCGACCGTGATCGAAAAAGGATTCCCTGAGTTCGGCTTGCTGTTTCTGCAGGTCTGCACGGATTTGCAGGCAGACTTCGCTCAGGGTGCTGGTGAGCATGTGCAACAGCTTTCTGGAATCACTTACCCGGCCCGGGGGCTGGAGGGGCGCCTGCGGAAAGGGTCAGTACTTCAACGCCTTCCTCGGTAACAAGCACCGTGTGTTCCCATTGCGCCGATAGGCTTCTATCCTTGGTGACGATGGTCCAGCCGTCGGGTAGCTCGGAAATTGCCGCTTTGCCGGCGTTAATCATCGGTTCGATCGTGAAGGTCATGCCCGGCTGCAATTCGAGTCCGGTGCCCGCCTTGCCGTAGTGAAGTACCTGGGGCTCCTCGTGGAAGCTGCGACCGATGCCATGCCCGCAAAACTCGCGGACAACTGAGAATCCCTGCCGTTCGGCATGTTTCTGGATAACCTGGCCGATGTCTCCGAGGCGGGCGCCGGGACGCACTTGGCGGATCCCCAGCCACAGGCATTCGAAAGTCACCTGGCACAGCCGCTTTGCCAGGATGGAAGCGTCGCCTCCGACAGCGAACATCCTGCTTGTGTCACCGTGGAAACCGTCCTTGATCACCGTGATGTCGATATTCACGATGTCGCCCTTTTTCAGGGCGCGATCCCCGGGCACCCCGTGACACACCTGATGATTCACGGAGGTACAGATCGACTTGGGATAGGGTTTGTAGCCGCTTGGCGCGTAGTTCAGAGGGGCGGGGATGCACCCCTGCACGTCCACCATGTAATCGTGGCAGAGCCGGTCCAACTCTTCCGTCGTAACTCCAGGCTGCACATGGGGTGCAATGTAATCGAGCACTTCGGACGCGAGCCGGCCGGCGATCCGCATCTTTTCGATTTCTTCCGGAGTCTTGATGGTGACGCTCATGGCCTTCTCTTCGGCAAACCTCGAAGCCTAGCCGAAGCCTCGCTCGGCCGCAACGCGGCAAAATACTTTCGACCTTGAGGAACGAGACTACAACGAGGTATCATTTCAGCTTGCCTTGAATTTTCAGGGCAAGTCACTACACACGTCCGGCAAAGAACAGGGTGCGCCCTCAGGGCGAGCTGGGCCGGGCGGCGGTATAACCCTATTCGGAGAATTGGTATGTCCACGATGCGTGAAATGCTGGAGGCTGGTGTCCACTTCGGCCATCAGACCCGTTTTTGGAACCCGAAGATGGCTTCGTACATCTTTGGTGCCCGCAACAAGATTCATATCATCAACCTGGAAAAGACGGTTGTTAAGTACCAGGATGCGATGAACTTCATCCGGCGCTTGTCCGCCAACAAGGGTTCCATTCTGTTCGTGGGTACCAAGCGTCAGGCGCGCGAGATTGTGGCCGAGGAGGCTCGTCGTGCCGGTGCGCCATTCGTGGATGAGCGGTGGCTGGGCGGCATGCTCACCAACTTCAAGACGGTCAAGCAGTCCATCAAGCGACTGAAGGATATGGAACAGATGGCCGAGGATGGTTCCTTGGAGCGTCTGGGTAAAAAAGAAGCGCTGATGAAGCAGCGGGAGTTGGGCAAGCTGCAGAAGAGCCTTGGTGGGATCAAGGACATGGGTGGCCTTCCGGATGCCCTCTTCGTGATTGATGTGGGCTACCACAAGATTGCCGTCACCGAGGCGAACAAGCTGGGGATTCCGGTGATCGCGGTAGTTGATACCAATCACTCTCCGGATGGCGTTGACTATGTCATCCCTGGTAACGACGATTCCAGCCGTGCGATCCGTCTGTACTCCCGCGGCGTGGCTGACGCGATTCTCGAGGGCCGTAACCAGGCCGTGCAGGAGATCGTTGCTGCTGCAGGTGATGAATTCGTCGAGGTTCAGGAAGAGGCGGCTGGCGAAAACGCGGCCTGATCCTTTTTGACTTGATCGGGGTGGCCACTTGCGGCCACCCCGTTTTCTATTTGTTGATTGATCAAATCTTGTTGCTGGGAGCGAACATGGCGGCTATTACCGCAGGCATGGTCAAGGAACTGCGTGAGAAAACCGATGCGCCGATGATGGAGTGCAAAAAGGCGCTCACGGAGGCGGATGGCGATATGGCCAAGGCCGAGGAGATTCTGCGCGTCAAGCTTGGAAACAAGGCGAGCAAGGCGGCATCGCGTGTAACTGCCGAGGGCGTGGTGGGTATCTATATTTCGGCGGACGGAACGCTTGGCGCAATGATTGAGCTCAATTGCGAGACTGACTTCGTCGCCAAGAATGACGATTTCCTTGGATTCTCCCGCCGCCTGGCTGAAATGGTTGCGGTTCAGAATCCTGTCGACGTGGTAGCCCTCTCCGCTATGGAGTTGGATGGGGCGACGGTCGAGGCAACGCGTACCGCGCTGGTTGGCAAGATCGGAGAAAACATCTCTCTGCGCCGTTTCGTGCGGATTGCTGCCGCTGGCAAACTCACCAGTTACGTGCACGGCGGATCCAAAATCGGCGTTTTGGTCGATCTGGTTGGCGGGGACGAGCAGATGGCCAAGGATTTGGCCATGCATATTGCTGCCAACAAACCCAAGGCGCTGGATGCTTCGGGTGTTCCGGCCGAACTGATTGAAACCGAACGGCGAATTGCGTCCGAAAAAGCGGCTGAATCCGGCAAGCCTGCCAACATTGTTGAGAAGATGGTTGAAGGCTCCGTTCAGAAGTACCTCAAGGAGGTTACGCTGCTTGGTCAGCCCTTCGTGAAAGACGACAAGCAGACGGTGGAACAATTGCTCAAATCCCGCTCCGCCAAGGTGGATCAGTTTGCCCTCTATCTGGTGGGTGAAGGGATCGAGAAGAAGCAGTCGGATTTTGCCGCCGAGGTGGCTGCTCAGGCTGCCGCGGCTGCTGCCAACAACTGAACGGAGCCCTCTCTGATGCCCCATTCCGCCGCTTACAAGAGAATTCTGCTCAAGCTCTCAGGGGAGGCCCTGATGGGGGATACCCCCTATGGTATCGACCAGACGGTGTTGTCCCGCATTGTCGGGGAGATCGCTGAGGTGACCAGGTTGGGGGTCGAGGTGGGCGTCGTGATTGGTGGCGGGAATATTTTTCGGGGTATGGCTGGAGCGGCCTCGGGCATGGATCGCGCCACTGCTGACTACATGGGCATGCTGGCGACGGTCATGAATGCGATGGCCTTGTCCGACGCGATGCGGGGGGCAGGCGTCAACAGCCGTGTCCAGTCAGCCCTGAATATCGAGCAGGTGGTGGAGCCCTATATCAGGGGGAAGGCAATCCGCTATCTGGAGGAAGGGAAGGTGGTGGTGTTCGGTGCGGGAACGGGTAATCCGTTCTTCACGACGGATACCGCTGCCGCCCTGCGGGGGTCAGAGATTGGGGCTGAGTTGGTGATCAAGGCCACAAAGGTGGATGGAGTCTATACTGCTGACCCGAAGAAGGATCCGGACGCGCAGCGTTTCAGCCGGATTTCCTTTGATGAGGCGATCTCCCGCAATTTGAAAGTCATGGATGCCACTGCATTCGCGCTCTGTCGGGATCAGCGGCTTCCAATCAACGTATTCAACATCTTCAAGACCGGCGCCTTGAAGCGCGTGGTGCAAGGTCTGGAAGAAGGAACTCTCGTACATTGTTGAGGTGCCCATGATCCCAGAACTCAAGAAGTCCACCGAGCAACGGATGCAGAAGTCTCTTGAGGCCCTGAAGACGGACCTGACGAAGATTCGAACCGGGCGAGCGCACACGGGGCTGCTGGATCACATCCACGTGGATTACTACGGCTCCGATGTGCCCATTAATCAGGTGGCGAACATCACCTTGATCGATGCCCGGACGATCGGTGTTGCGCCGTGGGAAAAGAAATTGATCCAGGCCGTGGAGAAGGCAATCCGCGATTCCGATTTGGGGCTGAATCCCGCGAACATGGGTGAAACAATACGGGTTCCGATGCCTCCTCTGACGGAGGAGCGCAGGCGCGAACTGACCAAGGTGGTGCGGCACGAGGGCGAAGTCGCCCGGGTCGCCATTCGCAATTTGCGCCGGGATGCCAATAATTCACTGAAAGATGCCGTGAAGGCTAAGACAATCTCTGAGGACGAAGAACGTCGTGCTCAGGAAGATGTGCAAAAACTGACCGACAAGTACGTTGCCGAGGTGGACAAGATGCTGGCCACCAAGGAAGCCGAGCTGATGCAGGTCTGATCGGCACGGGGCTGTAAATTCCGGCCAATTGCTCGCTAATTATGGTATTTGCCAGTTCGACTCGAGACATTCCAACTGCGCGGGACATGCCGCAGCATGTGGCGATCATCATGGATGGGAATGGTCGCTGGGCCAAGCGAAGATTCCTGCCGCGGGTGGCGGGCCATAAGCGGGGTGTCGAGACGGTTCGTCAGATCACCAACGCATGTATTGACCGAGGCATCCCCTATCTGACTTTGTTCGCTTTCAGTTCGGAGAACTGGCGGCGACCGGTGGATGAAGTTTCATTCCTGATGCAGTTGTTCGTTCGTGCGCTGGAAGACGAGATCGTTCGGATGCACGCGAACGGTATTCGCTTTCGTGCAATTGGTGATCTCAGCCGTTTCGAACCGCGATTGGTGGACCTGATCGTTCATGCCCAATCGCTGACCGAGAACAATGATCGTCTAAATCTCACCATCGCAGCCAATTACGGGGGGCGGTGGGACATCCTTCAGGCCATGCATCGGATGTTGGAAGAGAACCCGGAAAAGCGTGCCGGGTTTCAGGAGGCCGATCTGGAGCCGTACTTTTCTCTGAACTTCGGACCTGAGCCTGATTTGTTTATCCGCACGGGCGGTGAGCAACGGATCAGCAATTTCCTCCTCTGGCAGTTGGCCTATACGGAGCTCTATTTCACCGACACTCTTTGGCCGGAGTTTGGCCCTGAAGCGTTTGGCAAGGCGCTCGAGTCATTTCGTGGCAGGGAGCGGCGGTTTGGCCGAACGAGTGAACAGTTGGTGGGTTCTTCAACGCGAGCCGATACACCATCTTCAGGCTCCAGCGGCGTAGTCAAGCATGCTTAGAGCGCGGATTCTGACCGCGCTCGCTCTTCTCTTCGCACTTCTCGCGGTTCTGTTCTTCGCCCCTTGGTGGGGATGGCTGGCGTTCCTGGGTGTGATTGCCTTTGGTGCCGGGTGGGAGTGGGTCGGACTGATGCATGGGCCATCGGATGCGAAGGGTGCGCGCTGGGCCTTTGGTTCGTTCCTGGCAATCCTGATTGCGTTGTGTGGACTTGGCCGCTGGGAAGGGCTGACGGGTGTCTTCCCGGCAGGAATCTTCGCGATTTCGGTTTTGTTCTGGTTGCTGTTAGTGCCCAATTGGCTGCGGAGGAAATGGGTGCTTCCTGCAGGTCTTTCAGGTTACGCGATGGGAGTCGTGGTCTGCGCACCAGCGATTCTCGCGTTATTGGTCATACGTGCCCAAGGACCGTGGGTATTGCTGGCGGTTCTGGCCGCGGTGTGGATGGCAGACATCGCCGCCTTTTTCGCCGGGCGCCGTTTCGGGAAGAGGAAGCTAGCGCCGGAAATCAGCCCGGGCAAGTCTTGGGAAGGGGTTTTTGGGGCGATGGCGGCGGTCGCGATCTACTGTCTAGTGGTGGCGGCAATCGCGGGGATGGAACTTGCCTCTCCGTTACACGTGCTGGGGGTGCTCGTGGCCAGCCTCGTCTTCGTTGGGCTGAGCGTTGAGGGAGATCTTTTCGAGTCCATGCTCAAGCGGAAAGCAGGGTTGAAGGACAGTGGAGCCCTTTTGCCGGGGCATGGAGGAATCCTTGACCGAGTGGATAGTCTGACGTCCACCCTGCCTGTCGTTGCCTTGGCCATCCTGGTGCATCGCTCGCTATGACTCGAGTCTCGATTGAACGGCCCAAGCGGCTTTGCCTACTTGGAGCAACCGGATCGATCGGCCGGTCGACGCTCGATGTCGTTGGCCGGCATCCGGAACGTTTTCAGGTGGTCGCCCTGACCGGGCATACCCAGGCTGAGCTGCTCGCTGAGCAATGCCGACGTTTTCGTCCCGAGTATGTAGTCGTAGGCGATTCGGCTACAGCGGCGTTGGTGAGGGATCGACTACGGGCTGCAAGCGTTGCGACGGAGGTTTTGTCCGGGCGGGAAGCTTTGGTGCGTGTAGCGTGTTTGCCGGATGTGGATTGCGTGGTCGCTGCAATCGTGGGCGCGGCGGGCTTGCCAGCTACGTTCGCCGCAGTGGAGGCTGGGAAAGATATCCTGCTCGCCAACAAGGAATCGCTGGTCGTGGCCGGAGAATTGTTCATGGCGGCTGCGCGTAGATCCGGCAGTCAGGTGTTGCCCGTGGACAGTGAGCACAACGCCATCTTCCAGTGTTTGCCTGACGGGGCAAGGGGAGGGCTGGAACAGGCTGGTGTAACGCGCTTGCTTCTTACTGCCTCCGGTGGGCCTTTTCGCACTCGGCCATTGATGTCCTTCGGGAGCATTACTCCCGAAGAGGCGTGTGCTCATCCCAATTGGTCGATGGGCAGGAAGATTTCGGTCGATTCTGCAACGATGATGAACAAGGGGCTCGAGGTGATCGAGGCCCGCTGGTTGTTCGATGCAGCACCAGAGGCGATTCAGGTGGTCATCCATCCTCAGAGCGTGGTCCATTCACTGGTGCAGTACCGGGATGGTTCAGTGCTCGCGCAATTGGGGAATCCTGACATGCGGACGCCGATTGCAAATGCGCTGGCGTATCCGGATCGTATTGAGGCTGGGGTGGCGTCCCTGGATCTGTTTCAAATTGGAAAGTTGGACTTTGAGAGGCCGGATCATGCCCGCTTCCCCTGCTTGGGGCTGGCTTACCAGGCGCTCGAGGCGGGGCAGTCAGCACCTGCGATATTGAACGCAGCCAACGAGGTTGCAGTAGAGGCGTTTTTGCTGGGGCAGATTTCCTTTGTAGCCATTGCAAGCCTGATAAGGGATGTGCTCGATAAGCGCCCTGGCGAGTTCTGCGGCTCCATCGACGCCCTGATGGAAGCAGACAGGCAAGCCCGGGAGGCTGCATGGTCCTGGGTCCGAGCCAATGGAAGGTGATTCATGGTTATAGCGTTGTATGCTTTAGCCTTCCTGATTGCGCTCGGCGTACTCATTGTGGTGCACGAGTTGGGCCACTATGGCGCCGCCCGCCTGTGCGGAGTTCGGGTCCTGCGATTCTCGGTGGGATTCGGAAGAGTTCTGGTTCGCCGCCAGAAGTCTGCGGAAGCTACCGAATGGGTTCTTTCGGCATTTCCCCTTGGCGGTTACGTCAGGATGCTGGACGAAAGGGAGGGAGCGGTTCCTCACCATCAACTGGGCGAAGCATTCAACCGCAAGCCGCTGCACCAGAGGGCATTCGTTGTCGCTGCAGGTCCATTGTCCAATCTGCTCTTCGCCGTGTTCTTGTACTTCGTCCTCTTCGTTCATGGCGTGGATGAGGTGCGACCAATACTGGCCGCGCCCCCAGCGCAATCTCCTGCATTTTTGGCGGGGCTGCAGGAGCAGGACCTGGTGCGTACGGTGGATGATCGGGAAATTCGCACTTGGTCGGAGTTCCGCTGGGAGGTGTTACGTGCCCAAGTGGATCGCCGGGACATCGGCATCGGTGTCGAGTCTGCTGGTGGCGTCCAAGTCGAAAGGCGCTTGTCTTTGGTCGAGCGGCGGGGCGATCCTGTATCCGCTGATTCTTTGGCAGAGCTGGGTATCAAATTGTATCGCCCAGCAATGCCGCCCGTGATTGGCAGGGTGCTGCCGGCGTCCGTTGCCGAAGCGTCCGGGTTGCGCAATGGGGACAGGATACTGAGCATCAACGACCACTTGGTCTCGTCCTGGCAGGAAGTCGTCTCAGAAATAGGGAACTCTGCAGGCAGACCATTGCTACTCAGGCTCTCGCGAGGCGGGGGGGAGGTCACTCTTTCAGTCATCCCACAGGAAGTGGTTGAGCGCGGGCAGAAGGCTGGCAGAATCGGTGTGGCGCCGGACCTGAGCTTGATTGACCAATCGCGCCTGGTTGTTTCTGTAAGCTATGGCCCGGTCGATGCATTGGTAAAAGCTGCCCGGCAGACGTGGGAGACCGCGATTTTCAGTCTCTCCTCCCTTTGGCGCATGGTTGCCGGCGACATATCTTGGAAAAACCTCAGCGGTCCGGTGACAATAGCCGACTATGCAGGACAGTCTGCCAGACTCGGTCTGGCGTACTATCTGAAGTTTCTTGCATTGATCAGTATCAGTCTGGGTGTCCTTAACCTTTTGCCGATACCGGTTCTTGACGGCGGGCATCTGATGTATTATTTGATAGAAGGCATTAAAGGAAGCCCAGTGTCTCAGCGCGCCATGGAGATTGGGCAACAGGTTGGGTTGGCCTTATTAGTTTCCCTCATGGCATTCGCCTTCTATAACGATATTAATCGCCTTATTTCAAGTTGACAAAATGATCCGAAACATTTTGGGTGGTGCCGGTTTGTTGTTCCTGCTCTCACCGGCTGCCTTCGCATTTGATCCGTTTGTGGTGAAAGATATTCGTGTCGAAGGCATTCAGCGTACTGAGGCGGGGACCGTATTCGGATACCTTCCTGTCAAAGTCGGCGAGACTTTTAATGACGATAAAGCTGCCGATGCCATCAAGAGCCTTTTTGCAACGGGGTTCTTCAAGGATGTACGCATAGAAGTTGAAAATGGCGTGCTGGTGGTCATCGTTGAGGAGCGGCCAGCAATTGCGTCAATCGATTTTGTCGGAATGACAGAGTTTGACAAGGATGGGTTGAAGAAAGGGCTGCGTGAGATTGGTCTCGCCGAGTCACGAATTTTCGACAAATCTATGCTTGACAAGGCGGAGCAAGAGCTCAAGCGCCAATATCTCACCAAAGGAAAGTATGGAGTCAGTATTGCTACGACCGTGACCCCATTGGAGCGGAACCGGGTGGCAATCAATTTCACGATTGATGAAGGTGAAGTTGCCAAGATTCGGCAGATCAACATCGTTGGCAATCAGGCTTTCAAAGAGTCTGAACTGCTGGATCTGTTCGTGCTCCGTACCCCTGGCATGATGACTTGGTACACCAAGAACGATCAGTATTCGAAGCAAAAGTTGTCAGCCGATATTGAGTCCTTGAAATCGTACTACTTGAATCGTGGATATCTCGAGTTCAATGTCGATTCAACCCAGGTGTCGATTTCCCCGGACAAGAAAGACATCTACATCACGGTCAGTGTTACCGAGGGGGATCGGTTCACTGTTTCGGACGTTCGCTTGGCGGGGGATCTGCTCCTTCCGGAAAGTGATCTGAAAAAGCTGGTGGTGCTCAAGCCGGGAGATGTATTTTCGAGGGAGAAGCTTACCGATACCACCAAGGCGATCGGGGATCGTTTGGCGGTTGAAGGCTATGCGTTTGCAAACGTCAATGCGGCCCCCGAGATTGACAAAGAGAACAAGAAAGTTGCGTTCACTGTGTTTGTTGATCCCGGGAAGCGGGTGAATGTACGTCGTATCAACGTAGCCGGGAATGCGCGAACTCGAGACGAAGTGATTCGTCGAGAGTTCAGACAGATGGAAGGTTCCTGGTACGATTTGGAGCGCATCAACAAGTCGAAGACTCGTATCGACCGCCTAGGGTTTTTTGATGAAGTCAATATTGAAACGCCAGCGGTTTCCGGTACCACTGATCAGGTTGACGTGAATATTAGCGTCAAGGAGCGGCCGACGGGTTCGCTGATGGTCGGTGCGGGGTTCTCCAGTTCCGAGAAGTTGGTGTTGACGGGCTCAATCGCCCAAAACAACCTCTTTGGTAGTGGCAACGCAATGACGTTGCAGGTGAATAGTGGTTCAATCAACAAAGTCTATGCGCTGTCCTTCACCAACCCGTACTTCACCGTAGATGGGGCGAGTGCTGGGTTTGACATTTACAAGCGCAATATTGATCCGACTTCTCTTTCGATCGCGAAGTACAAAACGTCATCAACGGGGGCGGGGGTTCGTTACGGCTTGCCAATCGGCGAAGATGACATGCTGAATTTCGGGCTTTCGTACGATCGCACTACCGTTGAGACGTACTCGGATAGTCCTCAGAGATACATTGATTTTGTCAATACGTTCGGTAGTAGAACCTCCACCTTGCTGGGGACGGTGGGTTGGGCGAACGATCAAAGGGATAGTTTCATTTATCCTACCAAGGGTAGCTACAAGCGCGCGACGGGTGAGCTTTCTTTGCCCGGAGGCACGCTGCGGTTCTATCGCCTGACCTATCAATACCAGCGCTTTTTCCCGCTCAGTCGGGACTACACGCTCATGCTGAACGGCGAGGCGGGTTACGCAAACGGCTATTCAAACAAGCCGCTACCGTTCTTCAAGAATTATTATGCCGGTGGGATTGGATCGGTCAGGGGGTTCGACACCAGCACGCTGGGGCCGCGGGATGCGGTGACCGACGAAGCACTGGGTGGTAACCGGCGGTTGATCGGATCAGCGGAGTTCCTGTTCCCCTTCCCTGGGTCTGGACTCGACCGGTCGTTGAGGCTGGCATGGTTTGTTGACGCCGGCCAAGTGTGGGGGAAGGAGCAACAGATTCGAGTGGGCGATTTGCGCTATAGTACCGGCTTTGCGTTGTCTTGGGCCTCGCCTATTGGCCCCATGCGCTTCTCTTTGGGGCAGCCGCTCAAGAAAGAGTCCGGCGATCGCCTGCAACGGTTCCAGTTCCAGCTAGGCACCGTGTTTTGAGAACGCGCTGTTTTCGGAGAGTCAAGTTAATGAATTTTCGTAGTGCTGCCGTGTTGTCCGGCCTGACGTTGGCCCTTTTCTCCTCTGCAGCCCTTGCACAGGAGAGGATTGGATTTGTGAATACCGAGCGGATTTTCCGTGACTCGCCGCCCGCTAGCCGTGCGCTGAAGAAGATCGAGAAAGAGTTTGAAAAGCGCGATCAGGATCTGCAACGCATGGACAAGCAGTTGCGGTCGATGCAGGAGAATCTTGAAAAGAACGGCGTGACCATGTCCGAGGGTGAGCGCCGCAACAAGGACCGCGAATTTAATGACCTGAATCGTGAGTTCCAGCGCAAGCAGCGTGAGTTCCGGGAGGATCTGAACCAGCGTCGGAATGAAGAATTGGCGGCTGTTCTCGAACGTGCGAACAAGGCAATCAGGCAGATTGCTGAGGCTGAAAAGATCGATATCATCTTCCAGGAAGCCGTGTACGCAAGTCCCCGCATTGATATTACCGACAAGGTCATCAAAGCGCTGAGCGACGGCGACAAGAAGTAATCCCATGTCGTTGCAGGTCCGGGGCGTTCAGCTCGGGGAGTTGGTTAGCGCTTTAGGCGGGGAGCTTCACGGCGACCCGTCTATTGTCGTTTACAGGGTCGCGCCATTGCAGTCTGCGTGCGGGGGCGATTTGACCTTTGTTGCCAATCCCAAGTACTTCCGGCAACTTCAAAATACCCAGGCATCCGCTGTTATCGTCCCCAAGGCGCTTGTGTCGCAAGTTGGCTTGCCGTGCATTGCGGTTGACGATTCTTATCTCTACTTCGCGCGCGTATCCCAGTTCCTTTTCCCGGAGCCACCTGTTTCGCCAGGTGTGCATCCGTCAGCAGTCACGGAATCGTTGCTGCCATCTTCGGTCCGGGTCGATGCCGGGGCGGTGATCGGGCCTGGGGTGGAGATTGGGGAAGGCGCGTGGATAGGTCCCGGCTGCTGGGTCGGCGAGGGCAGCCATATCGGCGCCGGGTCCAGGTTGGTCGCCAATGTCGTGGTTTATCCGCGCACCAGGATTGGTGCCCGTGCGCTGATACACGGGGGGGTCGTCCTCGGTGCAGACGGATTCGGATTCGCACGGGAGCGGGACGGTCGGTGGGTGAAGATCCCTCAGACCGGTCGAGTCGTGATCGGGGACGATGTGGAAATTGGTGCCAACACCACCATCGACCGAGGTGCGCTTGACGACACGGTCATTGGAAATGGGGTTAAGCTCGACAATCAGATTCAGATTGCCCACAACGTGCAAATTGGCGAGCTCACCGCAATGGCCGGGTGCGTAGGCGTTGCCGGTAGCACGAAGATCGGCCGCGGCTGCACGATCGGGGGGGCGGCGATGATCATCGGGCATCTTGAATTGGCAGACGGGGTGCACGTTTCGTCGGGTACCCTGGTTGGCAAGTCAATCAAAGAGAAGGGTGCCTACACTGGTTCGGTTCCGTTTCAGGATCATAAGGAATGGCTTCGAAACTTCTCCCACATCCGGCATCTTGACAAGTTGAATGACCGGGTGAAGGAGCTTGAGGCAAAAATCAAAGAATTGGAGAAAAAGAATTGAATCAAATGGATATTCACCAGATTCTGGAACACTTGCCTCATCGCTATCCGTTTCTTTTGGTTGACCGCGTGCTTGAATGCACTCCGGGCGAGCGAATTCTCGCGCTGAAGAATGTGACCATCAACGAGCCGTTTTTCGTCGGTCATTTTCCTCGTCATCCTGTGATGCCCGGGGTGCTGATCGTCGAGGCGCTGGCGCAGACGGCTGCCTTGCTGTCTTTCCAGAGCATGGAAAGCAAGCCGGATTCAAACTCGGTTTACTACTTTGTCGGGATTGATGGGGCGCGCTTCAAGAGGCCTGTGGTGCCCGGGGATCAGCTTCAAATGGAAGTGACGTTCCAAAGGCAGATGCGAGGGATCTGGAAGTTTTCGGGAGTGGCTCGGGTTGATGGTCAAGTTGCGTCGGAAGCAGAGTTGATGTGTACAGTACGGAACATCGGGCAATGATTCACCCGACCGCGATTGTCCACCCGGGTGCGCGACTTGGCGTGGGGGTGGAGGTTGGCGCCTACTCCATCATCGGGGAGCATGTGGAGATCGGCGACGGATGTTGGATTGGCCCTCATGTGGTAATCGGTGGGTACACCCGCGTTGGGGCGGATAACCGGATCTTCCAGTTCGCCTCGGTTGGGGAAATTCCGCAGGACAAGAAGTATCGCGGTGAGCCGACTCGCCTTGAAATTGGCGACCGCAACACGATTCGGGAGTTCTGCACCCTGAATTGCGGGACGGTGCAGGATGGCGGCGTGACGCGGGTGGGTAACGACAACTGGATTATGGCCTACGTCCATATCGCTCACGATTGTTACGTTGGCAACAATACGATCTTTGCCAACAACGCCCAACTTGCAGGGCATGTGCATGTGGGCGATTTCGCCATACTGGGTGGGTTCACAGGTGTGCATCAGTTTGTGCGCGTCGGCGCCCATTGCATGACTGCGGTTGGCAGTGTGATCCTGCAGGACGTACCGCCCTACGTCATGGTGGCGGGGAATACTGCCCAGCCACATGGCATCAACAGCGAAGGCCTGAAGCGGCGAGGGTTTTCACCCGAGGCCGTCCGGGCGATCAAGCGTGCGTACAAGAGCCTTTACCGGAGCGGCAATACGCTGGACGAAGCGCGTCAAGCCATCGCGGCCGACGCCGCTGCGGTGCCCGAATTGTCCTTACTGACCGATTTCCTGGCCGTGCAGGGCAGGGGGATCGTCCGCTAGAGCGTGGGTTCCTGCGTTCGTGTGGCCATGGTCGCCGGAGAGGCCTCCGGGGATTTGTTGGCCAGCCACTTGATCTCGGCGGTACGCAGGCGCGTTCAAAGCGTTGCGTTCTACGGTATCGGCGGACCGCGGATGGAGTCGGCGGGATTCGATGCGCTATTCCCCGCGGAAAAACTGGCTGTGCATGGGTATGCCGAAGCATTGCGGCACTACCGGGAAATCAGCGGGATACGCAAGGCGTTATTGAAACGCTTGCTACGGGACAGGCCGGATGTGTTTATCGGCGTGGACGCTCCGGATTTCAATCTATGGCTCGAGCGCAAGCTCAAGCGAGCCGGAATACGCGTGATCCATTACGTCAGCCCTTCCATCTGGGCTTGGCGGGGGGGGCGGATCCGAAAGATCGGACAGGCGGTCGACCGGATTCTGGCGCTTTTTCCCTTTGAGCCGGAGATTTACCAAAGAGCGGGGATTCCGGTCACCTATGTGGGTCACCCGCTGGCCGACACAATTGCTCGTGATTCGGATCAGTGCGCCTACCGGGCGTTGCTTGAACTGCCGAAAGATCAACTTGTGTTTGCCTTGTTGCCGGGCAGTCGGCGCTCAGAGCTGCGGCACATGGCTGATCTGGTCATTGACACGGCAGCGTTGCTGCATCAGCGGTTTCCCGATGCTTTGTTTCTCGTTCCTTTGGCGACCGCCGAGACCCGGGACATGTTTCAGCAAGCACTTGCCCGGAGTGAAGAACGAACGTCCCTCCCAATTCGCGTCCTGTATGGCCACGCACAGCAGGCCATGGCGGCCAGCGATGCCAGTCTGGTCACCAGTGGTACGGCCACGCTGGAGGCTGCGCTCGTCAAGGCTCCCCATGTCATCGCCTATCGCATGGCCAACCTGTCATGGCAATTGATGAAGCGGATGGGGTATTTGCCGTGGGTCGGACTCCCCAACATCCTGAGCCGGCGTTTCGTGGTGCCGGAGTTTTTGCAAGACGACGCAACTGCCGAGAACATTGCCCAAGCGCTGGGCAATCTGGTGGAAGACAAGGTGGTGTGTGGCCGACTGCGCGCGCGCTTTGACCACATCCACGAGACGCTTCAGCAAAACACCGCGGAGAAAGCGGCGGAGGCGGTGCTCAGCCTGCTTCCGCCCGGAGCTTGGCATGCCCAGGGGTGAGTTGCTCGTCTGTGGCGTGGATGAGGCCGGCCGCGGCCCGCTGGCTGGCCCGGTGAGCGCTGCGGCGGTGATTCTGGACCCTTCCAGGCCGATTGCCGGACTGAACGACTCCAAGAAACTCTCGGCGCGAGTGCGGGAACGTTTGGCGGCGCAGATACAGCGGGATGCGCTGGCTTGGGCAGTTGCTTTTGCGTCGGAGGAAGAGATCGATTCCCTGAATATCCTCCAGGCGAGTCTTCTGGCGATGTCGAGAGCGGTTGCTGCGCTTGCCGTCAGACCCGATCAGGCGCTGGTGGATGGCAAGTTCTGCCCATTGCTTGCGTGCCCGGCGCGGGCGATTGTTGATGGTGATTCGCTGGAGCCCGCGATCTCGGCAGCTTCGATTTTGGCCAAGACAGCGCGCGATGCGGTCATGCTGCAACTGGACCAGAAGTTTCCTCGCTACGGTTTCGCGCGGCACAAAGGCTATCCCACCGCGGCTCATTTGGCCGCTTTGCGGGCTCATGGTGCCTGTGCCGCCCATCGTCGGAGCTTTGCGCCCGTCAGGGCGGTAATCAGTCAGGGAGTGCTTGCGTGGGGTTGAAATCGGTTGCGTTGCTCGCACACCTGGCGGGCGTTGTGGTGTGGGTTGGAGGGATGTTCTTTGCCTACCTTTGCCTGCGCCCGGCGGTGGCGGAGATCGAGCATGCGGAGGTGCGCCTGAAACTCTGGCTGGCAGTGTTCCAGCGGTTCTTCCGCTTTGTGGCGGCAAGCGTGGCACTGATACTTTGCAGCGGCTTCTACCTCATGTTTGGTTCGGGGCCAGGGCCTTATCCTCTGCATTGGCACCTGATGCTGGGGATCGGGTGCGTGATGGCGGCAATTTTCGTGCAGATTGCAGTCGGGCCGTTCCGGCGGCTGGGGATGGCGGTAACCGAACAGCAATGGCGGGATGGTGCTGCTGCCTTGGCCGGGATTCGCCTTCGGGTGGCGGTCAATCTTTCACTTGGTTTCCTTACTGTGGCGATTGCGACGGTTGGCCCGTGGGTTCTGGATTAGTGGCCGATGAAGAAGATCAGCTCCCGCGAGAATCCGGTTTTCAAACAGTTTCGAGGGCTGCTGAGTTCTGCTCGGGAACGCCGGAAACAGGGCCTCACCCTCCTGGACGGGGCACACCTTCTTGACGCCTTTCTGCGTGCCGGCGGCGTGCCACGTACCGTGGTGATCGAAGAGGCCGCGCTGGAGAACGACGAGATCCAGTGTCTGGTGGGGATGGCAAAGCTTGAGCCCATCGTGCTCAGCGCTGCCATGATGCGCGAAATCAGCCCTGTCGATACGCCCACCGGTGTGGTGGCTGCGGTGGCGGTCCCCGAACCCGAACCCCTGGGCGAGGAGGACTGGGTGGTACTGGACGACGTTCAGGATGCGGGCAACGTCGGGACCATCCTGCGCAGTGCGGCGGCCGCTGGCGTGCGTGATGTGCTGTTGTCCCAGGGGTGCGCGCAACCTTGGTCCCCAAAAGTGCTCAGGGCTGGGATGGGGGCGCATTTCAGCCTGCGCATTCACGAGTCGATGGACTTGCCCCGAGTTCTTGCAGCCTACAAGGGGCAGTGTTTGGCCACGTTTCTGGGAGCCGAAGTCAGCGTGTACGACTGTGACCTCTCCGGGCCGGTGGCTTGGCTATTCGGGAGCGAGGGGGCCGGGTTGCGTCCGGAAGTGATGGCCTGCGCCTCAAAGATGGTTCAGATCCCCATGGCAGCCGAGGTCGAGTCTCTGAATGTGGCCAGTGCTGCAGCGGTGTGCCTGTTCGAGCAAGTGCGGCAACGCCGGCGCTGCGGCGGGGGCGCTGAAATCACCCCGCGTCAGTAAAGATCCCGGACGACCTTCAGGTCCTGAACGATCTGGCTGGAGATTTCCTCGATGGATTTCGCAGTGGAATCCAGCCACCGTATGCCTTCTCGCTTCATCAGCTTGATGGCCGCGTCCACTTCATAACGACAGTTTTCCAGCGATGCGTAGCGGCTGTCCGGTCGCCGCTCCTGACGGATCTGCGCCAAGCGGGTGGGAGAAATGGTCAGCCCGAAAAGCTTCCCACGAAAGCGTTGCAGATTCCCCGGCAGCTTGTTGCGCTCGAAGTCCTCGGGAATCAGGGGGTAGTTGGCGGCCTTCAGGCAGAACTGCATCGCGAGATACAGGCTGGTGGGGGTCTTGCCGGATCGGGAAACACCCACCAGGATCACATCCGCTTGTTCCAGATCGGCGTCGGTGACTCCATCATCGTGGGACAGGGCGTAGTTGATGGCTTCGATCCGCTGCTGGTAGTTCAGGTTATCTGCAACGCCGTGGAAACGACCCACCGTGTGGGTGGATTTCAGGCCGAGCTCCTTTTCCAGCGGGCCGATGAATTTCTCAAAAAGATCGAGGAAAAGTGCGCCGGCTCCGCGCAGGATCTCTTTCACTTCCCCGTCTACCAGCGTGCTGAATACGATAGGCGGAGTCCCATCCAGGTTGCCTGCGAGTTGGATCCTGGCGGCGCATTCCCGCGCCTTGTCCGGAGACTCCACAAAGGGCATGCGAATGCGGCGGAACTCGATCTCCGGGAATTGGGTCAGCAGGCTGTGGCCCAGGGTTTCGGCTGTGATGCCCGTTCCATCCGACACGAAGAAAACGGTGCGTTGCTTGGGCGTATCCATGAAATCGCTCACCAATTGGGGATTGCCACGATTGGGGGGAGTCTGAGGGCTCTCTAAAATATCGATTTTTTCTTCTATCTTCAATCCGGAAGGTTTCAGATGACCAGGTACGTGATCAGTTTCGAAGCACTGCGAATGACTGACGTGGAGGAAGTGGGGGGCAAGAATGCCTCACTCGGAGAAATGATCAGCCAGTTGGCCCACGCCGGGGTTCGTGTGCCCGGCGGCTTTGCCACAACGGCGCAGGCGTACCGGGATTTCCTTGCCCACCAAGGGCTTGCAGACCGCATTCAAGCTGCGCTGGAGGGGCTGGATGTGGACGACGTGGACACCTTGGCCAGGACTGGTGCAGCGATCCGCCAGTGGATAGTGGATACCCCGTTCCCGCCGCGTCTGCAGCAGGAGGTGGTGGCGCATTACGAAGCCCTGGTGGCCAGAAGTGGCGAGGATGCTTCCTTTGCGGTGCGCTCGTCGGCTACCGCCGAGGATTTGCCCGATGCCTCCTTTGCGGGACAGCAGGAGACGTTCCTCAATATTCATGGGTTGGACAACATTCTCCACGCCATGAAGGAGGTGTTTGCGTCCCTTTATAACGACCGTGCCATCGCTTACCGGGTGCACAAAGGCTTTACCCATGCCGAGGTGGCGTTGTCGGCGGGTGTGCAGCAGATGGTGCGCTCCGATTCCGGCGCTTCCGGAGTGATGTTTTCCCTGGATACGGAGTCCGGTTTCAAAGATGTGGTGTTCATCACCGCCTCCTATGGCTTGGGCGAGACCGTGGTGCAAGGGGCGGTGAATCCGGATGAGTTCTACGTGCATAAGCCCACTTTGGCATTGGGCTGTCCGGCGGTAATTCGCCGCAATCTGGGTTCGAAACTCATCAAGATGGTGTTTGCGGACAAGCGGGAAGCGGGCCGCTCGGTACGCACCGTGGATGTGGCGGAAGGAGAGCGCAACCGGTTTGCGCTGACCGATGCCGATGCGCTGGAACTCGCACGTTTCGCGGTCATCATCGAAAAACACTACCAGCGGCCCATGGATATCGAGTGGGGCAAGGATGGCAAGGATGGGCTGCTCTACATCCTCCAGGCACGGCCGGAAACAGTGAAGTCCCAGGCGTCGGCCCACGTGATGGAAAAGTACCGCATCAAGCAGCACGGCAAGGTACTCACCACGGGGCGGGCCATTGGTCAGAAGATCGGCGCGGGCCCGGTGCGGGTGGTGCATAGCGCTGCGGAAATGAACAAGGTTCAGGCCGGTGACATCCTGGTGACGGACATGACCGACCCGAACTGGGAGCCCGTGATGAAGCGGGCCGCCGCCATCGTCACCAATCGGGGCGGGCGTACCTGCCACGCAGCCATCATTGCCCGGGAACTGGGGATTCCGGCCATTGTGGGCTGTGGCAACGCCACCAGCGTGCTGGCGGAGAGCGAGGCGGTCACTGTCTCCTGCGCTGAGGGCGACACCGGGTACGTGTACCGGGGCAAGCTGGAGTTTGAGATTGTGACCACTGACATGGGCAAGCTGCCGGACTTGCCCGTCAAGATCATGATGAACGTGGGCAATCCGGAGCTGGCTTTCGAATTCGCCCAGATCCCCAACGGGGGTGTCGGTTTGGCCCGGCTGGAGTTTGTCATCAACAACACCATCGGGATCCATCCCAAGGCGATCCTGGAGATCGACCAGGTGCCCGCCAGCCTCCGCAATGAAATCAAGCGTCGCGCCCGGGGTTACGCCAGCCCGACGAGCTTTTTCGTGGAAAAGCTCGTCGAGGGGGTTGCGACCATCGCGGCTGCCTTCTATCCGCAGCCGGTCATCGTCCGGCTCTCGGATTTCAAGTCCAACGAGTATCGCAAGTTGCTGGGGGGCGATATCTACGAGCCTGACGAAGAGAACCCCATGCTGGGCTTCCGGGGTGCGTCCCGGTACATCGCTCCGGGTTTCCGGGATTGCTTTGAACTGGAATGCCGAGCCATGCGCAAGGTGCGGGACGAGTTGGGGTTGACCAACGTTCAGCTCATGGTGCCCTTTGTGCGTAATTTGGACGAGGCGCGCGAGGTGGAGGCCTTGCTGGCGGCCCACGGCCTGAAGCGCGGTGCCAACGGCCTCAAGCTGATCATGATGTGCGAGATTCCCTCCAACGCCCTGTTGGCCGAGCAGTTCCTGCAGTACTTCGATGGATTCTCCATCGGCTCCAACGACCTGACCCAGCTCACCTTGGGGCTGGACCGGGATTCCGGCTTGGTGGCCCATGCCTTCGATGAGCGCGACCCTGCAGTCAAGCAACTGCTGTCGCTGGCGATCAGTGCGGCCAACCGCCTGGGCAAGTACGTGGGGATCTGCGGCCAAGGGCCTTCGGATCACGCGGACTTTGCCGAGTGGTTGATGGATGAGGGCATCCAGACCATCTCGCTGAACCCTGACACCGTTGTCGATACCTGGTTGCGGCTTGCTGCGCATACCAAGGAGTAGGTGAGCGGCGGTTTGCGCAACAGCGGGGCAGGGCCTAACGGTCCTGCCTTTTTTCTTTCTGCGCGTCCGTTTTGCACCAAAGGGTGTCACCAGAGAAAGGTTGCCTGTCTGCCGAGCCGTTCCTTTTCCGCGCCGCTTGACGCCGGTGCCTTCTCCACAAACAGGTTGCGTCCGTCAAGCCCGGACTCAGCCAGCCGTAGACCGCCAAAGACCGGCTGTGAACACCGGAACGCACTCTTCTTGACCTGCGGTGGAAACGAACATGACAGACAAAGCGCGGATGGGCCCGTCATCGGTCCGTTACCTTGCCTGGCTGGTGCTGACCTTGGCCGCGACGCAGCCATTAGCGGCGGCGGAGCTCCGGGTTGCCGGCACCGGCGCTGGTCTGGGGGTGGTGACCGAACTCGCTGATCGGTATCGCCGATCGCATCCCGAACTGAAAGTGGAGATTCACCCTAGTCTCGGCAGCAGTGGCGCACTGAAGGCACTGAAGGCGGGGGCCATCGAAGTGGCCATCAGCGCACGTCCCTTGAAGGAGGACGAAAAAGCTGCAGGCCTTACCCAAACCCCCATGTCCCGTACGGCCCTGGCGCTCGTCACCTCCCACCGAACGCCTCCGGCCAGCCTGAGCAGCGAGCAGGTGATGGCAATCTACGGGGCTTCGCCGCCACCTTGGTCAGATGGCGTGCCCCTGCGCGTGGTCTTACGGCCGGAGTCCGATACGGATACACGGTTGCTGCGCAATGCCATACCCAGTATTGGGGGCAATCTGGAGCGGCTCTACGCCTCGGGGAGCGTCCCGACCGCCGCAACCGACCAGGATGCCGCAAACCAGATTGCTTCCATTCCCGGCAGCTTTGGCTTGCTTTCCCTGTCTCTTGTGACGGAGCTTGGCGGAGCGCTCCGGGTGGTTTCCTTCAACGGTGTGAAGCCTAGCCTGGAGACCGTGGCGTCGGGCAGCTATCCGATGATCAAGAGCTTCTATCTGGTGGTTTCGGCCAAGGCTGGTGATGTGGTGCAGGGATTCTTGCGCTATGCGCGATCCCGCGAAGCGCAGGAAGTGTTCCGCCGCCACGGGCACGTGCAGGACGGGGGCTGAAGTGATCGCACGCAGCCAACGCATCCGCCGCATCCTGCTCGGGGTGGCAGTGGCGCTCGCGGTGTTGGTTGCGGTCGGGCTGCCTATCGTTTTCTATATTTTTTCCCTGGCCTACGAGACGCGGATTGCCCAGCGGCAGGTGGATCTCATGGCCTCGGCTACGTCCCAGTTCGCTTACGCGAAGCCGGGATTATGGCGGTTCGAGGAACACAGGCTGCATGAGCTGGTACTCACAAACCGCAACTCCGGGTTGTCTGGGTATCGACAGATCCTGGATGCGGAAGGCGTGACGGTAGTCGAGGCTGGGGAACGACCCGAATGGCCGCGCCTGGAAGTAAACGCCCCGGTGACAGATGGACTCAAGCAGGTGGGCCAAGTGGCGCTGCAGGTGTCTCTGGCGGCGATGGCCAGCGATCTCGTGTCCGTTGCCATCGCGGCGTGCTCTCTGGCGGGGGCGATACTGCTTGTACTGTGGTTCTTGCCATTTCGGGTCTTGCTGGGGATCACACGCGATCTGGTCGAGTCTGGCCGAAAACTCGAAGCTGAGGTGACGGCTCGTCGTGAAGCACTCGTCCAGGCGGAGCGCGCGATGGCCGAACTCGCCCAGCGAGACATGGAGCTCCGTCGGCACCGGGACGAACTGGAGACACTGGTCGCGCATCGAACCCGGCAACTGCAGGACGCCAAGGAAGCTGCGGAGGCGGCATCGAGAGCGAAGTCCCAGTTCCTGGCCACAATGAGTCACGAGATCCGAACGCCCATGAATGGCATCCTGGGGATGACCCAATTGCTTCGGGAGGCGGGCCTTTCCGCTCGGGAACATCGCTGGGCCGAACTGGCCAATCGTTCTGCGGAAGGTTTGCTCGTAGTCCTCAACGATATTCTCGATTTTTCAAAGATCGAGGCAGGGCGCTTAGAGCTGGAGAGTGTTCCCGTCGACCCCTTTGCGGTGGGCGCGGACGTCCTTGCGCTTCAGACCGGACAGGCCGACGCCAAGGGCCTGCGGTTGGTACAGGGTTGGCCCGGTGAGCGGGCTTGCCCGATGATGGGGGACCCCGCGCGTCTGCGCCAGATTCTGATGAACCTTGTGAGCAACGCCATCAAGTTCACCGAGCGCGGGCGGGTTGAGCTGGATGTCGAGTTGATCGGTGAGGGCGCAGCAACAGTCTGTCGATTCGAAGTGCGCGACAGCGGAATCGGAATCGCATCAGACGTACTCCCCCGCTTGTTCTCATCCTTTACGCAAGCGGATGCCTCCATGGCGCGGCGTTTTGGTGGTACCGGGCTGGGTCTGGCGATCTGCAAGCAACTTGTCGAGTTGATGCGGGGCCGGATCGGGGCGGAGAGCACGCCTGGATTGGGGTCCGTGTTCTGGTTTGAACTCCCTGTTGTTGCGCCCGGGATTGCCGCTTCCACGCCATCAACGCTTGGCTCCGCCCCGCAATTACCCCGTGGGCTGCGGGTACTGGTCGCCGAGGACAATCCAATCAACCAGGCCATGGCAAGCGAAGTTCTGCGAAAGTTGGGGTGCTGCGCTCACGTGGTGGGAGACGGGAGGGCGGCCGTCGCTGCGCTACAGACAGAGACGTTCGACCTTTGCCTGATGGATTGCCAGATGCCAGAAATGGACGGGTTCGCTGCCACTGTGGCTATCCGTGAAAAAGAGCGTGCAACCCGTGCGCGCCGTTTGCCAATCGTTGCGTGCACCGCCAACGCGCTGGAGGGGGATGCCGAGCGTTGTCGTCAGGCCGGCATGGATGGCCACTTGGGCAAACCTTACCGCACGAGCGAGATGGCGAACGCAATCGCGTATGCCCTTTCGCGTCAGCGGGAAGAGCAAGAGGGACGCAGCGCCCCCATGCCAATCGCTCCGTAAGTTGGCGTACGCGGGAGCAGGCGGCTCGTCGTAACTCGGCAGGTGAAGCTAGCGATCCAACCACATACCCACATCGCAACCCGCACGCACAACGGGTGATGGTATTGGGGTACTCCAGCAATGGTGGAGCCTATCGCTCGTCTTGCGCAGGATCGTTGGCCCCTTGCGGCCAACCGTTTCGATGGAATCCTGGGGGCTATGCAGTAGGTACGCGGAAAAGAGAAAGGGCTCAGCTCCATGAGCTAAGCCCTTGCAAACCTGGTGGGTCGTGAGTGACTCGAACACTCGACCTACGGATTAAGAGTCCGCTGCTCTACCAACTGAGCTAACGACCCGGTTATTCACTTCAGCCGAAGATTATATCCAATGCAGCGGAGAAATGCCAACCCTGCGACTGGCCGGGCTCGACGGTTTTATCTTTTCGCCCCGAATCAAGGAAGAGGGGGCAAAATTGCAGTTTTATCCCTGCTCTCCCACAGCTATGACAAAAGAAGAACAATCGGCTTCTTTGCCCGTTGATGCCAATCAGATTGTTGCCGAGCGGCGCCAGAAACTGTCCGAACTGCGTGGTCAGGCCACGCCAGCGTTCCCGAATGATTTTGACCGCAAGGATTATGCCGCGGACCTGCATGCAGCCCATGCGGGAATGAATCGGGAGGGGCTAGAAGCGAATCCGGTGCCGGTATCCCTTGCCGGGCGAATGATGCTCAAGCGCGTGATGGGCAAGGCGAGCTTTGCGACTCTGCAGGACATGAGTGGGCGCATCCAGATTTTTGTCTCCCGCGACGTGGTGGGCGAGGCTGCTTACGAATCGTTCAAGCGCATGGATCTGGGCGACATCGTTGGAGTGGAGGGTACGTTGATGCGTACCAAGACCGATGAGCTTTCCATTCATGTCCGCGCAGTGCGATTGTTAACCAAAGCACTGCGTCCGCTCCCCGAGAAATTCCATGGCCTGACTGATACCGAACAGAAATACCGGCAACGCTATCTGGATCTCATTACCAACGATCAGTCCCGTCAAACCTTTTTCCGCCGGTCCCGGATCATCCAGTCCATGCGGGAGTTTTTTGTAGCCCGAGGTTTCCTGGAGGTGGAAACCCCGATGATGCATCCGATTCCGGGGGGCGCTTCGGCCAAGCCGTTTGTGACTCACCACAACGCGTTGGACATGGAACTGTTTCTCCGCATTGCCCCGGAGCTGTATCTGAAGCGCCTTGTCGTTGGGGGTATGGAGAAGGTCTTCGAGATTAACCGCAACTTCCGCAACGAAGGAATCTCCACTCGGCACAATCCAGAGTTCACCATGGTCGAGTTCTATGAGGCGTATCGGGACTATCGGTACCTCATGGATTTCGTGGAAACCATGCTGCGAGAAGTGGCGGTGAAGACACTGGGGCATGCCGTCGTGCCTTATCAGGGGCATGTGATTGATCTGTCCAAACCTTTCGCGCGTTTGACCGCGCTGCAGGCAACCGTGGCATACAACCCGGAATTGGAAGGTGCGCCGCTGGAAGACCGTGCTTTTCTGCTGGATGAACTCAAACGGCGCAAGATCACCTATCGCCCCGCCGATGGCATCGGGGGGCTACAGCTTACGCTCTTCGAGGAGACCACCGAGCACAAGTTGGTTCAGCCCACCTACATTATTGACTATCCGGTCGAAACCTCTCCGCTGGCTCGAGCGTCTGACAGCCGTCCCGGCATTACCGAGCGGTTCGAGTTGTACATTGCCGGGCGCGAAGTGGCGAACGGCTTTTCCGAGCTCAATGACCCTGAAGATCAAGCAGCAAGATTCCAGGCCCAGGTTGCTGCGAAGGAGGCGGGTGATGAAGAGGCGATGTTCTACGACGCCGATTACATTCGGGCGCTGGAGCACGGTTTGCCACCCACCGCGGGCTGCGGTGTGGGGATCGACCGGCTGGTGATGTTGTTGACCGACAGCGCCAGTATTCGCGACGTCATCCTGTTCCCGCAGCTACGGCGGGAAGATTGAGGTACCGGCGGCCGGGGATATACTCGCGGCTCCCGGCCCCGATGCTCCCATCTCATGAGTGATCTGTTCTCGGATCAGGCAGTTTCGGCCCCCTTGGCCGAACGGCTCAGACCAACAGTGCCAGACGATGTCCTGGGCCAGCAGCACCTGCTTGGGCCAGGCAAGCCCCTGCGTCTGGCGTTTGAATCCGGTCATCCACACAGCATGATTCTTTGGGGGCCGCCGGGCGTCGGCAAAACCACGCTGGCGCGGATGATGGCAACCCAGTTCAAGTGCGATTTCATCGCGCTGTCGGCGGTGTTCTCAGGGGTCAAGGATATTCGTGAAGCCGTGGCCCAGGCAGAGGCAACCTTGGCACGCAATGGGCGCCACACCATTCTTTTTGTCGACGAGGTGCACCGCTTCAACAAGGCGCAGCAGGACGCGTTTCTTCCTTACGTGGAGCGGGGCGTCGTGACCTTCATTGGTGCGACAACCGAGAACCCTTCTTTCGAAGTCAACTCGGCCTTGCTATCTCGAGCGTCCGTGTACGTGCTGAAGAGCCTCAGTCCGGATGATCTTGCCTTGCTTCTAGAGCGGGCTCGGGCTCGTTGTTGCCCTGGGCTTGAGGTCGACGACATTGCTCGGGACCGTCTGGTGGGGTTTGCTGACGGTGATGCTCGCCGGCTGCTGAATCTGCTGGAGCAACTTCAAATCGCAGCGGAGGCTGCGGGATTGACCCGGATCGACGGCGAATTCCTGGATAACGCCTTGGCCCGCAGCTTGCGCCGCTTCGACAAAGGTGGCGATGCCTTTTATGACCAGATATCTGCACTTCACAAATCGGTGCGGGGTTCCGATCCGGACGCGGCGCTTTATTGGTTGGTACGCATGCTAGATGGAGGGGCTGACCCACTGTATGTCGGTCGCCGGGTCATTCGCATGGCGGTGGAGGACATCGGCTTGGCTGATCCCCGTGGATTGCGTCTGGCATTGGATGGTGTTGAAACCTATGAACGACTGGGCTCCCCAGAAGGCGAACTGGCAATCGCCCAAGCGGTGGTGTTCCTTGCCTGTGCGGCAAAATCCAATGCGGTCTATAAAGCCTATAATGCGGCCCGGCGTTTTGTCGCAGGGGACGGGACTCGGCCCGTCCCTCTGCATTTGCGTAATGCCCCCACCAAGCTCATGAAACAATTGGGGCACGGGGAGGGTTACCGCTATGCACACGACGAGCCGGACGCTTATGCAGCCGGGGAAACCTACTTGCCCGAGGGAGTGAACGCCCCCCGATGGTATGAACCATCTACTCGCGGCCTGGAGGCCCAGATTGCGGACAAACTGGCACGTTTGCGTGCGCGAGACCGAAGCAGCGTGGCACGTCACCAGGCTAGTGCGGGAGTGGATGATTGAGTGAAAACCGCTCCCGGATGGTGCGGCAGCGTCGGGCGCGCTCGGTTTCCCCACATTGTTCCGCTTGATCGATGAGTTCTTGCATGAAATGGTTCAGTATCAGCACGCCCTCAGGGGTCTGCACCAGCGCGCAAGCGATCTGTGCGGCAGCGATGTCGGGAATCCGCTGGTGTTCAGCGATGAGTTCGATTTCTTCCTCGGTAAGGTCGCAGTAGTCGAGGCAATCCTTCATCGACAACATGGCTCGCTCCTCATTCATGGATTCAAGGGCCATCTTGTTGTGGCTTGACTAAATAACTGAGGGTTTTAGTCGGGAATGTACTGAAAAAGTTCCTTCTCGCCAATTTATTAGTTTATTGACAAATTTTATTGATTCGTGCCTCTTTGGGGGTTTTCCCCTGCCGCTTCTGGTACTGGAATCCGCGGTGTAGCCGTTGCAGGTGTCTGGGCGCCACCAAGGGGCAATTCTGTTTCGATTGGGAATCACCATGCTCGATATTCAGGTTTTGCGCACTCATATTGATCAGGTTGCCGAGCGGCTTGCCGCGAGGGGCTACGCGCTGGATGTGTCTCAGTTCCAGTCCATGGAGGATGAGCGCAAAGCGATTCAGGTCCGCACCCAGGAATTGCAGGCTCGGCGTAACGCGCTTTCCAAGCAGATCGGCCAGATCAAGGCCAAAGGTGGCGATGTGGCGGCGGTGATGGCCGAAGTAGCCGGGCTGGGGGAGGAATTGAAGAATGGCGAGGAGCGACTTGCCGCGGTACTGGGTCGGATGAACGAGTTTCTGGCGGTCGTACCAAATCTGCCGCATGAGTCCGTGCCGCTAGGGCGTTCGGAAGTGGACAACATGGAGGTCCATCGGTGGGGTGAGGCTCGCAACTTCGATTTTCCGGTGAAGGACCACGTGGACGTTGGTACGGCGCTGGGTGGCCTCGATTTTGAACGTGCGGTCAAGATCAGCGCTGCACGTTTCACTTTGATGCGAGGAGCGATCGCTCGTTTGCACCGGGCGCTCGCCCAGTTCATGCTGGATGTGCACACCAGCGAACATGGATATACCGAGGTCTACGCGCCCTACCTGGTGAACGCCGAGAGCATGCGCGGGACAGGGCAGTTGCCTAAGTTCGAGGAAGACCTCTTTCGCGTCCCTCGCGAAGGCGCGGATCGGCTTTACCTGATCCCGACTGCCGAAGTGCCGGTCACTAATATCGTCAGGGACGAAATTCTGGCGCCAGAGCAATTGCCCTTGAAGCTGGTGTGCCATACGCCATGCTTCCGCTCGGAGGCTGGGTCATACGGAAGGGATACCCGGGGAATGATTCGCCAGCACCAGTTTGACAAGGTGGAACTGGTGCAGATTGTGCGGCCGGAAGAATCGTGGGATGCACACGAAGCGCTGACCCGCCACGCGGAGGTGATCCTGGAACGCCTGGAGCTACCCTATCGCAGGGTGGCGCTATGTACGGGTGACATGGGCTTTTCCGCCGCCAAGACCTACGACCTGGAGGTGTGGTTGCCTGCCCAGAATACATACAGGGAAATCTCTTCCTGTTCGAATTTCGAGGCTTTCCAGGCACGGCGAATGCAAGCTCGATACCGGAACGAGAAAGGGCGCCCGGAACTGGTGCACACCCTCAATGGCTCGGGTTTGGCCGTGGGGCGGACCTTGGTGGCGATCCTGGAGAACTTCCAGCAGGCAGATGGTTCGGTTCAGGTGCCTGGCGTACTCGTGCCTTACATGGGTGGTCTTGAGATGATATCGCGGGAAGGGTGACCCTTCGTTCTTGAAGGCGCTGTTCGTTGCCGAGCCGGGACCGGACGTTCAGTGTTGCAGTCGAAGTCAGCGGGGTGTGTCCAGGTCAGGATGACGGGTGGCTCTCGGCCTGGTTCCGCATGTGGTTTGCGAGTTGTGTCAGAGCTTCCATGAATTGCGTGACGAAATGGTTGTCCGGAACGACTTCCTCGGCAGCGAGCTGCATGCACATCAGCCATTGATTCCTGACTTCCACATCAATCGGGAAAGGAAGATGGCGGGCCCGCAACCGCGGGTGACCAAACTTTTCAACGAAGAGTTGCGGGCCCCCAAGCCAGCCGGACAAATACATGAAAAGCTTGTCTTCTGAACTCCCCAGATCCTCAGGGTGAAGTTTGCGTAGTTGATAGGCTTCCGGGAGGGTATCCATCAATTCGTAGAAACGATGAACCAGTCTGCGCAAGTTCGGCTCGCCGCCGATGAGTTCGTAGGGTGAGGTCACTTGCTCTCCTTTCTGTGATTGATTCGAGGGCTTCAAGTGGATGATACGAGTGTGCCAGAACAATTCATTTTGGCAACTGGTTGAGGAACGCTTGGAGGCGGCTACCAAGAGGGGGAACGCTCAGTTTTTTTGTACAATACGGGGCCGTATGGAATTCATTTCTCGACATATTGCGATGGGGTGTGAAGATGACGATTGAGCGTGTCGGTGTTGTGGGCGCGGGAACCATGGGCAACGGGATTGCCCAGGCTTTCGCGGTGGCAGGTGTGGATGTGGTGATGACGGACATCTCCCAAGTGGCCGTGCAAAAGGGGCTGGCGACGATCTCCGGCAGCTTGGATCGCCTGATCAAGAAAGAGAAGATGAGTGCAGCCGATAAGGCCACAGCACTTGCGCGCATTACTACTGCCGCTGATGCGGGCGCCGTAGCCGATTGCGATCTGGTGGTGGAGGCGGCAACCGAGAATGAAGCGCTCAAGCTCAAGATCTTCGCGCAGCTTGATTCTGTGGCCAAACCTTCGGCCATCCTTGCGAGCAACACGTCTTCGATTTCCATCACCAAACTTGCGGCGGCCACCAAAAGGCCGGATCAGGTGATCGGACTGCATTTCTTCAACCCGGTGCCGATGATGGCGCTGGTCGAGATCATCAGCGGACTTCAAACGTCGGACGCCACCAGTAGCGCGGTGGACGCGCTGGCCCGCCAGATCGGCAAGACGCCGGTGAATGTGAAGAATAGCCCGGGATTCGTGGTCAATCGCATGTTGTGCCCGATGATCAACGAGGCGGTGTTCGCGCTGGCCGAGGGCTTGGCTACTGCTGCGGAGATCGATGAAGCTATGAAGCTTGGCGCCAATCACCCCATCGGTCCCTTGGCCCTGTGTGACTTGATCGGCGTTGACGTGGAACTGGCGGTGATGCAAGTGCTGTTTGAAGGTTTCAAGGATCCCAAGTATCGTCCCGCCCCGTTGCTGGTGGAGATGGTGGAGGCGGGCTACCTTGGCCGCAAGTCAGGACGGGGATTTTTCAGTTATCAGTGAAGCGGTACCTGCGGCATCCGCTGATACCGCAGGTGAGCTCTATCTTGCGCCGATGGAGGGGCTGGCGGATGCCCTCCTGCGCGACATCCTGACCCGCTTTGGTGGCTACGATGCCTGCGTGACGGAGTTTGCGCGGGTGTCGGGCACGTTGCTGCCGCACCGGTTCTTCCGCAGATTGTGCCCGGAACTGGCGCAGGGAAGCCGGACTGCCTGTGGCACGCCGGTGAGCGTGCAGTTGCTTGGGAGCGATCCGGTCTGCATGGCCGAGAACGCCGCGCATCTGGCGGAACTCGGGCCTTGGGCCATTGACCTCAACTTCGGCTGTCCGGCTCCGACGGTGAACCGCCACCGGGGAGGCGCCGTGTTGCTTGCGGAGCCGGAGCTGGTGCATCGGATTGCCTCTGAGGTGCGGCGGGCGGTGCCCGCACATATCCCTGTCACGGCGAAGATGCGCCTGGGCGTCGATGATCCTGCCCAAGCGACGGACTGTGCCCGGGCGCTGAGCGAGGGAGGGGTGTCCAGATTGGTGGTGCATGCCCGAACGCGGGCGGACATGTACCGCCCGCCCGCGCGGTGGGAGTGGATTGGCCCGGTGCGTGAGGCGGTGAATCTGCCCGTTGTGGCCAACGGCGAGGTCTGGGATCGGCGCCAGTGGGCGCGCTGCCGTGAGGTGAGCGGCGTTCTGGATGTGATGCTGGGCCGGGGGGCGGTGGCCGACCCGCTGCTTGCGCGTCGCATTCGGGGTGAGGTGGGTCAGGGTGAAGGGTGGCCTCTGGTGTTGTCAGCGCTGGAGGAGTTCTGGTTACGGGTGCTGGAGGCGCTGGAACCACGCCATGCGCCGGGGCGTTTGAAGATGTGGCTGGGCTTTCTTGTCCGCGGCTACCCTCAGGCCGGCCAGCTGCTTTCTCAGCTGCGCGCGGAAAAGAACGTGGGCGCTATTTCCTCGACCCTGGCCGCGCAACGCTTGCTCATGCGCCAGAGGGCGGATGGTGTGCACCCGTCAGAACAGGCTGGAGCTTTGGTCGGATGAGCGGCGGCAATTCCAGGGTGATCCGCAGCGCTCAGACGGCATGCGATGAGCGTCTGCCGAAGGTGTTGGCCAGACATCGGATCACGGTGTTCAATAAACCCATCCTTGCGCATAACGTGTCAGCGTTCCAGTTGGCCATGGCCCGATGGCAGGGGCATGGGCCGTTAGTACTCGATACTGGCTGTGGCGTTGGCGAGAGTTCCCTCCGTCTGGCCAGAATGTATCCGGAGAGTTTTGTGGTAGGCGTGGACCAGTCCGCAGACCGCTTGGGGCGGGACAAAGCCCGTCTGGGCCCTGCTCCGGACAACCTTTGCCTGGTGCGGGCCGATCTGGTGGATTTCTGGCGCCTGCTGCGCAGTGACGGGGTGCGGTTGGCACGCCACTACTTCCTTTACCCCAATCCTTGGCCGAAGCTGGGGCATTTGGGGCGGCGCTGGCATGGCCATCCGATTTTTCCTTTGCTGCCTGAACTCGGGGGAATCATGGAGTGCCGCAGCAATTGGCGGGTTTACGTGGAAGAGTTTGCCTGGGCGTTGGGATGCGTGACGGGGCGGTCTGTTGAGTGCGAACGCTGGGAGGCGGCCGTGCCGCTGACACCGTTCGAGCGCAAGTACAAGGCGTCGGGACATGCGCTGTTCCGCTGTGTGCTGGATCTGGGGGCATGATGTCATGTACTGCGTGCGGCGCTTGTTGTGCCGCGTTTCGGGTCAGTTTCCACAGGGCGGAACTGGATGAGGAGCCGGGAGGCTTTGTCCCGAGCGGCTTGGCCGACCCGGAAACGGCCTCGATCATGCGCATGAGGGGGACGGACTACTCCCCGCCGCGCTGTGTTGCGCTGGTGGGGCAGCTTGGACGGGATGCGCGCTGTGGCATCTATGAGTGGCGCCCAGGGCCTTGCCGGGAGTTTGAAGCGGGGTCAGAAGCCTGCGCCCGAGCCCGTGCGCGTCACGGTCTGCCGCCTTGGGCCAGTTGAAGGGGCGGTGCATGACCGGGAGTGAAGCGCGAGATTGTGCCCACGCGGTGTGGTAGGTGGTGGGCTGGAGGTGGCTTCTTCTCCACATGATGGAGCGGATATGAAGTGTGGGTGACCTCTACGCGGCAGCACGGCCCTCTGGCATGCGCCGGTCCGAGCAGTTCAGGAAAAGACGCCGTGCAGATACCAGCGGCCGGGCGGCTGCAGGTCGCGGTAAACCCATAGCAGATCTTGACCGGCTCCTTGGGCGAGGTAGTAATCCCGTTCCACCCCGCCAGGATTGCCGCTGGCGGGGTCGTCCCACCAGCCACTGGCAATGCGTTCGGGCCCTGCCAGCAACAGGAGCGGGCCTGGGCCGTCGGTCGTGTCGGGCAAGGCGGCTGGCTCGGGCAGAAGCCACAGAGGGCGGCGTTGGGGCAGGATGGAAACGTTTGCTCCTCCCCGGCCAGGGATCACCCTGCGCCAAGCCATTTCGGGACGGTGATCCGCATGTAGTGCCAGCCCCAGCACGGCTTCCGTGCCTAGCCTGGCCCGCAGTCGCTCCACCAGGAAGCTGCGCTCTTCCTGGGCGCGGGTACAGTCTCCAAACAACTCTCGGTTGTTGCCGGGAAGGGAGTGGGATTCAGGGGCTGCCAAGGCCAGGGCTTGTACCGGCGCTGTCAGCGTAATCCTGGCCAGATGTTCCCTGGCCAGGAGGAGGAAGCGCTGCTCATCCCTGCTGAGGGTGCCGAGACGGATGTGCAGTGTCTGCCTGCTGCCTCCTTCCTGCTCCAAGGTGAAATCCAGGTATTCAACGCCAGCCTGTTGCGAGGCCAGGTTCCCGGTCAGGCTGAGCAGCAGCCTGCGTGCCACAAATAGCAGGGCTTCCGTGTCCTTGACTGGAAACATCAATTCCTGTCGGGCATGAAACTGGGGAGATGGCTGAAAGCTGGGACGGGGATCCGGGGTGAGTCCCAGGGCGCGGTCCAGTTGCTGCGGGATGTTTCGCCCCCCGCGCCGGGCCAGCCCGGCGCGGGGCAGATGTTGGCACTGCCCAAGGGTATGGACGCCAACCGACTGCAAAAGACTGAGCACATCGGCTTCCGTGTCAAGGACATGGATGGGTAGAGCCGCAACAGCGGCATCAAGCTTCTGCACGTCTGTCAGTATTTCTCCCGGCTTGCCTTGAGCCAGCCAGCGGGCCGCCAGGGGGGTGGGAGCAATGGCGGTCTGCACGCTCAGGCCCTGTTGCTGGCATCCCTCCAGGATGCGCTGGCGCAGGGCGGCCATGCCGCCGAACAGCCGGAGACTGGCTTCAATCTCAAGGACCAGGCCGGCCGGGGGGTCCAGGCATACCCGCGGGGTGAACTGGATCGCCCACGTTGCCAGATTGTCCAGCAGAGTGCGTTCCGCGCCCGGGTCCCGCTCACGGGCATCGAGCCCGGGGGCGATCGCCATGGCTGTAGCCAGAGACATTCCCGGCTGGAGTCCAGCCTGGCTGGCCGCAGCATTGACGGCCAGCAGGGGGTGCCGGGAGGCGGGAGCGAAGACTGCAATGGGGCGGTGGGGGGTGCAAGCATCCTTTGGTGCCGGGGCTCTACCCGACGATTGCCTTGCCCTTGCCTGCACCAGAGACGGGGAGCAGATGGCCTCCTGTGCAGGCCTTTCCACTTCAAAGCCGGCGCCACTGGCCCGGGCTTGCAGCGGCAGGGCGGGAAGATGCAGGGCGAGCCAGAGCATGAACAGTGTTTCCGGCAGAGTGCAGGTGAAGGGTGCGTGTTGTGCTATCCATGGACATGGCCCGGGCAGGCTCCTGGGTGGGGCGGGCCAGATCGATGCGTACCGGGTGGGGTAACAGAGTGCCGCGACGCTTGAGCACATGCACGGCCAGTCCGCCGCCATCCGCTTCCAGGTACAGCTTGAGCGCTGCTGGCGAGGCTTGATAAGCCGCCTGGGCAGGACGGAACAGGAATACGCTGGAGTGACTGCTTTCTGCAGCCAACTGCAGACGCCGCAGGCTGGAAGTATCGGTCCGGTCCAGCCAGCCCAGGACTGCACTGCAACTGTGGGAAAGCAAGGCCTGGCGGATTGACCACACTGTTTCAGACTCGGACTCCGGGCGCACGATGAGCATGCGCTTGAGGTCAATGCCCGCTTGGGCTAAGGCAGGAGCGTAGGGCAGATAGGGCGGTGCTACCCAGGTCAGCCAGCTTTCTTCCTGGGAAAGACGGCTGAGCGCAGGCATGAGAAGGCTGATTTCGCCGATGCCGTGACGGGGGACGAAGATTTCCGTAAGACCACCCACGGGCCAGCCGCCACCGGGGAACAGCACATCCAGGCCAGGAAAGCCTGTGGCGATGCCTGGCCGGGCCGGGGCGAGGCTGTTACCCCGCCAGAGCGCGGGATGTTCGGGAATGCGCAGGGAAGCGGTGTTCACGGTGTGCCTTTCTCAAAACTAGACCAGGGTGCCATTGCGGATCAGTCCGACCGCAATGCCCTCAATGTGCAGGGGCTCGCGGCGGGTATCCACCTGAAGGGGGGCAAAATCCGGATTGGCAGGCAACAGGGTAACGAGGGGCCCATCTTGTTGCAGCCGCTTGACGGTGACTTCATCGCCTACCCGGGCGATGACAATTTGCCCTTGCCGCGCGGTGCTGGTTTGGTGGACGGCCAGCAGATCGCCTTCCAGAATGCCCGCATCGCGCATGCTCATGCCCCGTACCTTGAGCAGGTAGTGGGCGCGTGGTTGAAACAGGTCCGGATCAATCTGGTAACGGGTTTCCACGTGCTCCTGGGCCAGAATGGGACTGCCCGCGGCCACTCGGCCCACCAGCGGCAACCCCCCCAGCCGTTCCAGAAGACGAATACCCCGGGCCCGGCCTTCTTCCATGGCGATGAAACCTTTCCGTGCCAGGGCGCGCAAATGTTCTTCTGCCGCATTGGCCGAGCGGAAACCAAAATGACGGGCGATCTCGGCGCGGGTTGGTGGAGCACCTTCGGTTTCGACCGAACTGCGGATCAACTCCAGAATTTCTGCCTGGCGGGCAGTGAGTTTTTCAGGGGATGAAGTCATGACGCCTCCTCGATGGCTGTATTTTTATACAGTTATCGAGGAGGCGCAAGAGGGATGGCTATTTGAGCAGGGCGCGGTGAGCGCATCACGCTACCCGGGCTTTGCTTGAGTTGTTGCCGATGCGGATCCGCCATGGCGCGATACGGCTGGATCATTATGGGAATACATTCAGGTATCCCGGAGAGGGGGGCGATTCCGCCCTGCGCATCCTCCGTGAAGATGGGGGGCTGGCGCGGCAGGGGGTATCACACTCTGAGTTCAACTGGAAGCGAGCACCTCCGGTAGCTTAGCCAGCATGTCTTCCAGCATGTTGGGTGCCAAGGGGGCACCGGGCCAAGGGCAGCGTATACGTTTGGGGCCGCTTGAGAGGTCTGCCCCCAGGGGGTCGATACCCAAGAGCTTGATGTCTTTGGGGAGCGCAGACGGGGTCTGGGAAAGCAGCATGCTTTCGTCGGCTGCGTCGAGACACATGGCGGCAGGCGGCGTTGGTGCCTCCACCCAGCCCATCTGCCCGAAGCCGCCGATATAGCGTAGCTGACGAGGCTCAAGATAAAAGAAGGCGAAGTCGCCCAACTCCAATAGACGCTCCGCATCCGGCCTGTAGCGCAGGAAGCGCGCGCGCAGCGCGGGGTCGGGTGAGATCGGCGCCATTTCGCCCACGATCGTGAGGCGCGCGCCTGTCTGAACGTCTTCGGCCCCGGGCTCAAAAACCAGAAAGCTCGCACGGGGGTTGTCACGGATGTTGCGGGTGTGCTCTGCCAGGCCGCTAATCAAGAAAACCGGGCGATGCTGATGGTCCGGGACAAACGGCAGCACGGTGGCGAACGGGTAGCCTGGCTGGGCGCGGGAATGTGTGGCCAAGGCGCCAAAGGTGCAGCGATGGAGGAGTTGAATCACGTCGGCGAATGGAATGTGCATGCGTGTCTCCTTGGTCAGCCCTGGATGCGTTGTTCCAGTCGCGCCCGGTCGTCGTCGGTGCGGATCTGGACCCACAAGGGGAGATGGTCGGAGAGTTCTCGCGTGTATTTGGCTTTGGTGATGCCTTTGGGAAACAGCTCGTTCATCCGCGAGTCTTCTACATGGAAATCGAGCACACCCCCCGAGTTCATGAAGCTCTGGGGGTAGAGGGGATTGGGCAGGTGCAGGATCTGGTCATAGCGTTTGTTCTTCTCGAGGTTGCTGCCCAGGTCTTCACGGGCGAGGCTGGCTGGAAGCTGCAGGCCGCGTGAAGCCAGTGCTCTGAAAGTGTCGCTCGCAAGCGATTCCACGTTGAAGTCTCCGACCACGAGCAAGTCCTTGTCCACCACGTCCTTGTCCTTGCTGAACGTATCGATCCAGTCGGCGAGCAGGTTCAGTTCAGTGATCCGACTGGCTGTTGTGGCCCATCGGATATGGGCTGCGAGCACCACAAAGTCGAAGTTGCCGGCGCGAAAGCTGGCCAGATAGGGGGGGCGCCACCAGAATTTTTCCGGGAGGTATTCCTCGCCCACTTTCTGTCGCGCCGGGATGGCGGTGGCCGCCATCCCGTTGAACACGACGGCGCGCTTGTCGTAGATGAAGCCGACCCGTTCGCCGTTACCCCCATCATCCTGGACCACACCCGAATAGACGGCCCGCCAATAGGGGCCGAGGATGGTGAGCACCCTTTGCAGATCTTCCAGGTTCTCCCTTAACTCGATGACGCTCACCAGATCGAATTGCCCGATGATCTCGGCGATGTAATGAATAGCTGCTTCAGTGCGCTTCTTCTTGCCGAACTCACGGATATTCCACGTGGCCAGGTTGAGGGTTTCGTCGATCTTCGACGAAGGAATGGTCGCCGCGTCGATCCGATCCTTGAGCGCCAGGAGACCTCGGGCGATTTCTGGGGAAACGTTGCCATGAAACATGTTTGCTTACCGGATGGAGTGGTCGAGTAAGGCCTTCAGCGCACGGGGTGGATTGCGCGTGCCGCAGGCCTGGAAATCCGCCAGGAGTGCCTGGTGGGCTGATGCTTTCCTACAGCCGTTATCCGCCAGCCACTGATACAAGAGGGTGGTGAGGCGCTCCAGGGCGATCTGGTGGGTGGCGCCCACTTGACCGAAGATCCAGTCCGACAAGGCCATGAAGCGATCGAACGGCTTGTCGCCAAGGAGCAGTGGCACGGTGTTGCGGAATCGTCCGCTGTTGGCAACCATCTCCCAGTAGCGGGCAAAGCGGCCGAGGCGCTGAAGAGCGAAATAGTCCAGCTGGTCAGAGGCGAGAATGTTGTAAGGCGGAAACGGATTGAACACGAGCCCGAAGCGGTGTTCATGGCGGCTGATGGGCGTGCCGCGCAGGCGTTTGAGGATGCCGACCTGGATTTCATGGGGGGCCAGGGCTGCCAGTTGGTCAAAGCCCGCAGCAAAACTGTTCCAATCTTCCCCCGGCAGTCCTGCGATGAGATCCACGTGCAGGTGGGCATGGCTGTGGTTCCTCAGCCAGTGCAGATTGGCCGTTGAGGCCGCGTTGTTCTGGCGGCGGGAAATGTTCGCTTGTACAGCCGGATTGAAGGTCTGGATGCCGACTTCCAGCTGTAACTGACCGGGCTGGAAACGGGCGATTGCCGTTTTGAGCGCCTCGGGCAGGTGATCGGGAATGACTTCGAAGTGCAGAAACAAGCGCTCGTCCAGCCGCTCCAGGAAAAAATCCAGGATGGCAAGGCTGGTCTTGATGTTGAGGTTGAAAGTGCGGTCCACGAATTTGAATGTCCGGGCCCCTCGGCGATGGAGGGCATCCAGCGCGGCCAGCAGAGCGGGCAGGGGGAATGGCCAAGCCGTCTTATCCAGTGCGGAGAGGCAAAACTCGCATTTGAACGGGCATCCCCGGGAGGCTTCCACGTAGATCAGCCGATGGCGGATGTCTTCATCGGTGTAGAGGTGATAGGGCAGTTCAAGATGGCCCAGATCTGGAGTTTCTCCCGCGATCTGTTTCTGTGGAGGCCGTTGCCCACCCAGCAAGGCCCGCGCCAGACGGGGGAAACTCAGGTCGCCAGGGCCGGTGATCAGATAGTCCGCTGCTGCTACGATGGGTTGTGCATCAGGTTCGTGGCTGACCTCGGGGCCGCCCACGATAATCGTGATGTCTGGCCGCACAGCCTTGAGCATTGCCACCAGGCGAGTGCTTTCGTCCACGTTCCAGATATAAACCCCGAAACCCACGATCTGGGGCTGCGCCATGAGCAGTCGCTCCAGCACATCCGCAGGCCGTTGGGCGACGACGAATTCCAGGATCTGCGTGTCCCCGGCCAGATCCCCCATGTTGGCAGCAAGGTAGCGCAGCCCGAGGGAGGCATGGCTGTATCGGGCGTTAAGCGTGGTGAGTACGACACGGGGCATGGGCAACGGGCCGATTGTGTCCTCGCGGAAGCGAGGCGCCGATGGGGGCAAATGAATATACCGAAGAATATGGCAAAGTGCCGTGTTCCGGTCCTCTCAAGCCAGAATCCAGAGGGAGTGCGGCGGTGTGGGATATTTTTTGCAGGGTCGTGGACAACTTTGGCGATGCCGCCATCTGCTGGCGGCTCGCCCGCCAACTGAGCGGCGAGCACAGCGTGCCGGTACGGCTGTGGGTGGATGATCTGGCGCTCCTGCGGCGGTTGGCGCCTGCTACCCTGCCGGGTTGGAGCGATGGGGTTCAGGTTTGCGAGTGGACTGATCCGTTTCCCTCGGTGGCGCCGGGCGAGGTGGTGATTGCGGCGTTCGCCTGTGATGTGCCCGCCGGGTATCTCGAAACCCTCGCGCGAAAGAGTCCGGCGTCGGTCTGGCTGAACCTCGAGTACCTCAGTGCCGAGGACTGGGTAGAGGGGTGCCATCGCATGGCCTCCACCCATCCGCGGCTTGGGTTGGTTCAGCATTTCTTTTTCCCGGGCTTCACGTCGGGGACGGGGGGACTGTTGCGGGAGCAGGGTTTGTTTCACCGGCGGGACGCGTTTCGGAAGGACATTGCCGCTCAGGCAGACTTTCTCCGCAGGCTGGGCGTGACCCTGCCGCGGGGGGAGAGCCTGCGGGTCTCGCTGTTCAGCTACGAAAACAACAGCATTCCATCGTTGCTGGATGCCTGGGCCGCCGGGGAGCGTGAAGTCCAGTGCTTTCTGCCCGAGAGCAGGGCGTGGCCGCAAGTCGCAGCCTGGGCGCGCAAGAAAAGCCTGGTTCCGGGTGACCGGGTGAGCTGCGGGCGGCTGAGCTTGCTGGCGGTGCCGTTCACTGCCCAAACGGATTACGACCGGCTGCTGTGGTGCTGCGATCTCAATTTCGCTCGGGGCGAGGACTCCTGCGTGCGGGCTCAGTGGGCCGCGGTGCCTTTTGTCTGGCACATCTACCCTCAGGATGAGGGGGCTCACTGGGTCAAGCTCGAGGCCTTCTTGGATCGCTATCTGGTGGGCGCCAGCGAAGCCGAGGCCGCTGCATTTCGCAAATTGTGGCGGGACTGGAACGCGGGGGACGAAATGGGGCCTGCCTGGGCCGGGTTCGCGCATCGCTGCGTTGAACTGACCACACATGCGGAGCGGTGGTGCGAGGCACTGGGTCAGCAACCCGACTTGGCCAGCCAACTGGTTGTTTTTTGCAGCGAAAGGTTATAATCACGGGTTTAGTTCAGATCTCAGGCAAGGTCCGCCTCTATGAAAACCGCTCAGGAACTCCGTACCGGTAACGTCATCATGATCGGCAACGACCCGTTGGTCGTGCAAAAGGCCGAGTACAACAAATCCGGCCGCAATGCTGCTGTGGTCAAGATGAAATTCAAGAACCTGCTCACCGGTGCCGCCAGCGAGCAGGTTTTCAAGGCCGACGAGAAGTTTGACGTCGTGTTGCTGGAACGAAAGGAAGTGTCGTACTCCTACTTTGCCGATCCGATGTACGTATTCATGGATGCAGAGTACAACCAGTTCGAGGTGGAAGCCGAAAACATGGGCGACGCGCTTAACTACCTTGATGATGGTATGGCTTGCGAAGTGGTTTTCTATCAGGGCAAAGCCCTCTCGGTTGAACTGCCCAGCTCCGTTGTCCGGGAGATCGAATATACCGAGCCCGCCGTGCGTGGCGACACCTCGGGCAAGGTGCTGAAGCCGGCACGGATCAAGCCTACCGGGATTGAAATCCAGGTGCCGGCGTTCTGCGAGATTGGCGACAAGATCGAGATCGACACCCGTACCGGTGAATACCGCAATCGGGTCAAAGGCTGATCGCTGCCGCTGTTGCCTGGCGGTCATCCCAGGAAAAGGCGCTCCGGCGCCTTTTTCCGTTTACGCGCCAGTCGGTCATAACTTGTCGTACTTGCGCGCGTTACCCCGGGATTTGCTCACCGGGTACTTCTCAGCGTTGAGGGCGAGCTTGCGCCGGGCCGCGTCGAGCAGGTCCACTCCCAGCAAATCCGCCAGCGTTACCAGATAGACCAGGACATCGGCCAGTTCCAGTTCCACTTCCGCCCGGGTGGCTTCGTCCAGTGCCCGGGATTCACTTGAATCCATCCACATGAAGTGCTCGACCACCTCAGCCGCCTCGGCGATGAGCGCCATGGAAAGGTTCTTGGGCGAGTGATACTGCTGCCAGTCCCGGGCGCGAGCAAAAGCGCGGATGCGTTCGCGCAATTCCTCCAGGTTGGCGATCTGATCTTGGTTGTCTGACATGGGTATGCGATCTCTTGAAGCCCGTGAATTGTGTCTTCAATTCGATGAATAAGGGTAATTGGTCGCTGTAAATGTTGGATTTGCTACGGTGCTTTCAGTATTGGAGGGGTATAAGTTGAGAAATCCGGCAATTGCTGCGAGGTCGTCGAGCATAGTGTTTCATTTGCTTGAGCAGAGCCCGAAGTTCGACTTAACTGCGTGATGTCGTGTTACATTTTTTCCGTCAGTGGATGGAATGAATTTGCCCCGGGGAGCGCCGAATGCTAACAGTAACGATGCCCAAATTTCGTTTCAGGATTCGCACCCGCAATGGCATGCCTTTGGACAATCTGACGATCGGTGGGCGTGACGAGGCGGAGGCGCGGAGGCGACTGGAGCAGATCTACCGGGGCTGCGAAGTGTTGGAAGTGAGTCAGCTCAATGTCGTTGCTGCAAGCCGCAGCGCCACACCCTCGCAGCCCGAGCCTGTGCTGCCCAGGCCCGGGCAAAGCGGTTCGTTGGCGGAAACGGTGGTTGCCCGATGTGCAGCCAACCAGCCATTGCTGGATGACACGCCACCTCGCGCATTCCAGTCGATGGGGGGTGCTGCCTTGGCGGTGTTGCCAGAAGCGCGCCGGGCAGATCCGGTGGTTGTGCCCCAGGCGGGCGGGGCGCCGGAAGCTTGTGCTGCAGAAGAAGAGGTTTCTTTCGAGAGTCTTATCAGCCTCATTACCCGGTGAAGGATGCGCGGGGCTGCGGTCTCGCATCGGGGGCATGCCACGCACCATTGGCGTTCGGCATTGAGTCGGGTCCTTACAGATCCCGGGTTTCCAGCAGTTCTTCCAGCAGGGCCAGATAGTCATAGGCACCACGGCTGGCTGGCGCATGACTCAGCACGTCTTTGTGCGTGGCCGGGCTTTCGGCGATGGCCACGTTCTCGGAGATTACCGTTCGGCAAAGCGCAGCGCCCACTTCCTCTCCGAGTTGCCGCTGGATTTCGTAGCTGAGCTTGCGCCGGCGGTCGAAGCGGGTCATCACGTAACGGCGGCGCACGCTGCGCTTGAGCACGGGCTCCAGGGTGCGGAACGTGCGCTCGGTTTGGAGTGCGCCCCGAAGTGAAAGATGATCGGGCGTCACTGGAACAAGTACGCAGGTGGCGGCAAAGATGGCGTTGAGGGAGAGTACGCCGATATACGGGCTGCAATCGATGATTGTGGTGTGGGCGTGCTTTGCATGTTCGAACGTCTCCAGCCCCTGTCGCAACTTGTTGAGGATGCCGGGTCCCTTGCCAAAAAGCGTATCGACTTTGATCAACTCGGCATGGGCGGGAATCAAGCTGATTCGGCCAAACCAGGTTTGTTCCAGTTCTCCAAGTGTCCGTTCATCCTTGTAGAAAGCAAAAGAACTCTCTGCATAGCTTTCCGGGGCGTCTCCGCGGATGGAGGAAAGGTGCGCTTGTGGATCCAGGTCCAGCAATACAACTTGTCGTCCGATGCGATTGAGGCCTGCGGCAAGATTGAGCGACGTGGTTGTTTTTGCAACGCCACCTTTCTGATTGAATACGGCGAGTCGAGGCATGGCTGGCGTTTGGCGCCTTGGGGCGATATATACAATCCGCTATTTTTCACTTAAGATAAACACTTGTGCAATAAGCAATTACGGCGGCTTGGGCCGCCGTATTCATTTCCGGGGTGCCTGCCGGTAGCGCGTGAAGGGCTATGGTGCGACGGGTGCATCATTGGGCAGCCGGGGGGTGGATGGTCATCCGCGTTTTTCCGGCCCAGGTGCTCCTGAGACTCGGATAGCGGTGATGGTCAGCCTCGGCTATCGGCGGAATCTTGGATGCGTGAGCTTGCGATGAGCCAAATCAAACACTTCCTGCAGTTCAAAGATCTGTCCCGTGATGAACTGGATCACGTTTTCAACCGTTCCCGCTGGATCAAGCATCAGTTCAAGTCCTATCGTCAGTATTGGCCCTTGCAGGATCGCACCCTGATCATGATCTTCGAGAAGGCGAGCACCCGCACGCGTCTCTCGTTCGAAGCCGGTATGGCGCAACTGGGGGGGAGTGCGATCTATCTCAACACCCGGGATTCGCAACTGGGCCGCGGAGAGCCGGTGGAGGATGCGGCGCAGGTGATGTCCCGCATGTGCGATCTGGTCATGATCCGAACTTTCGAGCAGGAGATTGTCGAGCGCTTCGCTCGCAACTCCAGGGTCCCGGTGATCAATGGCCTTACCAATGAGTACCACCCTTGCCAGATCCTGGCCGACATCTTCACCTTCGTCGAGCATCGGGGGGCGATTCAGGGCAAGACGGTGGCGTGGATTGGCGATTCCAACAATGTCTGCAACACCTGGCTGCAGGCGGCTGAATTGCTGGATTTCAAGGTTAACGTGTCGACACCCCCCGGCTATGGAGTCGAGCCGGAGCGGGCAGGGGTGAACGGCAGCCATTTCGAGTCGTTTGCGGACCCCATGGATGCTGCCAAGGGCGCCGACCTGGTCACCACTGACGTGTGGACCTCCATGGGTTTCGAGGCGGAGAACGAGGAACGCATGAAGGCCTTTGCCGATTGGCAGGTGGACGCGGACATGATGAGGATGGCCCGCCCGGACGCGCTCTTCTTGCACTGCCTCCCCGCGCATCGGGGCGAGGAAGTGGCCGCCGATGTGATCGATGGTCCACAGTCAGTTGTGTGGGATGAAGCGGAAAATCGGTTGCACACACAGAAAGCCCTGATGGAGTACCTGCTTCTGGGCCAGGTGTCACCCTGATTCAAGGGGCACCGACGCTTTTTGGGCGGACGGTGCCACGCAATTATTGGTCTATCGAGGAACCCCATGAGCGACGTAAAGAAAGTGGTGCTTGCCTACTCGGGCGGGCTGGATACCTCCGTGATCCTGAAGTGGCTGCAGGATACGTATCAATGTGAGGTGGTGACCTTTACCGCCGATCTGGGGCAGGGGGAGGAGTTGGAGCCGGCGCGGGCCAAGGCGCTGCAGTTCGGCATCAAGGCGGAAAACATCTTCATCGACGATTTGCGAGAAGAATTCGTTCGGGATTTCGTTTTTCCGATGTTCCGCGCCAACACGCTTTACGAAGGTGAGTACCTCCTGGGGACCTCGATTGCTCGTCCGCTGATTGCCAAGCGTTTGGTGGAGATTGCCAAGCTGCGTGGTGCCGACACCATTTCTCACGGCGCAACCGGCAAGGGTAACGATCAGGTGCGCTTTGAACTGGGCGCTTACGCGCTGATGCCCAACGTCAAGGTCATTGCGCCGTGGCGTGAGTGGGATCTCCTGTCTCGCGAGAAACTGCTGGCCTATGCGGAGAACCACGGCATCCCCATCGAGATGAAGCACAAGCAGGGCGGCTCTCCCTATTCCATGGACGCCAACTTGCTGCATATCAGCTACGAAGGCCGGCATCTGGAAGATCCTTCCGCGGAGGCCGAAGAGAGCATGTGGCGCTGGACGGTTTCGCCGGAAGCCGCGCCGGATGAAGCGGAATACGTGGATTTGGAATTCGAGAACGGGGATCTGGTGTCGATCAACGGCGTTCGAATGGCTGCGCATGAACTTCTTGCCAAGCTCAACGAAATGGGTGGCAAGCATGGCGTTGGTCGGCTCGATCTGGTGGAAAACCGCTACGTAGGCATGAAATCCCGCGGCTGTTACGAAACGCCTGGAGGCACCATACTTCTGCGTGCCCACCGCGCGATCGAATCCATCACCCTGGATCGAGAAGTCGCTCATCTCAAGGATGACTTGATGCCCAGGTACGCCAGTCTTATCTATAACGGCTATTGGTGGAGCCCTGAGCGCAAGGCACTGCAAGCGCTGATCGATCACACCCAGCAGAATGTGAATGGCTGGGTGCGTATCAAGCTCTATAAGGGCAATGTCGTCGTCGTGGCACGGGATTCCCGGACCCACTCCCTGTTCGACCCCACCATCGCCACGTTTGAAGACGATGCCGGTGCCTATGATCAGAAGGATGCTGGCGGCTTCATCAAGCTGAATGCCCTGCGCATGCGGATTGCCGCCAATTCCCATGTGCGTCGCAGTGGTGAGTAAGGGCTAGATCCAGCCACATGTATAGTCTCCGGCCCCGCTTTGCGGGGCTGGCCGGTTTTCTCTCCCACAGGTTGCTTCCATGTCCCAGTTCGACAACGTCAGCGTAGTCAAGAAGGCCAACGTCTATTTCGACGGCAAATGTGTCAGTCACACGGTGTTGTTCGCCGACGGCGTGCGCAAGACCATTGGTGTGATCTTCCCGTCCAGCCTTACCTTCAACACCGGTGCACCCGAGATCATGGAAATCAACGGTGGCCGTTGCCGCATCCGTCTTGCCGGGAGTACTGAGTGGTCCGAGTATGGTGCCGGGCAGTCCTTCAGTGTGCCGGGCAACAGCAGTTTCGACATTGAAACGGTCGAACTGCTGGACTATGTGTGTCATTTCGGTTGAGTCTGATCCCATGCGCCACGTCGTCTTCGTGGCATTGGTGCTGGCGCTCTGCGCGGTGACCTGGATGGTATGGCAGGGCCTTGTCGTCGCCGGGTAGCCCCGCCCGTAATTCCGTGATCTGAAATAAGGTGGCCCATGCCTTCCTTTGATGTGGTGTCTGAAGTCGACGTGGTGGAGTTGCGTAACGCGGTGGATCAATCCAATAAGGAGATCACCAACCGTTTTGATTTCAAAGGGTCGGATGCTCGTGTGGAGCAGGGGGAAAAGCTGATGACCCTGTATGCCGACGATGAATTCAAACTGGGCCAGGTCTATGACATCCTGGTCGCCCGGCTGGGCAAGCGTGGCGTGGATGTGCGCTGTCTGGAACGGGGCGAGCCCCAGAAAATCAGCGGCAACAAGGTCAAGGAAGAAGTGAAGGTCAAGGTCGGGATCGAGGGCGAGTTGGCCAAGAAAATCGTTCGCCAGATCAAGGACAGCAAGCTCAAGGTTCAGGCGAGCATTCAGGGCGACGCTGTCCGGGTTTCCGGAGCTAAGCGCGATACACTGCAAGAGGCGATTGCCCTGTTACGAAAGGCGATTACCGACACGCCGCTCCAGTTCAATAATTTTCGCGATTAGGTTGCGTTCCGGAGCTGATTACCGCGGGAGTCGCTCGCTCCACCGGCTGTAAAGGCGGGAGGCAACGGCAGTCAAGGCAGGCAGTTTGTTGCCCATCCAGTCGAGAATGGTAGCGGACTCCTGCACGCCGGGCCCGGGACTGGATGCAATTTCCGGTGCGCCTTCGGCAGCCCAAGCCCGAACCATCTCTTCTGTCATTTCCACATGGCACTGCATTGCCAGGTGTCGGCCATCCAGCACGTAAGCTTGATTGGCGCACCATTGGCTCGACAACAGATGCATGGCCCCGCGGGGCAAGCTGAAAGTCTCGCCGTGCCAGTGGAAGGAGGTGAAGTGGGTGCTGTGGCCGAACCATTCCTCGGCATCTTTGCTCGGTGTTACCGCGACGTTGCCCCATCCGATTTCCTTGGTGTCGTTGGAAGTCACTGTTCCGCCAAGGGCCTTGGAGATCAGTTGCCCGCCGAGACAATGGCCAAGGGTCGGGATGCCCCAGGATACCGCCTGTTTGATGAGGGCAAGCGCAGGAGGGATCCAGGGCAGATCGTCATTGACGCTCATGGGACCGCCCATGAAGCAAAAACCGCTGTACGGACTTACATCGGGCGGAACAGTGTCACCCGCGTCAAGCCGAACAAGGACCCAGGGGATCCCGTGGGCGTTGAGAAAATGGGCAAAATACCCGGCCCCTTCGCCGGGACTATGGCGGAAAATTGCAATGGGTTTCACTGTGTGCAGTCTGAAGCGGGAAAGAGCGCGGAGGAGTTTAATGCGCTTTGATCGCTGCAGCTTGGTTAAGTTGTCCGCTACAGCCTGCATGTATCGGCGTTTCGTCCGGTAGCGGGTTCAACCAGGGGTTCTCCAGCCATGCCGGATGCCAATCGACCGCCCCAGGCCTTTTTGCCACATACAGCAGAGTGGCTGAAGGCGTGTTTCGCCCAGCCCCGCGACTACTGCCCGGTAGTGGAAGATGGGGCTCGGCCTGATGCCCAACTCACCTCTGCCGCCGTGTTGATTCCTGTGGTGCGGCGTGACGAGGGGCTGCATGTTCTGCTCACGCGCCGTACGGATCACTTGCGAGACCACCCCGGACAGGTCAGTTTCCCGGGGGGGCGCGCTGAGCCGGAAGACGACTCCCCTGTGCATACTGCGCTGAGGGAAGCGGAAGAGGAAATAGGTTTGTCGGCTCAAAGGATCGACGTCCTTGGTTGCTTGGAGCCTTACCATACCGGGACGGGCTTCCGCGTGACCCCGGTGGTGGGTTTGGTCACTCCCCCTTTTGACTTGAATTTGGACGCCTTTGAGGTGGCCGAAGTCTTCGAGACGCCGTTTTCGTTTCTGATGGACCCGGAAAATCATCAGCGGCACAGCGCGGAAATCCGGGGCAGGCTGCGCCATTACTACGCCATGCCCTGGCAGGGATATTTCATTTGGGGGGCCACGGCCGGTATGATCGTCAGCCTCTATCGGTTTTTGCATCAACCTAGGGACTGATTTGATCCCTGATGGTTGTTTTGCGGTGCGCGATCTCCAAGTCCGCCGAAAAAGCGGTATTTCCGGTGCAATCGCCTCGATGGGTGGTCGCCCGCCTCGTTACACTCAAATTTTTTTGATTCAGTCGAAATAACCATGGAATGGATTGCCGACCCGAATGCCTGGATTGCCCTGGCTACGCTGACTGCACTTGAAATCGTACTGGGAATCGACAACATCATCTTCATCTCGATCCTCGTCGGCAGGTTGCCGGAAAGTCAGCGCAACTCCGCACGGCGGCTTGGGCTCATGCTGGCCATGGGTACGCGAATTGCGCTCCTGATGTCCCTGGCCTGGATCATGCGCTTGACCGAACCCTTGTTCGCGGTGCTCGGTACCGAAATTTCCGGTCGTGACCTGATCCTGATCGTCGGCGGGCTTTTCCTGTTGTGGAAGAGCGTGCACGAAATCCACAACTCGCTTGAAGGCGAGGATGAGGGCGAGGATCAAGCGGCGGGAAAAGCCTCCGCCAACTACTTGGGGGTTCTCGCTCAAATTGCGGTGATCGACATTGTCTTTTCGCTTGATTCCGTCATTACCGCTGTCGGCTTGTCGGGGGAGGTGATGGTGATGGCGACTGCCATCGTGCTATCGGTAGGTGTCATGATGTTTGCCGCCAAGCCGATCGGGGAGTTCGTGGATCGGCACCCAACCGTGAAGATCCTGGCCTTGTCCTTCCTGGTGCTGGTGGGCGTCACCCTGATCGCGGAGGGGTTCGATACCCACGTGCCAAAAGGCTACATCTACTTCGCCATGGCGTTCTCGGTGGTGGTGGAGATGGTCAACATCCGTTTGCGCAAGCGGCTGGTGCAGCCGGTGAAGTTACACAAGGAACTGCCCTGATGCCCTGCCCTGCTGCCGACCTGAATGTGAGTCAGCAGCAGGGCCGCAGTTGCGGGTGGCTTTGTGGTATCGTCCTGAGGGTTTCGTGATCCAACCCCGTTCTAGACTTTCATAGAGTCAGCCCCGGGACAGGGGCGTGCGCATGTCTTTCTTCTCCCTGCTTTTTGCTTTCTTTATCGAGCAAGTACATCCCCTGCCGGTGGGCACGGTGGTGTGGCGGCCCCTGCGTAGTTATGCGAGCGTGTGGGAAAATCTGTTCAATGATGGTGATCCCCGTCACGGAGCCATTGCCTGGTGGGTGGCCGTGTCGCTCCCGGTGCTGGCAAGCCTACTGGTCTACTACCTCTTTCTGGCTTGGAATCCCTTGCTTGCCTTTGGCCTGAATGTGGTTGTGCTTTACCTGACCACGGGGTTCCGTCAGTTCAGCCACCATTTCAGCGCGATTCTCGAAGCGTTGCGTGGTGAAGATTTGCCGCTCGCGCGAGAGCGTCTTCGCGAATGGCGAGGTGGCCAGACGGACCTTTTGTCGTCCGAGGAGGTCGCCCGACTGACCATTGAAGAGGCCATACTGGCGTGTCATCGTCACGTTTTCGGGGTGGCGTTCTTGTTTGTCCTGCTGCCCGGACCTAGCGGAGCGGTGTTATATCGCGTGGCCGACTTCCTTGCCCGGCGCTGGGGATCGCGACGAGACCCGGAGTTTGGTCAGTTCGGTGAGTTTGCTCGGCGCGCCTTTGCGGTGCTGGACTGGGTGCCCGTGCGTTTGACTGCACTTTCGTTTGCGGTGGTAGGAAACTTCGAGGACGCGGTGCACTGCTGGCGGGAGCAGGCCCGGGAATGGCCGGAAAAGCCTTCAGGTATACTCTTGGCCAGTGGCGCCGGTGCGTTGGGCGTGCGTCTGGGAGCGCCGGTGCGTGATGGCATGGACGTGCTGGACCGCCCGGAGCTTGGTACGGGCGTGGAAGCCGGCGCCGACATCATGGAAAGTGCAGTGGGCCTGGTGTGGCGCACCCTGCTGATGTGCATGTTGTTGTTGGGCCTGATGGGTTTGGCCAACTGGGTTGGCCAGTTGGTGCAGGCTTAGTCCGGGTGGCAGTGGCATCGGGAATGGCCTGATATTTGAGAGGTGACTCGCACATGGTTGTCGCTCCCGCTTGCGGGAGTCCTGAACCCCAACCAAGACGAGGGGTCTCCGTTTTAGGACGGGGATGGCAATGCGGGCGGGTCGATTACTAAATGGTGGTTCCTAGGAGGGAGTAATAGATGGCTAATCGTGAAGTCGTGATTGTGAGCGCCGTTCGTTCGGCGATCGGTACCTTTGGCGGTGCGTTGAAGGATTTCTCCTGCAGCCAGCTGGGTACCGTGGTAACCAAGGAAGCCATTGCCCGCGCCGGTATTGACGCTGCCAGCATCGGCCAGTTGGTGTTCGGTAACGTGATCCACGGCGAAGCCCGCGATATGTACGTTTCCCGCGCCGTCGCCATCGATTCGGGCTTGGCCAATGAGTCCGCCGCGCTGACGCTGAACCGTCTGTGTGGTTCCGGCCTTCAGGCCATCGTGACCGCTGCCAACGCCATTCAACTGGGTGACACCGATGCCGCCATCGGCGGTGGTGTGGAGTGTATGAGCCGTGCCGGTTATCTGCTGCCTTCCGGTCGTTGGGGCGCCCGTATGGGTGACACCAAGATGGTCGACATGATGGTGGGTGCCCTGACCGATCCGTTCGGTGCCGGTCACATGGGTATCACGGCCGAGAACGTTGCCGCGAAGTTCTGCATCAGCCGCGAAGAGCAGGACGCTTTCGCGCTGGAGAGCCAGCGTCGTGCTGTGGCTGCTATCCAGGAAGGGCGCTTCAAGTCCCAGATCGTGCCCGTGGAAGTCAAGACCCGCAAGGGTGTGGTGATGTTCGATACTGACGAGTATCCGAAAGCCGACGCCTCTGCCGAGGGGCTGGCCAAGCTCAAGCCCGCGTTCAAGAAAGACGGTTCCGTGACCGCTGGCAATGCCTCCGGGATCAACGACGGTGCCGCCGCGGTGGTGCTGATGGAGGCCGGAGCCGCCGAGCGCGCTGGTGCCAAGGCGCTGGCCCGGTTTGTGTCTTACGGGGTTTCCGGTGTTGAGCCGGCCATCATGGGTACCGGTCCGATCCCGGCGGTGAAGGTAGCCCTCAACCGCGCGGGCCTGACGCTGGCTGACATCGACGTGATCGAGTCCAACGAAGCTTTTGCCGCCCAAGCCCTGTCGGTCAACAAGGGCCTGGAATTGGATCCGGCCAAAGTCAATCCCAACGGCGGTGCCATTGCCTTGGGCCATCCCTTGGGTGCGACGGGTGCCATTCTGACCGTCAAGTGCCTGCATGAACTGCAGCGCACCGGCGGCAAGTACGGCCTGATCACCATGTGTATCGGTGGTGGCCAGGGTATTGCAGGCATCATCGAACGTCTGTAAGCCGCACTCTGTCCGGGCCCTTGGGCCCGGAATGCGTGAACGACAAAGGCGCCTGTAGGCGCCTTTGTCGTTCACCGGCTTGCGCTATTGCATGGGGTATGCGCCAGGCGGGCGAGCGGGTTTGCTGCTGGCTGGTGGAGTGTTACCCCGATGCTGGCGGATGCATTCCCTCCGGGCGGGTCCAACGAGATCTTTACAGGCTTCGCGGGCTTTCTGGGCGGCCTCGCAGCGGGCGGGGTATCGGGCCTTGCTGCAATCTGGCGGCGGCAGATGGGCGTGCATGCAGGCCCTCCGTTCCGGTCCGACCTGATCGCGGCAAGCCGCTTGGGCTTGCTGGCGGGACTCGCATTGCTGGGGATTACGCGCTTTGCTGCAGTCAGCCGGAGCGCCACGCATGCCCCCCATTCCCCCCATTCCCGGGCCTGGTTGGGCTTGAAGCGGCCCGGCCAACGCCAACAATAGCGCACCTGCACCGAGTATCTGAGCGAACGAAATTTTCATTCTGGCCTCCGTAATCATTCGACGAAACATTCCGATGTGCCTCTCTGCCTGTGTCGCTCGATCAAGCAAGCAGGCAGGGCGAGTCTGCAGCCTCCCTCTCGGTTTTAAAACGAGTTGGTTTCATCTTAGGTGGGATGGCCCCCGCTGCGTTGAGGCAGGTCAATACCCGATGGCTGCAGGGATAGTGCGCTTCACCTTCAGTAGGGACGGCGGCCGGCCGTAGACCTCCGCAAGCCATTTTCTGCGCCTGCTTCGCCATGCAACCAGCCGATTCCTTCCTGATCAAACGGGAGCACCGCCTCTCACTCAACGAGATTCTCGACGGACTCGTGGCGCAGAGCATGGTGGCGTCCGACATGGCCGACGCGCTCAAGCATGAACGGCGCTACTACAACGGGAATGTCCACCCGTTGATGCTGGTAGCGGAGAAAAAATGGCGCAGCAAGGTGCCGCCTCACCAGATCCTGGATATCGACGCTCTCACGGAATGGATGGCGGGGGTTGCTGGATTGGGGTGGGAACATATCGACCCGCTCAAGGTGGATGTGGTGGCGGTGACCGACGTGGTGTCCAACGCCTACGCCACCCGTTTCCGCATCCTGCCCCTTGCCGTCAATGCCCGGGAAGTGGTGATCGCCACTGCCGAGCCTTTTGTGCGGGAGTGGGAGGCAGAGTTGCGTCCCGTACTGCGCAAGGAGATTCGCCGGGTGCTGGCACGGCCCGACGACATCGAGCGCTATCTGGTGGAGTTCTACAATCTGGCCAAGTCGGTCCGACGGGCCATGAAAAACGGCCAAGGGCAGGCCAGCGGGGTGTCCAATTTCGAGCAACTGGTCGAACTGGGGCGAGGAAACAGGACCCTGGACGCCAACGACCAGCACATTGTTCATATTGTGGACTGGTTGTGGCAGTACGCCTTCGAGCAGCGGGCGAGCGACATCCACATTGAGCCGCGACGGGAAATGGGCATTGTGCGCTTTCGCATCGATGGCGTGCTGCATCAGGTGTACCAGATCCCGATGCCGGTGCTCAGCGCCATGACGAGCCGGATCAAGATCCTGGGACGGATGGATGTGGTGGAAAAGCGCCGGCCCCAGGACGGGCGGATCAAGACGCGGACGCCCGAGGGGCAGGAGGTGGAGCTGCGCCTTTCGACGCTGCCGACGGCGTTTGGCGAAAAGCTGGTCATGCGGATTTTCGACCCGGAAGTCCTGGTGCGGGATTTCCGCGAGTTGGGGTTCTCGACCGAAGACCTGGCCCGTTGGGACGAAATGACGGGGCGACCCAACGGGATCGTACTGGTAACCGGCCCCACGGGCTCGGGCAAGACTACGACGTTGTACTCGACCCTCAAGCAGTTGGCGACACCCGAAGTCAACGTGTGCACCATCGAAGACCCGATCGAGATGGTGGAGCCGGCCTTCAATCAGATGCAGGTCCAGCACGGCATCGATCTTTCGTTCGCCCAGGGGGTGCGGGCCCTGATGCGGCAAGACCCGGATATCATCATGGTGGGTGAGATCCGGGACCTCGAAACCGCTGAGATGGCCGTCCAGGCCGCACTGACCGGGCACCTGGTGCTCTCCACTCTGCACACGAACGACGCACCTTCGGCGGTGACCCGTCTGCTGGACCTGGGAGTGCCGCCATACCTGATCAATTCGACGCTGATCGGCGTGATGGCGCAACGCCTCGTGCGTACGCTGTGTCCTCATTGCAAGCAGCCTGCTCCGCTGACGCCGGATGAGGAGGCAGCCTGGCGGCAACTGGTAGCGCCGTGGAAGGCCCGGCAGCCCAAGGAGGTGTATCGTCCCGTCGGCTGTCTGGAGTGCCGGATGACGGGATTCCTGGGCCGTATGGGGGTGTATGAGATCCTGCTCATGTCTCAGCAAGTCTCCCGGTTGATGGGCGAGAACGCTGATCTGGCAGCAATTCGGGAGGTCGGTTACCGGGAAGGGATGCACCCTTTGCGCGTGAGTGGCGCATTCAAGGTGGCAGCCGGGATGACGACCATCGAGGAAGTCCTCAAGGTGGCACCACCGGCCTAGCAGGGTGCCCGCCTGCTCGTTGAGCGAAAGTCTTTTTCCGTTACAGCATCCTTGCGAGGCGCTCTGGCATAGGGTTGATCGCCCATAATCCCTCTGCCCATCTGCTCCGGGCGAGTATGGATTTGGTGGAAGCATTCAATCCCATGAGATTTCTTTGCCGCCTGGTACTGCTGGCGTTGCTGGCGTGGAGTTGTTCGGCATCGGCCCGCGTGGTGCCGCCCATCGAGATTGGCGGGGAAGGGGCCATTCCGGTTGGTCAGCGGTTCCTGCTGTTCCGGGACGCCTCCGGCAACCTCCCCGTGGATCAGGTGATCGCCGCTGCGGAACGCGGTGAATTCGGGACCGTGCCGGAAGGCCCCTTGGGCAGGGGGGTGGTCGACGGTGCAACCTGGCTGCGCATGGAGTTTCGCAATACGCTGGGCGCCCCCGTTCTGCGTTGGCTCGAGTCCACCCATTTGCTCCAGCAGTACTACGATCTTTATCTGCTGGAGCCCTCGGGGAGGATGAGGGGACACTTTCGGAGCGGGGCCGCAGTGCCGGTGGCCCAACGGGATGTACCGGTTCGGAACGTCTTGTTGCCGGTGCAGATGAACCCCGGTGAAACCTTGGTGGCGTACTTGCGCATCAGTGGGAACGGGGCTACCCGGCTGGACCTCAAGTTGTGGCATCCCGCCGCGAAGATCGAGAAGCAGCGGACGGATGATGCCTGGACCTTCCTGGTGCTGGGTTTGTCGCTGGTGGTGGTGTTCTTCAGCATCCAGTCGTTCCTGATCCGTAAAGACCTCTTCCTGTTGGCCTGCGGGGTGGCGCAGTTCTTGTTGGTGGTGGTCAGGGCGCTGCTCCAGGGGCATTTCGTCGGGTTGATTCTCCAGCTTGAGGGCATGTGGCTGTCGCGGCTGACGGTGATCGGGATACTGGCGGCGCTGGCCATGCACGCGCTCTTTGCGCGGTCTTTTCTTGACCTGCCCAAGGTTGCGCCTCGCCTGGCAGCTGTTGCTACCGGGCTGGCAATCGCCAGCGGAGCGTTGATCGCGAGTGTGCTGATCAAGTTTGTCCCCGGCAGTTTTCTGGTATTTGGGCCGCTCATGCTTGGTTGCTTCTTCGCGCTGGTGCTGGTGGCGCAGGTCCGTCATCCGGTGGCGCCGATCAGCTACATGTTGTCCATGGTCTCGATACTCGGTGCGGTGCTGTTGTCGGTGGCGTGGATTCGGGGGGTGCTGGCGGAGCCACCCTATGCCGATCTGGTGGTAACCGGCGCGCTGTGTGCTTCCTCCCTTTTACTTAGCCATGCCTTGTACGTGGACCTGACCCGGGCCCGGATCGTGCGAGCCAGTGATCGCTTCCGAGTGCGCGAGCTGGCCCGGATGGAAAAGGAGAGGCTTGAACTGGCTGTGGCCGAACGCACGGAGGAGCTTGCCAAGGCAGTGGCCGTGGCTGAGGCGGCGAGCCGGGCGAAGTCGGATTTTCTCGCCACCGTCAGCCATGAGCTGCGCACACCCCTGCACACGATGCTGGGGCAACTGCAGCTCCTCGAGCGGCAGGATCAAACGGTGGCGCACCGGGCAACACTGGCTCGGCGCAGTGGCGAGCATCTCCTTGCCTTGATCAACGATCTGCTGATCTACACACGGGGCGAGGCCAACCAGCCCTTGATCGACAAGGGGCCGGTGGATCTGGCGGAGTTGGCACGGTCGCTGGCCATGAGCGGACGCATGCTTGCCGAGCCAAAGGGACTGAACTTCGTGTCGGAAGTCTCGGCTCACCCGCCCGGGGCCGTGCTGGCGGACCGGCAACATCTGGCCCAGGTGCTGCTGAACTTGATCGACAACGCGTGTAAATACACGGAACAGGGGCGGGTGGTATTCAGGCTCGAGTGTCAGCCCGCCGAGGATGGGGAAAGAGATGATTTGAGCGCGCGCTGGTATCGCGTGCGGTTCGAGGTCGAGGACACAGGGATCGGCGTTGCGCCAGAGGACCGGCAACGGATCTTCGAACCTTTCTGCCAGTTGCGGCCGACGTCGGTTGCCAAGGGGATGGGCATGGGCTTGGCGATCGCATGCCGCCTCGTGAAGGCTATGGGAGGTGAACTCCGTTTGAGCGGGGCACCTGGAAAAGGGAGCCTCTTCTGGTTCGACTTGCGCGTTCGAGGGCTACGGCCATCGGAACTGGGACCCGCGTACCTGGTACGGCAGGGCCCGATTACCGGGCACATGCCCCCTCAAAGGCAGGTACTCATTGTCGATGATACGGAGGAAAACCGGTGCGTGCTGGGGGATGCCCTTCGCCTGTGGGGATTCCGGGTCCTCGAGGCCGACAATGGACAATCAGCACTCGATATCTGTGCGGCGCAGGGCAAGGCGCTGGATCTGGTCGTGATCGACCAGTACATGCCCGAGCTCGACGGTTGGGCATTCCTCGCGAGAGCACGCCGCCTGCCCGGTCTGGAGGGGCTGCCCGTTGTATTGCTGTCCGCCGCCGAGCCTCGGTGTCCGGAGGCAGTGGGGGGCGACTTTGCTTTCAACGGATTTTTGATTAAACCGTTCCGGCTTGAGGATCTTGAGGATCTCCTTGGCCGCCTGCTCCACATCGAGTGGCTGCGGGAAGCTCGCGTTCCAGGCCCGGATGAGCCTTGATTCCGGGCCTGGAATATCCCGTTTGACATATCGGCATCCGGAAAAATCCGGATGCCGTTGTTAACTTGAATCAAAGCTGATAGCCTCCCGCTGTTCAAGACTTCCAACACGATTTTCTTATATAGGAGCGGGAGATGCCCACGATGGAATGGACAGAGGGTCTGGAACTCGGTGTGGAGGCGATGGACACAACCCACCGGGAGTTCGTCGTCCTGCAAAACGGGCTGGTGGATGCTGCGGACAGCGAGTTTCTGGAACTCCTTGATAAATTCCTCGACCACACGGTGGAGCACTTCGAGCAGGAAAACCGCTGGATGGAGCAGGTCGGCTTCCCCGCCATTGATTGCCACAAGGGCGAGCATGACCGGGTGGTCAACGTCATCCGCATGGTCAAGGAGGCCGCAGGGAAGGGTGACATGGCCATCGGCCGGCGACTCGTGGATGAGTTGAAGCCCTGGTTCGAGAACCACGCGGCGACGATGGATGCGATGCTGGCCCACGTCATCCGTGTGAATGGTTTCGATCCAGCGACCGGGTGCTGTGCCCACCCCGTGCAGGATGAGGATGAAGCCCAAGGCTGCGCCACTTCGTGCGGTGGCGGTGAGCACGGCCACGCGAACCAGACGGGGTGCGCCTCCGCCGCCTAAGCACGGCGTGTGCGATAACCGGGGCTTGGCCCCGGTTATTTTGTCTACCGGCTGCTTAGGCGTAGCCGATCCCGCAGTTGGGGCAATTGACCGGCGACGGCCTTTTCTCCTTCGAGAATGGCTTGATGCTTGGCCTGGAAGTCTGTGGAGCGGATGTCGGCGGAGGGGCGAATCACCACATCGGCCTCTTTCAGCTGATAGCGGTTGATGCTTTGCCCCATGATCGAGAAGGTCTGCAGCAGGATGTCCAGCGTTCCGGAAGTCTTGCCATTGCGCGGTACGGCGGAAATGTCCACCGCGATCACCATGTCGGCCCCCATCTGACGGGCGGCACGCACCGGCACCGGGCTGACCAGGCCGCCATCCACATATTCCCGGCCATTGATCTGCACCGGCTGGAACACGCCGGGCACGCTGCTCGAGGCCCGCACTGCCATGCCGGTGTTTCCGGTGCGGAACACCACCTCCTCGCCGGATTGCAGGTCGGTGGCCACGGCGGCGAAAGGTTTGCCGAGCTTGTCCAGGGGCCGTTGGCGCACAGCGTCATTGATCATCTTCTGCAGTGCTTCGCCCCGTAGCACCCCCCGGTCTGGCAGGGTCCAATCCGTGAAGTTTGCTTCGTCCAGCTTGAAAGCCAGTTGCTGCAGTTCAAATCCGTTGTAGCCTGCTGCGTAGAGCGCGCCCACGACCGAACCTGCGCTGGTGCCCACCACGATATCGGGAACGATGCCTTGCGCCTCAAGGGCCTTGATGACCCCCACGTGGGCGAATCCGCGCGCTGCACCGCCGCCCAGGGCCAGTGCGATGCGGGGCTTGGCTTTAGATGCGGACTCCGGCGCGGGCCGGATGCCGGTACAGCCGGCGATGAGCGCAAGCGCGAACACGAACAGGGAATATCTTGCAAACCGCATGGGACCGATCTGAAGGAAAGCGGGGGCGCCATTCTAACAGGCGGCGCAAGGCCGTCCCAATGCTGCAATTTTTTGTGTAAATGCCAGCTTTGCCCTGATTTTGTTAAGAAAATTCACATCGAGAGAGCGCCGGAAGCTACAATCCCGCCACTTTTTCAAAACCCCACCGCTGTGTGGGGGATTTCTGCAAGCGCCGGGAGAGAGTTTCGTGTTCTATCACTCCGGGGCCCGCCATCGGTGGCCGTTGGTCTGGGTACTCGTTCTTAGTCTGGGCTTGGTTGGCGGCGGGGTGCTGCTGGCTACCCTGAAGAATCTTGCAGCCTGCCCGCTGTGCATCGTGCAGCGCATGCTTTACCTGCTGCTGGCGCTGGAAGCCTTGCTGGGCTTGGCGATGCTGCGGCATCGGGCTGGCCGTTTGCTGGCCTGGCTATTGGTGATGCTGACCGCCGCTACGGGCGCCTTTGTGGCCGGCTACCAGACTTGGCTGCAACGTTGGGCGACCGACACCAGTTGCGCGGCGGACATGGCCTGGTGGGAGCGCCTGGTGCAATGGGCGGGCAAGCAAGTGCCGGTTTTGTTTGAGGCTTCTGGCTTGTGCTCGGACCCGGCATGGCGCTTTCTGTCGTTGTCCATTGCCGAGTGGTCACTGGTGATCTTTGCCGGTTTGCTGCTGACGGCGGGGACAATGGTGTGGCGCAATCGCCAGGATTTCTGAAGGGAAGTTTCGCTCCAGATGCCCGGCCCCTTGAAGCCGGGGCCGGGCTGGAGCAATGCTCCGCCCGGGACGGCGGAGCGGGGGGAAGCTTACCGCAGAGTCAGTCTTCCTCCTCCACGTGCTTGAACTGCGCTGCCAGATGCTGCTGCGTTTGCGGCGCGACCGGCGCATAGTGGCTGAACTCGATGGAGTAGGAGGCACGGCCGCCCGTCAGGGACTTCAGTCTCGATTGATAGTCGTTCAGCTCGGACAAAGGGACTTCGCCACTGATTGATGCAGAGGCGAAACCCTTGGGCTGGGTGCCTGTCACCTGGCCGCGGCGCCCGGCCAGATCCGCCGTCAGATCGCCGATGTTGTCCTCAGGTGCGACGACTTCCACACTCACGATGGGTTCGAGCACGATCGGCGCCGACTTGCGGATCGCGTCCACAATGGCCTTCCGTCCCGCGGCGACAAACGCCACTTCCTTCGAATCCACCGGATGGTGCTTGCCGTCGTACACCGTCACCCGCAGGTCTTCCACCGGGAAACCGGCAATCACCCCTGCGTCCAGCGCCATGCGGACCCCTTTCTCCACCGCTGGCATGAACACGCCCGGGATGACCCCACCCTTAACCTCGTCGCGGAATTCGTAGCCGGCGCCGCGCTCGAGGGGCTCGATGCGCAGGAACACCTCACCGAACTGACCAGCGCCGCCAGTTTGCTTCTTGTGGCGGGCATGGCCCTCGGCCGGTTTGGTGACGGTTTCCCGGTAGGGAATGCGTGGCGGGGCGGTGTCCACTTCCATCTTGTACTGCTGGGACATTTTCTCCAGCTTGGTGCGCAGGTGCAGTTCGCCCAGCCCGCGGATGACCGTTTCGTGAGTGGTGGGGTGGCGCTCCACCACAAAGCAGGGATCTTCCAGTTCCAGCTTGTGCAGCACTTCAAAGAGCCGTTGTTCGTCGCCCTTGCGCTTGGTCTCCACCGCCAGTCCCTGCATGGGTTTGGGGAAGTCCAGAGGCGTCAGGTGGATGTGGTCCTCGTCGTGGGAGTCGTGCAGCACCGAGTCGTACTCGATTTCTTCCACCTTGGCGACCGCCCCGATGTCCCCGGGCACCAGCACATCGGTTTCCACGTAATCCTTGCCATTGAGCAGGTAGAGGTGGCCGGCCTTGAATGGGCGTTTGCCATCGCCCACATAGAGCTGGGAATCCTTGCGGACGGTGCCCTGATAGACCCGGAATACGCCCATCTTGCCGATGTAGGGGTCGATGATCACCTTGAACACGTGGGCGAGTACGTGCTTGTCCGGGGCAGCTTCGGCGCGGAATTCCTCGACGTCGGCACTGCCTGGTTCGCCTTTGTAGAAAGGAGGGGGATTGCCCTCAGTGGGGTTGGGGGCCAGTTTGGCAAAGATGTCCAGCAGTTCGCCCACGCCTGCGCCGGTGCGTGCCGAGGTGAAGCAGACGGGGATGAGATGCCCTTCACGCAGGGCTTGTTCAAACGGTGCGTGGAGCTGTTCGGGTTGCAGTTCCTGCCCCTGCTCCAGGTAGATGGCCATCAGTTCCTCGTCCACCTCCACCACCTGGTCGATCAGGGCGGAGTGGGCTTCCTTGACGCTGGAGAAGTCCGAGTCGCCATCGGGATTGAAAAAGCAGTCCACCACGTCGTGCCGGCCATGGGCGGGTAGGTTGATGGGCAGGCATTCCTTGCCGAAGATCTGCTGGACCTGATCGAGCAGCGCGGGCAGGTCCACGTTGTCGGCATCGATCTTGTTGACCACCACCATCCGGCACAACCCACGGCTGGCAGCCCATTTCATCATCCGCTCGGTGGAAAGCTCGATCCCGGCCTGGGCGTTGATCACGATGGCCGCGGTCTCGACGGCGGCCAGCGCTTCGATGGCCTGACCGGAGAAATCCGGGTATCCCGGGGTGTCGATCAGATGGATGCGGTCGTTGAGGTATTCGAAGTTGACCAGGGCGGAGTTGAGCGAGTGGCCGTGGGTTTTCTCCTGGGGGTCGTAGTCGCAAACCGTATTGCCCTTTTCCACCGTTCCTTGGGTCTTGATGGCCCCGGCCTTGAAGAGCAACGCCTCGGCCAGCGTGGTCTTGCCCGAGGCGCCATGCCCGACCAGGGCGATGGTTCGGATCCGGTCGGTTGTGATTGCAGCCATGTGTCCCTCCCTTATTGCAGTTGCAGAGTATCGGGAAGGATGCGCCTTTCCAGGATGCATGGGAAGTGCGCTGGATCAAAGGTTGTGCGACTGGCGGCGGGAAAGTTGGTGTTCGCTACGCTGGGCTCCGGTGACGCAAGCCCGCAAGGCGGTGGAGCCGAAGTGGTCAGGCGAGGGGCACCGGGGTTTCCTCCAGCCGGCGCAGCAGCGTCTGGCGGACCATGTGCACGTGTTCGCGCAGGGTATAAACGTCGTTGGCGAAGGCGACCGGGGTGGCGAGCCGGTGGGCGGCTTCCTCGATCCGGTCCAGCTCAGCCAGCCATTCCTGGCGGGTTTTCGCGGTCGGGTCCTGCTGGGCTTGATACTCCAGCAGTTTCAGCTCGCCGTAGTAGCGGAATACGCGGGAGCGCACGCGCCAGGCATAGATGCCCGGGGCGATCTTGATCAGCGGGAGCAGGATGGCCACGATGGGCACGAGCAGCACGATCATGCGGTCGATGAGCGTGGCGGCCCAGAAGGGCAGGTAGCGTTGCAGGAAGGGCTTGCCATTGCGATAGTAGCGCTCGGCCTCCCGGGAGAGCGGGATATCGGTGCCCTTGGCGTTGGGGAATTCGCCAGCCTTCTGGAATACCTCCGCATCGCCGTGGATCTCGTGCGCGGCCTGCAGTAGCAAATCGCCGAGGGCGGGGTGGAGATCCTCCCGCGCCACGAGCTGGGCCGTGGGGGCCACCAGGGCGATGTCCCGCTCCGGGAGATTGCGCTCCAGGTCGATCGTGCCGCGGGGCAGGGTGACCACCCGCAGGTAGGGAAGCCGCCGGGCGTAGGCCTCCGCCTGGGAGAAATGCATCAAACGCGCGCCGGGGGTGTAGAGCAGCGTCCACACGGCCGCCGAGCGCATGGCGCCGACGGCAAAGACGGCGTCCACTTCGCCCTTCGCCAGGGCCGCGGCTGCGGCCAGGCCACCCAATGGCAACAGGGTGCTCGGGCCGGTCTGCAGACCGTGAGATTCGAGCAGGGTGAGGGCGAGCTTGCGGGTGCCGCTGCCCTCGGCGCCAATGGCCAGACGCTTGCCCTTGAGTGCGTCCAGGGTGTCCAGGGCCCGGCCGCGGGTGAACACCCAGAGTGGCTCCGGGTACAAGGTGCCGAGGGCTGCAAGACCCGAGCCATCGTCCAGGGTGGCGGTGCCGCTTTGCAGGAAGGCCGCGTCCACGCCGCTGTCCGGGTCATTCAGGCGCTTGAGGTTGTCGATGGAGCCGGCGGTGGGACGCAACGTCACCTCCACCCCTTCCTTGGCCAGTTCGTCCCGGTAGCGGGCCCCGTGCATGTGGTAGGCGCCTTCGGGGGAGCCGGTGGCCAGTACCAGATGCCGGGGCGGCGCCGGTCGCACGAATTGCCAGGCGCCCCAGAAGCCGGCTGCCACAAGCACGAGCATCGGAATGCCGATGAACAACAGATCCCGCAGCGTCATGCTGAACAGGCGGCGAAAGAGGGCGCGGGCAGGCTGGGTCACGGTGGGGTTCTCCGGGCTGAGGGGCATATTCTACGGCGTGGCGGCGGCCCTGCTAGCCGCTGACCCGTATCCGGCTGGCGCCACCGGGCCCGCGCAGCACCTCGATCCGCGCGCCGATGCGCTCGGTCAGTTCCTGCACGTGGGAGATGATGCCCACCTTGCGCCCCTGCGCCTGCAGGCGGTCCAGGGCATCCACCGCCACGCGCAGGGTTTCCGGGTCAAGGCTGCCGAAGCCTTCGTCGATGAACAGGGATTCCACCCGCACCCGGTGTGCGGAGAGCGAGGCCAGGGCCAGGGCCAGGGCCAGGGAAAGGAGAAAGCTTTCGCCGCCGGAAAGCGAATGGACCGAGCGGCGCTCGTCTCCCATGTCCTGATCCACGACCAGCAGCGCCAGGCTCTCGGGCACCCGCTCCAGGCGGTAGCGGCGTGCCAGATGGGCCAGGTGGTGGTTGGCGTAATTCAGTAGCACGTCCAGGGTGATCTGCTGCGCGTAGTTGCGGAATTTCTTGCCATCGGCCGAGCCGATCAACTCGTTCATTCGTGCCCACAAGATCTGGCGGGCCTGCTGGCGGGTGAATGCTTCGCCGAGGGCGGCCAGGGCGTTCCGGCTGAGGTCATCCTGGTGCAGGCGTAACGCGGCTTCGTTCTCGCGCAGGCGAGCGGCATCGGCGGTTGCGCGGTTGGCGGTGAGTGCCTCGGCCAAACGCTGGGGGGCGTCCGCAGCCAGATCGTCCGCCATTGGCGGAGTGAGGGCGAGGCAATGTTTCTGCCGTTCTTCGAGGACGCTTGCAGCGCGGGTGACCGTGGCATCCAGGGCTTGCAGCGCGAGGCGCTCCTGTTGCAGCCAATCCGGCCCGTGGCTGAGGAGGCCGGCCAAGGTCTCGCGGTTGCCGATGGCCGGGTGGTTTGCCAACCACTGGTCGAGCCGGGCCTGGGCATCGGCGTGCTGCTGCCGGCAGTCGGAGAGGGCGACCTCGGCCCGGGTCAGGTTTTCTTCCGCCCGGGTGCGGGCAAGGGCGGCCTCCGTGCTGGCGGCTTGGGCGAGATCCAGTTCGATTTCGGCTTGGCGCAGGGCGCTTTCCAATGCCTGTCTGTAAACCTCGACCGTGGCGCCGCCCAGTAGCGCTTGCCTGCGGGTCCGGACCTCGTTCAACTGGGTGTCGACAGCCTGGAACTGGCCTTGGGCCCCAGCGGCGTTTGACTGCGACTGGGTGAGCACAGCCGCCAGGGCTTCCACGCGGTGGGCGTGGAGCGCGAGTTGCTGAGCCAGCCGCTGGCCGGTGTGCTGGTGGGTCAGCCAGGCGGAGGCCAGTTGCGTGCAGAGGGCACGAATACCGGGCGGGTCTGCCCGCCAGCGTTCGAGCCAGTTGCCTCCGCAGGCCCGGGCCAGGGGGCTTTCCAGCTGATGCAGCAGCGGTGCGAGTGCGTCGGCAGCCCGGGCTGCGAGGGCAGTCTGGTGGTCCTGGGCCTGCTGCGTGGCGAGGAGTTCCGCCTCTGCCTTGCGGAGTGCGGTTTCAGCTTGGCGGGCGCCTTCACTCGCGTGCCGCCAGTGGTTGTTGGCCTGATCCAGGGCTTGCCGGGCTTGGTTCTGGGCGTGTTCCTCGGCCGTGAGCGCTTCCAGCGCTTCGCGCTGGGTGGCGATCCGGGCGTTCAGCCATGCTTGGCGTTGCGCGCCGGGCAGGGGGGAGAGGGCGGAGGCCAGGGGAGATTCAGCCAGCCGGGAGGCGCAGCGGGCATGGATGGATTCGGTTTCGATCAATTCCGTCCGGGTTTTGCGCATCTGCGCCTGAAGGGCTTCGAGCTTGGCGACTTCGCCCGCTTCTTCCCGGCTCAGGGTGTTGCCGGTGGTTTCAGCGGCACTGTGTTCGGCCTCCAGTTGTTGCAGGAGCTGTCGCAAGTGGGGCGCTGCGTCGTGGCCGTAGGGGTGTTCGAGCGCGCCGCACACCGGGCAGGCTGCGTCGGGCGCAAGCTGGGCGCGCAGGGCTTCCGCTTGATCCCCACAAGCGGCGCGGGCCAGATGCAGGGCACGGGCAGCCTGTTGTTGCCGGGCCTGGGCGGCGGACAGGGTGTTGCCCAGCGTTTGCAGATGCGCCCTGCACCCCTGGGCCTCCTGTTCGCCTTGCTGCAACGCCGCGGTCAGCCGCTGGATGAGCGCCTCCTGGGTGTCCAGTTCGCGCTGGTGGCTTTCCGCGTCGATGGCGATCCGCAGCGCGTCGTTGAGCTGGCGCCTGCGGTTGGCAAGGCTCGCCGGATCGAAACTTTGCCAGCCCGCCAAGGCGTGCTGCGCGGCGGTGTGCCGTTGGTCCAGCAGGGAGGTGGCTTGGTGCAGGGCGACCCGGTGTTCTGCCACGGCTGCCTGGTGCCGGGTGAGCCGGTTGCCCAAGGTGGTTTGCTCCCGGATGGCGGTCTGCTGTTCCGCCAGACGCCGGGCGGCTTCGTCCAGCTTGGATTCCCATTGCAGAGCGGGGTCCGCCAGGGGCTCAAGGTGTTGGTGAAGGGCGAGCCACTCCTCCGCCGCGCTCAGATCGGCCCGGGTGCCGGCAAGCCGGAGGGCGGCCTCGTCGTAGGCGGTTTGGGCGTGGGCCAGCACGGTGTGGGCCTCGTCGGCCTGGTGCCGGGTTTGGTCGTGCTGCTGCCGTAGTGCTCCCAGGCGGGTGTCGAGTTCCCGGGCCTGATCAAGGGCTGGCTGCGCCGCACTGCGGCTGCGACGGGCGTGCTCCAGGGCTGTTTGCGCGCGCTGCTGTGTGTGCCGGGTGACTTCTTCCCGCTCGACGGCCGCGCGGTGAACGGCACGGGCTTGCAGGAGGGATTCCTCCTGAGTGGGGATCAGGGCCGCGAGGCGCAGGCATTCGGCGTGCGCCGGGCCGGCGGCCTGCGCTTCTTCAGCCCGGGCAAGCCGGTCGCGCCGAGGTTGCGCGGCGGCCCGCTCATCCTGCGCCTGCTGTAGTACGGACTGCGCCTGGGAAGCTTGCGCCTGGGCTTGCAGCCAGTGTTCGCGGGTACGCTGGCGGGTGGCGAGGGCGTCGCGCTCGTCGTCGAGCGTGCGGATGTCCGCGCGGGCCGCTTGCTGGCGGGCTTGCAACTCGGCCCGGGCTTCGTCGGCAAGCGGTTGCTGGTCGGCCATGCGGGCTTGGATCTGCTCCAGCGCTTCGCGTTCGGTCCGCGCACGCTCGAAGGCCTTGCGAGATATCTGCTCGAACAGGTCGGTGCCGGTAAGGGTTTGCAGCAGGCTGGCGCGCTCGTCATCGGCGGCCTTGAGAAAGGCGTGAAACTCGTTCTGGGCCAGCAGAACAGCCCGGGTGAATTGCTCGAAACTGAGACCGATCCGCTGCTCGATGGCCTCCCTGACCTCCCCTTTAAGCTTGCCGCCAACGGGGGATTGGTCTGGCAGGACATGGAGCGACACTTCCGCCTGCTGCATCCGGCCCCGGGGTTTGCCGCCCGCCCGGCGCACCCCCCAGCGGGCCCGGTAGGTCAGGTGGTCGTTGCCCACGAAGTCCACCTCGGCGTAGGCCTCGCCCGCGCCCCGGCGCAACAGGTTGCGGGGGTCCTGGGGGCTGAGCGTGTCGCTGCCCACGTCCGGGAGGTTGATGCCCCGGCCGGAGGCGCGGGCCAGCCTGGGTGTGTGGTGGTAGAGGGCAAGACACAGGGCATCCAGCAGTGTGCTCTTGCCCGCCCCGGTGGGGCCGCTGATGGCAAAGAGCCCGGCCCGGGCAAGGGGGGCGCAGGTGAAGTCCACCTCGAAGGCGCCGTGCAGCGAGGCCAGGTTGCGGCCGCGGATGGCGAGTACCCTCATGCCGCGTCCCCCCCCATTTGCCCGGCCGCGTCCAGCAGCTCGGCAAAGGCCGCGCCCAGATCCGGGGGCGGGGCCTCGCCATAGCGCTGCTGGTAGAGCTGGGCAAAAATCTCGGCGGGAGCCAGTTGCTGGAGTTCGTCGGTGCCCAGATGCGTGGGGGGGGCCGTACCTTCGCTCCGGGCGGTGCGGGTGTCGATGCGCGCCAGACGTACAGGCTTGCCGGCCAGCACGGCCTCAATCTGGGCACGCAGATTGGGCTCCGGAGCGGAGAGCAGCACCCGGACTTCCAGGTAGGCTTCCATCCCGGCGGGGGCTGCAGGCCAGGGTTCGTTTTCCAGTCGGGCCAGCACTTCAGACAGCGGCGCGTGACGGGTTGGCACCCGCAGGAGTTGCACTGGCCGGGGTACAGGCAGGGCCGTCGCGCCGAGCAGGGACGCCCCCTCCAAATCCACCCGCAACACCTGATGGGGATAGCCAATCTCGGAGAAGGAGAGGGGCAGCGGGCTGCCGCTGTAGCGTATGCCTTCGCCCGGCGTCTGGGCTTTATGCAAGTGCCCCAAGGCGGCGTAGGCGATGGCCGGGTCGAAAAGTCCTGCGGGCAGGGCCTCGGCGCTGCCGATTACCAGCGGACGCTCGGATTCCAGCGACATTTGCCCCCCCGCCAGCAGGCAATGCCCCATCGCCACCAGCGCCTGGCCCGGGCGGCGGCGGGCCAGGGCGGCGGCCAGGGCACCCGCGTAGAGGCGGGCAACCCCGCCGGCGTAGGCGTTTTCGGCAGCGGGGTCGGGCACCGTGGGCAGATCTCCCGGCCGCAGGAAGGGGATGGCCAGGCACCAGGCCGCCACCTCACCCTGATGGTTCTTGAGGGGCACAACCAAGCGGGAATAGTCCACTTCGCCGGTGGCGCTCCGTTGCACCTGACCGACCACCACCGCGTCCAGCAAGGCGAGGAATGGCGAGGGTGCTTCCAGCCGGCCCGGTGAATCGTGGTTGCCCGCGATCACCACCACGTTCAGGTGAGGCACCCGTGCCCGCGCCGCCGTCAGAAAACGATAGAACTGCTGCTGGCTCGCGGCCGAGGGATTGGCGGTGTCGAACACGTCGCCCGCCACCAGCAGCGCATCCACGTTTTCCTGCACCAGGGTATCCAGCAACCAGGTGAGGAAAGCCTCGTGCTCCAACTGCCGGTCAAATCCATGGAAGCTCTGACCCAGGTGCCAGTCGGCAGTGTGAAGGAGGCGGAGCGAGATGGCAGGCATGGCGATAGCGGATGAATGCCGGGACGCAAGGGCCAACGATCAATGGCGGGGCGCAATCGGGGGCGGGGGACTACAGTCCGGGTTCGGCGGGAAAAGATGATACGTCATACGACCCGGCCGCGGCGGTTTGATGCGGTGGTGCGCCGACTTGACCTCCTTGGCCGATCAGTCAATCGACGCACCGGGTGCCGCCGGGGGCCCCTTGCGGCCGAAAAGTAAAAAGGGCCTGCATCGAATGTGCAGGCCCTTGGGAAAACCTGGTGCCGTTGAAGTGAATCGAACACTCGACCTACTGATTACGAATCAGTTGCTCTACCGACTGAGCTACAACGGCAAGGAGGCGGGAGTATATCAGCAGCGGCTGAGGTTTTTCCAGCCCACTGGCGGGAGGAGCGGATGTGCTTGCGCTATGCCTGCACGCCTTACGGGGTGGCGGGTTGGCCGAGGCCCATCTTGTGCAGGTAGCGGCCGGTGTGGCTGGCGGTGGCGCGGGCGACTTCGTCCGGGGTGCCGGTGGCGATGATCTGGCCGCCACCACCTCCGCCTTCAGGACCCAGGTCCACGATCCAGTCCGCAGTCTTGATCACGTCCAGATTGTGCTCGATGACGACGATGGTATTTCCGTGATCCCGAAGGCGATGGAGCACCTTGAGGAGGAGCTCGATGTCGTGGAAGTGCAATCCGGTGGTGGGTTCGTCCAGGATGTAGAGGGTGCGGCCGGTATCGCGCTTGGAGAGTTCGAGCGCGAGCTTGACCCGCTGGGCTTCGCCGCCGGAGAGCGTGGTGGCGCTCTGGCCCAGGCGGATGTATCCCAGGCCCACATCCATGAGGGTTTCAAGCTTGCGGGCAACCGTGGGGACGGCGCGGAAGAACTCCAGCGCCTGCTCGACGGTCATGTCCAGCACCTCATAGATGGTTTTGCCCTTGTAGCGGATCTCCAGCGTTTCCCGGTTGTAGCGTTTGCCGTGGCAGACATCGCAGGGGACGAAGATGTCGGGCAGGAAGTGCATCTCCACCTTGATCATGCCGTCCCCCTGGCAGGCTTCGCAGCGGCCTCCCTTGACGTTGAAGCTGAACCGTCCGGGGCCATAGCCGCGGGCGCGGGCTTCAGGCACGCCGGCAAAGAGTTCCCGGATGGGGGTGAGCAGGCCGGTGTAAGTGGCAGGGTTGGAGCGGGGGGTGCGCCCAATGGGGCTTTGATCGACGTTGATGACCTTGTCGAAGGCGTCCAGGCCTTCGATGGCTGTGCAGGCGGCGGGTTCGGTGGAGGCGCCATTGAGTGCGCGTGCGGCGGCGGCGTAGAGCGTATCGTTGATCAGGGTCGACTTGCCTGAGCCGGAAACGCCGGTGACGCAGGTGAAAGCACCGACGGGCAGGGCCAGATCGACGCTCTTGAGGTTATTGCCCCGGGCGCCGAGGATGCGCAAATCCAGGCTGGGGGTGAAGAGCGTTTCCCGCACCGGGGCTGCGATTACCCTTCGTCCGGAAAGGTATTGGCCGGTGAGGCTTGCCGGGTGGGCGGCCACTTCGGCGGGGCGGCCGGAGGCGACCACCTGGCCGCCGTGCTCGCCTGCGCCGGGGCCCATGTCCACGACGAAATCGGCGGATTCGATGGCTTCCTGGTCATGCTCCACCACGATGACGGTGTTGCCCATGTCCCGCAAGTCGGCGAGGGTTGCGAGCAAGCGGGTGTTGTCCCGCTGATGCAGGCCGATGGAGGGTTCGTCCAGCACATACATCACGCCTGTCAGGCCGGAGCCGATCTGGCTGGCCAGGCGGATACGCTGGGCTTCACCTCCGGACAGGGTGTCGGCGGAACGGTTGAGGGTCAGGTAATCCAGTCCGACATTGATCAGGAACTGCAGACGGCTGGTGATCTCATGCACGATTTTTTCCGCCACCTGGGCTTTGTGGCCGGTGAGCCGCAGGGCCGCAAAGTAGTCACGGGCCTCCGCCAGGGGCAGGGTGCTGACCTGGGGCAGGGAAAGGCGGCCCACAAGGACGTGGCGGGCGTCCTGCCGCAGGCGGGTGCCTTCGCAGCCTGGGCAGGGCTTGTTGGCCAGGTACTTGGACAGTTCCTCGCGCACGGCGACGGAATCGGTTTCTTTGTAGCGGCGCTCCAGATTGGGGATGATGCCCTCGAAGCTGTGCTCCCGGAACACCATCCGCCCGCCCTCCGCGAGGTACTTGAAGGCCATCTTCTCGCGGCCGGAGCCGTAGAGCACGACCTGCCGGATGTCGTCCGGCAATTGGTCAAAGGGCATTTCGATGTCGAACTTGTAGTGGGCCGCCAGACTGGTGAGCATCTGGTGGTAGAACTGGTTGCGTTTGTCCCACCCGCGGATGGCGCCGGAGGCGAGCGAAAGGTGCGGATGGGCGACGACCCGGGCCGGGTCGAAATAGCTGATCTCCCCCAGGCCGTCGCAGCGGGGGCAGGCGCCCATGGGATTGTTGAACGAGAATAGCCGGGGCTCCAGCTCCGCCAGGGAGTACTCGCACACAGGGCAGGCGAAGCGAGCGGAAAACAGATGTTCGGCCCCGCTGTCCATCTCCACCGCCAAGGCGCGACCGTCCGCATGGGTCAGGGCGGTTTCGAAGGATTCCGCCAGGCGGCCGCGCATGTCGGCGCGCACTTTGAGGCGGTCCACCACCACATCGATGCTGTGCTTGGCGTTTTTGTCCAGCTTGGGGATGGCGTCGATCTCGTGAATCTGGCCATCCACCCGCAAGCGGGCGAAGCCCTGGGCCCGCAATTCGGCCACCAGGTCTGCCTGCTCGCCCTTGCGGCCGGAGACCACGGGCGCCAGTACCATGAGGCGGGTGTCTTCGGGCAGGGCAAGTACGTGGTCCACCATCTGGGCAATGCTCTGGGCCGCGAGCGGGTGGTGGTGCTCCGGACAGTGGGGGGTGCCGGCGCGGGCGTAGAGCAGGCGCAGGTAGTCGTGGATCTCGGTGACGGTGCCCACGGTGGAGCGCGGGTTGTGGCTGGTGGCCTTCTGCTGGATGGCGATGGCGGGGGAGAGCCCCTCGATCAGGTCCACATCCGGCTTTTCCATCAGTTGCAGGAACTGGCGGGCGTAAGCGGAGAGGGATTCCACGTAGCGGCGCTGACCTTCGGCGTAGAGGGTGTCGAAAGCCAGCGATGACTTGCCGGAGCCCGAGAGACCGGTGATGACGGTGAGCCGGTTGCGGGGGATGTCCAGGTCCACGTTGCGCAGATTGTGGGTGCGGGCACCGCGGATGCGGATTTGGTCCATAGGGGCTTGAGCAGGCGGGCAAGGGCAATCTGTTACTATAAATAGTTCGTGTTACCTGAGCCAAGCTGATCTGATGGCACCTGTTGGTCCCGACCGCATGACCCGCGACGAATGGCGCGCGGGCACTTCTCTCGCGTCGATCTTTGCCCTGCGCATGCTGGGCCTGTTCCTGCTGCTGCCGGTGTTCGCCCTGCACGCCCGTACATTGCCGGGCGGTGACAACCTGACCCTGGTGGGTCTTGCGCTGGGCGCCTATGGCCTGACCCAGGCAGTGTTGCAGATTCCGTTCGGCGTGGCCTCCGACCGGGTGGGGCGCAAAAAGGTGATCGTGGCGGGGTTGCTCCTCTTCATCGCCGGCAGCCTGGTAGGCGCCGTGGCCGAAGATGTGGTCACCCTGGTCGTGGCCCGTTGCCTGCAGGGGGCCGGGGCAATCTCCGCGGCGGTCACCGCGCTGGCTGCCGACCTGACGCGGGAACAGCACCGCACCAAGGTGATGGCCATGATCGGCTCCACCATCGGGCTGGTGTTTGCCGGTTCTCTGGTGCTGGCGCCGTTGCTTTACAACGGCATCGGCATGGATGGCATGTTCGCCCTGATCGCCGCGCTGGGGCTGGCTGCCCTGCTGGTGGTGTGGCGGCTGGTGCCGGCGCCGCCCCTGTTGCTGACGGCCGTGCGCCGTGCCAGCTTGGGCGAGGTGGCGCGGGACGGGCAACTGCTACGGCTCAATTTCGGTGTGTTTGCCTTGCATCTGATCCAGATGGCGATGTGGGTGGCGGTGCCTGCCGCGTTGCTGAATGCGGGGGGGCTGCCGCTGGCAAGCCACTGGCAGGTGTATCTGCCAGTGGTGCTGGTGAGCTTTGCGCTGATGGTGCCGGCAATCATCCAGGCGGAGCGCAAGGGGCGGATGAAGCAGGTGTTTCTCTCCGCCATCGGCCTGTTGCTGGCGGCCCAGTTGGGCTTCATGCTCGGGTACGAGAGCATGGCAGTGGTGATTGCCATGCTGCTGGTGTTTTTCGTGGCCTTCAACATCATGGAGGCCAGCCAGCCCAGCCTGGTTTCCCGGCTGGCACCTCCGGAGGCCAAGGGCGCTGCGCTTGGGATCTACAATACGGTTCAATCGCTGGGGGCTTTTCTCGGCGGTACGCTGGGCGGCGTGTTCGGACAGCATTTTGGCGCCGTGGGCGTATTCGGCCTGTGCGCGGCGGTAGCGCTGATCTGGCTGTTGGTGGCGCTGGGGATGAAGGCGCCGCCGGTGCTGGCTTCCCGCGAGGTGCCGATTGACGCAGGGGTGGATCTCGAAGGGCTGCGCCAGAAACTGACCTCTCTGCCGGGAGTGCGCGAGGCCATCGTGGTCCCGGAGCGGCGTGTGGCGTATATCAAACTTTACAAGGAGCGCTGTGACGAGCAGCGTCTGCAGGAAATACTGGAGGGAAGAGCGTAAATGGCATCCGTGAATAAGGTCATCCTCGTCGGCAATCTGGGCGCCGATCCGGAATCCCGCTACATGCCCAGCGGCGATGCCATCACCAATATCCGTCTGGCCACCACCGACCGCTGGCGCGACAAGGGCTCGGGCGAGATGAAAGAGCAAACCGAATGGCACCGGGTGGCGTTCTTCGGCAAGTTGGCGGAAATCGCCGCGCAGTACCTGCGCAAAGGGTCGCAGGTGTATCTGGAGGGGCGGCTGCGTACCCGCAAATGGCAGGATCAGAGCGGCCAGGAGCGCTACACCACCGAGATCGTCGCCGACCAGATGCAGATGCTGGGTTCCCGGCAGGGCATGGGCGAGGCGCCTGCCGGGCGCTCCGAGCGCGGGGGCGGCGGCGACTTTGCACCGCCCGCGGGTGGGGGTGGCGCGCCCCGCCGTGCGCCAGCACCCAGCCAGTCTTCCGGCTTCGGGGATATGGACGACGATATCCCCTTCTGAGGCCTGTCGCCGGGAGACCGGCGATGCCAACGAACAACGGCGCCCGCTGCGAAGCGTGCGCCGTTTTATTTTTTTGGGAGCTGTCGTTCAGTGCAGGGTGCGCCTGGAGGTGCTGTCCTCAAACAGTGCTTCGACTTCTTGCGGCGTGAAACGGTATTCAAAGTTGCAGATATCGTCCTGCAGGGTCAGTTCGCCGTGCTCGTAAGCCAAAGAGAGGGCTTGGTCGCGGCCGATGGAGCGCACGATCCGGCGAACCTTTTCCCAATCCTGCGGGCAGTGGTAGCTGACTGGCCGGGGATCATAGAGGCGCAAATCCTCCTCGTGGAATAGGCGGGTCAGCAGTTCCGCCGGGGGCAGGCGCAACAGTTCCTCCTGCTTGACGGTGGCTGCGAGCTGGAGGACGCGATTCCAGCCATCCGCGTCCCGGGCATCGGCACCCGGCATGCGCTGCAGGAAGAGGCCCGCGGCGTTGTGCTCGTCCGCGGCTAGCCACAGGCCCGCCGGTTGCTGCTCGGACTGGACGAGGAAGCTTTGGAATACCTCGGCAACACTTGCCCCCGCCAAGGGAACCAGACTCTGATAAGGCTGAGGCGAGTGCTCGGTCTGCAGGGTCAGCACCAGCTTGCCATCCCCCAGCATGGCGGGAAGGTCTGCGCCTGCTGGCAGGGGAGCATCCACCTTGGCCATGCCGCGCAGGCGCAACTGGCTGTCCAGCTCCATCACCAGCAGGGGAATGGGACCGTCGCCCTGGATCTGGAAGGTGAGGCGGCCGGGTTGCTTGAGGTTGGCGCCGATCAGGGTGGAAACGGCTGCGACTTCGCCGAGCAGGGTGCGGGCGGCAGCCGGGTAATGGCGCCCGTGCTGGAGCCGCGCCCAGCTTTGCTCCAGTCGTACCACCGCGCCCCTGATATCCAGTGCTTCCAGCAGAAAGCGGCTGACGCTGTCCTTCACGCTGCTCATGCCTTGGGCTCCTCGGTCAGGTAGGGCCTGAGCACGCTGACGAATACCGCCGGATCGAAACCCAGGACGATCTGCTCTCCCACCACCAGTACGGGCCGCCGGATCAGGCTTGGATGCCGGACCATGAGCTGGATCGCCTTGCTGGGGGAAAGGTCGGTTTGCTCTTCCGGCGGCAGGGAGCGCCAAGTGGTGCCGCGAGTATTGATGAGCGAGCGCCAGCCGACGGTGCGGGCCCAAAGCTTGAGATGTTCCTGGCTGACGCCCGCCTTCTTGTAGTCGTGAAAGGTGTATTCGAGCCCATGTTCATCCAGCCACTGGAAGGCTTTCTTCATGGTGTCGCAGTTCTTGATGCCGTACAACGTGATCATGGCAGACAGGGATCGGAGCGAAATGCAGGCATTTTAGACTGTGTCTTGGCTTTTTGCGGCCTGTAGCCCACAGGGGAGGGGCGTCAGCACGCCGCGATGCTATTGGTTTGGCGTGGATAAAGTAATTGCGCGGGGCTGCCGTAATTGCCACCCATGGACCATTGAGGTCCCCCGAATCCGAGCGCCCGGACGCGCCGCAGAGCAGGAGACAGTCGAGATGACCAGCAAAAAAGGTTCAGGGATGCCCTTGGGCGCAGTGGTGGGCGCATTGGCCGCACCAGGCCTGTTATCGGGCCTGGTGGGTTACCTGAGCGGGCCCGCGCCGTGGGCACCCTGGGTGCAGGCAGTCGCGGCGGGGGCCGGAGCGGGCATCGCTGGTTGGGTGCTGTGGAGGGGTCAGGTGAGCGCGCCGGTTCAGGCGCTGTTCCGAACCATGGAGCAAACGCGTCTGGACGGCGATCTCTCCCGTCGGGCACCGGAACTTCAAAACTCGCCCCTGGCTCCCCTGGCCGGCGCTTTCAACGGTTTGGTGGAGAGCGTGCAAGGCATCATCGGAAAGGTGATCTTCAATTCGCAGGAGGTGGCGGCGGCATCCAACCACCTGATGGGGCACGCCCGGGAAGTCGGCGCCGGATCGGACGAGCAGCGGGGCGCTGCCCAAGCCACCTCGGGGGCCATGGAGGAAATGGCACAAGGGATGCGCGAAGTCGAACGCCATGCCCGGCTGACCGCCCAGAACGCCCAGGAGGCACAGGCGCTGTCCGCGCACGGGGAGGGCATCGCCATGCGCGCTTCCGAGGAGATCGGGAACATCGCCCGCTGCGTGGCCCAGTCCGCGCAAGTGGTGGAGGCACTGGGCGAACGCTCGTCCCAGATCAGTGGCATTGTCCAGGTGATTCACGAGATTGCTGACCAGACCAACCTCTTGGCCCTCAACGCGGCCATTGAGGCCGCCCGCGCGGGGGAGCAGGGGCGGGGGTTCGCCGTGGTGGCCGACGAGGTACGCAAGCTGGCTGAGCGTACCGCCGTGGCCACCCGGGAGATTTCCTCGCTCATCCAGGCCATCCAGGATGAGACCTCCACCGCCATCGGCAATATCCGGCAAAGCAGCCAGCAGGCCCAGGAAGGCGCTCAACTGGCGATGGAGGCGGCCGAGTCCCTGCAGTCCATCAACAAGGGGGCGCAGGCCACCATGGAGAGCGTGGACAGCATTGCCGCGGCGATCTCCGAGCAGAGCCGGGAAGGCGAGACGATCTCCGGCCATGTGCGGCAGATTCTGGACATGGCCGCGCGCAATTCCGGCTCGACGCAACGCACCGTGGGTGAGGCGGACCGGCTGGCCCATCTGGCGGCGAACCTGAAGGAGATCGGCAACGTCTTTCGTCTGGGCGCGGACGGTGAGCGGGCACTGAATGTCCATTCCGCCATGCCAGCCCTCGTCCAACAGGCAGCGGCCGACATTGGCCGCGTGCTGGAACAGGCGGTGGAGCGGGGCGAAATCAGCGAGGCCGATCTCTTTGATCGCAGCTACAAGCCCATTGCCAATACCCGGCCGCAGAAATACAGCACCCGCTTCGACAGCTTTACCGACCGCCATTTCCCCGGGTTGCAGGAGCCGATCCTCGAGCGCCACAGTCATGTGGTGTACGCGGGTGCGGTGGATGACCGTGGATACTTTCCCACCCACAACCGGCGCTTCTCACAGCCGCTGACTGGTGATTTCGACAAGGATTTCATCGGTAACCGCACCAAGCGCATTTTCGACGACCCGGTGGGCAAGCGTTGTGGCAGCCATGATCTGCCCTTCCTGCTGCAGACCTATCGCCGGGATACGAGGGAGATCATGCACGACATCTCGGCACCGATTTATGTGAAAGGCCGGCACTGGGGCGGTTTCCGCATCGGATACCGGGCCTGAGTGCGTCGGAGGGCTGGTCAGGGGCCCACGGCTTGGGTAAGGTTGGCCCCGTTCTCGAGCATTCGAACGGGGCTTTTTCATGGGCTTGGAGCCACATGGCGGCGGGGCGCCTTCCGCCTGGATACAGCGTTTTGCGCACCTCATTCCCGCTGGCGGGCGGGTTCTGGATCTGGCATGCGGACGGGGGCGGCACGCCCGTTACCTGTCGCAGCGGGGTTGCAGCGTATTGGCCGTGGACCGGGACGCAACCGCGCTCGAGGCCTTGGCCGGGACGCCGGGCGTGGACATTCTCCGGGCCGACCTGGAGAACGCCCCGTGGCCCCTGGGGGGAGAGCGCTTTGACGGTGTGGTCGTCACCAACTATCTGCACCGCCCGCTGCTGCCCCTGCTGAGCGCTTGCCTGGTTCCGGACGGGGCGTTGCTGTACGAAACCTTCATGCTGGGCAACGAGCGCTTTGGCCGGCCCAGTAATCCTGATTTCCTGCTGCAGCCGGGCGAGCTGTGGGACGCGTTTTCCCCCGTGATGCAAGTTGTGGCCTTTGAGCAGGGGCTGGCGGGCGATCCTCCAGTGGCGGCGGTGCAGCGGCTGGCGGCGGTGGGGCCCCAAGGGCTACCCCGGTTGGCGTAGCCTGGATGCAAGTGGCGCAGGAGGCAGTCGTTTCGTCGCTTCGGGCTTTCGCATGGCCTGGACTTGCCTGCACAGTGGCACCAACCCCATAGCGAGCAAGTTCCGTGACGACTCCCATACACCCCTGTCCCGCCCCGGAGGGCCGGCATGGCTGGCGGCCGCGGGTGGCAATCACCCTGGTGCTCAACACGGCGATTGCGGCCTTCCTGACCCTGATCGACGTAGGTGGGAGCTTTGGCCACAATCTGGTGTTTTCCCATTGCATCGGTTTCTCGATGTTCATGGCCTTGCATCTGGCGATGCGCCGGGTGGGGGATGGCGGCTGGTTACCCGGTGCGTTCCTGTTCCTCCCGGTTTTCGTGGTGGCAGGCGTCGCGCTCGCGCTGCTGCTCACTGGCGTGGAATGGACGTTGCTGGCGTCTCACGGCTGGCAGGCGATCCTGATCGGGGTGATGATCGGCGGGAGCGTGGGCTACTTCTTCTACGCCCGGGAACGGGTGTTGGTGCTTCAGGCCGCATTGCGCGAACGCGCGCTGCTCGACAGCGAGGCGGAGCGCGCGCGCGTGCTGGCCCGGCTGCGGTTGCTGCAGGCCCAGGTGGAGCCCCATTTCCTGTTCAATACCCTGGCCAATGTGACGGGCTTGATCGAGGTGGAGCCCGCCCGGGCCCGGCGGTTACTCGAGTCTCTGGTGCAGTACCTGCGGGCCAGCCTGCCCCGGGTGCGGGCCGAGGCCGGAACACTGGGGGACGAACTCGATCTGGTGAGTGCCTACCTTGAGGTGTTGCGCTTGCGCATGGGCGAACGCTTGCACTTCGTGCTGGATGTCCCGCCCGAAACGCGCAAGCTGGCGTTTCCGCCGATGCTGCTGCAGCCGCTGGTGGAAAACGCCATCCATCATGGGTTGGAACCCAAGGTGGCGGGGGGGACAGTACGTGTGTGTGCGCAGGAGGAGGGGGGGCAATTGCGGTTGAGCGTAGAGGACGACGGAGTTGGACTCGGCCTGGGTGCAGGAGGCACCGGGCTGGGCCTTTCCAGTGTGCGCGAGCGTCTGGCGGCCTTGTATGGCACGGCGGCGAGCCTTGAAATCGTGGAAAACGCAGTGGGCGGCGTGACGGTCCGCCTGGAGTTGCCATGTCAGTCCTCCGCGCGCTGATCGCCGAAGACGAACCCGTCCTCGCCGCCCATCTCCAGGCGCGGCTCGCAGCCCTGTGGCCGGAACTGCAGGTGGTGGCGGTGGCGTCCAACGGGCAGGAGGCGGCACGCCTGCTCGATGCGCTCCAGCCGGAGGTCGCATTCCTCGATATCCGCATGCCGGGCCTCAGCGGTCTGGAGGTGGCCCAGGGCATCACCCACGACTGTCAGGTGGTGTTTGTGACGGCCTACGATCAGTATGCGGTGGAGGCGTTCGACCGAGCGGCGGTGGATTACCTGCTCAAACCGGTGTCGGATGAGCGCCTGGGCCGCTCAGTGGCGCGCCTCAAACAGGTGCTGGAGGACTCGCCGGCGGGGCCGGCGCTTGACCTGCAAGCCCTGGTGGCAACCCTGGCCGGGCCAGCGGCAGCCGCCATGCCGCGGCTGGAGTGGATACGCGCTGCCCGGGGTGACACGGTGCATCTGTTGCCGGTGGCGGATGTGGCCTACTTCCAGTCCGCTGACAAGTACACCCAGGTGATGGCTGCCAGCGGCGAATACCTGATCCGCACGCCGCTGCGGGAACTGCTGGCGCAACTCGACCCGGGGCGTTTCTGGCAGATCCACCGGGGCACCATCGTCAATGCTGCCCAAGTGGCCGGTGCACGGCACGATTTGCGCGGCCGGCTGGTGGTGGCGCTGAAGGGGCGGTCGGAAGAGCTGGTGGTGTCCCGCCCCTTCGAGCATTTGTTCCGGCAGATGTAACGGCGGTCAGTGGTCCCCCAACCCGGCGGCGATGATCTGGTCAGCCATGCCGCCGATGGACGCCGGCGACAGATCGTCGGTGGTCAGCGGCGCCGCCTCGTTGAAAGCCGGATAGTTCTTGCCTTGGGAGCGCTGGTAGAGGGGGTCGTAGTGGGTGCGCAGCAGTTCTTCCACCAGTGACGGCCAGTCGGTGCTATCAATGTATCCCTCCCAACGGGCCAGGGTTTCCCGGGACTGGAGGGCGTGCAGGAAGCCCAGTCGTTCCTTGAGCTGGGCAGGGGTGCCAAGGAAATGGCTGTAATCCCGCAGCAGGAAGTCCACGCGCGCGGCGGTGCTGGCGTGTACTTCCAGGCACGGGCTGGCGCGCATGCTCATCAGCAAGGCTTCGGGGAGCTGCAGTTTGCCGATCTTGCGGCTTTCCGCCTCCACAAACACCGGGCGGTCCGGGTCCAGCACCGACAAGGCTGTGAGCAAGTGGCTCTCGAACTGCTTTTGCCCCGGCTGGGGCTGGTCGGGCATGGCCCCCAGCACGGACCCGCGATGGGCTGCGAGGTGTTCGAGATGGAGTACCTGGGCACCACGCTCAGCCAACGCTTCGAGCAACCTGCTCTTGCCACTGCCGGTGGCACCGCACAGCACCCGGTAGCGAAAACGCTGGGGCAGCGTGCCCAGCTCCGCCACGACCCAGCGGCGGTATGCCTTGTAGCCGCCTTCGAGCTGGTGAGCGTCCCAGCCGATCTGGCGGAAGATGGTGACGAAGGCTCCGCTGCGCTGCCCGCCCCGCCAGCAGTAGATTAGCGGGCGCCAGCTTTTTTCCTTTTGCTGGAAGTGGGCAAGCAGGTGATCGGCGATGTTGCGCGCCACCAGTGCTCCGCCCACGCGGCGGGCCGCAAATGGTGAAACCTGTTTGTAAAGCGTGCCCACCCGGGCGCGCTGTTCGTTATCGAGCGCCGGGCAGTTGATGGCGCGGGGTAGGTGGTCTTCGGCGAACTCGGCGGGAGACCGGACGTCGATCACCTCGTCAAACTCAGCCAGTTGTGTTACGGTCGCCACGCCTGTTTTCGAGGCCATTGTGAGTAAAAGCTGACAGCTAAACCTCGCATTCTCCATTCCCGGACTGTTCCTGACAAACCCGAAACCTGACTGATGACGATCCGCCTCACGCAGTTTTCCCACGGCGGCGGTTGCGGCTGCAAGATTGCCCCGGCTGTCCTCTCCGACATTCTCTCCCAGTCGCCCATGGGCGCCTTGCCGCCAGAACTGCTGGTGGGCACCGAAAACAGTGACGATGCCGCGGTGTATCGCTTGAACGATAGCCAGGCCCTGGTGGCGACCACTGACTTCTTTACCCCCATCGTCGATGACCCGTCGGATTTCGGGCGCATCGCCGCCACCAATGCGCTTTCCGATGTCTACGCCATGGGTGGGCGGCCCATTCTGGCGCTGGCCATCGTTGGCATGCCGCTGGACAAGCTGCCGCTGGAGGTGATCGGGCAAATCCTCCAGGGCGGGCAGTCGGTGTGCGCGGCGGCAGGCATTCCCATCGCCGGCGGGCATTCCATCGACGTGCTGGAGCCCATCTACGGACTGGTGGCGCTGGGGTTGGTGCATCCGGACAAGGTCAAGCGCAATGCAGATGCCCGAGCCGGCGACGTGCTGGTGCTCGGGAAGCCGCTGGGTGTGGGGGTGCTGAGCGCCGGGTTGAAGAAGGGGCTGCTGAGCACGGAAGGGTATGGCCAGATGATGCGCCACACCACCCGGCTCAATACCCCGGGCCCCGATCTTGCGGACATCCCCGGGGTACACGCCATGACTGACGTTACCGGCTTCGGGCTGGCGGGACATCTGCTGGAAATCTGTCGAGGTTCCGGGCTTGCCGCTCAGGTGCGCTTCGCTGATCTTCCGCTGGTGGAGGAGGCGGTCAGCCTGGCCCGCCAGGGTGTGGCGACGGGGGCTTCCGGCCGAAACTGGAAAAGCTATGGCGAGCAGGTGCGGCTGGCGCCAGGCGTTGAGGACTGGCAGCAGAAGCTCATCACCGATCCCCAGACCAGCGGTGGCCTGCTGGTGAGCTGTGCGCCCGAGGCGGTGGAAGCTGTGCTTGCCACGTTTGCCCGCCACGGTTTTGACACCGCCCGGACTATTGGTTCGCTGGCCGAAGGGCCAGCCGAGTTGCACCTTGTCTGATCTTCGACCGGTGCAGACGTCGTCCGCCAGGCACTTGCCTCTGGCTTCGGTTCTGGTTCCGCCCGGGCTGGACGGCACCAGCCTGGAAGCGGCTGCCTGGCCGCAGGCGCTCAGACGTCGACTGGGGCGCAACTGGTGGCTCAAGGCCATTGGCACCAGCGCGTTCATGGCCGTATTTTTCGCTTTCTACCTGCATCTGCTGGCGGCCCCGGCGTTCACGCCGGCGCTCATGCCTCTGACGATGGTGGATGACTGGATCGCGTTTACGCCGCTGGCCCTGGGCTGGTATGCATCGCTGTGGCTGTACGTGACGCTTCCGCCGGCCTTGATTGCCGGCCGGGTGGAGTTGGTCCTCTACGGGGTATGGATCGGGCTGTTGTGTGCCCTGGGGCTGACCATCTTCTACTTCTGGCCGACACTGACCCCGGTCCCGCCAGATATCGACTGGGCTGACTATCCGGGCTTTGACGTGCTCAAGGGCGTGGATGCGCCGGGAAATGCCTGCCCCTCCTTGCATGTGGCCACCGCCTTTTTCTCGGGTTACTGGCTGCATGTGCTGTTGGGCCGCCTTGGGCTGGGCCGCAAGATCCTTGCGGGCAACTGGTTGTGGTGCCTGGCGATCATCTATTCGACGCTGGCGACCAAGCAGCATGTGTTTGTGGATGTGCTTGCCGGGCTCGTGCTCGGCGGCTTGTTCATCCTGATTTCCCGCCGTTTTCCGCTGGACTGATCCATCGGCAGAACCTGAGGAGCTTCGTGCCATGCGCGTGACACTCGTTCACCCCGCCGGATTCAACTTCGTGCCCGGCCAGCCGGATTTCTCCGTGCTGGCCAACCGCATGGCGCCCATCGGGCTCATCCAGCTTGCCGCCTGGCTGGAGCAGCATGGCCACCCGACCCAGGTGCACGACTGCCTGGGGCCCTACGCGCCGCCGGACATCGCCAGCAACGCCGAACAGGTTCTGGCCACGGACCCGGAACTGGTGGGCTTCTCCGCCACCACCTCCGGCTTCATGGACGCCTTCGAGATCGCCGCCATCCTCAAGGCGCGGCGGCCGGAGATCCGCATCGCCTTTGGCAACGTGCACGTGTCCTCCATCGGCGCGCCGATCCTGGAGCACTTCCCGGAAATCGACTATCTGTGCATCGGCGAGGGCGAAGGCGCCATGCTGGATCTGGCTGAGGGCAAACCATTGGCCGGGATTGCCAACCTGGTCTATCGGGACGGCGGCCGTATCGTCTGCAACCCCCGGCGCAACCGCATCCTGGATCTGGACGAACTGCCCTTTCCCGCCTACGAGAAGCTGGCGGGCTTTCCCCACGGCTACCACCTGCCGCTGTTCAGCTACGAGAAGCGCCATGGCGCCACGATGATCACCTCCCGCGGCTGCCCGTACACCTGCTCCTTCTGCGACCGGACGGTGTTCGAGCGGCTGTACAAGACCAATTCGGCCCGCTATGTGTACGAGCACATGAAGTACCTGCGGGACCGGTTCGGGGTGTATCACATCAACTTCTACGATGACCTCTTCACCGCCCACAAGAAGCGGGTGACCGAGCTGTGCCAGTTGTTGATCGACGCACCACTGGGGATGAACTTCAATTGCGCCATCCGCACCGGCCACACCTCCGACGAGATGCTGCGCATGCTCAAGCAGGCCGGGGCATTGATGGTGTCCATGGGCATCGAGTCCGCCGACCCGGGCATGATGGAACGGCACAAGGCGGGGGTAACCCTGGAAGCGGTGAAGAAAACCGTGGAGCAGATCCACGCGGCAGGGCTGCGGGCCAAGGGCCTGTTCATCTTCGGCCTGCCGGGCGAGACGCCGGAGACGCTCAAGACCACCAGCGATTTCATCCTCTCCCTGGACCTGGACGAGATGAACATGACCAAGTTCAGCCCCATGTACGGCGCCCCCATCTGGGACGAGTGCGTGGGCGGCGCCAGCGGCGAGTTCCATGAGGACTGGCGGCTGATGAACTGCCTGAACTTCGTGTTCAAGCCGGATGGTTTCGGCTCGCGAGAGGAGATGGATGCCCTCTACAACTGGCACGTGCGCCGTTACTACGACAGCAAGGGCTACCGCCGCCGCTTCGCCCGCCGCCTGTGGCAGCACCGCTGGAGCTTGTGGCACGTGGTGAAACACCTCCCCCGCATCATCCAGGCGGCCCGCTATTTCAGCGCCAACAAGGCGCAGCTTGAACGGCTGAGCCGGGACTTCCCTGCGCACCCCCGCCAGCCAAAGGGCTTGCAGCCCTATCTGAGCCCGGAGCTGCGGGCAGATGCGATTGCGGCCATGTCGCCGGTCAAGGTGTCCCGGCGGGTCCGACCGCAAGAGGCAGCTTCGGCCTGATCGGGGCGGCGGGGCGTGCGTGCTCACCGTCCCCGCCTGGGCATCCTGACGCTGTAAACCGGCAATAGTCCCCCAGGCGCTTGGGCGCGGGCGCTCACGCCCTTTCCCGGGGAGGGGTACAATCCCGGCTGATTGCGGCGCCGAAAGGGCGCCGCGCGTCGTATTGGGGGAGAAGATGGAGCAGGGGCAAGGCATGGCCGACGCTCAAGTTGAGGCGTGCGATGTGCTGGTGATCGGTGGCGGGCCGGCGGGGTGTACGGTCGCGCCGCTGCTGGCGGAAAAAGGGTACAAGGTCGTGCTGCTGGAAAAAGCCCGCCATCCGCGCTTCCATATTGGCGAATCCCTGCTGCCGGCGAATCTCAAGTTGTTCGAGCGGCTGGGTGTGGCGGACGAAGTGCGGGCGATCGGGATGGAAAAATGGGGGGCCGAGTTTGTTTCGCCCTGGCATGCCCACCGGCAGGTCTTCCACTTCGGCGACGCCTGGGACAAATCCATGCCCTATGCCTACCAGGTGATGCGCTCAAGATTCGACGAAATCCTGATCCGCAATGCGCAGCGCAAGGGCGTCGAGGTGTGCGAAGGGTGGCGGGCCCGGGGGGTGGATTTTGCTCCCGATCACAGCAGTGCCCTGATCCGGGCTGAGTACGAGGATGGGTCGGAGCGCCGGTGGCGTGCCCGCTTCGTCGTGGATGCCTCGGGCCGGGACACTTTCCTCGCCAACCGCTTCCAGATCAAGCACCGCAACCCCAAGCACAACAGTTCTGCGGTGTATGGGCATTTCCATCGGGCCCGCCGGCATGAGGGACAGGCGGAGGGCCATATCACCATTTTCTGGTTCGAGCACGGGTGGTTCTGGTTCATTCCCATGCAGGACGACGTGACCAGCGTTGGCATGGTGACCTGGCCCTATTTCATGAAGACCAAGGGCAGCCGCAGCCTGGAACAGTTCCTTCAGGACGGCATCCGCATGTGTCCGGCGCTGGCGGAGCGCCTGCAGGACGCGGCGCTGTGCAACGAGGTGGAAGCCACCGGGAATTTTTCCTACGTGTCGGAGCGTAACCACGGCCCCAACTATGTGCTTCTTGGGGATGCCTTTGCCTTCATCGACCCGGTGTTTTCGTCGGGCGTGCTGCTGGCCATGAATGGCGGGCAGATGGCGGCGGAAGCGATCGACACCTGTCTCAGCCGTCCCGATGCCGCGCCTGCCGCCCTCAAGGCGTTCGACAAGGCCATGCGCCATGGCCCCAAAGAGTTCTCCTGGTTCATTTACCGCGTGACCAACCCCACCATGCGCGAGATGTTCATGGGGCCGCGCAATACCTTGCGCACCAAAGAGGCCTTGCTGTCGGTCCTGGCGGGGGACATCTTTGGCAGCACACCCATCTGGCGTTCGGTGTTTGCCTTCAAGGTGCTCTACTACATCGCGTCGGCCTTCAACCTGCGCCGCACGTGGATGGCCTGGCGCAAACGGCGTTTCAACATCCGCCCGGTGGACGGGGTGGAGTTCGGCAAGGGGGCGTGAGCAGCGCTGTGCCTTCCAGTCTTTTTGTGGCATCGCCTCCCGGTCTGACAACAGGCTTTGCCTCGGCAGGTGAACTCGCCGGTGGTGCGCTGCTGGGTGCGATCGTGCCCGAAGCATTGCCGCCTGCTTTGGATGGAGTGCCCAGCCTGGTGATTGGGGCGCCGGTTCTGGCAGGCGGGGAATGGGGGCCGGAGGTGGTCCGTGCGCACGGGCCGGTTCGGAGCGGTGTGGCGGAAGGGATCTCCTACCGGGCCGATGGCCGGCTGCTGTTCGGTGTGCTGATGCTGGAGGAGCGCGCGCAGGGCCGGGACGATGGTGCCACGCCGCTGCAGGCGGCGGCTGAAGCAGCCTATGGACGCATTTTCCGTCTGATGGAGGCCTTGGCCTACCCGCACCTGTGGCGGGCCTGGAACTACATGGCGGACATCAACGGGGAGAGTTTTGGTCTGGAGCGCTATCGCCAGTTCAACGTTGGCCGCTACGATGCCTTCGTGGCGGCCGGGCGCTTGCAGCGGGCTTCGGTGCCCGCCGCCTGTGCGCTGGGGGTAGCGGAAGGGCCCTTGCGTATCGCGTTCCTGGCCAGCCGCCTGCCTGCGTTGCCGGTGGAGAATCCCCGCCAGATGAGTGCCTATGAATACCCGCCCGACTATGGCCCGCGCAGTCCCACTTTTGCCCGGGCGGCGCTGGCGGAGCTAGGCGGTGAGGAATTGCTCTTCGTGTCCGGGACGGCCAGCATCGTGGGGCACTTGACCCGGCATCGGGGGGATGTGGCCGGCCAGGCTCGCGAAACCCTGGAGAACATCGACGCGTTGCTGGCCGAGGTTGGGCGACTGAGCCGCCCGTGGGCGCAGGAAGCGCTTGCCTATCGGATCTACGTGCGCGACGCCGCCAGCCTGCAGGCCGTGCGCGTGGTGGCGGAGGGACGCCTGGGTGCCCACGTTCCCATGACCTATGTTCAGGCTGACATCTGTCGGGCGGATCTCCTGCTGGAGATCGAAGCTTGCGGCGCGAGGCCTTGTGATGCCTAGGCAACTGCGAGACTCGGGATGGATTGACTGCGCCGGCAAGACGGGCGGTCCATATTGCTCCGATGTTTCGTCGCAGAGGCCTGCCAGGCGTCCCGAAACGGGAAAAATCCCGCCTCGCGCTCCTGCCCGGTTGGCCACGCTCACCCACGGCAGGAAAGCTCCGGGAGCCCGCCTGTCTTGCGTCCTGGCAACATTGCTGTGGGTGGCCACGGCCCATGCCGCAGAAGAGAAGCCCTTGTGGGAGGCGGGTGTGGGCGTGGCAGCGCTGAGCTTTCCAGCCTATCGGGGGGCGGCCAAACGCCATGACTTTGTGATGCCCGTGCCGTATTTCACCTACCACGGGGATTTCCTCAAGGCGGATCGGCACGGGGTGCGCGGCAGTCTGTTCGATTCCGATCGGGTGGATCTGGTGCTGAGCGTCTCGGCCTCGCCGCCCACCCGCAGCGACGATGTGCCCGAGCGGGCGGGGATGGAGAATCTCAAACCGACAGCAGAGCTGGGGCCGCAACTGGACCTGACCCTGTGGCGCAATGCCAGCCACAGCCGCTACCTCAAGCTACGCCTGCCGGTGCGCGCGGCTTTCTCCCTTGAGCGCACTCCTCAGGCGCTGGGCTGGATTTTCTCGCCCAACCTGAACCTGGATGTGACGGATGTGCCAGCGCTGCCCGGATGGAACTTCGGTCTGGTCGCGGGGCCGATCTATGCCACCCGCCGCCAGCACGACTACTTTTACAGCGTGGCGCCTTCCGAGGCGACCTCTGCGCGGCCGGCTTTCTCCGCTCCCGGGGGATACAGTGGCAGCCAGTTGCTGCTGTCTGCCAGCCGTCGCTTCCAACGTACCTGGGTGGGCGCTTTCGTGCGGTATGACACGCTGCGCGGGGCGGTTTTCGAAGAGAGCCCGGTGGTCGCCCGGCGCAGCTTCCTGGCCGCCGGAGTGGCCGTGTCCTGGGTGATCGGTGAGTCTTCCCGCCGGGTGCAGGTGGATGAGTAAGATCGCCCGGGGCTTGGGCCGCGCACTGTTCACCGCCTACGAGTACGCGGCCATGGTGGTGGGCCTGAGTCTGCTGGCGGTGATCTGCCTGGCCTGGACGCCCTTTGCCATGCTGCTCAATCCGCTGCTGCCCGAAGCCCTGGGCGCCAAGGTCGGGCGGCTGGCCATCACCATCGGCTTCCGGCTCTACCTCACCCTGCTGCAGCTATTCTGCGCTTGCCGTTTCGATCTGGCGGCGCTGGACGCGTTGCGCAGCGAAGACTCCCTGATCGTGGTGGCCAATCACCCCTCCTTGCTGGACGCGGTGATGATCGTCTCCCGCCTGCCCAACGCCGTCTGCGTGATGAAGGCTGCGCTGATGGACAATGTGCTGCTCGGGGCCGGGGCGCGCATGGCCCGGTACATCCGCAACGACGCGCCCCTGGTGCTGGTGCGTGGCGCCCGGGAGGCGCTGCGGCGGGGCTCGCACCTGGTGATTTTCCCCGAAGGCTCGCGCACGCGGGATTTCCCGCTGGATACTTTCTCCAAGTCCTCGGCGCTGATCGCCCGCCACAGCAAGGTGCCGGTGCAGGCGGTGTTCATCGACTTCAGTTCGCCCTACCTGGGCAAGGCGTGGCCGCTGTTCCGCAAGCCAGAACTGCCTCTGCGCTTTAGCGCCCGGTTGGGCCGCAGGTTTGAGGTCACTGGCGATGCCACCCGTTTCACGGCCGAACTGGAACAGTACTACCGCCAGGAAATGGCCGAACACCCGCCCCTCCGGCCCCGCCGTCTGGCGGGGTGAAGAATCGTCGCAGCCTGGAATCATGCAGACATCCGCCACGCATCTGGTGCTCATCCCAAGTTACAACCCTGGCCCCAAGGTCTTTGAAACCGTGCAGGCCGCCCGGGCCCAGTGGGCGCCGGTATGGGTGGTGGTTGATGGCAGCACCGACGGCACCGGGGAGCAGTTGCTTGCCCAGGCGGCTGACGACCCGGGACTGGAGGTGGTGGTGTTGCCGCAAAATCAGGGCAAGGGCGCGGCGGTGCTCGAGGGCATCAGCCGGGCTGCGGCGTTGGGCTACACCCACGCCCTGACCATGGACTCCGACGGCCAGCACCCCGCGGATCTGATTCCCCGCTTCATGGAAGCTTCGGCCCGGGAGCCACGGGCGATGGTGCTTGGCGTCCCGGTGTTCGACGCGGATGCCCCCCGGCTGCGGGTCAATGGCCGCAAGGTCTCCAACTGGTGGGCCAACCTGGAAACCTTGTGGACCGGCATAGGGGATTCGCTCTACGGCTTCCGGGTCTATCCCATTGCGCCGTTGATGGCGGTGATGCGCCGTCAGCGCTGGATGCGCCGCTTCGACTTCGATCCGGAAGCGGTGGTGCGCTTATGCTGGGCAGGCGTGCGGCCGGTCAATTGCCCGGCGCCGGTGCGCTACTTCCGTGCCGAGGAAGGCGGGGTGTCCCATTTCAACTATCTGCGGGACAACACCTTGCTCACCTGGATGCACACCCGGCTCTTCCTCGGTTTCGTGCTGCGGCTGCCAGTGCTCGCCTGGCGCCGGCTCACGCGCCGCGCGTAGGCTGCCACAGCCCGATTTTCGGCAGCCAGCGGCGCAGGCCCGGCGTGGTGACGACGGTGCTGACGATGGCCATGATCACCAGCATGGTGAACATGTTCTGGGAGATCA
>DAITAZ010000037.1:0-36375 GCA_036824045.1 Rhodocyclaceae bacterium
GGTGCGGGTGCTCGGCCCCGAGCATCCGCACACCGTTGCCACGCGCGGGTGGATTGAGCATCTGGACAAGCGGATCGGAAGGCCATCGGGGGCCGCCGACCATGCAGGCACCCACGCGGCACGCCTGAGACGCAACAGCGCCTGCCCCTGCGGTTCCGGCCTGCGCACCAAGCACTGCCACGGGAAGCCAAGCTAGGCGCCGGGCAGGCAAACGGGCCGCAGCGCGTTGCGCACCCAACCTCCACCCCGCGCACCCGTTTTCCGCCGCGGCGCCCCTCACCACATCTTGATGCAGGGGCCTTTGAACAGGACCGGGCCGGTGGGTTGGCCGGTGGGGGAGCCGCCGACGGGTTCGAGGCTCATGGCGAGGGCGGGGATGGGGGCGAGGGTGTCGTCGGCGTTGGCACCCACGGGCAGGGTGAGGATGCGGGGTTCGCCGCGGGGGGCGTCGCTGCTCATGCCGGCGATGACGCCCAGGGAGCGCACCTGGCCGTCGGCGCTGACGGCCCAGAGCTGGAGGGCGCCTTCGCCCTGGGCGGGGAGGCTGCGGGGGTCCGCCACCTTGATCCACAGTTGCTGCGACTGCCGGCCCATGCCCACCAGCACGGCGGGCTTGTCGCCGCCGGGGGCGCTGAGGGTGGCGATGTAGGCGGGGTTGAGGCCGCTCTGGCGCAGGGGGGTGCCGAGGTCCGCCCGGGGGGCGGGCAGGGGCATTTGCAGTTGCGCGAGGGTGACGGCCAGGGCGAGGGCGCAGGTGCCGGCGCCCAGGGCGAGACTGCGCCAGAGGGCGAGGCTGGACCACAGGCTTGCCCTGGCGGGCTGGTCGTGCCCGAGCTGGCGGGCGATGCGGGCCCAGACGCGCTCGGCGGGGGGCTGGGCGGGGAGGGCTTGGGCCAGGGGGGTGAGGCGGGCCTCCCACTGGCGGATGGCCTGCTGCAGCCGCCGATCGCTGGCGGCGAGGCGGACCAGCCGCTGCCGGGCGCCGCCGCGCAGGGTGCCCAGCACGTATTCGGCAGCCAGGGCTTCGATCAGCCGGTCCCCGCCGCGGGGCAGGAAAGGTATGCGCATGGTCGGTCTCCGTGGGCGCGTGGCCCTTACTGCTGTTGCCCCAGGCATTGGCGCAGGCGCTCGACGCCGCGTCGCACCCAGGATTTCACCGTGCCCAGGGGCTGGCCCACCTGCCGCGCCAGTTCCCCGTGGGAGAGCCCGTCGTAGTAGGCCAGGAGCAGGGCCTGGCGCTGGTTCTGCTCGAGCCGGGCGAGGCAGTCGCGCAGGGCCCCGGCTTCCCGGTGCGCGGCCAGGCTGTCCAGGGGGCCGGGCTCCCGGCTGGGCAGGCTGGCCGTCAGGTGGCCGTCTTCGTCCGGCTCTTCCAGACGGGGGCGGCGCAGCCAGTCCAGGCAGCGGTTGCGCACGATGCTGACCATCCAGGTGCCGGGGGCGCTCAGGGCGGCCTGGTAGCTGCCGGCGCTGCGCCAGATGGAGACGAAGCTCTCCTGGAGCACTTCCTCGGCCCAGTCGGCCCGGCGCAGCATGCGCAGGGCGATGGCGTACAGCCGGCCGCTGCTCTGGCGGTAGAGCCGGGCGAAGGCCTGCTGGTCGCCCAGGGCGGTGGCGGCCAGCAGGCGGGCCAGCTCGTCGTTGTCGGGTTCTCGGGCGATGGCGGCTTACCTCCGGACTCAGTCACTGATACGGGCGCCGGGGCCCGCTGGATGCATGGGAAGGTAGCACAGCCGGTGGCCGGGGCGCGCGCTCTTGCCCGGCGCGGTTTCGCCCTCATCTATGGGCAATTGCCCGAGCCGGGCGCCCCAACAGGAGAGACCGATGACCCGACCCGCCAGCCCCGTTCTCCAGTCCCCCCGCCCGGTGGAACACCTGGTGGCCGGCGTGCAGACCGCCGATGGCGCCGGGGTGCGCCTGACCCGGGTGCTGACCCAGCCCCTGCAGCGGCGGCTGGACCCGTACCTGATGCTGGACGCGTTCCGCTCCGACAACCCGGACGACTACATTGGCGGCTTTCCCGATCATCCCCACCGGGGCTTCGAGACCATCACCTACATGATCGCCGGCCGCATGCGCCACCAGGACAGCAGCGGCGGCGCCGGTCTGCTGGAAAACGGCGGCGTGCAGTGGATGGTGGCCGGGCGGGGGGTGATCCACTCCGAACTGCCGGAGCAGGAGGACGGCCTCATGGAAGGCTTCCAGCTCTGGCTCAACCTGCCGGCGCGGGACAAGATGGCCGCCCCCTGGTACCGGGACATCCCGGCCGCCCAGGTGCCGGAATTCACCACCGCCGGGGGCGTGGCGGTGCGCGTCATCGCCGGGCGAAGCCACGGGGTGGCGGGCGCCGTGGAACGGCCGCTGACCGAGCCCCTGTACCTGGACATCCATCTGCCGGCGGGCGGGCGCTTCAGCCAGCCCCTGGCGGCCACCCACAACGCTTTCCTCTACGTCTACCGGGGCCAGGTGGAGGTGGCCGGTACGGCGGTGGGGGCGCAGCGCATGGCGGTGCTGGCCAACGCGCCGGGGAGCGACGGGGTGAGCCTGGCCGCGCCCGGGGGCCCGGCGCGGGTGCTGCTGATTGCCGGCCGGCCCCTGGGCGAGCCCATCGTGCAGCACGGGCCCTTCGTGATGAACACGCGGGAGGAAATCTACCAGGCGGTGGAGGACTACCAGGCCGGGCGCTTCGCCCCCTGATGGGCGCCCCCGTGGTGCGCCGGGCACCGGGGCGGTGCCCGGCCGGCGGACGGATGCCGGCGCCACCCCGGGAAACGGCCGTGGCCGCGGGTGACACGCTTCTTGCTACGGCAGGGCCGAGGGCCATGGGGCCCGCCAACCCTGCAAGAGGAGTGTGTCGTGAATCGACTGGACGTGACGGAAAAGATCGTCGCCACCAAGGTGGCCCAGGGCATCAAATGGGCTGACGTGGCGGCCAAGGTGGGCCTGAGCAAGGAGTGGGTGACCGCCGCCTGCCTGGGCCAGATGACCCTGAGCGCCGAGCAGGCCGCCGTGGTGGGCGCCTGCTTCGGGCTGAGCGAGGCGGAGCAGCGCTGGCTCACCGTGGTGCCCTACAAGGGTTCGCTGCCCACCGCCGTGCCCACCGACCCGCTCATCTACCGCTTCTACGAGCTGGTCAACGTCTATGGCGCCACCTTCAAGGAATTGATCCACGAGGAATTCGGCGACGGCATCATGAGCGCCATCGATTTCCACATGAACCTGACCCGGGAGCCCGACCCCAAGGGCGACCGGGTGCACATCACCATGTCCGGCAAGTTCCTGCCCTACAAGACCTACTGAAGCCCGCAACCCGGCGCCTGCTCCATGCCGCGGCTGGCGAGTTCGAGCAGCCAGGCGATGGAGTGATAGGGCGTGCCGGTTTCGGCGGTGAGGCCCAGCTCGCAGGTGCGGTTGGAGGACACGCCGCAGGCGCAACCCTCCGGTACCGCGGCGTGAATGTGGCGCAGGGCATGGGCGTTGAGTTCCGGCACCACGAAGCCCCGGTCGCCGCCGAAGCCGCAGCATTTGACTTCCGCCGGGGCGATCACCGTTTCGGCGCAGGCGGCCGTCAGCCGCTGCAGGGCGGCCTCTTCGCCCTGGCGGCGGGCGCTGCAGTTGAGGTGCAGGGCCACCGGGCCGGGTTGTCTTTCCAGCCGCAGGCGCGGGAGCAGGGCCGCTTCGGCGAATTCGGGAAAGTCCAGCACCCGCAGCCGGCCCGCCAGCCGCGCTTTCATGCGGGCGCTGCAGGGGCTGGCGTCCAGCACCACGGGCAGGCGGCCGGCATCGCTGGCCGCCCACAGGGCAGCTTCCAGCCGGGCGGCGGTGGCGTCCGCCTCGGCCGTCAGGCCCTTGCTGGCCTGGGCCTGGCCGCAGCACAGGCCGGCGTAGCCCTCCGGCAGCCGGGGCGCGTAACCCGCCCGGCGCAGCAGGGTGAGCACGATCTCCGGCAGGCTGGGGCCGGCCTCCGTCGGGCCGAAAATGCGGCCGCCACAGGTGGGGAAGTACACCACCGGGTCCCCCGCCAGCGGGGCCGGGCCGATGGCCGGGGCCCGGGCGGGGCGGGGCATGTGGCGCCGCCAGGCGCCCCGGCTCAGGCTGGCCAGGGCTTGGTCGCCGAGGATTCCGGCTAGTGCGTGACCCACCGCCAGCCCGGCGCGGGCGGCGCTGGCCACCACGCCGAAGTGCTCGCCCACCCGCCGGCCCACGGCGTGGGCGAGGGCGCCCTGCTGTTGCCCGCGCAGGCTGCGGATCAGCTCGCCGGTGTCGATGCCCACCGGACAGGTGGTGGAGCACAGGCCGCAGCCGGCGCAGGTGTCCAGCCCCATGTAGGGGTAGCCCTGGGCCAGGGCGCCCGGGGCTTCGCCCGCCCGCTGGCGGCGGGCAAGCTCCCGCCAGCCGGTGATGCGCTGCCGGGGCGAGAGGGTGAGCTGGTGCGAGGGGCACTGGGGCTCGCAGAAGCCGCATTCGATGCACTTGTCCACCACCGGGTGGGCGGCGGGCAGGGGCTTGAGGTGGGCCAGGTGCGCGGCCGGGTCGTCGTTGATGATGACTCCCGGGTTGAGCCGGCCTTCCGGATCGAACAGGGTCTTGATCCGGCGCATCAGGGCCGTGGCCTCCCGGCCCCACTCCAGTTCGACAAAGGGGGCCATGTTGCGGCCGGTGCCATGCTCGGCCTTGAGCGAGCCCTGGTACTTGCCCGCCACCAGTTGCGCCACCTCGTCCATGAAGCGGCCGTAGCGTTCCACTTCCGCGGCGCTGCCGAAGTCCTGGGTGAACACGAAGTGCAGGTTGCCCTCCAGGGCGTGGCCGAAAATGATGGCCTCCCGGTAGCCGTGGCGGGCGAGCAGGGCTTGCAGGTCCAGGGTGGCGTCGGCCAGGTGTTCAAGGGGGAAGGCCACGTCCTCGATGATCACCGTGGTGCCGGTCTGGCGCACCGCGCCGACACTGGGGAAGGTGCCCTTGCGCACGTTCCACAGGGTTTCGCACTCCGCGGGGTCGGTGGAAAAGGCCGCCGGCTCCACCAGCGGGAAGCGGGCCAGCCCGCCCAGCACCGTCGCCTGGTGGGCGGCCAGGCGCTCCGGGCTTTCGGCCCGCACCTCGATCAGCAAGGCGGCGGCGCCGTCGCCCAGGGCGCGGATGGCGGGCGGCAGGCCGGGCTTGGATTGCACCGAGCGCAGGCTGGCCCGGTCCAGCAGCTCCACCGCCGACACGGGCAGGGGCTTGAGCGCGATGACCGCTTCGCAGGCGCTGCGGATGTCCGGAAAGAACACCAGGCTGCTGGCCTTGTGGGCGTGCTCGGGCACGGTGCGCAGGCGGATGCGGGAGATGAAGCCCAGGGTGCCTTCCGAGCCGATCATCAGGTGCGCCAGGATGTCCACCGGGTCGTGGTAATCCACCAGGGCGTTGAGGCTGTAGCCGGTGGTGTTCTTGATCTTGTACTTGCGGCGGATGAGGGCGGCCAGCGCTTCGTCGTGGCGGGTGGCTTCGCCCATTTCGCGCAGGGCGTCGAGCAGCGGGCCGTGGGTCTGGCGGAAGGTGGCGACGCTGGCCGGGTCTTCGCTGTCGAGCACGCTGCCATCGGCCAGCAGCACGCGCAGGCCCGCCAGGGTCTGGTAGCTGTTCTGGGCGGTGCCGCAGCACATGCCCGAAGCGTTGTTGGCGGCAATGCCGCCCACCTTGCAGGTGTTGATGGAGGCCGGGTCCGGCCCGATCTTGAGCCCCAGCGGGGCGAGCCGGCGATTGACCTCGCCGCCGATGATGCCCGGGCCCAGGCGCACGCTGGTCTGGTCGGGGGCGATTTCGCAGGTGGCGAAGCCTTCGCCGATCAGCACCAGGATGCCGTCGCTGATGGCCTGGCCGGACAGGCTGGTGCCGGCGGCGCGGAAGGTGAGCGGCAGGGCGAACTGGCGGGCCACGGCCAGCACGTGCTGCACCTGGGCTTCGTTCTCCACCACCGCCACCACCCGGGGAACCAGGCGGTAGAAGCTGGCATCGGTGCCATAGGCCAGGCGGCGCAGGGCGTCGGTGATGATCTGGCGGGCGGGCAGCGCCTGGGCCAGGGCCGTGGTCAGTGCGTCCATCGCCTCAGCTCCGCCCCTGCCGGGCCTGATGGGCCGCCACCCGCTCGTGCAGGCTTCGCCGGGCCGGAATCAGCGGTGTGCGGTGGCGGGTCCAGCCCATCTGCTGGCGGGGGGTCAGGGCGCGGAAGCGGGTGGCCAGCCAGCGGAAGATGCGGTGCACCGCCGGCCGGGCGTAGGTGCCGGTCCAGAAGCGCCACACCAGGGTCTCGCCCAGGGTACGGGCGGCGCCCTGGCCCTGGAGGGGATGGGCCACGGCCTGGTCCGGGTCCCGCCGGGCCTCGGTGCGCAGGCGGATGAGCAGCTGCGGGATGGGGATGCGCACCGGGCAGACGTCGGCACAGGCGCCGCACAGGCTGGAGGCGGTGGGCAGCTCGTGGGCGGCCTTGAGCCCCAGCAGGTGGGGTGAGACGATCTTGCCGATGGGGCCCGGGTACACGGTGCCGTAGGCGTGGCCGCCGATGCGGGCATAGACCGGGCAGTGGTTCATGCAGGCGCCGCAGCGGATGCACTGGAGCGTGGCGCGCAGTTCTTCATCCGCGTAAGCCTGGGTGCGGCCGTTGTCCAGCAGCACCAGGTGCACCTGGCGGGGGCCGTCCAGCTCGCCGGGGCGGCGCGGGCCGGAGATGAGGTTGAAGTAGGTGGTGACGGCCTGGCCGGTGGCGGAGCGGGTGAGCAGGCTGGCCAGGGGGAAGACATGCTCCAGTTTTTCCACCACCTTCTCGATGCCCATGATGGCGATGTGGGTGTCGGGCACGGTGGTGGAGAGGCGACCGTTGCCTTCGTTTTCCACCAGCCACAGGGTGCCGGTCTCGGCAATGGCGAAATTGACGCCGGAGAGCCCGATGTCCGCCTCGGCGAACATGCGGCGCAGGGTCTTGCGGCCGATCTGGATCAGGCTGTCCACGTCCTCGGTGTAGGGGGTGTCCGGGATCTCCTTGTGGAACAGCTCGGCGATGTCGCCCTTGGTCTTGTGGATGGCGGGCATGACGATGTGGGAGGGCTTTTCGTGGGCGAGCTGCACCACGTATTCGCCCATGTCGCTTTCCACGCAGGTGATGCCCCGCTCGGCGAGGTAATCGTTGAGTTCGATCTCCTCGCTGGCCATCGACTTGCCCTTGATCACCCGCTTCGCCCCCCGCGCCTGGGCGATGCCGTGGATGATCCGGTTGGCTTCTTCCGCCGTGGCCGCCCAGTGGACCTGGATGCCATTGACGGTGAGCTGCGCCTCCAGCCGTTCCAGCAGCTCCGGCAGATGGGCCAGGGCGTGGCGGCGGATGGCGGCGCCCAGATCGCGCAGGCCTTCCAGTTCCTCCGGGTCGGGGAACTGGGCCAGCCGCTTGCCGCGCAGGAAGTCCATGGCGCTACGGAAGTTCTGGCGCAGCTTGGCATCTTCCAGCGCCGCCCGGGAGCGGGCCTTGAAGTCGCCGGGGGCGACAAAGTGCAGGGTTTGCTCGCTCATTCAGGCCTCCTTGGCCACGATCACCACCAGCATGGCGCGGGGCCCGTGGGCGCCGTAGGCCAGCACTTGCTGGATGTCCGCCGTCTTGGACGGGCCGGACACCATGATCAGGTTGGTGGGCAGATTGCCGGCCCAGCCCTCCGCCTGGCTGGCGGCGTACAGGTCGGCGTGGATGCGGCGGGCGTCGATCAGCGCCACGTGCAGGTGAGGCACCAGGGAGAGGGTGCGGGGCTGGGCGGGGGAGCTCTTCAGGACCAGGGTGCCGGTGGCGGCGATGGCGCAGTCGGCAACGGTGAAGCCGGCGTCGGTGGCGTCGAAGAGCGTATCGCGCAGGTCTTCGTAGGGCTGGTCGAAGGGCCGGGCGTGCACGGCCGGGGCACGCCGCCCCAGTTCGGCCGCGAGCAGGGTGGCTTCGGTGCCGTCACCGGGCAGCAGCAGGCGGGTGACGCCCGCCTGGAGCAGATGTTCGGCCACCTGTATTGCCCAGTTGGCGGGCGTGGCCCGCAGCACCTGGGCGTGGGCGGCTTCCAGCAGCGTCTGCAGGCGCTGGGCGCGAGTGGCCGGGTCGTCGCCGGTTTGGGCGTACCAGGCACCCACCTGGGGGGCGGCGGGGCGGGCATCGCCGCGGGCGGCGCGGAGCCGGGCCAGGATCTGGGCGCGGGCGCTCATCGCACGGCCCTCCCGTCCCTGCGGGACATTCTCCCCGGGGGCGGCATCGCGCCCGCTTCGGGCGGCCGGGCGCGGGCGCTCATGATTGCCCCCCCAGCACCCGTTGGGCGACAAAGCTGGCCAGGTGGCAGCGGGGCAGGGCGCGGCCCTGGAAGTCGGCCGCGCCGCCGATATTGAGCAGGCAGCCGCAGTCGGCGGAAACGAGGGTGTCGCAGCCGGTGGCGGCGATGCTGGCGACTTTGTCTTCCACCATGGCGCCGGAAATTTCCGGGTGCTTGAGGGAGAAGACGCCGCCAAATCCGCAGCATTCGGCTTCGTTGGCGTGTTCCACCACCTGGACGCCGGGCAGGGCGCGCAGCAGCAGCAAGCCGTGGCCGCGGGTGCCCATCTCGCGCCGGGCGGAGCAGGAGGTGTGCAGGGCCACGCGGGCGGGCGGGGCGCCGGTGGCGGGGAAATCCACGCGCATCACCTCCACCAGGAATTCGGTGAGTTCATAGACTTGCCCGGCCACCGTGCGGGCGCGGGCGGCCAGCGCCGGGTCGTCCGCCAGCAGGCGCGGCCAGTGATGGCGCATCATCCCGGCGCAGGAGCCGGAGGGCACGACGATGGGCCAGTCCTCCGGGAAGAGTGCCAGCTGGGCGGCGGCCACTTCCCGGGCGGCGGCCTCGTTGCCGCTGGTGTAGGCGGGCTGGCCGCAGCAGCTCTGGGCCTGGGGAAAGTGCACCGCGAGCCCCAGGTGTTCCAGCAGGCGCAGGGCGTCCATGCCCACTTCGGGCTCGAACAGGTCGATCAGACAGGTGCCAAACAGGTACACCTGTCCCGGTGGCGCCGGGTACGGGCGGGTTTCCATCGTATCTCCTCGGTGTGGGGCCCGGTCTGGGCGTGCCGGGCTTTCGGCGGGCGCGGGCCACACTCGCCCTTGCCGCCGCGTTGACCCGGATTGTTCTCCTCCCTACACTCGCCTTCAAATTGGTCAGACCAATTATCCGGCTCGCCGCCGTTGGCCTCCGGGGGCGGCCGGGCGCGCGGGGGGTGTCCCTGCGGTGGCATCGCTTCAGGCCAGGCAGCCGTCCGCAAGCACCATCGGGGACATCCGGCACCGGTTTCCAGGATCTGGGAGGGGCGCATGAGAGCGGGCGGGGAACAGGGCAGTGTGGGCGCGGTGCGGCGCAATCTGGAAGTGCGCTTGCTGCGGGGGGAGTGGGTGGCGGGTGCCCGCCTGCCGGCGGAGCGGGCTCTGGCGGAGGCGCTGGGGGTTTCCCGCGCCACGCTGCGGGAGGCCGTCTCCGGTCTGGTGGCGCGGGGGCTGCTGGTGACCCGGCGCGGCAGTGGCGTGTTCGTCACCGACCGCCTGCAGGCGGGCCTGGCCTCGCCCTGGCGGCAACTGGTGGCCGACCACGCCGAACTGCGCTGGGACACCCTGGAGTTCCGCCGCGAGCTGGAGGTGGCCGCCGCCGGCTTTGCCGCCCAGCGGGCCAGCGTGGCGGACCTGGAGCTCCTTGGCGCCATCGTTGCGCGGCTGGTGGCCGCCTGCGAGGCGGGCGACCGGCGGGCCGAGGCGGTGGCCGACGCGGATTTCCACGAGGCCATCGCCGAGGCCTCCCACAACAGCATGTTCCGCCACCTGCACGCGGGCATCATCCGCCTGCTGCGGGAGCACATCGCGCTCAATCTGGACGGCATCCGCGATCCGGCGGGCGCGGTCACCGCCTGCCTCATGGCCCAGCACCTGGCCATCTGGCGCGCGATCCGCGACCGTCAGCCGGAGGCCGCACGCCAGGCCATGCGTGCCCACATCGACTACACCTGGGGCGAACTGGTCCGGCGGGAGGCCGATGGCGGGCTGCCGTCCGTCGGCTGAAGCCTGGCGCGGGCCCGCACTGTGGCGTCGGTTACGGGGACGGGGGCGGCTCCCGCCTAGAATGCCTCGGCCTGACAGCACAACAAGGGAGAACGATGGTGGATTCGATGGCCTTCCGCAGCCTGGCCCGGGCAGGGGTGATCGGGCAGGTGGAGTTGGTGGTGACCATGCCCAGCCGTATCCAGATCCGGGTGTATGGGCAGGGCGATACCGCCGGGGAGCCGGTCGTGGCGCTGAAAGGGGAGCCCAAGGAGTTTCCGGGGCTGGATTCGGCGCTGGCATGGGTGTTGCCGCGCATCCAGGGCACCTGCGTGCCGCCCCTGAAACTGTCGGTGGACCCGCGGGCGGTGCGCATCATGTCCGGCTTGCAGGGCGCATCCGCCAGCGCCTGAAGCCCCCGCCTGCCATGAGTGGTGTGGTGGGCTCTGCGGGGGCTGTGTCGCAAAGCCTACAGCCCGGCTGCCAGCCCGGCCGGGCGCCAAGCCCGTGGCCACGGGGCTTTGCCCATCCCCACGCCGCCGGACCAAAGCTTGCTTGTCCCACGCATCGGGCGCCGGCATGGGGCCGCGCCCGTCAATCCGGCACGGGGAGCAAGACAGATGGCATCAGGGTTTTTCATTGATTGGGACGGCAAGGCACGCAGCACGGATGACCCGGGCGCCGGGTATTGCTGCGAGGTGGATGGCGTGGCCCGTTACGTGGCGGTGCTGGGCAAGGGCGGGGCGACGGTGCATGAGGCCACCCTGTACCGGAGCCTGGAAGACATCGCCAAGGCGGGCATCCGGGCCGAACTGGTGGCCGGCTCCGTCCCCTGGGGCAAGAAACCGGGGGACTGGTAGGCCGTTGCGCCGGTGCTCAGCCGCTGCGCGTGCTCTGCAGCGCCCGGGCCACAGCGTCGGTGCGGGCTTCCAGGAGGGCCGTGGCGGCGGCCTCCGGCGGCAGGCCGGCCACGACCGCCGCCGTATCCACGTCCAGACAGGCTTGCCGGGCCTGGCGTAGCAGGGGCGCCTTGGGGTAACTGCGCTGCGCATGGCCCGGGAAGGCCCGGTAGTCGCAGGTGCACAGGGTCAGCAAGTGCTCGAAGCGGTCGGGCCGGGCGAACGCCTCGACCCGCTCCAGCAGCAGGGTGATGGCGCCGGCGCGCATCTCCACCGCCTTGTGCACCCTTTCCAGTTCGTGCACGGCGAGCAGGGCGAGGTCCCGGGTGTCCGCGTCCAGCTCCAGGCGGTCGCAGATGGCGTTGATCCGGGGGCAGGCGCGTTCCACGTGCTTGTAGTGGGTGGGCAGGTGTTCGGGGGGTGAATCCGCCTTGCCCAGGTTGTAGAACAGCGCCGCCCAGCGCACCGCCAGGGGAGCGCCGCAACGGGCGGCCTCATCCACCACCCGCAACTGGTGCCGGCCCACATCCACTTCGGCCGGATGGTCTGCGGCCTGGGGGACGCCGAACAATGCGTCGAGTTCCGGCAGCACCCGTTCGAGGGCGCCGCATTCCCGCAGCGTGCGCAGCATGTGCGAGGGTGCCGGCGCCAGCAGCCCGCCGGTCAGTTCCCGCGCCACCTGACGGGCGGGCACCCGGTCCACGGCCCCGGCGCCCACCAGATCGGCCATGAGCGAGAGCGTGTGCGCATCCAGGGCGCCATCGGGCCCTGCGGTGAGGGCCGCCAGACGCAGCACGTTGAGACCCGGATCGAGGGTGAGCGGCAGCGGAGTCCTGCCGGGCGGTGTGGCATTCATGGGGACGATGTGACTGGGGGTGCGGGGGAAGCTAACCGAAAACCTTGCTCGGAAAAAGGTCTTTGCCCAGGGCGGGGCGGGATGACCGGCCGCCCCCGGGCGGGCGCGGTTTGCGGAGGGCATGGGGCGGTGCCGGCAGGGGGCGCCTCTGCGCCAGATCATGGCCCGCCTGCCGCGATCGGGCGCACAATGAACCGGTCACAGCTTGGGGTTGCTCAGATGAAGAACGACAGACGAGCTTTCTTGCGTGCGGGGGGCGGTCTCGCCCTGTCGGCTCTGGCCGGTTGCGGGGGCGAGGGCGCCGAATACAGCCGGCGTGTGGCGGAAACCTGGCGGCTGGGGGAAGCGGGGAGCGGGCAGCCGGCGGGCGGGCAGGCGCTTGCGCGGGAGCTGGTGCGTTGCGCCACGCTGGCGCCTTCGAGCCACAACACCCAATGCTGGCGTTTCCGGCTGGAGGAGAAGGCCATCACGGTGCTGCCGGATTTCACCCGGCGGTGCCCGGTGGTGGACCCGGACGACCACCACCTGTTTGTTTCCCTGGGCTGCGCGGCGGAAAACCTGATGCTGGCGGCGGCGGCCCACGGCCTGCGGGCGGAGGCGAGCTTCGTGGCAGCGGAGGGGGCGTTCCGCGTTGCCCTCAGCCCGGCCAAGGCGGTGGCCTCGCCCCTCTATGGCGCGATCCCGGCCCGTCAGAGCACCCGCGCGGAGTTCGACGGCAAGCCGCTGACGGCGGAGGAGCTGGCCCTGCTGGAGCAGGCGGTGGCGGGCACGGGAGTGGAGATGCTGCTCATCACCGATGGGGATGGGGTGGAGCAGGTGCTGGAGTTTGCGCTGGAAGCCAACAGCGCCCAGGTGGCGGACGCAGCCTTCACCGACGAACTGGAAAGCTGGCTGCGCTTCAGCGAGGCCGACGCCCTGGCCCGGGGCGATGGGCTGTACGCGGCGAGCACTGGCAACCCGGCGCTGCCCGCTTGGCTGGGGCAACCCCTGTTCCGCTTGTTTTTCCGGGAGGGGGCGGAGAACGACAAGCTCGCCCGGCAGGTGCGCAGTTCCGCCGGCGTGGCGGTTTTCGTGGGGCCAGGCCAGGGGCCGGAGGCCTGGCTGGCGGTGGGGCGGGCGTTTGAGCGCTTTGCGCTGCAGGCCACGGTGCTGGGGGTGCGTACGGCTCACCTTAACCAGCCGGTGGAAGTGGCCGAGGTGCGCCCGGATTTCGCCGAGGCCCTGGGGCTGGCCGGGGAGCGGCCGGATCTGGTGGTGCGTTTCGGGCGCGGCCCGCTCATGCCGCGGGCGCTGCGGCGGCCGCTGGAAGCGGTGGTGGTGTGATGCTGGGGCGGGCGCTGGGGGTCTGGTTGCTGATCGTGCTGGCCGAATCCGCCAACGGCGCGGTGCGGGCGCTGTGGATCAGCCCCGTGCTGGGCGATGGCGCAGCGCGGCGGCTAGGCTTTTTCGTCGGTTGCGGGCTGATCCTGCTGCTGGCCTGGGCGACCGCGCCCTGGCTGGGCGCCCGGCGGTCGGGCCAGCAGTTCGCGGTGGGCGGGCTGTGGGCGGTGCTCACCTTTGCCTTCGAAGTGGGGCTGGGTCTCGCCCTCGGGCTGGAACTGGCGCGCATCCTGGCCGAGTACCGGCCCGGGAGCGGGCTGATGGCCTGGGGCATGCTCTGGCTGATTCTGGCCCCCGCCCTGGGGGCCAGGCTGCGCCGCGCTACAGGGGCCGCAGTTGCAGATCCACCAGGCGTAGCGGACCGCCGCTGATCTTCTGCAGGGCCATGTCGGAAATGGCGGCATGGCCGTTGACCACCGCCCCGCCGTTGCGCACGTAGTAGATGCGGTAACCGTCGGGGAGCGCGAGGGCGGAGGTGGAGGGGGCGTAGTTGGCCTGCATCATCCAGCCGCGGGTGGCGTATTTCAGGTCCGACGGGTTGCCGCAACTGGATGCGGTGTACCACTCGAACACGCTGCGGGTGGTGTCGCTCCAGTCCGCCCGGGCATTGAACCAGCACACGAGCTCCGTCACCGGGGTGGCGGACACCTGCACCGGCTGGCCGTATGTGGCGGAGGCGGGGCGCACGTCCACCCGCTTCCAGTAGCCGGTGTCCAGGTACACCAGGTGTTCCAGCTGCGGGCTGCCGCCAGTGGTGGCCGGGGGGCCGTCCAGGGTGGCCACCCAGTGCGGGCCGTGGGGCAGGGGAATGAACTCCGGGTTGGCCGCGTCCTTCATCAGCAGGTAGATGCCGCTGTGGCAGGTGGTGAAGTCCAGGGCCCAGGTCTTGCCCTCCGCCTGGGCCTGCCGGATGGCCGCCCAGTTGGTGGCCGTGGGGGCGGTGGCCGGGTTGCAGCTATCCGCCACCGGGCGCAGGGCGCCGTAGGGGGTGTCGATCAGCGTGGGCAGGGGCGTGGGGCCCGGATCGGTCGTGGTGGTGGTGCCGCCGCTGCCAACGGTGAGATCGCCACTGGCGCCGCCCCCGCCGCCACAGCCCCCCAGGGCCAATGCCACGAACAGGGCTGCCGCGGCGCAGCCCCTGCTGGTTCTTTTCCCCATGTTCTTCCCCTGCGCAAGCGTGCCGGAACGGCGAATTGGAATGGTTTTGCCATTCTATTCGGCCGTTCCGCGCCTGCCTGCCCAGCAGGTCACATCCGGCACCCGTTGTCCGGCGCGGGCTTAGTCCCCCAGCACCTGTGACCAGAGCCGGCGCACGGCTGCCCGCTCGGCCTCCACCTGCTCGGGGGGGAGCATCAGCTTGGCGCCGGAGAGGCGTAGCGCGTGCTGGAGGCGGCGCAGTTCCCGATAGGCATCCGCCGCCGCGTCGGCTTCGGCGGTGCCGATGAGGCCCAGTTCCGCTGCGATGTGCAGCAGGGCGATGTTGCCCAGGTTGCCGGTGAGGCGCGGGTGGTCGTGGGCGTAGCCCAGCACCAGGTACTGGACGATGAATTCCACGTCGATGAGGCCGCCCGGGTCATGCTTGAGGTTGAAGCCGCTGCTCTTGTTGCCGTGGGCGTCCATCATCTTCTGGCGCATTGCCCGTACCTCGGTGCGCAGCGCGTCCCGGTCGCGGGGTTTGCGCAGGATGGTGTCGCGCAGTTCCTCGAAAGCGGTGCCCAGGGCGGGGTCGCCGGCGCAATAGCGGGCCCGGGTCAGCGCCTGGTGTTCCCAGACCCAGGCGTGTTCGTTCTGGTACTGGCGGAAGGCCTCCAGGCTGCTCACCAGCAGGCCGGATTCGCCGTTGGGCCGCAGCCGGGTGTCGGTCTCGAACAGGCTGCCGGCGGGCGTCTGCGTGGACAGCCAGGTGAGCATGCGCTGGGCCAGCCGGGCGTAGAACTCGGCGGCGCTCTGGTCGTCGTCGTCGTAGAGGAAGACGATGTCCAGGTCGGAGGCGTAGCCCAGTTCCTTGCCCCCCAGCTTGCCGTAACCGATGACGGCGAAGCGCGGGGTTTCCCGGTGGCGCTTGCGCAGCTTGGCCCAGCAGAGCTCGATGCTCAGGGCGAGCACCGCATCGGCAGCGGCGGAAAGGTGGTCGGACAGGGCTTCCACCGTCAGGTTGCCCGCCAGGTCCTGGGCCAGCAGCCGGAACAACTGGGCGTGGTGGGCTTCCCGCATCAGGTCCATCTGCCGTTCCTGGTCCGGCTCATGCTCCGCCAGGGCGGTCTGCAGTTCGCGCTGCCAGGCGGGCCAGTCGGGCGTCTGGTCGAGCAGGCGGGCGTCGAGCAGTTCGTCCAGCAGCACCGGGTGGCGGGTGAGGTACTGGGCCGCCCAGCTCGAGGCGCTCATCATGGCCGCCACCTTGTGCAGGGCCTGCGGGTACTGCTGCAGCAGTGCCAGGTAGGCCGCGCGCCGGCTGATGGCGTCGAGCAGGTCGAACATGCGGTTGAGGGTTTCGTCCGGTGCCGGGCATTCGGCGCAGGCCTGGATGACCCGCGGGATCAGGTCGTCGAAGCGCTCCTTGATGGCCTGGGGCATTTGCTGATAGCGGGAACCGGCGCGGGTGCCCGCCAGGCGACCGGCGGCGGCGGCCGGGTCCTGGTAGCCCAGCCGGGACAGCTCGGCGGTGGTCTGGTCGCCATCGGAGCAGGCGGCCCACAAGGTGTCCAGTTCGTGGCCATCTTCGTTGGGATTGGCGAACACGGCTTCGAAGTGGCCCGTCACCAGCCGGCGGTGGACATTGAGCGCCGCCAGGAACTGATCGTAGTCGTCGAAGCCCATGGTGTTGGCAATGCTGGCCTGGTCGGCCTCGTTGCCCGGCAGGTTGTGGGTCTGGGCATCGTCCAGGAACTGCAGGCGGTGCTCTACCCGGCGCAGGAAGTCGTAGGCTTGGGTGAGTTCCTGGGCAGCCCCCTGGGGCAGCACGCCGCGGCCGGAGAGCAGGGCCAGTACCGACAGGGTGGGCTTGATCTGCAGGCTGCGGTCCCGGCCGCCGCGGATGAGCTGGAACACCTGGGCGATGAACTCGATCTCCCGGATGCCGCCGGGGCCGAGCTTGACGTTGTCCGCCATGTCGCGCCGGGCCACCTCCCGCCGGATCTGGGCGTGCAGGTCGCGCATGGCGTTGAAGGCGCCGAAGTCCAGGTACTTGCGGAAGACGAAGGGGCGGACGATCCCCGCCAGTTCCTCCAGCCGCTGGCCTTCCATGGGGCGGGCCTTGATCCAGGCGTAGCGCTCCCACTCCCTGCCCTGGGTGATGAAGTAGTTCTCCAGCATGTCGAAGCTGCACACCAGGGGGCCGGAATCCCCGTTGGGGCGCAGCCGCATGTCCACCCGGAAAACCTGCCCGTCGGCGGTGACCTCGTGCAGCGCATTGATGAGCTGGCGGCCCAGCTTGGTGAAGAACTCGAAGTTGCCGATGCTGGCGGGGCCGGCGGTGTCACCGTCCTCCGGGTAGAGGAAGATGAGGTCGATGTCGCTGGAGACGTTCAGTTCCCGGCCGCCGAGCTTGCCCATGCCGATGATGACGAGTTGCTGGGGCTGGCCGGCGCTGTCCAGCGGTTCGCCGTGGCGGGCCACCAGTTTGGCCCGTAGCGCCCGGCAGGCTTCGGCCACCGCCACGTCGGCCAGGGTGGTCATGGTCTCCGTCACTTCCGGCAGGTCCGCCAGGCCGCACAGATCGCGCACGATGACGTGGGCCATGACCCGGGCGCGCAGGTGGCGCAGCGCCGGCTTCAGGCGTTCGTCGGCCAGGGCTTCCGGGGCAAGCAGGGCGCGCATGTCGGCGGCGGTCAGCGGAAGGTGGACACTGGCGGCCAGGGTCTCGGCCAGCCCGGGGCGGCACTGCAACTGTCGTTGCAGATAGCGGCTGTGCTGGCTGGCAAACTGCAGGAGGGCGTCGGCGGAGGCACCGGGGGCGGGCATCGGGGCAGTCATAGGCGGAGAGGAGGCGAGCTCCTGTAAAATGCGGGGGACGATCTGGACGATAGTCCAGGCTTAAAGGCCGATGATGACGCTGGTCAACCCGGGTGGCAATCGCCGGAATGCGCGCCACGGCAGGCGATAGCTGGTGATGACTTCCCCCGATAGCGAAACCCCTTCCTCTTCCTCCGGCTTCCAGGCGCCAGCCGCCGCCCGGCCGCCGCGCTGGGCCGGTGCCCGACGGGCCGGGCGCTGGGCGCTGTGGCTGCTGCTCGCCGTGTATTTCCTCTTCGGCCTCACCGTGCTGGCCTTGCGCCACTTCGTGCTGCCCGAGGTGGAGCACCACAAGCCCCGGATCGAAGCCCTGCTCTCCCGCAGCCTGGGGCTGCCGGTGACCATCGGTCACATCGACGCCGGCTGGGCCGGCCTGCGTCCGGCCCTGACCCTGGCCGGCCTGCAGGTGCTGGACCGGGAAAGGCGCCCGGCGCTGCACCTGGCCCAGGTGGAAACCGAGGTGGCCTGGCGCTCGCTCCTCGTGCTTGGCTTGCGCCTGCACCGGCTGGAACTGGTGAGCCCGGAACTGGATATCCGGCGCGAGGCCGACGGGCGCATCTACGTTGCCGGTCTGCCGGTGCGCACCGAAGGGCCGGATCAGGGCGGATTCGCCGACTGGCTGCTGGACCAGCACGAAATCGTCATCCGCGATGCCCGGGTGCGGTGGACCGACCTCCAGCGCCCCGCCCCGCCTCTGGAACTGCAGGCCCTCAACTTCCGTCTGGAAAACGCGGGCAGCCACCATCGGTTTGGCCTCACCGCCCGCCTGCCCGAAGCCCTGGCTTCGGGGCTGGATGTGCGGGGCGATTTCCGCGGGCGCAAGCTGGACCACCCGGAACAGTGGCACGGCCAGGCTTACGCCAGCGTGGAGCGGGCGGATCTGGCCGTGTGGCGGCAGTGGCTGGACTACCCCTTCCAGGTGCAGGGCGGGCAGGGCGGGTTGCGGCTGTGGCTGGAGATTGCCGACCAGCGGGTGGCGGCGGTCACCGCCGATCTGGCCCTGCGCGACGTGAAGGCCCGCCTGGGGCGCAATCTGCCCCTGCTGGACATGGATGCCATGAGCGGCCGTCTGACCCTGCGGCGACCGCCCGGCGCGCTGGAGCTGGCGGCTTACAAGCTGGCGCTCACCACCCGGGACGGGGTGAAGCTCGAGCCCAGCGATTTCTTCCTGCGCTGGCGGGAACCCGCCGGAGGGCAACCGGGGCGCGGCGAGCTGACCGCCAGCGTCGTCAACGTGGGTGCGCTGGCGCGCCTGTCGGACTTCCTGCCCCTGGACCCGGCCAGCCGCCGCACCGTGGCCAGCTTTCAGCCCCGGGGGCATTTGCGTGGCACCCGCCTCACCTGGAGCGGGGACAGCGAGAAGCTGGCCGCCTACAGCCTGCAGAGCCGTTTCGACGACATCGGGGTGGAGCCGGTGGGGGTCTATCCGGGCCTGAGCGGCATCTCCGGCACGGTGGAGGGCAACGAGCGCGGCGGCAAGCTCACCCTGGCCAGCCGCAACGCCAGCCTGGAACTGCCTTCCGTGTTCGCCGAGCCGCGGCTGGAACTGGCCGAGTTCGCCGCCGATGCCGCCTGGGCGGTGACCGGGGGCGATGTGGAAGTCACGCTCAAGTCCGCCCGTTTCGACAACAAGGATGCCGCCGGCACCGCCAGCGGCCGCTTCCGCACCCGCGCCGGCAGCGGCAGCCCCGGGGAGATCGACCTGGATGCGGCGCTTTCCCGGGCCGAGGCCGGGGCGGTGTGGCGCTACATGCCCCTGGTGGTGAACCCGCAGGTGCGGGACTGGCTGCGCAACAGCCTCACCGGCGGACAGGCCCACGATACCCGGCTCAAGCTCAAGGGCGATCTGTACGACTTCCCCTTCGCCGATGGCAAGCGCGGCACCTTCCTGGTGACCGGGCGCTTCAGCGGCGCCTCCCTGGGGTTTGCTCCGGGCTGGCCGGAGTTGCAGGCGCTGGAAGGCGACCTGCGCTTCGAGGGGGTGCGCATGCTCATCCGCGGCCACAAGGGAAATGCCTTCGGGGTGGGGGTGAGCAACGTGGAGGCGGAGATCGCCAACCTGGGCGGCCACGATGCCCTGCTCGCCATCAAGGGTCAGGCGGCGGGACCCGCGGCCGACATGCTGCGCTACGTGAATGCGAGCCCGGTGGCGGGCTGGATCGGCGGCGCCACCCAGCAGATGAGCACCACCGGCAGCGCCAGCCTCAACCTCAAGCTGGGCATTCCCCTGGCCCGGGCCCGCGACACGCAGGTGGAGGGCACGGCCCGCATTAGTGGTGCGCGCCTGGTGCCCGCGCCCGGGGCGCCGGCGCTCCACGATGCCCAGGCCCGGCTGGAGTTTACCGAGCGCAGTTTCCATGTCCGCCAGGCCAGCGCCACGGTGCTGGGGGCGCCGGCGCAGTTCAGCGGCGAACTCCGGCCCGATGGCAGCGTGGTGTTCTCCGGCCAGGGGACGGCGGATGTGGCCAGTCTGCGCCAGCACCTGGAGCTGCCCATCCTCGGCCATGCCAGTGGCTCATCCGCGTGGACGGGTACGGTCACCGCCCACCGCCAGGGGGTGGATGTGGCGGTGCATTCCAATCTGGTGGGGGTTTCCAGCAGCCTGCCCGCGCCCCTGAACAAGACCGCCGGCGAGGCGGTACCGCTGACGGTGGAAGTGGGCCCCACGGCGGAATCGGCCCGGGGGCCGGCGCCCCGGGCCGGCAGCCATCGGGATTCCCTGCGGGTCGCCATCGGCCGCGGCTTCCACCTGCATCTGGTGCGTCTGCACGAGGGTGAGGCCAGCCAGGTGGAGCGGGGCGTGATCGGCCTGGGCGAGACGCCGGCCATGCCCGAGCGGGGGGTGTTGCTGGGGGGCAATCTATCCCGGGTGGACTGGGACGACTGGCGGCTGCGTTTGTTCGGCGAGGGCAGTCCGGGCGGCGAGGGCGGTGGCGCCGGGTTGCCCATTGCGGCGCTTAACTTCAAAGCGGGGGAGTTGGTGGCGTTCGGCCAGCGCCTGACCGATTTCGCCATCACCGGGCGCCACACCCAGGGCGTGTGGAATGCCCAGATCGCCAGCAAGGAACTGGCGGGGCGGGTGGTGTGGCGCGGTTCCGGCCAGGGGCGGCTGGTGGCCCGTCTGGGGCACCTGGACCTCACCGACGTGCGCCCCACCACCGAGCCCTTGCACAAGCCCGCCACCGATGCGGTGACAGAACTGCCGGGGCTGGATGTGGAAGTGCAGAACTTCAGCCTGCGCGGCCGGCAACTGGGCCGTCTGGAACTGGCGGCGGTGAATCAGGCCGACCTGTGGCGGATCGAGAAACTGGCCCTCTCCAACCCGGACGGGCGGCTGACGGCGGATGGTCAGTGGCGCACCGGCAGGGATTCGGAAACCACGCTGGACTTCCGGCTCGAAGCCGATTCCGCCGGCCGGTTGCTGGAGCGCCTGGGCTATGGCGAGGCGGTGCGCCGGGGCACCGCCACCCTGGCCGGCCACCTGAGCTGGAAGGGGCCGCCCACCAGCCTGGACGGCGCCAGCCTCAGCGGCGAGATGCGGCTCGATGCCGCCAGCGGCCAGTTTGCCAAGCTCGACCCGGGCGCCGGGCGGCTCCTGGGCGTGCTCAGCCTGCAATCGTTGCCCCGGCGCATCACCCTCGATTTTCGCGACATTTTCAGCGAGGGCTTCGCCTACGACAGCATTTCTGGCAACCTCAAACTCGACCGGGGTGTCATCCGCAGCGACAACCTGGAAATCCGCGGCCCGGCGGCGCGGGTTGCCATGAGCGGCGAAGCCAATCTGGTGCGCGAGACGCAGAACCTCAAGGTGCGGGTGCATCCGGCCATCGGCGAGACGCTCTCGGTGGGCGTGCTGATCGCCAACCCGCACATCGGCATTGCCGCGTATCTGGCCAACAAGCTCCTGCGCGAGCCCCTGGACAAGTTCTTCTCCTTCCAGTACGCCGTGTCCGGCAGTTGGGCGGACCCGAAGGTGGAAAAGATCGAGACCCCGCGCGCGCCGGCACCCCCCGCCGGCCTGCCCCAGCCCTGACGACCGGGAGGATGTGCCCCATGACCCAGCCCCTGACCCTCGCTTCCATCCAGATGGTTTCCCGCCCCCGGGTGGCGGATAACCTCAAGGATGCCGCCGCGCTGATTGCCAAGGCCGCCGACGCGGGCGCCCAACTGGTGGCGCTGCCCGAGTACTTTCCCCTCATCGCCCCGGACGAGGCGGCCAAGGTGGCCGTGCGCGAATCCCTGGGGCGGGGGCCGATCCAGGACTTTCTGGCGGAAACCGCCCGCCGCCACCGCATCTGGCTGGTGGGGGGCACGGTGCCGCTCGAGGCCAGCCAGCCGGAAAAGGTCCGGAACACCTGCCTGGCCTTCAGCCCGGACGGGGAGCGGGTGGCGGCCTACGACAAGATCCACCTGTTCGGCTTCGAGCGCGGGGCCGAGCGTTACAACGAGAGCGCCACCATCGAGGCGGGCAGCCGCATCGTCGCCTTCGACACGCCCTTTGCCCGGGTGGGGCTGGCGGTGTGCTACGACCTGCGATTCCCCGAGCTGTTCCGGGCCATGGGCGCGGTGGACATCCTGGTGGTGCCCGCCGCCTTCACCGAAACCACCGGCCAGGCCCACTGGGAATTGCTGCTGCGGGCCCGGGCGGTGGAGAACCAGTGCTATGTGCTGGCCTCTGCCCAGGGCGGCGAGCACGAGAGCGGGCGCCGCACCTGGGGTGACAGCATGATCATCGACCCCTGGGGCGAGGTGCTGGCCCGCCAGCCCAAGGGCGCGGGCGTGGTGCTGGCGCCTTTCGACGCGGCGCGCATCCACGACATTCGCGCCAGCCTGCCGGCCTTGCGCCATCGCCGCGCGGATCTGCAGGCGCCCCCGACGTAAAAGTCTTTACACTTGGCGGCAACCGGCGGTGCCGGGCGCTGTCGTACTCCACACGACTGCACGACCAGAAAACGACCTTCGAGCCTACATGAACCAGACCGCTGCCCCTGTCCTGACCCCCGCCGCGCCCCTCGTGGCGGCCGAAAACCTGCTCCTCGCGCCCTACGGGCTTACCCACCGCAGCCTGGAGACCGTGTTCGGCAGCCTGATGGGCCATCAGGTGGATTACGCCGACCTGTACTTCCAGTACCACCGCTCGGAGGGCTGGAGCCTGGAGGAGGGGATCGTCAAATCCGGCAGCTTCAACATCGAGCAAGGCGTGGGTGTGCGCGCCATTGCCGGCGAGAAGACCGCCTTTGCCTATTCCGACGAGATCAGCCTGGATGCCCTGCTGGGGGCCGCCCGGGCCACCCGCGCCATCGCCGCGGCGGGGCAGGCGCGCAGCGCCCCGCTGCTGGCGGGCGCTGCCGCCCGTCCGCCCCTGTATCGGGCCGATGATCCACTGGGGTCGCTGCCGGACGTGGAGAAGGTCCGCCTGCTGGAGCGGCTGGAAGCCTTTGCCCGGGCCGAGGACCCGAAGGTGGTTGAGGTGATGGCCAGCCTCGCCTCCGCCTGGGATGTGGTCCTGGTGGCCCGCTCCGACGGCCATCTGGCCGCCGACGTGCGGCCCCTGGTGCGCACCAGCGTCACCGTGATCATGGAAGACGGCGGCCGCCGGGAGCAGGGCTCCGCCGGTGGTGGCGGCCGCTACGACTACGGCTATTTCAGCGACGACGTGCTGCGCGACTACGCCCGCAAGGCCGTGCACCAGGCGCGGGTGAACCTGGCTGCCCAGCCGGCGCCGGCCGGCCCCATGACCGTGGTGCTGGGCAACGGCTGGCCGGGCATTCTGCTGCACGAGGCCATCGGCCACGGCCTGGAGGGGGATTTCAACCGCAAGGGCAGTTCCGCCTTCGCCGGACGCATCGGCCAGCGGGTTGCCGCCCCCGGCATCACCGTGGTGGATGACGGCACGCTGCCCAACCGCCGGGGTTCGCTGACCGTGGACGATGAAGGCAACCCCACGCGCTGCACCACCCTGATCGAGGACGGCATCCTGGTGGGCTACATGCAGGACAGCCTCAACGCGCGCCTGATGGGGGTGCCCGTCACCGGCAACGGCCGGCGCGAATCCTTCGCCCACCTGCCTCTGCCGCGCATGACCAACACCTACATGCTCAACGGCGACAAGGACCCCCAGGAGATCATCGCGTCGGTGAAGAAAGGCCTGTACGCCGCCAACTTCGGCGGTGGCCAGGTGGATATCACCAGCGGCAAGTTCGTGTTCTCCGCGGCGGAGGCCTACCTCATCGAAGACGGGCGGATCACCACGCCGGTCAAGGGCGCCACCCTGATCGGCAACGGACCGGACTCGCTCACCCGGGTCTCCATGATCGGCAACGACATGGCCCTCGATTCCGGTGTCGGCACCTGTGGCAAGGACGGCCAGAGCGTGCCGGTGGGGGTGGGCCAGCCCACCCTGCGGCTTGACGGCCTCACCGTCGGTGGTACCGGCGGCTGAGATCGGCGCTTTCCGCGGCGGGGCCCCCTGCCGCGGCCACGACCCATAACAGGAGGGAAAAGACATGAAAGCATTTGCCTTGCTCGGGGCCCTGCCCCTGCTGCTCGCAGCCTGCGCCACCGGCCCGGGCAAACCCGGCCCCTCGGCGGCGGTGGAACTGCAGCCTACCCGTGGCTACTCGGCGGCGGGTACCGTCAGCTTCACCCAGGTCGGCAACAAGGTCCAGGTGGTGGCCAACGTCTCCGGCCTCACCCCCGGTCTGCACGGCTTCCATATCCACGAGAAGGGCGACTGCTCCAGCCCCGACGCCATGAGCGCCGGCGGCCATTTCAACCCGGGCAGCACCCCTCACGGGCACCCCCACCAGGGGCCGCACCACGGGGGCGACATGCCCATGCTGGACGCGGACGCCAGCGGCAAGGCCAGCCTGACCACAGAGCTCGAGGGCATCACCGTGGCCGAGGGCCCCGCCAGCATCGTCGGCCGTTCGGTGATCGTCCACGTCGCACCGGACGACTTCAAGACCCAGCCCACCGGCAACTCCGGCGCCCGCATGGCCTGCGGCGTCATTGCCCGCAAGTAATCCGCCATGCTCGCCACCTTCTGCCCGGATCGGCCCCGCTGCCTGCGGCGGCTAATCTGGGCGGCCATGGCGGTCGCTTTCCTGCTCTGGGTCGGTCAGACCCAGAGCCCCCAGCCCGTGCCCTGCATGTGCAAGATCTACGGCTGAATCCCGCTGGCTGTCTTCCGGCTGTCCTGCTGCATCGCCCCCGTTGAGCTGGACGCTTCTCGCGCCTTCCGTCGCCTACGGGAACTGGCGCTCACTTGTTCCTGAAGCCTTGGCGTGCGCCGTCCATTCAGTTTTGTAGCCGGGTTTTCCTATCCTCTTGTGTTTCCAGCGGGATGCAAGGAGGGTGATAGGATCTCGATGTGCTGCAAGGCGGGTGAAAGACATGGACAGCAAATCGATAAACGTGGGGGCATGGCTGGCGCGTCTTTGCGCTCTGCTTGGTCTGTGGGCGAGCTTTTGGCCGGTGCTTGCGGCGGCCGAGCCGCTGCGCTTGCACCCGGACAACAACCGCTACTTCCTGTTCCAGGGCAAACCCACCGTGCTGGTGACCTCCGCCGAGCATTACGGGGCGGTCATCAATCTGGACTTCGACTACTCCATCTATCTGGATACGCTGCAGGCGGCGTCGTTCAACCACACTCGTGTGTTCTCCGGCACGATTGTTGAAGGCTGGGGTTCACCCTGGAACACGCTCAGTCCGCCCGCCGAGCGCCTGCTGGTGCCCTGGGCGCGCAGTGACCAGCCGGGCTATGCCCGAGGAGGCAACAAATTCGACCTCACCCGCTGGGATGCCGCTTATTTCGAGCGGCTGAAGGATTTTGTCGCACAAGCGGGCCTGCGTGGGATTGTCGTGGAAGTGACGCTGTTCAGCGCGTACTACAACGAGTGGCTCCACAGCCCCTTGAATGTGGCAAACAACATCAACGGGATCGGGAATATGGCCGTGGGATTGGTCTACAACCTCTCAGATCCAGCGATCACTGCCGTGCAGGAGGCATTGACCGAAAAGATCGTCACCGAGCTCAACGCCTTCGACAACGTCTATTTCGAGATCTGCAACGAGCCCTATCTGGGCGGGGTGACGCCGGCGTGGCAGCAGCGCATCGCCGCGCGCATTCGCAACACCGAGGCCCTGCTGCCCAAGCAGCACCTCATTGCCCAGAATGTCGCCAACGGTGCGGCCACCATCTCCAACCCGGATCCCCTGGTCAGCATCTTCAACTTCCACTACGCGCCCCCTGAGGCCGTGAGCTGGAACTATGGGCTGAACCGGCCCATCGGGCTGGACGAGACAGGCTTCCGGGGCGCCACCGATACGCCTTACCGCAAGGAGGCCTGGAAATTCATCATGGCCGGCGGGGGCGCCTACAACAACCTGGATTGGTCGTTCTCCGCCGCTTCCGAAAGCGGCAACGATTTCTCGTGGACCAAGACCCTGGGCGGTGGTGGTCCCAGCCTGCGCACCCAGATATCCACCCTGGCCCGCTTCATCAACAGCTTCGAGATGACCCGCATGGTCCCGGGGACCAGCTTCATCAAAGGAGGGACGCCGGCGGCGGCACACGCCTTGTCCGAAGCCGGGCGGCAGTACGCGGTGTGGCTGGACGGCGGCGCCCAGGCCAACCTGCAACTCGAACTGCCGGCAGGGGCCTACCGGGCCCAATGGATCAACACCCACACCGGCCAAGTGTTGCGGACCGAGGATTTCTCCCACGCCGGCGGCGTGCGTGTGGTGGCTTCGCCGGCCTATTCGGAAGACATCGCCCTGAGCCTGCGGGCCTCCCAGGATGGCAACCTCTGGCCCAGCGTCAGTCTCACCAGCCCGGTGGCGGGCACGGTGTTTCCCACCGGCAGCACAGTGGCCCTCACTGCCACCGTGGCGGACCCGGATGGCCAGGTGGTCAAGGTCGAGTTCTACCAGGGCAGCACCAAGATCGGCGAAGCCACCCAAAGCCCCTGGACGCTGGAGTGGACGGCCGCCAACGGCAGTTACACCCTGCAGGCAGTGGCCACGGACAATGGTGGCGCCACCTCCAGCTCGGCGCCGGTGGCGATCACCATGGGCCGGCTCGAGACGACTTTTTACCGGGCCATCAACCTCAATGGCCCGGCGCAGGTGATCGACGGCCACCAGTGGGAGGGCAAGACGGCCGCCAATTTCAGCTACAGCGGCTCCGCATTCGAGAATCAGTCCATTGCCCTCAACCCCGCCACCGACCCGGCCCGGGCCCAGATGATCCGGTCCAGCATCTGGAACCGCGCCGGCAGCAACGTCACCCTCACCAACGTGCCTGCCGGCACCTACAAGGTCTATCTCTACGTGTGGGAGGACAACGTTCCGACCAGCTTCGGCATCGCCATCAACGGCCAGAGCGTGCAAACCGGGCTGGGCAGCGGCAGCGCCGGGCAATGGCAGCGGCTTGGCCCGTGGACGGTGGAGCTGGGGGCCGGGAGCCTCACCGTCACAGCCACCCCGGGCGACGTGAATTTCTCCGGCATCGAGGTGTGGCGCTCAGGTGCCGAGGCGCCCCCCGGGACGCCCAGCGCCCTGGCCGCCTCGGCCGACAGCGCCACCCAGGTGAGCCTGGCGTGGACCGACAACAGCGGCAACGAAACGGGCTTCAAGCTGGAGCGCAAGACCGGCGCGGGCGGTACCTGGGTGCAGATCGGCAGCACCGGGGCCAACGTCTCCAGCTACCGGGACACGGGCCTCGGCGGTGCCACCACCTATCTGTATCGGGTACGGGCGACCAATGCCACCGGCGATTCCGCATACTCCAACGAGGTGAGCGTGACTACCCCGGCGGCGGAGACTCCGCCCGCTGCCCCCAGCGGACTGGTGGCCACTGCGATTTCCCAGACCCAGGTGAGTCTGGGCTGGACGGACAACGCCCACAACGAAACCGGCTTCAAGCTGGAATTCAAAGCCGGCGATGGCCCTTGGGCACCCCTCTTCACCGTTTCCGGCGGGGTCGACAGCTACCAGGCCACGGGTCTACTCCCGGGGACCCGCTACAGCTTCCGGGTGCGGGCCACCAACGGTGCGGGCGATTCCGCCTACAGCAACGAAGCCACGACCACGACGCCCGGGACGACCAACAACCCGCCGAGCGCAAGCCTCACCAGCCCGGCCAGCGGCCAGCAGATCGCCCTGGGCACGACCCTCACCCTGACCGCCAGCGCCACCGACGACGGCGCCGTGACCAAGGTGGAATTCTTCGCCGCCGGCAGCAAGATCGGCGAGGACGCCAGCGCCCCCTATAGCCTTGCCTGGCTGCCACCCGCGGCGGGGCAATACACGATCTCCGCCGTTGCCACCGACGACAGGGGCCTTACCGGCACCTCGCCACCAGTCTCCCTGGTGGTCACCGCGCCGGCCACGACCACCTTCTACCGGGCAATCAACCTCAACGGCCCGGCCGCGGTGATCGACGGCAGACAATGGGAGGGCAAGACCGCCGCTGGCGTGAGTTACAGTGGCTCCGCCTTCGAGAACCAGAGCATTGCCCTCAGCCCCGCCACCGATGCGGCCCGGGCGCAGATGATCCGCTCCAGCGTGTGGAACCGTGCCGGCAGCAATGTCACGCTGAGCAACGTGCCCGCCGGCAACTACGAGGTCTATCTCTACATCTGGGAGGACAACGCCTCCGCCACCTTCGACCTTTCCGTCAACGGCCAGGTGCTGCAGCGGGGCGTGCGTAGCGGTGGCGCCGGCCAGTGGCAAAAGCTGGGGCCCTGGCCGGTGGCGGTGAGTGGCGGAACCGTCACCGTTCGGGCATCCGCCGGGGACGCCAATTTCTCGGGTATCGAGCTTTGGCGCAGCGGTGGCGACGTGGCGCCCACGGTTCCCTCAGCCCCCTCGGGCCTTGCCGCGGTGGCCGACAGCGCCAGCCAGGTGAGCCTCACGTGGGCGGACAACAGCGGCAATGAGACCGGTTTCAAGGTGGAGCGCAAGACCGGTGCCGGCGGCGCCTGGGCGCACATCGGCACCACGGCCGCCAACGTCGTCACGTATCGGGATTCCGGCCTGAGCGCCAGCACCCCCTATGTCTACCGGGTGCGGGCCGCCAATGCCGCCGGGGATTCCGCAGCTTCCGGCGAGGCCAGCGTCACCACGCCCGCCGTGACCAACCCGCCACCCAGCGTCGTGCTCGCCAGCCCCGGCGGCGGGCAGCAACTGGTGCTGGGCACGGCTTACACCCTCAGCGCCACGGCCAGCGATGACGGCGCCGTGGCCAAGGTCGCTTTCCTGGCGGACGGCGTCAAGATCGGCGAGGACGCCACCGCCCCCTACACCCTGGCGTGGACGCCCTCCGCTGCGGGCAACGTGGTGCTGACGGCAGTGGCCACCGACAATCTGGGCCTTTCCGCCACGTCGGCGGCGGTCTCCGTGAGCGTGGCGGTGCCCGGGGCCGCCACTTTCTACCGGGCGATCAACCTCAACGGCCCGGCTGTGGTGATCGACGGCCAGCAGTGGGAGGGCAGGACGGCCGCCAACTTCAGCTACAGCGGTTCCGCCTTCGAGAACCAGTCCATCGCCCTCAGCCCCGCCACCGACGCCGTCCGGGCCCAGATGATTCGCTCCAGCGTGTGGAATCGCGCCGGCAGCAACGTCACCCTCACCGGCGTGCCCAGCGGCACCTACGATGTCTACCTCTACAACTGGGAAGACAACGCCGCGGCCACCTTCAGCGTTGCCGTCAACGGCACCCGGGTGCAGAGCAACGTGAGCAGCGGCAGCAAAGGGCAATGGCGGCGTCTAGGCCCGTGGACCGTCGTGGTGAGCAGCGGCAGCATCGCCGTCACCTGCACGGCGGGCGATGCCAACCTCTCCGGCATCGAGGTGTGGCGTCGTCACTAGTTTTTCCCCTCGCGGAACGCCCGCACGCCGGCGATCACCCCCGCGACCAGCAGCGCGATGCCGGCCAGTTCCTGCGCGGTGGGCGGGCGCTCTTGCCAAATGAAGGCGTAGAGCAGGGCGGCGAGGGTTTCAAACACGATCAACTGCCCGCTCAGGGCCGTGGGCAGCAGCCGGCTGGCCCGGTTCCACAGCAGGGTGCCCAGCCACGATGCGCCGATGCCGATGGCGAACATCAGCCCGACGAAGGCCGGTGGCCGGGGTCCCAGCGGCGGCGGGAAGCCCGGCGCCAACGGCGGCCACGCCGCGAGCACCGCCACGCCCAGCAGCGCCAGGGGCAGGGTGGCCAAGCCCTGGGCGGTGGCCCAGGCGCGGCTGGGCAGGCCCGGGCGCGCCTGCAGCCAGCGGGCGTTGCGAATGGGGTACCAGGTCCAGCAGGCCACCGCGCCGGCCGCCAGGGCGACCCCGGCCACATAGCTGGCGGAGGCCGCCTGCCCCTCGCCGGCGGGCAGGCTGTGCGCCAACCCCAGGCCGGCGGCAATCAGCCCCAGGGGGGGCGCCAGCCGGGCCCAGGGCAAGGCCTGCCCGCCCGCGCCCAGGTTGGCGCAGAGGGCGATCACCAGCGGCAGGGTGCCGATCATCAGGGTGGGCAGGGTCGCGCCCGCCCACTGCAGCGCCGTGGCCAGGCAGGCGTAATAGGCCAGGTTACCCACCGCTGCGAGCTTGGCGGCCTCCCGCCAGTCCGCAGGCGTGAGCCGTGCCAGCGCCGCCCGGTCCGGCACCGCCAGCCCCAGCGCGACGATGCCGAAGGCCAGGTAGCGCCCCACCGACAGCACCGGCCCCGGGTAGTCCGGCAACATCAGCGGTGCCACGAATACCAGCCCCCACAGCAGGCCCGCGCCCGCGGCACAGGCCACACCTTCGGCCAGCGCGCGCGGTTCAGCCATCGCCAAGCCCGAACAGCCAGTTTTCCGGCGCCACATCCACCTGGTTGATGAAGACGTCGGCGGCGTCAGCCAGCCCCGCCGCCGCCAGTGCCCGGGCCAGCCCGGCCATGAAGCCGGCCTTCAGCGCCGCGCTGCGCCCCTGGTGGAGGGTGATCAGGATGAACACGATGCGGGCGAGTGCCTCGGCATGGCCCGGTGGCTGCGGGCAGGTGAAGTCGATGCGCACGATGGCCATGGCGGCCCTCCGGTGGTGGTTCCGGGGCCATCATGCCCGGCAGCCGGGTGCCGGTCTTGTACGGATTTGCTCCTGGTAACGGGCGGGCGTCACCCCGTAGGCCTGGCGGAACCAGCGGGTCAGGTGGCTCTGGTCCGTCAGTCCGGCGGCGCTGGCCGCCTGGGCCGGGGGCATGGCCGCCGCCAGCAGGCGCTTGGCCCGGGCCAGCCGGCGGGCCTGCACATAACGGTGGGGGCTGAGGTGGTATTCGGCGGTGAAGGCCCGCACGAAGTGCGCCAGCGAAAGCTCCGCCAGCGCCGCCAGGGTGGGCAGTTGCAGGGGCTCTTCCAGGTGGGCTTCGATGTAGTCCGCCACCCGGGCAAAGCGCCGCCGTCCCACGGCGGCTCCGGCGCGGCTGGCCAGCCCCCCGTGGCGCCGGGCGGCCGTCTGCAGCAGCCCGGCCACCCGGCTCTGGAAGGCCAGTGGTTCCGCCGCCTGCCACAGGGCCGGCAAGGTGGAAAGAAAGGCGTGCGCCAGCGCGGCATCCCGCACCGTGGCGGTGGCGAAATGGCAGTCCCCGCCCACCAGCGTCCGCACCAGGGGCGGCTCCAGGTAGAGCATGTGGTAGCGCCAGCCTGCGGCCACTTCCGCCTGGCCGGTGTGGGGCTCGTCGGGGTTGAGGAACACCAGCGTGCCCGCATCCGCCACGTGTTCCGCGCCCCGGTAGCGGAAGCGCTCCACCCCTGCCTCGATCACCCCCACCGAAAAGCCTTCATGCACGTGGGCGGCGAAACTGTGGTTCACCAGCCGGGCGCTGTACAGCTCCGCTCCCGGCAATTGGGGCGGCGCGCAGAAGCGCACGTACTCACCGGGGCCGAACACCGCCTACAGCCAGCTTTCCACCTGTGCGCGGCTGGGCATGCCGCCCGCGTGTACCACCTTGCCGTCCACCACCACGGCGGGGGTACTCATCACCCCGAAGCCGACGATCTTGGCCATGTCTTCCACTTTCTCCAGGCTGATCTCCACGCCCTTGGCGGCCGCCACCTGGCGGACCAGTTCGGTGGTGTCGCGGCACTTGGCGCAGCCGGTACCCAGCACGAGCACGTTCTTCATGGTCTTTCCTTACAGTACAAGGTTGAAAACATAGCCCACCAGCAGGATGCCGGTGGCCACCACCCCGGCAAAGGTGGCGATCAGGGTGGGCTTGAGGGCCTTGCGCAGGATGATCATCTCCGGCGCGGAGAGTGCGATCACGCTCATCATGAAGGCCAGCACCGTTCCCAGCGCCGCGCCCTTGCCGATCAGCGCCTCCACCACCGGGATGATGCCCGCCGCGTTGGTGTACATGGGCACGCCCAGCAGCACCGCCGCCGGCACCGCCCACCACACGTCCCGCCCCATGAAGGAGGCCATGAAATCTTCCGGGACGTAGCCGTGGATGCCTGCGCCCAGGCCGATGCCCGCCAGCACATAGGGCCACACCTTGCCCACGATGTCCTTGACGTGGGCCCAGCCGGCCTCGAAGCGCGTCTCCCAGCGCAGGGTTTCGCCCGGCGCGGTGGCGAGGCTGCCCGCCTGGATCGCCTGCACCCAGTCTTCCAGGTGGTGCTCCATCCGCAGCCGGCCGATCACCAGCCCCGCCACGATGGCCACCAGCAGCCCCAGCGCCAGGTACAGCCCCGCCACCTTCCAGCCGAACATGCCGAAGAGCAGCGCCAGGGCCACCTCATTGACCATGGGCGCGGAGATCAGGAAGGACAGCGTCACCCCCAGCGGCACTCCCGCGGACAGAAAACCGATGAACAGCGGCACCGCCGAGCAGGAGCAAAACGGTGTGACGATGCCCAGGCTGGCCGCCAGCACATTGCCCAGCCCCAGCCGATGGCCGGAGAGCAGTGCCCGGGTGCGTTCCGGCGAGAAGAAGGTCTGCACCACGCCCATCACGAACACGATGCCGGTGAGCAGCAGCAACACCTTGGGTGTGTCGTAGAAGAAGAAGTGCACGGCCTCGCCCAGGGCCGTGGCGCGGGTGAGGCCCAGAAGCCCGATCACCGCATCGGCAAACGCTGTCAGGTGGTTGTAGGCGGCCAGCCACAGTGCCGTCGCCACCCCAAGGGTGAGCAGCCAGCGGCCGAGGCTGGTCGGGGCGGCGGGTTGGGGAATGGGTACGGTGCTCATGGTTGCTTTCCTCCCTCTTCGTGTGGCGCCGGAGCCCCCGCCAGGGGGCCGACGCGGTAGAGCGCCAGCAGCTTGTCCGCGCGGCGGCTGTGGGGGCGGCCGCGGGTCTTGGTTTCGTAGGCCTCGGTGGCTTCCCGCCCGCACCAGGGTTCCAGCAGCCCCGGTTCCGCCGGGTGATCGGGCAGGTATTCGCCCAGTGCGTACACCTCGCCGCGGATGGCCATCCAGCAATCCCCCGGCCGGTTGTGGCGGGCCACTTCCGCCAGGGTGACGGGGCCTTCCACCGGGGCGACCACCTCGGCGGGGGCCGCTGGCGGCGCCGGGCGGGGGGCCAGCCAACTCGCCAGCCAGATGCCAGCCGTCGTGAGCCAGAACACCAGTGTCGCAGCAACAAAGAGGCGCCGGTTCATCTGAAATCAAAACTCTCGAAGTGAATGTGCTCCGCTGGCACACCGCGCCGGGCCAGTTCCGCCCGCAGCGCCGCCACCAGCCCCGGCGGGCCGCACAGGTAGCAGTGGCGGCGGGCGTCCTCCGCTGTCGGGGGCAGCAGGGTGGCCCAGTCCGGCAGGGCGTCGCCTGTGGGTTGGGCGGCGAGGGTGAGCCGAGGCTCGGCCCTGGCCAGATCCTGCAATTCCGCCACGAAAGCGCCGTCGGCCGGCTGGCGGTAGAGGTAGAGCAGGTGCACCGGCGCCTCCGGCGGCCCCGCCCGCAGCGCCGCCAGAAAAGGCGTGATGCCGATGCCGCCCGCCACCCACAGGGCCGGCCCGGGGGCCCGGTCCACCAGAAAATCGCCGAAGGGGCCTTCCACCCGCGCCGGGGCGCCGGGCTGGATGCCCTGCAGGCGGCGGGTGCAATCCCCCAGGGCCTTGATGCCCAGGCGCAGCGTGCCATCCGCCCCGGCTGCGCTCAGGGTGTAGGGGTGAAACTCCCCGCAGCCCGGGAACACGGGTGAGGGCGGAAAGGCCGCGAGCACGAACTGCCCGGGCCGGGCCCGCAGCGGGGGCGAGCCCGCCAGCGGTGCCAGGGTCACTTCCACCACATCCGGCGTCTGCCGCTGCGCGGCGCTCACCCGGTAGGGGCGGGCGCCCAGGCCCGCGTCTTCGCGCAGCCAGCGCCAGGCCAGCAGGCCCGCCGCCACCAGCGCGGCCAGCCATCCCGCCTGGCCGATGCCCAGGGCGTGCACATGGGCCAGCCCGAGCAGTACCGCCACCCCCAGCAGCGCGTGCAGTCCGCGCCAGCGGCCATAGGGCAGGCGGGGGCTGAAGGTGGCCGCCAGCCCGCCCATCAACCCCGCCAGTCCGGCCCACCCCAGCCACAGGGCGTCGCCGGCCGGGGCCAGGGTGGCCCAGGCTTGGGCCGGTCCTTCTCGCCAGCCCTGGGCCGCCAGGGCCAGGGGGTGCGCCAGCAGCAGCACGTAGGCCGCGAGCCCGGTGCCGTGGTGCCAGCGGTACATGCGTTCCAGCCCGCCCAGGGCCTGTGCCAGCCGGGGCTCCCGCAGCATCAGCAGCAGGCTTGCCAGCAGCAGGCCGCTCCCCGCCCAGCCCAGGGCGATGCCCGTTGCCCGCCAGGGGGGCAACGCCTCCGGCCATGCCCACAGCACCGGCCCCGCCAGGCAAAGCGCGGTGAGCAGGGGGATGGCGTGACGGCGGTGGGTCATGGGCGCGCCTTGCTCTCGCCGGCGGAGCGGACTGCCGCCGTGGCGGGCGTTTGCCCGTGGGCGGAGCAATGCACCGTGCCCATCAGCGTGGCGCCTCGCTTCCGGGTTCCAGGTGGGCGCAGATGTCCCGCCCGCCGCCAGGCAGGGCCGCCCCTTGGGCGCGGGCCCGCTCCACCATCAGCCGGTGGTGTTCCTGCTGGTAGGCGCGGCAGTCCTCCAGCCGGGTAAAGCCGCGTACCCGCGCTTGATGCGCGACCCGCTCGTCCGGGGTCATGAACTGCCAGCCCCGGGTGTTGGCCTCGCTTGCCCGCCAGGGGCCCCGCGCCTGGGCGGTGGCGCAGGCGGCCAGCAACAGGGCGGCGAGCAGCCAGCGGGCCATGGCCTTCACCCCGCCCGCGCGCCGGCTTCGTACCAGCCCCGGCTGGCATTGACCACCCGCACCACCAGCAGCATCACCGGCACCTCGATCAGCACGCCCACCACAGTGGCCAGCGCCGCGCCGGATTCGAACCCGAACAGGCTGATGGCCGCCGCCACGGCCAGCTCGAAGAAATTGCTCGCGCCGATCAGCGCCGAGGGGCAGGCCACGTCGTGCCGCTCCCCCAGCGCGCGGTTGAGCCAGTAGGCCAGCCCGGCGTTGAAGAACACCTGGATCAGGATGGGCACCGCCAGGAGCGCGATCACCAGCGGCTGGCGCAGGATCGCCTCCCCCTGGAAAGCAAACAGCAGCACCAGCGTGGCCAGCAGCGCCCCGATGGACCAGGGCCCGATCCGCGCCATGGCCGCGTCGAAGGCCGCCTGCCCCCGGGCCAGCAAGGCGCGGCGCCACCACTGGGCCAGCGCCACCGGGATCACGATGTACAGCACCACCGAGGTGAGCAGCGTCGCCCACGGCACCGTGATCGCCGAGATGCCCAGCAGCAGCCCCACCAGCGGCGCGAACGCAAAGATCATGATCACGTCGTTCACCGCCACCTGCGACAGCGTAAACAACGGGTGCCCGCTGGAAAGCCGGCTCCACACGAACACCATGGCCGTGCACGGCGCCGCCGCCAGCAGGATCAGCCCCGCGATGTAGCTGTCCAGTTGCTCCGCCGGCAGCCAGGGCGCGAACACCTGGCGCACGAACACCCAGCCCAGCAGCGCCATCGAAAACGGCTTCACCAGCCAGTTCACGAACAGCGTCACGCCGATGCCCCGCAGGTGGCTGCGCATCTCGCTCACCGCCCCGAAATCCACCTTCACCAGCATGGGGATGATCATCACCCAGATCAGCAGCCCCACCGGCAGGTTCACCTGCGCCACCTCCATCCGGCCAATGGCCTGGAACACCCCCGGCAGCCACTGCCCCAGCCCGATGCCCGCCACGATGCACAGAAACACCCAAGCCGTCAGATAGCGCTCGAAAAAACCCATCTGCGCCGCCGGCCGCGCCGCCACCTCGCACTGCACGCTCATGCCGGCGTCTCCGCGTGGATGCGCCCGGCCGCGGCCGCCACCTCCGCCGCGCCCATCGTCTCCAGGGGCAGCGCCAGCAGCGCCCGCACCCGCTGTTCCAGTTGGCCGTAGGCGGTCTCGAAAGCCGCCCGCCGCGCCGCCAGCGGCTCCACATGCGCCGGGTCCGCAATGCCCCAGTGCGCCGTCACCGGCCCCCCCGGCCACACCGGGCAGGCCTCCCCCGCCGCGCTCGCGCACACCGTCACGATCAGATCCAGCGCCGGCGCTCCCGGTGCCGCGAACTCATCCCAGCTCTTGCTCCGCGCCTCGGGCAGCGGCACCCCGTGTGCCGTCAAGGTCTCCAGCGCCACCGGGTTCACCCGCCCGGTGGGCTGGCTCCCCGCCGAGAACGCCCGCACCCGGCCCGCGCCCAGGTGGTTGAACAAGGCCTCGCCCAGAATCGAGCGCGCCGAATTGCCGGTGCACAACACCAGCACATGCAAAGGTCTAGCCATCATGCTCCCTATCCCCCGGCTCGCAGCCCGCCACCACCTCGGCGCAGCCCAGGCCGCCACAACAGTTGTCCGTCAAAAAGCGCAGCAGATCCACCATCTCCCGGTAGTTCGCGCTGTAGTAGATGAAGCGCCCCTCCTGCCGCGCCCGCGCCAACCCCGTCCGCACCAGTTCCTTCAAGTGGAAACTCAAGGTCGCCCCCGCCGCCAACCCCAGCCGTTGCGCAATCGTCCCCACCGACAAACCCTCCTCCCCCGCCTGCACCAGCAGCCGGAAGATGGCCAAACGAGTCTCCTGCGCCAACGCAGCCAGAAGGGGAACGGCTTGGGTAATTTCCATGATTCTAAATTTATAGAAATGTTGA
>DAITAZ010000038.1:0-35739 GCA_036824045.1 Rhodocyclaceae bacterium
CGATCGTCCGGGTCAGGTCCCCTCGCGCCAGCGCGTTCAGTACTTCGCCTACATCATCCAGCCCGGCCGAGGCCGCTCCCATCAGCCGGTTGAGCCCCTCCACCATGTGGCGGAACTGGTGCTTGAAGCGCTCCACATCGCCACGGGCGGAAAAATCGCCCCGGGCAGCCGCGTCCACAAGCATCATCAGCTCACCATTGACGGCCAACAGGGTGGCCTTGACCTCGTCCACCGCCTGGGTAATGCGGGCGCGCTGCCCCGGCATGCGCTCGATGTCGAGTTCCAGATTGCCCTCCGCGTACTGCCGGACGACCTCCACCACCCGCATCTTCACGTCAATGTGGGACTGCACCAGCTCGTTCACGCCGCGGGCCACCTCGGCATAGGCTCCCGAAAAGCCGCTCGGGTCGATGCGCTCGTCAATCCAGCCCTCGCCGTGTTTGCGCGCCATTTCCTGCTGGGCTCGGATCAGGGCGTTGATGCGCTCCATTGCGCCATTGATCCCCTGGGCAACCGTGCGCAGTTCATCGGAACTGGAAACCGTCAAGGACTGACCCAGCTCGCCCCGCGCCATCCGGTCTACGCCCGCCACGATGGTGTTGACGCCCACCACCACGGAGCGGCGGAAGGCGACGAAGAAATAGATCGCCGACGCCAGCACCAGCACCAGCAGCATGCCAACCCGCACCATTTCGCTGATCACGGCGCTGATCCGGTTGGCCAGGATTTCGTCCAGGGCCGGCAAGGCGTCGTCCAGCAGCTTGAATACGCCGTCCACCGCCTCGGTCCCCTTGGCAAACACCTTGGCGCCCTCCACCACGATGGCGGGGGCCTCCAGCACGTCCTTGCGCATCACCATGCCAAAGCCGTCCAGCGCGCCCTGGCTGGCGGCAAGCTGGCTTTCCAGCGCCCGGCGCACCGTGGCGTTGGCGCCGAATGCCTTGTCCAGACCGGCCCGTAAACTGGCGACGTTGTCGTTGAAGAGCCGCAGATTGGTGGAAAGGTAGATCCGTTCGTCCACCGTCAGGGTCTTGCGCTGGGCTACGCCAGCGCCCTTGCCACGGGTGGAGGCCGCCAGTTCCGCCAGGGCGGGCAGGCGCACGGTGGCCGCATCCATCACGTAGTAGGAATCCAGGTCCGGGTCCAGGGTGAGGTTCGACTTGTCGGCCACGGTACCGATGTAAGCCAGCGCGGCGGCGATCAATTCACTGTGCCGCTCGAAGCTTTCGGGAGCCGTCATGGACCCGGCCCGGTTACGCAGGAGATTCCACTCCCCACGCAGCGCGGACCATTCCTGCAGTACCGGCAGTTGCCCGCCCAGCGCCTTCAACAGGCTGTCGCCCTTGTCGAAGGCGGCATCCACCTGGGCCGCAAGTCCTTCGAGCTTGCCGGCGGCCTCCTTGCTGCCCGCCAGCGCCATCTGGGCCGTGCCGCGATGGGCTTGCAGCGGCTGAATCAGCCCGCGCACCGGCGCGATGGCCCGCACCCCCGCCCGTTCCTTGGTGGCGAAGTCGATGGTCGCCAACCGGGACTCCACGAAGTAATAGGCCAGGAAGAGGATGGGCAACGTGAAAATGCCCCCCAGCAGCAGGATCTTCTGGGGAAAGCGAAGAGATTCCATCACCCGGATGGCCGGGCCCAACAGCTTGTCGCTCAGGTTCATGGTGGAGCTTTCGTCTAGGTAGCGGGGGGTAGCGCCAATTCCGGAGGTGGTTCAGTGCACGGTGGTTTCCACCAGCCCCATGTCGGCGGAGAGCATGAGCCGTTCGATATCCATCACGATCAGCATCCGCTCATCCAGCGTGCCCAGTCCCCGCAGGTAGGCCGTATCCACCGCGGACGAAAAATCAGGCGCCGGACGCACCTGCTCCGCCCCCAGGCTGATCACGTCCGACACGCTGTCGACCACCATCCCCACCACCCGGCCGCCCACGTTCAGAATGATCACCACCGTGAACGGCGTGTACTCCGCCGCTCCAACTCCAAACTTGATCCGCATGTCCACAATCGGAACAATCGTCCCCCGAAGGTTGATAACCCCCTTGATGAACGATGGCGTGTTCGCGATCGCCGTCACCGCGTCGTAGCCCCTGATCTCCTGAACCTTCAGAATGTCTATCGCGTACTCTTCCGAACCCAGCGTGAACGTCAGATATTCCTGCGCGAAGGCGCCCGGCTCGAGGGTGATGGATTTTTCCTGGGTGTGTGCCTGCTGCATGCCTGTCTCTCCGGTGGTGTGTCCACTGCCAGGAATTAACGACAGGCGGCCATGCTTCTTGATGGCGGAGGTGGAGACCCCCTGCCCGGAAAACATAAAGCCACCGGACCGGAGCCCGATGGCTGTGCTGCAACGACGGGGCCGGAATCCGGCGGGAGCGGCGGGCCGGGCCCACCGTTACCGGGCAGCGTCGCTCAGAACTCCGCCCATTCGTCCCCCGAGGCGGGTGCCGCTACAGGCGCGCCGTTGGCAACCTTGCGCACGCTGGCGGCACGCGCCCTGGGTGCGGACGGCGTGGCGCGCTGGCTGGGCGCAGTCCGGGACACCCGGCCAGAGGCACCGGCCCCGCCGGTGAGGCTGAAACGGGCCACCGTCTGCACCAGCCCTCGCACCTGCTCGTCCAGACTCTCGGCAGCCGCAGCAGCCTCTTCCACCAGGGCGGCATTCTGCTGGGTGACCTCATCCATCTGGCTCACGGCCTTGCTCACCTGCTCGATGCCGTTGCTCTGCTCCCGGCTGGCGCCACTGATCTCGGTCACCAGACCCGCCACCGAGCGGAAGGAGGTCACCACCTGATCCATGGTGCTGCCCGCTTCGGCCACCAGGCGCGCGCCCTCGTCCACCTTGTCCACCGACTCGGCAATCAGGGCCTTGATCTCCTTGGCGGCCGTGGCGCTGCGCTGGGCCAGATTGCGCACCTCGGTGGCCACCACGGCGAAGCCGCGGCCCTGTTCCCCTGCCCGGGCGGCCTCGACAGCAGCGTTGAGCGCCAGGATGTTGGTCTGGAAGGCGATGGAGTCGATCACGCCGATGATCTCGGAGATCTTCTTCGAGCTCCCCTGAATCTCCTGCATGGTGGCCACAACCCGCTTCACCACCTCGCCGCCACGCGCCACCTCGTCATTGGAGGTGTGTGCCAGATCATTGGCCCGACGGGCATTGTCGGCGTTCTGGCGCACGGTGCCGCTCAACTGCTCCATGGAGCTGGCCGTCTGCTCCAGGCTGCTGGCCTGCTCCTCGGTCCGGCTGGAAAGATCCTGGTTGCCCTGGGCGATCTCGCTCACCGCGCGGCTGATCACCTCGGCCGACTCCTTGACCTGCCCGATCACCCCGGCCATCGTCTCCAGCACGTCGTTCACACCCGCGCACAGGGTAGCGATCTCACCACTCTTGTCCTCAAGCCCGATGCGCAGGCTGATGTCCCCGTCGCGGGCCGCTTCCACAACCGCCTGGGTCTCCTCCACAGCGCGCTGCAGCGCGCGGGAAGCAAGAACCTGGGCGGTGACATCGGTGGCGTACTTCACCACCTTGAAGGGCTTGCCGTCGGCATCCAGGATCGGGTTGTAGCTGGCTTGGATCCAGATTTCCCGTCCGCCCTTGCCCACCCGCATGTACTGGCCGGCGTCGTACTCACCGCGGCCGAGTTTGTCCCAGAACTGTCGATACTCCGGGCTTTGACGGTATTCGGTGCTCACGAACAGGCTGTGGTGCTGACCCCGGATTTCGTCCAGGCGGTAACCCAGCGCACCCAGAAAATTTTCGTTGGCGGAGAGAATGCGGCCGTCCAGGCTGAACTCGATCACCGCCTGGGATTTGCTGATGGCCGCCATTTGCCCGGACAGGTCTGCCGCCCGGCGTTTGTCCTCGGTAATGTCGGTCGCGTACTTGACCACCTTGTAGGCCTGGCCGTTGGCGTCGAAGACGGGGTTGTAGCTGGCCTGGATCCACACCTCGCGTCCGCCCTTGCCCAGACGCTTGTACTGGCCGGCATCGAACTGGCCCCGGCCCAGGCGCTCCCAGAACTGCCGGTACTCACTGCTCTGGCGGTACTGGGGATCGACGAACATGCTGTGGTGCTGGCCGCGGATCTCGTCCAGCTGGAAGCCCAGCACCTGCAGGAAATTGTCGTTGGCGGTGATGATCCGCCCGTCCAGGCCGAACTCGATGAAGGCAAGCACCCGGTTGATCGCGGCCATCTGGCCCCGCAGATCGACCAGCTCGGCATCGTGCGCCGCCTTCTGCTCAACCTGCCCTTTACCCAGCAATCTGTCTACGATTCCCATACTGTCTCCCTCAGACTGTTCTTCCTTGGCGCAGCCGCGACTCGACCGCGCGAACCATTCAGTGCCGGCGATCCATCAAGGCCATGTCGGCGGAGAGCATGAGCCGTTCGATATCCATCACGATCAGCATCCGCTCATCCAGCGTGCCCAGTCCCCGCAGGTAGGCCGTATCCACCGCGGACGAAAAATCAGGCGCCGGACGCACCTGCTCCGCCCCCAGGCTGATCACGTCCGACACGCTGTCGACCACCATCCCCACCACCCGGCCGCCCACGTTCAGAATGATCACCACCGTGAACGGCGTGTACTCCGCCGCTCCAACTCCAAACTTGATCCGCATGTCCACAATCGGAACAATCGTCCCCCGAAGGTTGATAACCCCCTTGATGAACGATGGCGTGTTCGCGATCGCCGTCACCGCGTCGTAGCCCCTGATCTCCTGAACCTTCAGAATGTCTATCGCGTACTCTTCCGAACCCAGCGTGAACGTCAGATATTCCTGCGCGTGGGGCTGCTGCGACAGGGCGCCCGGGGCATCGCTCGCCCGGCCGGCCTGGCTCTGAGTTTCCAACATGACAACCTCTCTCCCGGTGACGACTCCTCCCGCCATTACGGCCTTCACGACAAGGACTTGAACGGGGAATACCCGCCGAGCCATGCGCGGCCGCGAAAAAACTTCGGGCCATCCAGCTCACGCCGGATGGCCCGAAAACCGCCCGCTGGAAACTCCCTCAGGCGGCGGCAGGCAACTCGCGCCGAGCCATGCTCACCAGAGCCGGCACATCGAGAATCAACGCAACCCGGCCGTCGCCCATGATGGTGGCGCCGGAAATACCGGCAACCCGGCGATAGTTGGCTTCCAGGCTCTTGATCACCACCTGGTGCTGCCCCACCAGGGTATCCACCAGCAGCGCTGCCTTGATGCCATCGGACTCGAGGATGACCACGATGCCCTGTTCCAGGTCGGTACTGGCGGGTTGGACGTTGAACACCTCATGCAGCGGCACCAGCGGCAGGTATTCGCCCCGCACGTGCAGCAGGCGGGCAGCGCCTGCCACGCTCTTGATCATGGCGCGAGTGGGCTGGAGGGATTCCACGACATAGTTCAGCGGCATGATGTAGGTTTCGGCGCCCACTGCCACCGACATGCCGTCCAGGATCGCCAGCGTGAGCGGCAGACGCACCGTGATGCGGGTGCCGATGCCGGCCATGCTCTCGATATCCACCCGGCCACCCAAGGCCGTGATGTTCTTCTTCACCACGTCCATGCCCACGCCACGGCCGGAAACCTCGGTGATCTGGTCGGCCGTGGAAAAGCCAGGCTCGAAAATGAGTTGCCAGACCTCGGCATCGCTCATGTTCTCGGCCAGCGGCAAGCCGCGCTCCCGGGCCTTGGCCAGGATCTTGTCCCGGTTCAAACCGTTGCCGTCGTCCCCCACCTCGATGACGATGTTCCCGCTCTGATGGGAGGCGGTGAGGGTAATGGTGCCTTCTTCCGGTTTGCCCTTGGCCTTGCGCGCCGCCGGCGCCTCGATGCCGTGATCCAGGCTGTTGCGCACCAGGTGAGTGAGCGGATCGGTGATCTTCTCGATCAGGCTCTTGTCCAGTTCGGTGCCCTCGCCATTCAGGATCAGGCGCACTTGTTTGCCCAGCTTCTGGGAAACGTCGCGCACCACCCTCGGGAAACGGCTGAAGACCATGGAGATGGGCATCATGCGGATGGACATCACCGATTCCTGCAAATCGCGGGTATTGCGCTGCAGTTGGGCAATGCCGTCGAGCAGGCGCTCGTGCACCACCGGGTCGATCCGGGTGGCGGACTGGGCCAGCATGGCCTGGGTGATCACCAGCTCGCCCACCAGGTTGATCATCTGGTCCACCTTCTCCACGCTGACGCGGATGGAGCTGTCGGCAGCCCCCTTGCCCGCGGCCGGTTTGGGGGCACCGCCGCCCGCCTTGGCGGGCGTGGATTCCACCACTTTCAACGGGGCGGGAGAAGCTTTGGCTGGGCCATCGCTGGACAGACGCTCAGGGTATAGACCGTAGCCGGGGCCTTCGATGATGGGGAGCTCCCCTTCGGGGCCCGCCAGGACAGGCGCTTGCACAGGCGCGCCCACGGGCTCAAACAGCCCGTAACTGCCATCCTCGGCCTCGACCGCCGGCGCTGGGGGCTGGGGGAGCGCCACGGGCTCGAAGAACCCGTAGGCTTCCTCACGGGGGCCAGCATCGGTGTGCCCTTCCGCCGGCGCTGCCGGCACGGGGTCGAAGAACCCGTAGGCTTCCTCCGCCACCGGCGGGGCAGCAGGCTCGGCGGCATCAAAGAAACCGTAGGCACCCTCGGCGTCATCCGCCAGGGTTTGCTCCAGGCGGACATCCAGGGTGCCGGGCGCGGCCACGAAGTCCACGATCCCCTCCACCGCATCGGGGCCAGCCTCGGTTTTCAGGCGCAGCACCCAGCCTGGCGCAGCGCTGGTGCCTTCGACGAGTACCTCGACTTCGCCCAAGGCAGACAGTTCTCCCAGCATGTTGCTCAGCACCGCCGGCTTGCCGTGACACATGGCATCGGGGACGAAGCGGACCTCCAGCACCAGGGTCTCGGCGACGGACTTGCCGCCCGCGGAGACGGTAATCTGCGCCGTCCGGCCCGAATACAAGCCTTGCAGACGCGCACAGATGGCGGCGGCGGCCGCGGTGTCGGCCTCATCTTCACCCCGGTGGGCGGCAAGCAGATTGTTCAGCACATCGCCGGACTGGAGAAAGGCATCGACCATGTCGGCGGTGAGCGTGGTTTCGCCTTTGCGCACCTGATCCAGCAGGGTTTCCAGTTCGTGGGTCACCTCGGCGAGATCCTGGAAACCGAAGGTGCCGCTGCTCCCCTTGATGGAATGAGCGGCACGGAAGATGGCATTGAGTTCTTCCGGGTCCGGGTTGCCCAGATCAATGCCCAGCAGGAGGGATTCCATGCTGGCCAGGTGTTCCGCGGCTTCCTCGAAGAACACCTGGAAGAACTGGCTCATGTCGATGCTCATGCACCTGCCTCCGGGCTGATCAGCCGATGACCTTCTTGACGACCTCGACGAGCTTCTGCGGATCAAAGGGCTTGACCAGCCAGCCCGTCGCCCCGGCGGTGCGGCCCTGCGCCTTCATGGCGTCGGACGACTCGGTGGTGAGCATCAGGATGGGCGTGGCCCGGTACTGGGGCATCCCGCGCAAGGACTTGATCAGGGTCAGACCATCCATGCGCGGCATGTTCTGGTCGGTCAGCACCAGGCTGACGTTGCTCGCTTTGGCTTTGTCCAGCCCATCCATGCCGTCCACCGCCTCGATCACGTCGTAGCCGGAGCTCTTGAGGGTGAAGGACACCATCTGCCGGATGGAGGCGGAGTCATCGATTGCGAGTACGGTTTTGCCCATGGTTGCTCCCAAGCATTGATTGCGATTTGTCTCGACGGCAGGCCCGCAGATTCGGGGCGCCGGTAGCTTGTATACGGTCTGGAGGCGGAGGGACTGAAGCCCTTGCCCGCACGTCCTAGAAAAGTTCCACGTCGCCGTGGGTGAATTCCGCCTGTTTCACCGGGTTGTTGCTGTTCTCCTGGCGGACGCTGTGCAGCGCGGCGGCCAGCTCGGCGGCACGCCCGCGGATCTGTTCGATGGCCAAGGCGGGGGCGCCATCCAGCGGCAGCGTCCGGGCCAGGCCGTCGAGGCGACGGCAGGCCTCGTCCAGAGCCCCGATGCGGCAGCCCATGTGGCCGATGAGTTGGGACACCATGTCCTGGAACTGCAGCGCGGTCACCGCCCGCGCCACCTCCTGGGTGATCTGGCCGGCGGTATCGCTGAGGTTGCCGATGGCCCGCGCGCGCTCTTCGTTCATGCTGGCGCTCTCGGCAATGATTTCCTCCACCCGCTCCTTGGATTCGAGGGCGAAGGTCATGTCCTGGGAGGCCATGCGCTTGATGGCGTCCTCGGTGCGCTGCACGGCCACCCGCATGCCGCTGATCACGTTGTTGATCTGGGCACTGAACTGGGCCGTACGGCCGGAAAGATCCCGCACTTCGTCGGCCACCACGGCAAAGCCACGCCCCGCCTCTCCGGCGCGCGCCGCCTCGATCGCCGCGTTGAGGGCCAGAAGATTGGTCTGTTTTGAAATGGCGCCGATCTCGGACAGGATGCCCTGCACTTCCTCCGTGCGCCGGGCGATGCTGTCCGTCAGCTCCACCAGTTCCATCCCCAGCTTGCTGTTGCCGATGACGCTATCGACGATCCGCTGCATGACGTCGGAAGTGCTGGAGACGAAGTCACTGAACTGATCGGTCATTCCCTCGCTGCTGCTGCTCTCGCTCATGATGCCCAGCGCGATGCGCTGCTGGGCGGCGGTTTGTTCGTGCATGCCGTGAAAGCTCGCGGTGAGCTTGCCGATGGCGTCCGACAGCAAGGTTTGCACCCGATCCATCTCGCTGCGCATGGCTGCAAGCTCCTGGCCAAACCCGGCGGCGCAATCGCTGATCGCCGCTTCCAGCTCCCGCATCACCGGCGCGCCCTGGGCTTGCCAGTGTTCCTGCGGGCCGCTGCCCGGCCTGCTCCGGCCCAGGCGCCAGACCGCCAGGCCCCAGCCGGCGCTGGCCAGCGCGCCGACCAGCACCGCGACCCAGGAGGCCGACAGTGGCATCACGGAGCCAGCCACCGTAGCGGCCACCGTGCTGGCTGCGCCGACCCCGAAGGCCACAGCAAGCCGGGGTTTCTTGTTGGGAGGAGAGGTTTCCATTGGCATCATGTTGGCGTTTCCTTCGGCATTGCGAGGGATATCGTCCGGGGATCAGCGGACTTTAGTGCGGTGCGGTTTTGGGGCCGGGGGCGGCGGCTGGTGGCAGCGAGAGCATTTCGTCCTCCAGGGGGCGCTCCCCGTCCACCTCGACGGCGCGCCCTTCACGCAACACCGCTTCCTCGGTCTTCTTGTTCATCACCACAATGGAGATGCGGCGATTGGTGGGGTCGAAGGGGTCCTCCGGTTTGAACGGGATGGTGGAAGCCAGCCCCACCACCCGGACCATCTTGCCCTCCTCCAACCCGCCGGCAATCAGTTCCCGCCGGGAGGCGTTGGCCCGGCTGGTGGAAAGCTCCCAGTTGCCAAACCCCTTGTCGCCACCCGAGTAGGGTGTGGCGTCGGTATGGCCAGAGAGGCTGATACGGTGCTCGGTCTTGTTGAGCTGGCGTCCGAGCACGCGCAGGATGTCCCGGGCGTAGGACTTGAGCTCGGAACTGGCGGTGTCGAACATGGGCCGGTTCTTCTCATCCACGATCTGGATGCGCAGCCCCTCGCTGGTGATGTCCAGCAGCAACTGGTCGCGGAACTGGCGCAGATCGGCCTTGGCTTCCACCATGGCCTCGATCTGGGCCTTGAGTTCCTGCAGCTTGCCCCGCTCCGCCTTCTCCTGTGCCTGCTTGTCCGAGGGATGCGCCTGGTTGCTGAAACTGCGGCGTTTGGCCTCGTTCTCGCCTTTCTTGACCTGCCCGGCGGTACGGGTCAGGTCGGTGCCACCGCCTTTGAGCACGCTGGAAGCGTCACCCGCGCCGGACCCCCCCGCATTGCCGACCTTGAGCGGGTTCTGGAAGAACTGGGCAATCCCCTGCAGGTCGCCCTCGGCAGTGGAGCCCAACAGCCACATGAGCAGGAAGAAGGCCATCATCGCCGTCACGAAGTCGGCATAGGCAATCTTCCACGCGCCGCCATGCGCCCCGCCACCGCCTTTCTTGATGCGCTTGATGACGATGGGGCGCTGGGATTGATCGCTCATGACCCTTCCTGCCCTGTAATAACCGTAAGGAGCTTAGCGGGGCTGGCGCCCGGGCAAACCCCGAAGAGCCCCCGCGCTGCCCGTCACTTCTTGCCCTTGATGGCTTCTTCCAGCTCCTTGAAGCTGGGCCGGTCGGTGGAAGCAAGCACCTTGCGGCCGAACTCCACCGCCGTCTGGGGGGCATAACCGTTCATGGTGGCCAGCAGCACCATCTTCATGCACTGGTAGAGCTTGCCCTCCTCTTCCACGATCTGTTCCAGCTGGCCGGCGATCGGGCCAACGAAGCCGTAGGAGAGCAAGATCCCGAGGAAGGTACCCACCAGCGCGCCGCCGATCATCTTGCCCAGCACCGCGGGGGGCTGGCCCACCGAACCCATCACGTTCACCACCCCCATCACCGCCACCACGATACCGAAGGCGGGCACGCCGTCCGCCATCTTCGTCACCGCGTGGGGCGCGGTATGAGCCTCGTGGTGGTGGGTTTCGATCTCCACGTCCATCAGGGCTTCGATTTCGAGCGCATTGAGGTTGCCGCCCACCATCAACCGCAGGTAGTCGGTGAGGAACTCCACCGCGTGGTGATCGTGCAGAAACTTGGGGTACTTGGAGAAGATCGGGCTGGCCTCGGGGTTCTCCACATCCCCTTCGATGGACATCAGCCCTTCCTTGCGCACTTTGGACAGGATCTCGTAGAGCATGGCCAGCACGTCCATGTAGACAGCCTTGTTCAGCCCTGAGCCTTTGAACACCTTGGGCAGCGCGCCCACGGTCGCCTTGATGGTCTTGATGCCATTGCCCGCCACCAACCCACCCACCATCAAACCAAAAATGGCGATGTATTCGGTCGGCACCCAAAGGGCTGCAAGACTGCCGTGCACCGCGTAGGTGCCCAGTGAAGCAGCAAGGATGATGACGTAACCGACAATCAGAAACATGGAGCCCCCATCCGGCAGGACACCCCTTCCCCAAGGCGCCCGGTGAATAACGCGACGGCACCCGCCGCCCGGAGATTTAACGACACCTGCACACGCAGACTTGAGCCCCCCCGGCCGCCTGGCAGGCGCGCCAAGCGCCGCTTCAACCCCGACACGCAAAAAAAACGCCGGAACACTGTCCCGGCGCTGGAACCCCTTGCGAAGCAAGGAGGAGGTCAGACGGTGGCGTTCAGGCCATGGCGTGCAGTCTGGCGGCCTGCTCGGCCTGGGCACGCTTGGTCTTGCCCGCCCGTACCGGCATGTGGCACAGGCAGCAAACGTAATTCTGGGTGGGGTCGTAGGCATGGGCGACAAAGCGGCCGCCACACTTCTTGCAGGTGGCAAGCTGCAGCATGTCTGCGTCGAAAAAGCGCACCAGGGTCCACGCCCGGGTGAGGCTCAGCACCTGGTCCATCCCGTGCAGGCGGATGTGGCCCAGGTATAGGTTGTAGGCACGCATGACCGCGTCCAGCCCTTCCAGGCGGGTGTTCTCCCGCATGAAGGTGTAAAAGGACATGAACAGGGACGAATGAATGTTCGGCTGCCAGGTCATGAACCAGTCGGTGGAGAAAGGCAGCATGCCCTTGGGCGGCGACTCGCCTTTCACTTCCTTGTACAGCTTGAGCAGCCGCTCGCGGCTCAGATTCACTTCCGCCTCCAGCAACTGCATGCGCGCGCCCATCCGTACAAGCTCGATGGCAAGCTGAATCTCCTTGGCTTCGGAAACCACGCTCTTGTTTTTCATCTCTCGCTCCTCGTCAGCGGCGGTTTCAGATCAGGGATTCCACGGGCTTGCCCGCGGCCACGATGGTGGCGTGCAGGTGGGCCATGGCGGGATCGCGGTCGTGGCTGCCCAGGAGGTTGAGCAGCATCTGGTCGTCGAAGCGGAAGCGGCACAGCAGCATGTTGGCGCCGGCCATCTTGACGATCTGGGCTGGCGTCAGGCCGCCGATCAGGTCTGCCACTTCCTCGCTCACGCCAAGACGAAAGATGGCCGTCCCGCGGTCTTCCCGCAGCATCTGCTGGGCCAGCAGCAGGTAAGCCAGGTTGAGGTCTTTCATTTCGGCGTAGATGTCATTGGTTTTCATATTTGCACTCCTTTTCTCTGGTAAGGCCGGGATTGGCCTTAAGGTATGGAGGCATTGTGCCGAGGAGGGGTTCGACTCGGTATCAGGCAGTTTCGGTTTATTTTGTACGCGTCTTCCAGCACGGTGACGTAAGAGTCCTTCCTACAGATTTGTCGCGCAACACCATGAATTATCAAATATTTTCTGGTAGCGACAAATTTCACGGCATGAATGTGAGAAATCTCACAACCACTTACGGGACTTTGTCACGAACAGCGGGAAAGTCAGCCTTTCAGGCACCCCAAAAACCCATCGCCACCTCAACCGGATTGCCGGGAAGACGCTCCCCGGGTAGGAAAAGCTGACAGGCCTAAAGTTTTTCCGCTGGGAGAATCCCCCGGCCCCGACCGCCGGATCCGACACCCACGGCGTCAGGCTGCAATGCGGAGCATGTCCAGGCTCTCCGCCCGCCGGGGATCCGCATAGAAATGGCCCTGCAAGCGGTCGCACTGGGCCTGGCGCAGCCATTCGGCCTGGGCTGGCGTTTCCACCCCCTCGGCGATGGTGCCCAGCCCCAGCGAACGTGCCATGGCCAAGATGGCGTTGACGATCGCATCGTCGTCCCGATCCTGCCCCAGATCACGGGTAAAGGACTTGTCGATCTTCAGGATGTCGATCGGGAAGCGCTTGAGGTAGGAAAGGTTGGAGTAGCCCGTGCCGAAGTCATCCGCCGAAATCTTGACGCCCAGCCCTTTCAAGGTCCGCAGCATGCTGCGGGTGCTCTCGGCCTCGCGCATCAGCGTCGCCTCGGTGATCTCCAGTTCCAGGCTGTCGGGCGGCAACCCGCTGGCTTGCAAAGCCTCGCTCACCTGCTCCAGCAACCGGGGCTCGGCAAACTGGACGGGTGAGACATTGACCGCCACCGCCAGGTGGGAGTGGCCCTGTTCATGCCAGGCCCGGGTCTGCCGACACGCCTGGTTGAGCACCCAGCCGCCGATCTCGACGATCAGGCCGCTCTCGTCCGCCAGCGGAATGAACCGGTCGGGGCCGATGACCCCGTGGACGGGATGCTGCCAGCGCAACAGCGCCTCCACACTCGCGACGCGCCCACCATGCACTTCGACGATGGGCTGGTAGGCGATGAATAACTCGTCACGCGCCAGCGCATGGCGCAGGTCCGCCTCCAGCGCCAGGCGCTGGGTGCCGCCGGAGGTCATGCTGGGGTCGAATACCCGATAACTGTTGCCTCCGGAACGCTTGGCCTCATCGCAGGCCGCTTCGGCCCGGGTCATGAGTTCGGTGGCCGTGGCGCCCAAGGTGTCACTCACGATGCCGATGCTGGCCGTGAGATACAGTTCCAGCCGTTCCTTGTGAAATGGGCGGGCAAAAAGCCCCATGAGCGATTGCAGACAGCCGGGCAACCCACCCTCCCCGAGGGAGGGTAGGTAGAGGGAAAACTTGTCGCCACCGGCCCGGGCCAGGAGGGCATCCCCGCGCCAGCCGTGCAAACGCTCCGCCACCTGACGGAGAATCTCGTTGCCGACGCTGAAACCAAAGCTGCCATTGATCCGCAGGAAGCGGTCCAGGTCCAGATAAACCAGAAGCGGAGGACGGGTTGCACCGGTGAGCAGGCGGTCCACCTGCCGACAGAACAGATCCCGATTGGGGAGATCCAGCAAGGTGTCGTAGTTGGCCAGCGCATGGATCTGCAGATCGGCCTGGCGAACGGCGCGGCGGGCCTGGGCGCCCTTCAGCTCCCGCTGGATCACGGGGATCAGCCGCTCGACATTGCCCTTGTCGATAAAGTCGCACACGCCCTCATGCATGGCGGACACCGCCTGCTCCGGGGAGATGTAGCCGGAGTAGATGATGAAGGGAATGTCCCGACCGCTTTGCTTGAGCACCTCCAGCGCACCCCGCGAGTCAAACCCGGGCATGGAGTGATCGCAGATGATCAGATCCCAATCGGCCCGCTGCAGCGCAGCCACCATGTCCTGGCGGCAGTCCACGCGCACAATGTCAGCGGGCACGCCGCGCGCGCGTAACTCCGCCTGCAGCAGCAGCGCCTCGTCCTCATGGTCTTCGACCAGCAGCAGGCTCAGGGATGGGTTCATGGGTACAGCGGGTGCCAAGGGGCGATCCATGCGTCAAAACACAATGTTACTTTATGGACACAACTCCTTTTAAAGCAAAGACACAAATCAAGCCGTGAAAGAATCCCCACGAAAAGGGATTCTTACCAATAGCATACGCTTACATCAAGCGACCGCCACCTGATTGCGGCCCCGTTGCTTGGCCAGATAGAGCCCCTGGTCCGCCCGCTTGATCAGAGCGTCGGCATCGGTCATGCCCGCGTCGCGCACGGCCACGCCAATGCTGACGGTGCTCCGCAACTGGATCATGCCGGTACGCACCTGGATGGCCTCCACTGCCTGGCGCACCCGTTCCCCGCACGCCAGGGCTGCCTCCAAGGTAGTGTCGGGGCAGATCACCAGAAATTCGTCTCCCCCCGTGCGGCACACCACATCCTGCGCGCGCAGGCCGCGCTTGAGGGCGGCTGCGGTCTGGCGCAATACTTGATCACCCACGTCGTGGCCGTGGGTGTCATTGATGCCCTTGAAGGCATCCACGTCGATCACCATGCACGCAAGCGGGCGCTGGCTGCGGGTGGTCGCCGCCCACTCCTGGGCGATGCGGTCCATGGCGTAGCGGCGATTGGGAAAGCCGGTCAGCGCGTCAGTCAGAGCGACTTCCGCCAGACGGCGGTTGCTGATGGCCAACTCCGCCGCAAAGTGACGGATCTCCTCCCGGTCCTTTTCCATGTCCCGTTGCATGCGCACGATGCGCTGACCAGCCCGAAGGCGCGCCTGCAACACCTTGCACGACACAGGCTTGACCAGGAAGTCATCGACGCCGCTGTCGAACGCGCGCACCAGGGCATCCTCCCCGGTTTCGCACCCCGTCAGCAGGATGATGTAGATGCCCCGGCCCAAGCGCGTCTTGCGCAACTCCCGGGTCATCTCCAGCCCATCCATCTCGGGCATCACCCAGTCCGCCACCATCAGCCCCGGCTGCACGTCCATCGCAAGCTCGATGCCTTTGCGCCCATCCGCCGCGTCGAACACCTGATGTCCCAGGGATTCCAGAATCAGCCTCAGGGTCTCGCGGGTCGCCGGGTCGTCGTCCACCACCACGGCCACCGGCCGCTCCACCGCCGGCGAACCTGCCTGCGCAGCACTTTCCGCTTCCTGGAGCAGGGTCTTGAAGGCAGGCACCGCATGGGTATCCACCTCCAGCAACGCCCCCCACTCCCGCCAGCGCAACGCGGTTTGATCGCACAGCGCGGCCACGTCGTCCGCATCGATGTTGAACGCTTTCGCCTCGGCGACCAGCTCCAGGCACGCGCGCTGCCGACGCACGGGTTCGTCCAGACAGACGCTGGCAAACCGCCCCGCCACATTCAGCGCCCGAGCCATGGTTTGGGATCGCTCGTTCTCCACCAGGCCCGCCATTTCCGGGCTTCCCGCCAACAGCACGGCGTCCACCATGGCACGGGGCAGACCCCAGTCCGACAGCATCCCCACGGACAACTCCACATGGTCCAGCGAGAAAGCCTGCCGCTCCGCTGCAATCAACTGGGCCCGCGTTCCATTGTTCCAGGCTGTGATCACGCTGGCGTACTCGGCCGAAAACAGGGTCGCCATGGCCAGCTCGCCAACACGCGACAGCAGCCCCAGGGCGAACATCTCTTCCTGTCGGCCGAAACGTCCCCGCTCGGCAATGCCTTGCATGGCCAACGCGGTTGCCAGGGACGCCCCCCAGAACCGACGATAGTCAAAGGCTGAGCAAGGGCCTGCCCGGTATTGCCCGATGAGGGAGAAGCCCAGTGCCATCGCCCGCACAGTGGCGATCCCCAGGGTTACCAGGGCATCCATCACCGCCACCACCGGCCGGCGGCCGCCACCGAATGCCGAATTGGCGGCCTTGATCAGCCGCCCGACAAAAGCAGGATCGTTGCGTGCGACCGTCTCGACCTCGGGCAGCGACACACCTTCCCGCTGGGTCAGGCGCAGGATGGCCAGCGCCACGCCCTTGGGCGAGGGCAGCTCACCGGAGGCCTTGAGTTGTTCAAACTTCGAGATATCGATTGGGTTCATGGCGCGCTCGGATTCGGGCCGGCAACCGGACGTGGGAGCCGGCCCGACTTCCGAGGTTATCGGCGCCCCGGCGCACGCCTTGAGGGTCGGGGCGCCGCATCCGGCAAGGGCTCGGGCAAAGCGTATACAATGATCGTCATGCTCTACGATCTGGTCCGCCCTGCTCTCTTCGGTCTGGACGCCGAAACCGCTCACGAACTCACCCTGAAATCGCTCCGCCTGCTCGGCGGCCTGCCCTTCGGCTGCAGCCGTCCGGCCGACGACCCGGTCACCGTGATGGGCATCCGCTTCCCCAACCGGGTCGGCCTCGCCGCCGGGCTGGACAAGAACGGTGAAGCCATCGACGGCCTGGCGAGCCTGGGCTTCGGCTTCCTGGAGATCGGCACCATCACGCCCCGGCCCCAGCCGGGCAATCCCAGGCCGCGCCTGTTCCGCCTGCCCCAGGCTCAAGCCATCATCAACCGCATGGGGTTCAACAACCACGGCGTGGACGCCCTACTGGCCAATGTCGCCGCCGCGCGTTTCGGTCCACGGGCCGGGCAGGTGCTGGGCATCAACATCGGCAAGAATTTCGATACCCCCATCGAGCGCGCCGCGGACGACTACCTCATCTGCCTGCGCAAGGTCTACGCCCAGGCCAGCTATGTGACGGTCAACATCTCCTCGCCCAACACCAAGAATCTGCGGCAGTTGCAGGGAGAATCGGAACTGGATGCCTTGCTGGGCGCGCTCAAGGCGGAGCAGGCCAGACTGGCGGACGAGCACGGCCGCTATGTGCCCTTGGCACTGAAGATCGCGCCGGACCTGGACGACGGCCAATTGCTCAACATCGCCGATGCCCTGCGCCGCCATCGGCTGGATGCCGTTATCGCCACCAATACCACCATCGGTCGCGAAGGCGTGGAAGGGCTGGCCCATGCGGACGAGGCGGGGGGGCTTTCCGGCACGCCGGTGAGGGAAAAATCCACCCGCGTCATCGCCGGACTGGCCCGGCAACTGGCGGGGGAGCTCCCCATCATCGGCGTCGGGGGCATCCTCTCGGGCGAGCACGCACGGGCCAAGCTTGCGGCAGGCGCGTCCCTGGTTCAGCTTTACTCCGGGCTCATCTACCGGGGCCCGGAACTGGTGCGGGAGTGCGTCGAAGCCACCCGCGGGTTCCAACCCGCCTGACCCTCGGCCCCCTCCTGCCTTTGCGCGCCGAAGGGCGCTACCCACGGGCGCGCCCGGGCGCGCCCCCGGAACAAGGAGCACGGCCATGATTGTCGGCACCCCTCGCGAGATCAAGAACCACGAATACCGGGTCGGTCTGACGCCCGCGGGCGTGCACACCCTGTGCGCAGCCGGTCACCAGGTGCTCATCGAAGCCGGTGCCGGCACCCAGATCGGCTTCAGTGACCAGGCCTACCAGACGGCTGGCGCCACCCTGGTTGCTTCCGCCGCCGAGGTCTACGGCGCGGCGGAAATGATCATCAAGGTCAAGGAACTGCAGCCCGGCGAATACCCCCTGGCCCGCCCGGGGCAGATCCTTTTCACCTACCACCACTTCGCACCGGCCCCCGCTCTGGCCCAGGCCATGCTCGACAGCGGTGCCACTTGTGTCGCCTACGAAACCGTCACGGACCGCCACGGCGCCCTGCCCCTGCTGGCCCCCATGTCCCGCATTGCCGGCCGTCTGGCCCCGCAGATGGGGGCATGGGCCATGCAGATGGCCAACGGCGGTTGCGGCCTGCTCATGGGGGGCGTACCGGGGGTTGCTCCTGCGCGGGTGTTGGTCGTCGGGGCCGGCTCCGTGGGCGCCAACGCCACCCGCATCGCCGTCGGCATGGGCGCACGGGTCACGGTGAGCGACCTGGATGTGCGCCGCCTGGAGGCCCTGGACAACGAATATCAGGGAAGGATCGAAACGGTCGCCACCGACCCGCTGACGCTGAGCAGTCTGGTCGCGGACGCCGACATGGTCATCGGTGCCGTGCTGGTTCCGGGCAAATTGGCGCCACGCCTGATCACCCGGGAGCATCTGCGGAGCATGCGGCCCGGCTCGGTACTGGTGGATGTTTCCATCGACCAGGGCGGCGTCGCGGAAACCTCGCACCCCACCACCCATGCGGCCCCCATTTACCGGGAAGAGGGCGTCGTGCACTACTGCGTGGCCAACATGCCCGGGGCCTGTGCCCGCACCTCCACCCTGGCGCTGACCCAGGCCACCCTCCCCTACGCCCTGGCCCTCGCCAGCAAGGGACTCAATGGCGCGCTGCAGGCCGACGCGGGCCTCAAGGCCGGATTACAGATCCACGCCGGACATCTCACCCACGAAGCACTGGCGCGGGATCTGGAACGCCTGGCCGATTTCCGCGGCACCGACGCAGCACTGGGCCTGACAGGGAAATGACCGCAGACGCGCGTTGAAACTTCGGGGAAACCAGGAGGGGAGCCGTTTGGCGGCCACCTCCTGAAGCCAAGCAAAACTTGCACCAAGCTGACGATTATCTGAACGATTATTGATTCAAGTCAGAAACATATACTGCCCTCAGGGTTGAGCAGGGGGTGCGGTCAGGTGATAATCCGCGGCTAACTCTTGTTTCGCGCGCGATGACCGCTTATATCTTCATCATTATCGGGGCTGTCCTTGTCAACAATGTGGTGTTTGTCCGCATTCTTGGCCTGTGCCCCTTCATGGGTGTTTCCAAGAAGCTGGAAACCGCGGTGGGCATGGGCGCGGCCACCACTTTCGTGCTTACCCTCGCCAGCGGCAGCAGTTATGTGATCGACCACTACCTGCTGATGCCTTTCGGGCTGGAGTATCTGCGCACCCTTGCCTTCATCGTCACCATCGCGGCCATCGTCCAGCTCACCGAGTTGGTGATCCAGAAGACCAGCCCGGTGCTGCATCAAGTGCTGGGCATCTACCTGCCCCTCATCACCACCAATTGCGCCGTGCTGGGCGTGCCATTGCTCAACGTGGCGCTCAAGCACGATCTGCTGGCCTCGCTGCTGTTTGGCTTTGGCAGCGCAGTGGGTTTCACCCTGGCGCTGGTGCTCTTCGCCGGCATCCGGGAGCGCCTGGACGGAGCGGATGTGCCGGTACACTTCCGCGGCACGGCCATCGCAATGGTCACAGCCGGCATCATGAGCCTTGCGTTCATGGGCTTTGCCGGGCTCGACAAGGCCCACTGAGCGGAGACCCCGGTGATCGCAGCAATCCTGATCATGGCCCTCGGGGCCGTCGTGCTGGGTGCGGCCCTGGGATGGGCGGCCGTCCGCTTCAAGGTGGAAGGCGACCCGCTGGTGGACAAGATCGACAGCATCCTCCCCCAGACCCAATGCGGCCAATGCGGCTTTCCCGGCTGCAAGCCCTACGCCCAGGCCATTGCCAAGGGCGAGGCAGACATCAATCAGTGCCCCCCGGGCGGCGAAGAAGGCATCCGCAAGCTGGCGGACCTGCTGGGGCGAGAGTTCAAGCCCCTGTCAGCGGAGCACGGCGAGGAGAAACCCAAGTCGGTGGCCTTGATCGACGAGCAGACCTGTATCGGCTGCACGCTGTGCATCCAGGCCTGCCCGGTGGATGCCATCGTCGGCGCCGCCAAGCAAATGCATACGGTGGTGGCGGGCCTGTGCACCGGCTGTGAATTGTGCGTGCCCCCTTGCCCGGTGGACTGCATCACCATGAAACCGCTGAACGAGACGGTGGAAACCTGGAAATGGAAGTACCCGGTCATCGAAATCAAGCCCGCCGCCTGAAGCCCGCACCATGCTGAGACAACTCTTCCGCTTCCACGGCGGCGTCAAGCCCCGGACCAACAAGGAAGCCTCCACCCGCGAGCCGATCGCCCAGGCGCCGCTGCCCAGCGAACTGATCGTGCCCTTGCACCAGAGCATCGGCGGGACTCCGCGCCCCCTGGTCAGGGCAGGCGAGACCGTGCTCAAGGGCCAGCGGATCGGCGCGGCCGACGGCAACGTCTCCTCCGCCATGCATGCCCCCACCTCGGGCACGGTCAAGGCCGTGGAACCCCGGGTGATGTCCCATCCCTCCGGTCTGGAAGCCCTTGCGGTGATCATCGAACCCGACGGCAAGGAAGAATGGGGCCCGCGGGAGACGCTCAACTATCGGACCACGCCGCCGGACGAAGTGCGGGACTTCCTGCGTGATGCGGGCGTGGTGGGCCTGGGCGGGGCCGTGTTCCCCAGCCACTTGAAGCTCAAGGCCGGCAATAGCGGCTCCACCCGCACCCTGGTGATCAACGGGGCCGAGTGCGAGCCCTTCATCACCTGCGACGACCTGCTGATGCGGGAACGGCCCGACGACGTGCTGCGCGGCTGTCTCATCATCCGCCACATGCTGCAGGCCGAGGAAGTGGTGATCGGGATCGAGGACAACAAGCCGGAGGCTGCCCAGGCCATGCGGGAAGCCGCCTCCCGCAGCGGCGAGAGCGGCATCGAGGTGGTGGCGATCCCCACCCTCTACCCGGCAGGCGGTGCCAAGCAGTTGATCCGCGTGCTCACCGGCATCGAGGTCCCCCACGGCAAGCGCTCCACCGACTACGGGGTGCAGTGCTTCAATGTGGGCACGGCCTACGGGGTGTTCTGCGCCCTGGAGCGGGGCGAGCCCCTCATTTCACGGATCGTCACGGTTGCCGGCAATGTGGAACGCCCCCGCAACTACGAGGTGCTGTTCGGCACGCCGATGGACGAACTGGCGCGGCTCACCGGCATCAAGCCGGATAGCGACCGTTTCATCATGGGTGGGCCGATGATGGGTTACGCCATGCCGGCCCGCCATGTGCCGGTGGTCAAGGCCACCAACTGCGTGCTCATCTCCAGCCCCACCCTGTTTCCCCCACCGCCTCCCGAGATGCCCTGCATCCGCTGCGGCGAGTGTGCCCGAGCCTGCCCGGCGGATCTGGCGCCGTTCGAGATGTACTGGTTCTCCCGTGCCCATAATTTCGGCAAGGCGCAGGAATATCACCTCTTCGACTGCATCGAATGCGGCTGCTGCGCCTTCGTGTGCCCGTCGCGGATTCCGCTGGTGGATTACTACCGCTTCGCCAAAACCGAGATCTGGGCCCGGGAGAGGGAGAAGGCCGCTGCCGATCAGGCCCGCGAACGCTTCGAGCTCCGCCAGGCTCGGGAGGAGCGGGAAAAGGCCGAGAAGGCCGCCAAGCTTGCCGCCAAGACCGCCGCCGGACGGGAGAAGGCGGAGAGCACCCGCGCCACCGCAAAACCCGCAGCGGCCACTCCGGACGCCCCCCAGAACGCCGGGCCCGCGACGGAAGATCCGAAGCAGGCGCTCATCCGCGCCGCCATGGAGCGCGCCCGGGCGCAAAAAGCCGCCGTGCAGCCGCGCAACACCGACAACCTGACGCCCGATCAGCAAGCCGAGGTGCAAGCCATCGAAGCCCGCCGCGCCCAGATGCGCGAGATCGCCAAAACGCCACCGGAAAGCCCTAGCTAAGGATTGGCAGGCGCCGCTTTGGCGGCCCACGACCCCAGAAAGCCCCGATCCATGTTCAATTCCCCCTTCGTGCGCAAACCCGCCAGCGTCACCGCCGTGATGGTGAAGGTGCTGCTCGCCCTGTTGCCGGGCGTTGCGCTCTACGTCTGGCAGTTCGGCCCCGGCATCCTGGTGCAGTTGGGCTTGGCCTCGGCCACCGCGCTCGCCGCCGAAGCCGCCATGCTCTCCGCCCGCGGCCGCCCGGTGGGGCGCTTCCTGGCCGACGGCAGCGCGCTTGTCACCGCCTGGTTGATCGCGCTGACTTTCCCCCCCATCGCCCCCTGGTGGATCGTGGTGGTGGGGACGCTGGTCGCCATTGTCGTAGCCAAGCATCTTTATGGTGGCTTGGGGCAAAACCCGTTCAACCCGGCAATGGTGGCTTTCTGCGCCATGATCGTCTCGTTTCCGGCACTGATGTCCCAGTGGCCGGCCGCTCACCTGGACGCGGCCACCCAGATCGGGCTGATCTTCGGCGGCAGCCGCGATCTGGACGCCATCACCGCAGCCACGCCGCTGGATGCGCTGCGCACCGGCCTGCGCAGCGGCGGCGAGCAGGCCAGCGTTGCCGCCATCCTCAGCCAGGGCGGTGCCTTCGGCTTCGCGGGTGGCAAGGGGTGGGAATGGATCGGCCTGGGTTACGTGCTGGGAGGCCTCTTCATGTGGCAACAACGGGTGATCACCTGGCACATGCCGGTTGCCTTCCTCGCCGCGCTGACCGTCATTTCCGGCAGCTTTCACCTCATCGACGGCAGCCGTTTCGCCTCGCCCCTCTTCCATCTGGCCAGCGGCGGCACACTACTGGCGGCGTTCTTCATCGTTACCGACCCCATTTCCGGTGCCACCACACCCCGCGGCAAGCTGATCTTCGCCGCGGGCATCGCGGTCATCGCCTGGCTCATCCGCAGCTTTGGCGCCTACCCCGACGGCCTCGCCTTTGCGGTCTTGCTCATGAACATCTGCGTCCCCATCATCGACATGAAAACCCAGCCACCCGTGTTTGGCCACAAGGGGGACAAGCCATGAAGGACCGCTTCCGGCCGACTACGGGAGGTACCGCCTCTCCCGCGCCAAGAGCGCCCCATGCGGACGGGAGGACAGTCCGGTGAGCGACAAGCCCCTGGAGCCAAGCGCCCAAATCATGTCCCTGCGCTCCGGCGCGACCCTGCTGGCCTTCACCGTGGTATTCACCGGCCTGATGGCCGCCAGTTTCGAGCTGACCCGCGAGAAGATCGAAGCCAGCATTCAGGCCGAGAAACAGAAACAGATCGATGCGATCCTTCCCGCCACCCGCTACGACAACGCGCTCCTTGACGACGCGGTGCTCGTGCCGGCCAATGCCGCGCTCGGCAACAGCGACCCGGTGAGGGTGCTGCGGGCCCGCAAGGCTGGGCAGCCCGTGGCGCTGGTACTGGAAGCCGCGGCGCCCGACGGCTACAGCGGCCGTATCGGGCTGATCCTGGCAATGGGGCAGGACGGCCTGCTTTCCGGCGTGCGGGTGACCGAACACAAGGAAACCCCGGGGCTGGGCGACTACATCGATCCGCAGAAGGACCGCAACAAGACCCGCCCGTGGATCACCCAATTCGACGGGAAAGGCATCGGCCAGATCGCCTTGGAAAAATGGAAGGTCCGCAAGGACGGCGGACGGTTCGACTACATGACCGGCGCCACCATCAGCGCCCGTGCCGTCACCCACGCAGTGGGCCGCGCCCTGGATTTCGCAGCCCGCAACCAGGAACGGCTGTTCTCCGCCCCCTCGGGCAGTTCGCTCTAAGGAGGTGCCCATGAGCATTTATCGCGAAATCACCCTCAACGGCATCTGGAAACAGAACACCGGGCTGGTCCAGATCCTGGGCCTGTGCCCGATCCTGGCGGTGAGCACCAGCGTGGTCAATGGCGTGAGCCTCGGGATCGCCACCATCCTGGTGATGATTCTCTCCAATCTCGCCATCTCGCTCCTGCGCAACCTCATTCCCTACGAAATCCGCATTCCCGTCTTCATCCTCATCATCGCAGCCCTGGTCACAGCCGTGGATCTGGCTTTCAACGCCTGGCTCCACTCCTTGTACCTGGTACTGGGCATCTTCATTCCACTCATTGTTACCAACTGCATCGTGCTGGCGCGCGTGGAAGCCTTCGCCGCCAAGAACCCGGCCGCCCATTCGGCGGTGGACGGGCTGGGCATGGGCATCGGACTGACCCTGGTGCTGGGCGTGCTGGGGGCCATGCGGGAGCTGGTGGGCAGCGGCACCCTCTTCGCAGGTATCGACCAGCTCTTCCCCGGCGCCCAGGCCATTCAGGTTCTGCCGACGGACTACCCCGGCTTCCTGCTGGCCATCCTGCCACCGGGCGCCTTCATCGCCCTGGCGTGCCTGATTGCCGGCAAGAACTGGCTGGACGCCAGGGCTGCGGCACGCCAGCGCCAACTGGCCCGGCACAGCCACGCCACCGCATAAGCGCCCCCGGGAGCCGCGCCCGGGGGCAAGCCGGGCCCCTTGAAAAAGAGAAGGGCGGCCAATGCCGCCCCCTCTGCCCTGCCCTTTAATCCAAGCACTCAGGTGCGGGGCTTGGCCGGCTGGCTCATTTCTCCCTTGCCATCAGTTTTGGCTTTACCGTCCGCCGGGCAACCAAAAGCAACCGTGGAAGCGGCGAACAATACGAAGGCGGAGAGGCTGGCGAGGAGTTTGCGCATCATGGTGGTCTCCGGAGATGGGGAGTTTTCACTGTAGGCGTGAAACGCCCCCGGATCAACCCTCCACCTCGTCCAGCGCCCGCGCCATCTGGGTAGGCAAGGGATAGGGCAAACGCTCCATGATGTAACACAGGCAATCCTGGCGGATCACCCGCTCGTCCAGCGTCAGCATGGCGGGCATCAAGGGCCGGATGGTGCGCAGCTCGCCCTCGTGAATGGCGAAGTAGTCCGCCGCCACCTGGCGATCACCGTTGTGTACGGAAAGCGGCAATGTTCCAGACCGGTTCACCCGTCCGAACGAAGTGCCGGCTGGCACATCCCGGAAATTGAGCTGGTCCAGATCCGCCGGCAGGACCAGATCCGCCGCCTCGCGGAAGGAAAAATGAACCGCCTCCGGAATGGCAGCGACACCGATGGTGCGATACAGATCGATGTCGTGCGCGGGCACCGGATGCTCGGGGAAGTGATCCAGATGCAGGGCCGCATCCACGAACTCCGCAGCGTGGTGCTCCGCCGCCGCTACCCCCGGCTTGCCACACTCGACAGTGACCGCCGGGCAGAACCGGGCAAACGCAGCCGACTGCACGCCCCTGGGTTGAGTGAAATACACCACGATGCGGGAGAACAATCGAGCCAGATGCAGGTAGCGGGGATCGAGGCGATTGACACAACCGTAATGGGGGTTGAGCCCCGTGTTGTTGTGAATGTCGATGCTGGCAAACACCCTTCTGGCCCGCATGGCGGCCGTCACCTGAGCCATCAGCGCCGTCTCGGCGCAGGAAGCCGTGTCGGTCCCGGGCCAGACCCGGTTGTAATCGGGCTGACCGTCCAGCCGGCGCATACCTTCCCGCGCGGCCGTCACATTGCCGACGAAGAGCGACAGCGCCCGTGGCAATGGCCGATGGCTGTAATGGCGTAACACCTGCTGGATGGCTTTGAGGCCGGTGTCCTCATTGCCGTGGAGCATGACGGACACGAAGAGCGGCTCTGGCCGCCGGCCCGGCAGATGGATAAGGGCGGGGCCCGGCAGGCATTGGTGCAGGGTCCGTGCCGAGGCTTGGAGGAAGCCCTCCGGCAAGGCGTCAAACGAGGTCAACATGGCGTCGGGGCGTCAAATCTGTCGTTATCGGGCACGGCGTGCGCCGCGCCACAGGCTATGGCGGAAGTCTACGCCCTTTGGGTAGGCTTGTCGGCAACGGCTGAACCCTCCCAGTGTTGTCCGCAGGCGGTTGCCACGCCAGGGCAAGGATCACACTGGCCACTGGGCGACGGGTGCGCCGCCCCGCTGCAACTCCAGGTACTCGGCAGTGAGGGCAACAAAGTCCGGCCCGTAGCGACCCACAAAGGCCCGCTGCCAGGCGGCACCGTTCTGTCCGCTCTCCACCCGAGCCGCCACGACGCCCAGGTAACGGCGAATGTCGGCGTCGGCTACGCCCAACGCCGCCAAGCCCTCCGCCGCCAAGGGCAGGATCACGCCTTTGAGCACCTGCGTCACCGGGGCCACCCCACAGCCCGGCCATTCGATCCGCGCATCCAGCCCGGCACGGGCCGCTTCGTAGAAATTGCGCCGCGCCACCGCAAAAGGCAGGCGCGCCTCGATCCCCGGCTCGCGGCCCGCCAAGGCATGGACCGCTCCATAGTAAAGCGCGGCGTTGGCCATCATGTCCGTGACCGTGGGACCCGCTGGAAGTACCCGGTGCTCGATGCGCAGATGCGGCGCACGCCCTGCTCCGAACCCCACCAGTGGCCGGTTCCATCGCCACAGGGTGCCGTTGTGCAAACGCAGATGGGCCAGTTCTTCGGCGCCGCCATTGAAACAGATGGGCAACAGGACCGGGAAACGCTCCAGATTGTCCCGAAACACTTCCATCACGCTATGTTGAGCATACGCGGCACCAAAAGTCACCCGCCGCCGCTCCGGGTGGGCCTCCCCCCCTACATCCACCGCCTGCTCGAACAAGGGGATACGCGTCTCGGCCCACAGGTCACGACCAAACAGGTAGGGCGAATTGGCGGCCACCGCCACCAGCGGCGCAGCCAACACCTGTGAAGCGTTGTAATAGCGGGCAGCCTGCTGGGCGGGCACTTGCAGATGCACCTGAAACGAGGTGGTTCCCGCCTCCAGCATCACGTCGTTATGGGTCAGATCGAGCTCCTCCCGACCAGCAATCTGCAGCCTTAGAGGCCGCCCGGCCCGCTCCGCCAGCACCCGCTCGTTGAGGGCACGGTAGCGGTTGAGCGGCGACATGTGCTCCAGGCTCAGATCCGCCTCTTCCAGGGTGGGCAGGGTGCCAATCATCAACAGCGTGCTCTCCAGTTCCTCCGCCACCGCCAGACACTGCCGCCAAGTGGTCAGCAGTTCGGCCTCCAGGGCGGGCAAGGCGTAGGGGCCGAACACCTGGGGGGTACCGTTGAGTTCGATGTTGAAGGTGGAGAGTTCGGGAACCACCAGCGGATGGTCGATGCGCGCCAGGAAAGCCTGATTGAGCGGCGCCGGGCGGAACGATTCGTCCAGCAACCACCCCTCCAGTTCGAACCCGGCAACGAAACTGGCGTCCCTGAAACCGCCTCCGTGGTACCAGGACTCGAGCAAGGCAGTTTCCACCTCCAGGCAGCCGGAGAAGCGCTCGAAATCCTCCTGCCGGAACGTGGCTCCGGGGATATCCTGACCCACAGCATTCTCCCGCCCTATTGTCGTAAGGCGAAATTACGCCCCGCTCCCCGGCCGGAATTTGCCTTGGGTCAAACGTCCCGCCCGGCAGCCCCCCGGACAATCCCGACATTTTGGATACCCCATGCGTCCACCTCGCCCCCGTTTTCCGCACCCGGGCGCCATCCTCGCCGTTCTCGCGGGATTTGCGCCCCTTTTCTGGCTGATCGAGCAGTGGCCCGGGCGCTACTTTCCACCGGCGAACGCCGAAGCGTTTCTCCGTGCGGAGCTGGCGCCCGTGGCGGTTTTCCTGGCGGCTCCCCTGTGCCTTCTCATGCTCGGCAGAAGATGCTGAGCGAAACCGGAACACCCAAAAAAACCACCCCCCGCCCGGTTGCCCGGAACGGGGGGTGATTTCTTGCGCGCAACCGGGCCAGACCGGTTGCGGTTGGCTCAGCCGAGATTAGCTGCTGGCCACTGCGCGGCAAACTGCGGGCAGGAACTTGGCTTCCACGCCGCTGGAGCTACCCGGACGGCAGCGCCAGGTGTAGGCAGCGCCGGCGTTGGCGGCGGCAGACAGGTCCAGGGCGGCAATGGCGCCCGTCGATGCGGAAGACGGAACGAGTTCAATCTTGCTCGCAGTGGCCGGCACACCCGCGGCGGTGCTGAAGGTGATGGTGATCGTGCCATCAGCGGCGGAGGCTACCGAGCTCACATTGGCGGACGGATTGGTGTGCAGGTTGGTCGGGGCGCCGAAGGCTTCACAATCGGTACCCGTGGTGGTGCAAGCCATGGAGCGCGGGCCGTTGTTGTTGAAGGCTTCGCTGATGGCGGTCTTCAGGCCGCCCGCCAGGGACAGACCATCGGACAGTTTGGCCTTGGTGGTGTAGTTCTGGTACTGGGGCAGCGCCACAGCGGCCAGGATACCGATGATCGCGACGACGATCATCAGTTCGATCAGCGTGAAACCTTTTTGCTTCATGGACATGGTTGATACTCCTCTTTGCAAAGACTGGGTGCGATTCCCGTTGGGTATTTGCGCCTCCTCCGCACCGCCTGATGCAGCAAGGAAGCTCCAGCCTATTCACGGCAGCTTTGCCCCGGACTTGAGGGGTTACCGGCGGGCAACCCTTTGCTGGCAACCCGTTGCCATGAAGAGCACCGAAGAAAAACGGGCCGCCAGGGCGGCCCGCCTACGCTGGGGCAGATCAGGGTTTCGGGTCAGTTGCTGCACACGCGCGGAATGAACCGGGGGGCGACTCCCCCCGAGGCAGCGGGACGGCATCGCCAGAAGTACGGCTTACCCGCATTGGCGTCCTCGTCGAGGGCGACCGCGACCGTAGCCCCGGACGGCGCATCGGCGGGGACAAACTCCAGAACGTTGGCGGTTGCGGGCACACCGGCTACCGTTGAAAAGCGGATGGTGATGATGCCGTCCGCTGACGAGGTGACCGCGTCCACATACTTGGAAGGATTGGCCGAATGGTCCGCCACGCCGAGGGCCATGCACGAGGCCGCATCGCTGCAAGCCATGGAACCGGGCCCGGAGACATTGAATTTGCTGTCGATGGCAGTGCGCAGGGAACTGGCCATGGTGAAGCCTTCGGCCAGTTTTCCGCGGATGGCGTAGTTCTGATACTGGGGGATGGCCACCGCCCCGAGGATGCCGATGATGGTGACCACCAGCAGCAGCTCAATGAGGTTGAACCCACGTTGGCGACGGCGGTGGTTTACTTGATGCATACCGCCCGCACCTGTTTCATGTCCGTGATGCCCGCAAGCACTTTGTCCATGCCATCCATCTTCAGGGTGCGCATGCCGTCTTCGAGCGCTTCGGCCAGCAGCAGCGCCACCCGCGCCCGCTCCTGGATCAGGCGTTTGACGCCGTCGGTGCCCACCATCAGTTCGTGCAGCCCGACCCGCCCGCGGTAACCCGTGCCACTGCATTGCTCGCACCCGACGGCTTTATAGAGGGTGAAGTGGCCATGCTCGTCGCCATAGCTGGCGCGCCATTCCTCCATCACCCGCGCACGGGCTGCATCCGGGTCCCGTTTGGCGGTCTCGGTGTGGGCAAGTTCCTCGAAGTACTCGCGCAGAAAGCGATCCATTTCCGCCGCATCCGGGTGATAGGCCTGCTTGCAACTCGGGCACAGACGCTTGGCCAGACGCTGAGCGAGCACCCCCAGAATGGCGTCGGCAAAGTTGAAGGGATCCATGCCCATGTCCAGGAGGCGAATCACGGACTCCGGCGCACTGTTGGTGTGCAGGGTGGAGAACACCAGGTGACCGGTGAGCGAAGCCTCAATACCGATGGAAACGGTTTCCTTGTCGCGCATTTCGCCGACCATGATCACGTCAGGGTCCGCCCGCAGAAACGCGCGCATCACCCCGGCAAAGTCCAGCCCGGCCTTCTTGTTGACCTGGACCTGACGCAGCCCCTTCTGGGTGATTTCCACCGGATCTTCCGCTGTCCAGATCTTGGTATCCGGCGTGTTGATGTAATTGAGGATGGAATGCAGGGTGGTGGTCTTGCCCGAGCCGGTGGGCCCGCACACGAAGAAGATGCCGTAGGGTTTGCTCACTACCTCTTTGAGGCGTTTGAGATTCCCGGGCAGCACGCCGAGTTTGTCCAGGGGGATGGGTTCGCCCGCGGCAAGAATACGCATCACCACGTCCTCGACACCGCCGGCCGAGGGAATGGTGGCCACCCGGAGCTCGATGTCGAGGGGCGAGAATTTCTTGAACTTGATCTTGCCATCCTGGGGCTTGCGCCGCTCGGAGATGTCCAGATCGCACATGATCTTGATCCGGGCGACGATGGCCTCCCGATAGCCGGCGGGCACCTCGATATAAGGCACCAGAGAGCCATCGCGGCGAAAGCGGATCAGGGTTTTTTCCTTGCCCGGTCGGGGCTCGATATGGATATCCGAGGCCCCCATCTTGTACGCATCGTTAATGATGCGGTTCACCAGCTTGACCAGTTCGTTGTCCTGGTAAGCCTCTTCGGGTGGCGGACCTTCGTCGCCTCCGTCCTCATCCTCCAGCCCCGAGAGGAGGTCATTGACCGAAGTGGTGTCCTCCGCCGCCCCGAAGAAGCGCTCCACAGTCAGCTGGAATTCCGCGGCCGTCGTCACGCAGTAGCGGATCATGGCCTTGGGGAATACGTTGGCCACCACCCGGGTGCTGCGTACCTGCTCCGGATCCATGGTCAGGACCAGGATGCCGTCCCGTCCCTCCTCCACCGGCAACCAGGTGTTCTCCAGCACGTAGTCCTGCTTCAGGTTCTTCAGCAGATCGAGCGGCTTGATCCGCTCCCGGTCGAAGGGGAGGTAGGGAACACCGAAAAACCTCCCCAGTGCCTGGCCGATCGCGGCCCGAGGCACATCGAAGCGGCGGGACAGGAGTTCCTGAATATGGGTGCCATCCCTGCGGGCTTCCTGGGTGGCGGAATCCAGATCCGCCGCAGCCAGGTAGCCGTCCATGACCAGCAGTTCGTAGGGGCCACGAGGAATGGGCGCCGGCGGCCTGCGGGGGGGGAGCAGCGTGGCGGTCAGCGCGCCCAGGCAAACCAGCGCCCGCTCCATGCCCACCGGAAACGCCCCGCCGGGACGATGGTTGGCCAACTCCAGAACGCCAAGCATCTGTCCGTCCGCACCGAGAAGGGGTGCGAGCAGACGTTGATGAACCCGATCCGCGCCACAACCGTCGATCCCGGCCCGCAATTGCAGCCCCGGAAACTGGCTCGCCAAGGCCTTGCTGTCGCTCGCGTTGGCAATATTGACCGAGCGCCGATGCAAGGCAACGTACCCTGCGGCCGAACGCTCATTGACCCCGACGCCGGCGCCTACCGGGCGGCTTGCATCTCCCCCTGCGGCAACCACCAGCAGGGCTGGGTCCTCAGTCAGCACATGGCAGCTCGCCCACTCAGCACGGAAAAGACGGGCCAGATCACGGACCAGATCCTTGATCAGCCCCTCGACAGGCTCGGCAAGGTGGTAGCGATTGGCCAGCGCCTGGGCATCCCGCACGAAGGCAAGCCGCTGCTCCAGCTCCGCAGGCGCGATTTCCAGATCAAGTGCTCCCATCCCCACCGTGCTCCTTGTGCCATTCGTTCCCGGGAAGGCCGGCGCCTGAGGCACCAGAGGGACCTCGCCGTGTCCCGGAAATGGGTTAACGGCAGGCAGGGGGCAAAGCGTAGGCTGGACTGGGTGGCTTGACCGCCGTCAGAACTCCAGCACCTGACCGTGGGTGAGAAGACGGGGCGAGTACGCCGCCGCCAAGCGGCCAACCTGTTCCATGATCAGCTCGAACTGCCCTGGCTTGAGGTGCGTGATCCAGAGCTGCGGCTGCTTGTTCAAGCGCGCCAGTTCCTCCGCCAGAAGCGAGGGGCACAGATGCCGGGAGGCCCGGGCCAGGGCAATTTCCTCGTCACCGAAAGCCGTCTCGACAATCAGGTGAGTCAGATCCGGAATGCTGTTGACGGCCTGCCAGAATGGCGGATGCGAGGTGGTGTCCCCCGAGAATACGAGGCTCCCCCCCGTCCCTGCCAAGTGATAGCCCACGGCCGGAACGGTGTGATACGCCGGAAGAGGGGTAATGCTTCGCCCGCCCGGGAGTTCCACCGGCTCGCCCACCACCACCGGGCAGAAGCGCATGAATGCCGACTCCGGTGAGGGGATGCGGGTGAAATCTGGCCACACGGCCCAGTTGAAGATGTGGGCGCGCAGCACGGCCAGCGTGGCGTCGGTGGCATAAACGGTAACCGGGGTGGGGCGCAGATCCCCCACAGAATCCACGAGCAACGGCAGGCAGGCAATGTGATCCAGATGAGCATGGGTGATGAACACATGGTCTATCCTGGCCAACCGGGCGAGCGGCAACTCGCCCACGCCAGTTCCCGCATCGATCAGCACATCATCGTCCACCAGAAAGGACGTGGTGCGGGACCCTGCGCCACCGATGCCGCCACTACAGCCAAGAACCGTGAATTTCATTGCAACATGAGGATCGATAAACCAGCCCGCAGGCCAGGGGAAAGTAACGGACGTTGATACTGATTCTCAAACAGGGAAGTGAAATTAGCACCCGCTGCGCCCTCCCGCTAAGGGAGAACATCACGCGCCGGTGCAGCCCGCCCCGGCCCCTCAGGCCGGTCGCAGGCGGAACTCCATCCTGACGCCGGCCAACTCGATCACATCGTGATCCGCCAGGCAACGGTGATTGCCTTCCAGCGCAACACCATTGACGGTCGGGAATTCGCTCCCTTCCACATGGGACAGGAAATACCCTTGGGGTCTGCGAGCGATAGCGGCCACTTGCCAGCCAGGGCGCCCCAGGGTCGTGACGTCCTTGGACAAATCAAGCTCCCGCCCCGCATTCAAGCCGGTCAACAGACAGACGCAGGCGGCGGGATAGGGTGCAACCGGGGCAGCCGGGCGTGTGGCGGCAAAGCTCTGAGGTGAAAGGGAACTGATCTGCGTCTCCAGCGCTACCCGGGACACGGGAGCGGCGGTGATTCGGGCAGCCTCCGGACGCATGACCGTGGTGCGGGTCATGTCTGGCGCCGGCTGCGCATCGGACGCGGCGGTGTTGACGTACTTGATCCGGTACTTGCCCAGTTCGATGACATCCTGGTTCTGCAGGAAGTGCTTTCGCACCGGTTGCCCGTTCACATAGGTCCCGTTCGTGCTGTTGAGGTCTTCCAGGAACGCATCGTTGACGATGGTGGTGATGGCCGCGTGCTCGCCGCTGATGGCCAGATTGTCGATCTGGATATCGTTGTGGGGCTTGCGACCGATGGTGGTGCGCTCCTTGGTCAGCGGGATTTCCTTGAGCACGAGTCCATCCATGCTCAGTACCAGTTTTGCCATGCGAAAACTTGCTCCTTGATCACTCCAGCCCGAGTCAGCCCTGCGTCACCACCAACCGCCAAATCTGCCTCGCACCCTTGCCGGGAACGGTGCCCGTACAGCAACCGCCACCACGGAGATATTGTCCTGCCCGCCCTGTTCGTTTGCCAAGGCAACCAGATCGGCAACCAGCCGTTCCAGCGAATCCCACCCGGCAACCAGACGTCTGAAAAGCACGTCATCCTGAACCATGTCGGTCAGCCCATCAGAAACCAGGAGAAAGAGATCGCCCGGCAGGCAATCGAACGTGCGCACATCGACATCGACTCTGGGCATCACTCCGACCGCACGGGTGACAATACCCCTGCGAATCTGACTGGCCATTTCCTCCAAGCCAATCATGCCCCGATCCAATTGCTCCTGCAACACGGAATGGTCGCGAGTGAGTAATTGCAACACACCATGCCGAAATCGGTAGCAGCGGGAATCGCCCACGTGGGCGACGGTGGCGGAGTCGTTGTAAAACCATGTCGCCACCAGCGTCGTACCCATCCCCCGGTAAGCAGGCTGGGCGCAGGCAGCTCGGTAGATATCCAGGTTGGCCCGCCCGATTTCTTCCTCAAGCCCGGTCAACGCATTCGGCTGCCCGGAGGCGTCGAGGGCATGCGGCTTGGCGGTGGCCAAGCGCCTGGCCAGACCGGCGGCAAGCCCCTCCACCGCCATGCGAGCAGCCAGATCGCCCCCCGCGTACCCTCCCATGCCGTCGGCCAGTAACGCAATGCCCCGGCCCGCATCAGCGTGCACAACGTCCTCGTTACGGCGGCGCACTCGACCGATGTCGGTGATGCACGCCATTTCCAGACAAGTATCGAGCGGCGACGGCCTCATGGGGCGCTCAAATCAGTAGGGAAGTTCCAACCCCAGCCGCAGCTCCCGGGCCTTGGCCAACACCCGCGCAGCCAAAGCCAGATCCTGGATCGCCATGCCCTGGGATTCGAACACGGAAATCTGCTCCGGGGAGGTCCGGCCCGGCCGCAAGCCTGCAATCACTTCCCCCAGTTCAACCCACTGGCCTTCGTGGCTGCGCCCTTTTTCCAGGAGCGGCAGCAGATCCCCCGCTTCCTTCAACGCCGTAGCCCGGGAGTCCACCACAATGGGTAGGCAACGGCGCAAGCACGCTTCATCCAGCTCCCGACGGATGAGGGAATTGGAGCCCGCAGCATTGATATGGGTGCCGGGCTCCAGCCATGCGCCCTCGAACACAGGCTGAGCGGAGGTGGTGACTGTGACCACCACATCACTGCCCCGGACCACCTCTTCGGGGCCCGTTGCCGGGCGCACCGTCCGGCCCAGACGCTCGCTCATGCGGCGGCAGAACGCCTGCAAAGGCTCCTGCCTGCGCGAGAATACCTTGATCTCTTCAATGTCCCGAACCGCGCACAATGCCTCGATCTGGCTTTGCGCCTGCCAGCCCGCTCCGAATACACCGGCGATCCGGGCATCCGGTCGGGCCAACCACTTGGCCGCCACGCCTCCCGCTGCCCCCGTGCGCATCATGCCCAGCGCGTCGGCACCCAACACCGCAAGCGGGCGACCGGTGGCGGCGTCGTAAAGGTGGACGAGAAAACGATTGCCCTCGCGGCTGCTGGTGTAGACCTTGTAGCCCAACACCCCTTCTGCCTGCACACCCCCTTGCAGCAAATGCATGGTGACACCGGGGAAACGGATGCGATTGCGAGGAATATCCTGAGCCCTGCCGAGCACATGGGCTCGATGGGCAGACTCGACAGCCGCCAGGGCCATGGGCATGGTGACCAGCGCCGACACGTCTTGTTCGCTTAAATACAAAGCCATTGCACCGTCCTCAGAGTTCGCGATAGATCTCGGCCTTGCCCTGCCGCCGGGCGGACAGCCATCCCGCGGCGACCACCAAAGCCGCTCCTGCCCCACCGGCCAGTACCTTTGAGCCGGGGAAGTTGCCGATCCCGGTCCCGGCCAGGGCGATATCGGTCACGATCATGCCACCCGCCACATAGCCAAGTAGCGCCGCACCCAGTGTCACCACCACCGGGAAGCGCTCCATGGTTTTCATGATGAACTGGCTCGACCACACAATCAGGGGAATGCTGACGGCAAGGCCGAAGATCAGCAGAAACAGGCTGTCGTGAGCAGCACCCGCGACCGCGATCACATTGTCGAGACTCATGACGAAGTCCGCCACGATGATGGTGCGCACGGCCCCCCACAGGTTGTCTGCCGCCTGGACCTCCGGTTCGCCATCCCCTTCAGGCAGCAGCAGCTTGACCCCAATCCAGAGTAGCAGCAGCCCGCCCACCAGCCGCAGATACGGATAGCCCAACAGGCTGGCGGCAAACGCCGTCAGCACCACACGCAGGCCAACCGCACCAAACACGCCCCAGAAAACGCCCCGGCTCCGTTGGCTGGGTGGCAGATTGCGACAGGCGAGCGCGATGACCACCGCGTTGTCTCCGGAGAGGACCAGGTCGATCGCAATGATCTGGAGCACCGACATCCAGAAATCAGGGGCAAGAAAATCAGGCATGAACGGTCAGGGGAAAGGCGGAGAACACAGCTGCGAGATTCTAAACCGGCTCGGCATTGGGAACGCCCAAAACAAAACCGCGCCGGGCTTGCGGCCCGGCGCGGTTTCTTCAGGCAACAACGCGGCGATTAGAGCAGGCTCTTGAGCAGCTTGCCCATCTCGGACGGATTACGCGTCACCTTGAAGCCGCACTCCTCCATGATGGCGAGCTTGGCATCGGCGGTAT
>DAITAZ010000004.1:0-151888 GCA_036824045.1 Rhodocyclaceae bacterium
GCGGGCGAGGATGACTTCCTGTCCTGGCTCGGGCGCGGGCTGGATGGACGATTCATCGAAATAGCCCGCGTCGAGGGGGATGCCGCAGTGGTGGCAGAGGCTCATTGCGCCGCTCCTAGCCCAGCACCTTGTAGCCGTGGAGGACGATGTAGAGTTCGGCGCCCGCATACAGGGGGCCTTGGGAGATTTCCTCGATCTCGATGCGGATGGTGGATCGGGGTTGGAAGAGCATGGGTTTGGCGAAGGGGCGGAAGGGGCGTTCGCCACCGGATTCCCCCAGCCCGGCGATGTTGTGGATGGGCTGGTTTTGCAGCTCGCGTCCGGTGCCGCTGTCGACGATGCTGTACTTGAACTGGACGCCGCAGGCTTTGTAGAGGAAGCAGCGGACAAGGTTGCTCAGATGCTCAACCGTAGCCGCGCGGTCGGCCTGGGGTGAGTCGGTCCCCGGCAGGGAAAGCGACAGCTTGCCGGCAAGGGTTTCCGCCAGAATCCGGGTGAGGGTAGTGGTGGGTGGTGGCGTGTCGGGTTGTTCCCGCTGCACCCGGGTGATCGCAACGGGGATGGCTTCCAGCCGAGGGCTCGGTGGTGCGGCCAGACTGTAGGCGATGGCGACGGCGATGAAGCTGCCGTCCACGCTGATGTTGATGACGTCCTGCACCCGGTTGCCGGGATTGCCTTGCAGCTTGAACTTGGCGACGTAGTCGTAGGGGATTTCCTTGGCGGGCGCTTCATGCACCGGGCGGGGTGGCGCCGGTTCCTGAGCCAATCCGAGACCTGCTCGCATGGTCGTGTTCTCCTGCGGTTGCCCAGGCGCCGGCGGGTCGCCGGGGTGTCCTGGCGGGGTGGTGGCGATGGCTTACCAGAGCGGTTTCCATACTTCCGGTACGTCACCCGTGGGGGTGTGCCAGCGGGTTTGTGCCGGGCGCTCGGGCTCGTAGCGTTCGATGCCGCTGATGGTGTGCGGGCGCAGGTAGCCGTCCATGCCCTGCATGTCGGGGTCGGCGGCCAGGCCGTTGATGTCGCTGGCGTCTTCCAGGCCGCGCAAGTCCTCGTCGGCGTCGAGACCGCGCAGTTTGGCGTGCGCGCAGTCGCAACCGTTGAGGTCGCTGTCGGCGTCGAAACCACGGAGTTCCGGGTCTTCGTCCAGGCCCTGGAGTGCGTCGCTGGCGTCAAGGCTGCCCAGTTCGTCCTCGGCGACGCCGTTCACCGGCTGATAGAGGGCGCCATCGGGTGCCTGATACAGCGCCCCCAGGCTGCCGTGTCCGGCCACCCCGGCCGCCTTGAGTACGGGGGCGGCTGCAGCCATCGCCTCTGCGCCGCCAGGAACGGCTGAGGCGACCTTCTGCGCGATCGGGAGGGCTTGCTGCACCAGAGGGCGAGCGGCTTTCAGCGCCAGGGACACCGGGTGGTATTTGAGTGCGGTCTTGGCGACCTTGCGCAACTTGCCCCAGAAGCCGGTGAGATTGCCCAATCCGTCCACACCCTGGGTGTACTGGTAGAGGTTGCCGTCCGGGCCTTGGCGCACCTCGCCAAAGTAGCCGACGCCCATCATCTGGCCGGCCGCGTCTTCACCCAGCCCGCGCAGGTCCTCATCTGCCTCCAGCCCCTGCACGCGGTACAGGGCTCCGTCCGGTGCCTCGTACAGCTCGCCGATACCCGGGTGGCCGGCCACGCCCGCCGCCTTGAGGAACGGGGTGGCCGCCGTCAGTGCCGCCGCGCCACCAGGAATGAAGGGGGCAACCTTCTGCACCAGGGGCATCGCGCGGCGGGCGACGCTCTTGAGCCGGCTCCAGAAACCACCGATCGGATTGCCCAGGCCATCCACGCCCTGCACATATTCGTAGAGGTGCCCGTCCGGGCCCTGGCGCACTTCACCGAAGTGGCCGATACCCAGCATCCGGGTGACGTCGCTTTCGCTCAGATAGTGCATGACTTGTCTCCTTGGTCTTGTCGCGGGTTATTGGACGTCCCGGGTGAGGTAGCCATCGAGCACGACCCAGATGCGCATGGGGCCGGTGACCGAAGCGAGCTTGCCGGAGTCCTTCTCGCCATAGCCGGGCACGCCCTGGGGAAACGAGATTTCCACCCGGAAGTTTTGTTGCGGCTCGATGAACACCGGTTCGGCGAAGCGGAAGGTGGCGGTGGGGTTGGCCTCTCCGTGGTTGGAAACGGCCGGGAAGCCCGGACTGACCCCGGCGCCGGAGGGGAACCAGAAGGTGGGCATCTCGATCATGGTCTTTTCGCCCACGATCAGCGAGGTGACCGAGTTGTAGATGAGGTCCGACAGGATCTCCGCCTCGCTGACCTGGATTTCCGATTCCAGATTCACGACCTTGTTCTTTGATGAGGCGTTTCCCGTTGTTGTGTCCGAGGTTGTGGTGCTTTCGCTGGATCGGGATTTCTCCGTCAGCCGCAGGTTCGAAACCACCACCCGCAGCGCCCGTGCTTCGAAAGCGTTGAGGCTGGGGAGCACGCCCGAGGCCTGCAAGTTGGTCTCCAGCCGGGTCTTGTTCTGGATGTCCACGAAGAACCGGATTACCCGCGGATCGGTCATGTAGTCGGTGAATCGCTTCTTTTCCGCGCCGTTCGATTGCTCCTTGATGAAAAACGCGTCGTAGATCGGTGCGTGCAGCTTCTCTTTGACGCCTTGAACCTTGGCCATGAAAGTCTCCTTCGGTTGGCGGGAGCACCCGCGATGTCTCTGAATCAAGCGGAGCGCGTCGTGGGCGTTGTCGGCGAGACCACTTCGTACAGCACGCCGTCAGCGCCCAGGAAGTGCTTGGACGGCAGCACGTCGGGTGTCGCGGAGCCGACCCCGGACATGCCCCTTGTCCCCGGCGGATGCGTCCCGCACTGCGTGTAGAGCATGCCGTCCGCCGACAGGTAGTACGGGTTGGCGCCTGCAGCGGCGCCTAGTGGCTGGGCCTGGTACAAGGTGCCGTCGGCGCCCAGGAACAGCCCCGCCAGCCCCCGCGGCCCCGGGTTCACGATCATCAGTTCGTCCAGTCCAAGCCCCGCATCCTGTGTCATGAGCACACTCCTGTCGTTTGCGCCGTCGGCCGGAGGCGACTTGCCTCATCCCTCGATCCCCCGGGCCGTGACCCGATAGCTGCCGCCAACGATGTACAACTGCGTCCCCTCCGTGTTGCACACCAGGCGTGGCGGGTTTTCCATGCGGTGGATGTAGGTCAGCGGCTGGCCGGGCTGGCCTTTGTCCGAGCGGTAGATCACGCCCACCAGGGTGCCCAGTTCCACTACCAGGGGGGGCATCACCCGGGGGTGGCGCACGGTCTCCACGCCCGGCGGCAGGTAACCGTTGAACTGCTCGTACAGCGCGGCGCCTTGCCGGGTGGCCAGCGCCAGCGCTTCCGGGAGTTGGGCGGGCTGTTTCATCGGGCGGCCGCCTGGGGTGGGGGCGCCTGCACCAGTACCGGTGCGGGCTTCACCGGCTGCACGGCTGCTGGCTGAACCGTGGCGATGGGGCGCAGGGTGACGGCTTGCGCCGGCTGCATGGCTGGCGTGGCGGGACCCCCCGGTGCCGTGGCCGGCGCGGACGCTTGCGGTAGCAAGCCAAGCCGCCGCAGGTTGCCGACGAAGTGGCTCACCGTGCGCGGACGGGGTCGGGCGGCAAGGCCGCGCTGCCAGATGCGCCGCAGCACCGCTTTGAGCCAGTGACTGCGGTGGAGCAACTGCCGCGCCCTGAGCAATGTCCACAACTGTTTAACCCGTTCGTCCTTGGGGCGGATGACCTCGCCCTCCAGGGCTCGGACCAGCGTGTCCAGCCAAGGTGGAGGCGGCTCCGCTACCGCTAAGCCCTGCACATGCTCGTCGCCAGCCATCATCTCGGATCTCCTTTCCAGGTGGACGACCTTCCTGATCGGGGTGCGCGGCGCCCAACCCATGGGGTGGGGCATGGTGGCGTCCAGGGCGATCCAGCCTCCCCTGAGCAGTACTTCCAGATAGATATGACTGAACAGTTCCGGACGCAGCCCATCCGGCCCGGTGAGCACCAGCCGTACCGGGTGCCCGATGGACTCCAGCAGCGCACCCAGCAGGATCGTCATGTCGTCGCAGTCGCCCGCGCGCAGCTCCAGCATTCGCCGGGGGGAGTGGAGCACTTCGATGCGGTAGGTATCCTTGGTGTAGCGGATGTTCTGCTGCACCCACTCGAACAGCGCCTTGATTTCTCCGGCGTAGTCCTTGGGCTTTACCGCGCGGTGGCGGAGGATGCCGATCGCGGTTTGGCGGACCGTGAAGTCCTTGGCGCCTTCCTTGATCAGGTCGGTGATGTGGCGGACCGTGTGCAGGGTGCCCCGGTACCCCGAGGGGATGCGATGCACGTCGATCCTGGGTTGCGCGATGGCCATATCCGCTTGCCCCGATGCGGGGCTTCCTGTCCTTTAGGGTGTTGCCATCCGTGTATGCAACCTGTGTGCCAACGGGCGCGCGGGTAGTGTTCGCCCCCCTAACCCACTGCTTTCAAAGGATATGGAGGGTGAGCACGGGGACGGGTGGGGTGATGGGGGACGCGTGCCGGGTCATAGAAACGATGAGTCGGAGACGACCATGTGGCCAAGCCCAGACGCGTGCGGGCACTCGCCGCCTGCCCATAGGATTCCTGATGCCATCGCAATTCCTATGATCAGGGGGTGGGCGCCGTGCGCGGCCCCGGTGGCGTTGCGGGTCGGCAGGCGCTCATCTCCCCTCAAGTGGGGGGGCGCTGCACCGATAAGACTGTGGTATCCACTCGCGCCCGGCGGTTCTGCGGCGGCGGGTGTACTTCCCCGCAATCCGGTTCGAGAGCATGCGCGACAACCAGCCCGTTACCCAGCGCGAGTACCCGTATCCCAGTGGCCAGGTGATCATCAGCCACACCGATGGCAAAGGGAGGATCGTGTATGCCAACGATGCCTTCGTGCAGGTATCGGGCTTTGCGGAGGTGGAGCTGATCGGTCAGCCCCACAACATCCTGCGTCACCCGGACATGCCGGTGGAGGCGTTTCGGGACTTGTGGGCCACGGTGCAGGCGGGGCGTCCGTGGACGGGGGTGGTGAAGAACCGGCGCAAGGATGGCGATCACTACTGGGTGCGCGCCTATGTGACGGCCAAGGCCGATGGCGACGGCTTCGTCTCGGTCCGGACCGAGGCCACTCGGGACGAAGTGGCTGCAGCCGAAGCGCTGTATGCGCGCCTGCGGGCTGATCCGGCACTGCGGCTGCACGAGGGGAACCTCGTGGCCGGTGGGGTGCGCGGCTGGTTCCAGCGCGTCGAGGGCCGATTGCGCCTGACTCATCGGCTGTGGCTGGCCTTCCTGGCCTTCATGGTGCTGGCGGGGCTGGGCATTGGCGTCGCCCTGTGGCAGCTCGAGGCGGTGTCCACGCGGTTTTCCGGCTATCTGGCCGAGGATGCGCAGCGGCTCAAGGCCTATGGGGACATGTACGCCCAAGGGCTGCAGGCGGGGCAGGCCCTGCGCAACATCATCCTCGACCCGGCCAATCCCAAGGCCCGGAAGAACCTCGACGCCGCCAACCATGCCTTTGCGGATGCGCTGGCCAGGGGGCGTTCCCATGGCACCGGGGATGAAACGGTCCTGGCCGAGATTGACGCGCTATGGGCGGCGGATGCCACGCTCAAGGCCCGGATACGCGAGCTCGCCCTGGAGGGGCGGACAGCCGAGGCCGTGGCCGTGTTGAACAAGGAAGAAACCCCCCTGTGGCGCAGCCTCAAGGACAAGCTGCTGGCGCAGGCGGCGGTGGTTGAGCGGGATGCGGCGGCAACGGCCGGGACGGCGGTGCGGGATGCGGCCCACGGCCAGCGCGCCAGCCTGCTCACCGTGGGGCTGGCGCTGGTGCTGGGGTTCGTGCTCGTCGCGGCGGCGCTGGCCCACGTTTCCCGCTACCTGGCCCAGACCCGGGACTCCATCCGGCAGATTGCGGACGGCGGCGATCTGCGTCACCCCCTGCCGCCCGCCCGGCATGACGAGATCGGCGAGATCATGGCGCAGCTGGCCATCATGCGGAACGGGCTTCATGAGCTGATCGCCGATCTGCTGGCGCGCATCGCCAGCCTGGGCGAGGAGGCTGCCCGGCTGAGCGGGGCGGCCCAGGGCACCGACCGGGTGTCCGCCCGGCAGTCTGGCGCCGCGCGGGACGTGGCGAGCGCGGTCGCCCAGTTGTCCGCCTCGATCGAGCAGGCGCGGGGCCGGGCCGTTGAATCCCACCGCCTGTCGGGCACCGCGCGGCAGCGGGCGGACGCCGGGGAGACGATCATCGGCCATGCGTCGGAGGAAATGTCCCACATTGCCCGGATCGTCAACGAGGCTGCCGGGGCCGTGGCGGAACTGAAGGATTGCTCGGCGCAGATTTCGTCGATTGTCCTGGTGATCCGCGAGATTGCCGAACAGACCAATCTGCTGGCGCTGAACGCCGCCATCGAAGCCGCCCGGGCGGGCGAGGCCGGGCGGGGCTTCGCCGTGGTGGCGGACGAAGTGCGCAAGCTGGCGGAGCGCACCAATGTTTCGACACGGGAGATCGAGTCGATGATCGGGCGTATCCAGCAAGGCACCGTGCGGGCGGCCGAGGGCATGGAAGCCAGCGTGGCCCGGGTGGGCGCGGGGGTCGAGCTGGCCCGGGCGGCGGGCGCGTCGATGGTGGAAATCGGTGGCTCGGCCGGCGCCACGGAAAGCGCGGCCGCGGGCATCAGCACTGCGCTCGACGCCCAGTCTTCCGCGGCTCGGGGCATCGCCCAGCGCATCCAGGAGATCTCCTCCGGTGCCGAAGACAACGTGGCGTCTGCCGCCCGGACCCTCGAGGCGGCCAACCGCCTGCGCGGGATGGCCACCGATCTGGAGCGGCTGGCCGGTCGCTTCAAGGTGGCCTGAGGCCACGCTCGCGGCCGCTTACACCCGCTCACAAAGCGTCAAGCGTTGTTACAGGGCGCCGTAGTCAAATGGCGCCGGTGGCGCTTGCCCCATTTCTGAACCCCGTTCGCCGAGGAGATGAACAATGAACAAGACCCTGATTCTGGCCGTCCTGCTGGGCAGCCTGAGCCTTCCCGCCCTGGCGCAGAGCAGCGCGACGCCGGGCATTGACCAGCGCCAGGCCAACCAGGCACAGCGCATCGACCAGGGCGAGGCCAGCGGCGCCCTGACGCCCCGCGAGGCCCGGCGTCTGGAACGCCGCCAGGGCCACATCGAGCGCATGGAAACCCGGGCCAAGGCCGACGGCGTGGTTACGGGCCAGGAGCGCGCCCACCTGCGCCACGCCGAGCGGGCCGAGAGCCGCCGCATCCTGCGCCAGAAGCACGACGCCCAGCACGACTACAACCACAATGGCCGCGCGGATCGCCCCGGCCGGCGCTGAAGGCGCAGCGGGCTGCGGCCGTGGGCTGCTTACTCCTGGCGCAGGATGCGGATCCGGGAAACGTGCATGTAACCGGAAACGCCGGCCTGCGTCCTGACCAGCCACCAGTTGCCTTCCTGCACGTGGGTGGCGAATTCCTCGCCCGCCAGAACCCGGGCCACGGTCTGGCTGGAGGCGGATTTCTGGCGGCGCACATTGGTGTAGCCGTCCGGGTCGTCGATGACAGCGCGCAGCCCGAACGCTGCTTTGGCCGCGGGGGCCGGGCGTTCCGGCTCGGGCGGAATCGGCGCGGCGGGCGGGGGCGCGGGGGTGGTTTCCACCGCCTGCTGCTGCGCCGCTGGGGGGATCGGGCGGGTTTCGGGCGCAGACCTTGGCGCCGGTGTCGGCGGCGACGGGGTGTCCTGGAACGCGAGGAAGGCTCCGGTGGCAATCGCCAGTCCCCCTGCCAGCACGGCGGCTGCGATCACCAAGCGGTTTGCCGGAGGCTTGGGCTGCGCGCGGGGTACGCCGGGGCCGGCCGCTGCCGGCGTCGCCGCTTGGGCAGGGCGGGTGCCTGCGCTTGTGGGGGCCCCGCGCAGGAGGGTGGCGATGTCCCGGAGCAGTTCATCCAGCCGGGGTGAGGGGTGCCCCGGTTCCCATGCGGTGAGATCCGCGGTCTGTATTTCCCGGAATCCCCGGGGCTGTTCCACCGGGTCCACGAGCACCGGCACCAGCACGCCCCGCCGCTTGCCGTCGTCCGCCTCTTCCATCACCCAGGTCGAGGCCACGGAGTCCCGGGACCACACCACGATCACGCAGCGGGCCTGATCGAGGGCGTTGCCGATGTAACTGCGCCAGGTCTGGCCGGACGGAATGCGCCGGTCCCAGAACACGGACCAGCCCTGTTGTTCCAGGGCGGCCACGAGCGATTCCACGCGGACTTGGTCTTCGCGCGCGTAGCTGATGAAAATGTCGGCCACGGCAAGCTCCCTTCCCCTTCGGACAATGGCCGGGTACCGGGACCGCCGCGCTCAGCGCGCCCCATGGGACTGCGCTGCAACGGGTCGGCCGGTTCCGGGCAGACAAATGCCCCCGGCTTGATGGAGCCACTGTACTGCCGAGCGTGGCGTTTGTCTGCAGGGGCCGGCCCCGGGGGTGGGGCGGCGCGCTTCAGCCCAGCGTCGGGTAATCCAGGTAGCCCTTTTCGCCACCCTGGTAGAAGGTGTCCATGTCCCAGGGGTTGAGGGGCGCTCCTTGGCGCAACCGTGCCACCAGGTCCGGGTTGGAGATGAAGTTGCGTCCGAACACCGCCGCGTCGCACAGTTTTTCCGTCAGCATGGCTTCGGCCTGAGCCGGGCTGAGTCCGCCGTTGCTGAGGATGGGGGTGCGTGCCATGGCCCGGTAATGGCGGGCCACTTCGGGCAGGGGATTGACGGCCCCCTCGAGCTGCTTGGGCATGTAGGGCTCGGTGAGGTGGAGATAGGCCAGGCCGTAGCCGTCGGCGCGGCGCACCAGGTAGTCGAACATGGGGACGGTGTCCGCCTCCACCACGAGCCCGTGCATGCGGTGCATCATGGGGTTGAGGCGAATGCCCACGCGGTCGAAGGGCAGTTCCCGCCCCACTGCGTCCAGCACTTCAAACAGGATGCGGCCCCGGTTTTCGAGGGTGCCGCCATAGGCATCGGACCGGGTATTGGCGCAGGCGGCAAAGAACTGGTGGAACAGGTAGCCGTTGGAGGAGTGGATCTCCACCCCGTCGAAGCCTGCCTCCCGGGCGTTGGCTGCGGCCTGGCGGAAGTCGCCCACAATGCCGGCGATCTCCTCGACGCTCAGGGCCCGGGGGGTCACCGTGGCCTTGGGGCCTTCGGGGGTGAACATCTTCCACTCCGGGTTGATGGCGGACGGCGCCACGGGGGGCAGACCGTCGTGGTACTCGGGCAGGGACAGCCGTCCGCAGTGCCAGAGCTGGCAGACCATGCGGCCACCGGCGGCGTGCACCGCGTCCGTCACCTGCCGCCAGCCGGCCACCTGTGCGGCGGACCAGATGCCCGGCGTGTACGGATAGCCCCGTCCCTGGGGCGAGACGATGGTGCCTTCCGAGATGATCAGGCCGGCGCTGGCCCGCTGGGCGTAGTAGCGGGCCATCATGGGGGTGGGGACGTAGTCCGCGTTATCCACCCGGCAGCGGGTGAGCGGGCCCATCACCACGCGGTTGGCCAGGTCGAGGGCACCGAGGCGAACGGGAGCAAGCAGCGTGTCGAGGCTCATGAGCGAATCCTGCAAAGGCGCAAAAGCGGCAGTTTAGCGGATCGGCTTCCGGGGTATCTCGAGATTCGGGTAGACCACAAGCGGCGCGGGCACGGCAATCCGTTACCATCCGCCGATGCAACTTTCCCCCCGTGATTTCGCCCTGCTGGTCATCCTCACCATCGTCTGGGGCATCAATTGGCCGATCATGAAAATCGGCGTCCAGAACTATCCGCCGCTCACGTTCCGCACCTTGTCCATGTACGGCGGCATCCTGGCCATCTACGCGGTGGTGCGGGCCCGGGGCTTGCCCCTGGCCGTGCCCCGGGACAAATGGCCCGAGCTGGCGCGCCTGACCCTGTTCAACATGGTGGGCTGGCATGTGTTCGCCATCCTCGGGGTCAAACTGCTGGCCTCGGGCCGGGCGGCGATTCTGGGGTACACCATGCCGGTGTTCGCCGCCGTATGGGGGGCCCTGCTCTTCCGCCAGGCCATCGGCTGGCGCGGTGTGCTGGGCCTGCTCGCGGCCTTGACCGGTTCCGGCCTGCTGCTGGGGGACGAATTGGCGCGGATGGCCGGCGCGCCCCTGGGGGCGGTGCTGATGCTGGTGGCGGCTTCGAGCTGGGCGCTGGGCACCCACTTGTTGCGGCGGACAAGCATCGTGCTGCCCACGCTGTCCATTGCCCTGTGGATGACCATCTTCACCACCATGGTGATGACCCTGGCGGCGGTGCTGTTCGAATCCGGCCAGTGGCGGGCGCCGGATGACCGGGAGTGGGGCGCCATCGTGTACAACTCGGTCATGGTGTTCGGCGTGGCCCACGTGGTGTGGTTCCACCTGGCCCGCATCCTGCCGCCCATCGCCTCCAGCCTGTCGGTGATGCTGATCCCCGTGCTTGGCGTGTTTTCCGGCGCCTGGATGCTGGGCGAGCAACTGGGCTGGCAGGACTACGCGGCCATCGTCCTCACTTCCATTTCCATCGCCAGCGTGCTTTTGCCGGCGCGAAACCCGGCCAGGGGATGAAGACTTTGCTCATCGTCTGGCACAGCCGCACTGGCGGTGCCCGGCAGATGGCCGAGGCGGCTTCGGCCGGCGCGGCGGCGGAAACCGGCGTGACCGTGCGCCTGGTGCCGGCCGAAGCCGCCGGGCCGGAAGACCTGTTGACGGCGGATGGATACCTGTTTGCCGCGCCGGAAAACCTGGCCAGCCTCTCCGGCCTGATGAAGGAGTTTTTCGACCGCTGTTACTACCCGGCGCTGGAGCGGCTCAATGGCCGGCCCTACGCCGCGCTGATCTGCGCCGGCAGCGACGGGGAGGGCGCCGCGCGGCAAATGGCCCGGATTGCCACCGGCTGGCGGCTGCGGGCCGTGTGCGAGCCGCTGATCGTGCGCACCGGTGCCCAGACGCCGGAGGAGATCCTGGCCCCCAAGACCCTCGCCGTGGCCGACCGGGCCCGCTGCGCCGAGCTGGGGGCGGCCCTGGCGGCGGGGTTGGCCTTGGGCGTGTTCTGAGCCTCGGCCGCGGGGCTGGGTTCCCGGTATTCGGCTCCGGCCGGGGGGCGAAGTATCATCCGGGCCATGAAACCGTTTTCCCTCGCCGTTGTGGTTGGCGCCATTGCCCTGCTGGCTGGCTGTGCCGGCCCCGCCCCGATCCGCACCAGCCTGCCCGCCCAGTGGTTGCCGTCGGTCAATGCGGACCAGCGCCGGCCCAATTTCGTGATCATCCACCACACCACCAACGACCGGGCGGAAGACGCCCTGCGCACCCTGCGCGACCCCCTGCGTCAGGTGAGCGCCCATTATCTGGTGGGGCGGGACGGCAGCCTCTACCAACTGGTGGATGAGCGGCTGCGGGCGTGGCACGCGGGGGATTCCTGGTGGGGCGGGCAAACGGACATCAACTCCGCTTCCATCGGCATTGAGCTGGACAACAACGGGCGCGAGCCCTTCGCCGAGCCGCTGGTCAACACCTTGCTGGCCCTGCTGGCGGATATCAAGCAGCGCCATCGCATCCCCGTCGCCAATTTTCTCGGTCACGCCGACGTGGCGCCCCGGCGCAAGGTGGACCCGAGCCGTCTGTTCCCGTGGCGGACGCTGGCGGCCAGGGGATTCGGCCTGTGGTGCGAGCCGCCGTATCCACCGGCGCCGGCCGGCTTCGACCCGGTTGCCGGGCTGCAGGCCTTCGGGTACCACGTGGGGGATCCGGCTGCGGCCGTGGCCGCCTTCCGCCGCCACTTCGTGCCGGAGGAAAACGGCAACGGCAATGGCGGAGGGCTCAACGCCGCGGAACAGGCGCGGCTCTACTGTCTGGTGCAGCGGCGGCGCGGCGAGGCGCCGTAAACGGCTGAGGCCGGGCGCCCGGCCCGGCCTCTGTTGCCCTCGGGGGTATTCCTTGCTTCTGCCCGCCGCCCACCCGCCTGGTCAGCGGTGGATGGTGGTGTCCTCAGCAGCTTGGAACCGAAGGTCACGCTTCAAGATTAGTCCCTGGGTTGGGACTTGCAAGATGCCATTCGGGAAAACCGCTTCCGGGTATACCCGTGTGTCAGGTGCTCACTTCCACAAAGGCGCCCACTGCCTCGCAAAAGGCGTCCGGTTGCTCGAAATGCATGAGATGCCCCGTGGCCGGCAGCTCCGTGTAGCGGGCGTGAGGAATGTGCGCCGCCATCCGGCGCATCAGTGCGGGGGGTGCGGTCTGATCGTGCTCGCCAGCCAGGCAGAGGGTGGGCATGGGAAGACGGGGCAGGGCCGGCCGCCGGTCGAAATGGGTGAGGCAGCGCATGGCGGCACGGTAGGCCGGAACGGGGATGGCGGCCATGATGTCCGCCGCCAGGGCCATGCCCGCCGGGTCCGCAACGGGGCCGGCGCTGGCGGGGAGCACCCGGGCGGCCAGTTGCGCCATGGTCAGGCCCTGATCCAGAGGCCCCAGCCGCTGGGCGAGAAAGCGCTGGCGGAAAGCCTCGTCGTTGCCGGCGAAGGCGGGGCTGGTGGCGGCCAGCACCAGGGCGCGGACCCGTTCGGGCCATTGCACGCTTGCTTCCAGGGCCACCATGCCGCCCATGCTGTGCCCCACCAGGGTCACCTCGCCGATGCCGGCCCGATCCAGCATATGCCCCAGCAGCCGGGCCAGATCGGGAAAGCGGAATTCCGTCACTGCCGGGCTGGCGCCGTAGCCCGGCATGTCCCAGGCCAGGCAGCGCCAGCCGTGGGCGGCAAAGCGGGTCATGGGCTCCCGCCAGCCGGCGGCTGCGCCGCTGATGCCGTGGAGGAAGACCAGGGTGCGTGGTCCGCTGCCCTGCTCGAGAAACCGCGGAGTGTCGTCCACCGGGTCAGTCCAGGGGGGCGATGCCCCGGTAGCCACCGCCCTGATACACCAGCGGGGCGCGGCCTTCAAAACGGGCAAAGCGTTCCACCAGGCCGATGAAAATGATGTGGTCGCCGCCCGCGTGGCGGGTCTCGTTGCGGCATTCAAACTGGGCGCAGCAGCCGGGAAGCAGCAGGCTGCCGCCGAGGCCGGGGACGAACTCGACGCCGTCGAACTTGTCTTCCCGGCTGCTCGCAAACTGGTTGGACAGTGCCACCTGGTCCGCGGCCAGAATGTTGACCGCGTAGTGCGTGGCCTGCTGGAAAGCGGGCAGGTTGGCGGAATAGAGCGACAGGCTCCACAGGATCAGCGGCGGGTCGAGGGAGACGGAGTTGAACGAGTTGGCGGTGAGGCCCACGGGTTGGCCGTCGGGGCCGCGGGCGGTGATGATGCACACGCCGGTGGCGAACTGGCCGAGGGCGGCGCGGAAGGCCTTGGGGTCGGTGGGCGATGCGGCTTGGGTCATTGCGGGACTCGGGGAATGCGGGGGCGGGCGGGATGGCGCCGCAGCCCGGGGATTAACGCTCGAAGGGCAGCAGGTCGCTGCTGTGGCCCAGCGCCACCTTGCCGTAGAGGGTGGCGGCAGCGTCCCAGTTGAGCGCGATATGGGAGGCCGCCGCATGCACGTCACGGAAGGCACGCTGGATGGGGTGATCGAGGAAGAGTCCGCCTCCGCCACTGGCTTCGAATAGCAGATCCACCGCGCGCACGGCCAGACGGACGGCAAAGGCGGCGTCACGCCGCCAGCGGGCGCGGGTTTCCTCGTCCGCGGTTCCGCCCGCGGCGGTGGCCATGATCTGGGCGCAGTTGGTGACCAGCAGGGCGTGGGCAGCGTCCACGCTGGCCGCGGCTTCGGCCACCTTCAACTGAACCGGCTCGAAATCCAGCAAGGGACGGCCGGAATGGGTGGCCAGCCGATCACCGCCGCGGAGGGTGAATAGATCGAGCGCTCCCCGGGCGATCCCCAGGGGCACGCCCGCTACCACGTAGCCGAAGGCGGTGAGCAGGGGGATGCGATAGAGCGGACCGGGATTGACTGCGGAGCCCGGCGTGGCCCCCCCGTGCACCTGGTGCAGGGCGAGGCTGCGGTGGGCTGGCACGAAGCGCGCATCCACCCGGATTTCCTTGCTTGCCGTGCCTGCCAGGCCGGCTACGAACCAGGTGTCCGCCACCGCGTAGTCGGCGCGTGGCAGCAGGAACAGGCGGTACTCGCCGGACTGCGCGCTCAGCGAATCTTCCTCTTGAACAATGGCGCCGAGCAGGGTCCAGTTGCACAGATCGATGCCACTGGCAAAGCTCCAGCAGCCGCTCAGGCGGTAGCCGCCGGCCACGGCCAGCGCACGTCCGCAGGGAAAACTGAGGGCTCCGCCGATCAGCGTGTCGGCGCCCCCTGGCGCACCCCACACCTCGTCCTGGGCTGCCGGGGGCCACATGCCCAGCATCCAGTGGTGGCTGGCGAGGTTCGCCTGGACCCAGGCGGTGGCGGCGCAGCCCCGGGCCAGGGCGCTGGCTACTTCCACCAGGCCGCCGAAATCCTGTTCCAGCCCGCCCACCCGAGTCGGCTGCAGGAGCCGGAACAGCCCCCGATCATGCAGGGCCTGAACCGTTTCAGGGGGCAATGCGCGGCTGGCTTCCGTCTCCCGGGCGCGGGCGGCCAGGGTCGGGGCAAGGCTGCGGGCGGCAGTTGCCGCTCCGGTGGGTAGGGTGGGCATGGAGCGCGGGCGGTGGGAGCGCGGTTGGTAGAATGCCGCGATTATGGCGAGGCCCGGCGATCCCGTCGACCATGCCGCCGCCGTGGTTGATCCATCCCTCCGCCATGCCCGAGCCCACCGCAACGCCTGATTTCGCCCTCCGTCTCATCGATTGGCAGCGCGCCCATGGCCGCCACGACCTGCCCTGGCAGCAAAGCCGGGACCCCTACCGGGTGTGGTTGTCGGAGATCATGCTGCAGCAGACTCAGGTGAGCGCGGTTATTCCCTATTACCAGCGCTTCCTCGCGCGCTTTCCCGACGTGCTGGCCCTGGCGGCGGCGGCACCGGACGAGGTGCTGGCCTTGTGGAGCGGCTTGGGCTACTACGCCCGGGCGCGCAATCTGCACCAGGCCGCGAGGGTCGTGGTGGAGCACCATGGCGGGGTGTTTCCGGCGTCGTCGGAGGGCCTGGCTGCGTTGCCGGGCATCGGCCGTTCCACCGCCGCGGCCATCGCCGCCTTCTGTTTTGGCGAGCGGGCGCCGATTCTGGATGGCAACGTCAAGCGGGTCTTGTGTCGCCACTTCGGGGTGGAGGGGTTCCCGGGTGAGCGTGCCGTCGAAAGCAGGCTGTGGGCCCTGGCCGAAGCCTTGCTTCCGGTGGACGCAGTGGATGTCTACATCCAGGCCCTGATGGATCTGGGGGCCACCCTGTGCACCAGAGGGCGGCCGGGCTGTCAGGCGTGCCCTCTGGGCAGCACCTGCGTGGCCAGGCGCGAGGGGCGCGTGGCGGATCTGCCCGCGCCACGCCCACGTCGGGTTGTGCCCCTGCGCCGCCTTCGGGTGTTGGTGCTGCAGGCGGGGGCGCGGGTGTTGCTGGAGGAGCGGCCGCCCGCCGGCATCTGGGGGGGGTTGTGGAGCCTGCCGGAATTGCCCGGGGAGCCCGAGCCTCTGGCCACTGCCATTGCCGCCCGCCTGGGGCAACTGCCCGGGGAGCCTCGTCCGCTACCGGTGATATTGCACACGTTCACGCATTTTCGGCTGGAGTTGCAGCCCTGGTGGGTCAACTCGGGGCCGCGAACGAGCGTTCAAGGAACATGCTGGCGCTGGGTGGATCTGGCAGCGCTCGACGCGGTGCCCCTGCCCGCGCCCATCCGGCGCATTCTGGCGAGCCTGGCGGGGTGCTGAGGCGGGCAAACTCCCTTCGCGGCAGATGGCGATGTATCTGTTGCGAGTTTCCGACACTTTCTTGAGTGAGCGAATGCTCTCTCTGGAGCGATTGAAAAGCGGTCTTTTTGCTGTCTTGTACTGTCCGCGCAAGCGGTTGCCGGGCGGTTATTGTGCAGTGCAACACAAATTTTCGTTATTGGCTCTGGCGCTTTCCGTTGATTTCCTTAGAATGAGCGCCATATTCATGGTGCGCTGCACAAATTGTCTGGCTGTGCTGGCTCACGAGGCGGGTACCGTGCTGGACACCCTTGGCTATACACATTGATGGCCTGATTGGAGATTACTGAAATGAATACACCGAAGCTGCTTCCCTGGGTGGCGCGCAAGGCTGGCATCAGCGAAGCCCGCGCCGAAGAGTTGTGGATCGACGCCGTTTGCGAAACCACCGCCGAATCCGAGTGGGTGGGCACCTCCGAGTACTGGGGCAATGCGGTGGACCGCTGGCTCGCTCTGGTGGATGCGGAAGCCGCCCTGGCGGTCAAACCCCGGGTGACGAGCATTCTGGGCTACCAGCAACGGATGGCCGTTCTGCCCATCGAGGCGGCGGAGCAGGTTGCCCATGCCTGGGCCAGTTTGCTGGACAGCTGCCAGAAACCCAGCCAGAACAGTCTGTGGTGGCAAGCCCAGGGCAATGCCTGGTGGCCGACCCAGCAAAGCGCCAACTGGTGGCAAGGGCCACGCCGCGCCGCATGAGTGCGGGGTGCAAGGCAACTCCTCCTCGTTTCGAGGGGGCTGACTGAAGGGCCGGCACTCGCCGGCCCTTTGCATTTGCAGACCACGGTGAGCCGTGGTCGCACCGGGAGCGGGTGCGGGGTGCGTTTCGCGCCCCCGGGGCCGTCCGTCCTTCGGGCGCGCATTCCGCCAGCGAAATCCACCCGTCCCGCCGGCAAAGGGTGCGGCGGGTTTATACTCCCCGGTTCTCTTTTGATCACGCAGTGCGCACGGACCATGCAGGAAAGATACAACCACGCCGAGGTCGAGAAGACCGCGCAGCAGTATTGGCAAAGCGCCCAGGCCTTCCGGGCCGTCGAAGACACTAGCCGGCCCAAGTACTACTGCCTGTCCATGTTCCCCTACCCGTCGGGCAAGCTGCACATGGGGCACGTGCGCAACTACACCATTGGCGACGTGCTCACCCGCTACCACAAGATGCGCGGGTTCAACGTGCTGCAGCCCATGGGCTGGGATGCCTTCGGCCTGCCTGCCGAGAATGCGGCGATGAAGAACGCGGTTCCCCCCGCCCGGTGGACTTACGACAACATCGCCTACATGAAAAAGCAGCTCCAGTCCCTGGGCTTCGCCATCGACTGGGAGCGGGAACTGGCCACCTGCACCCCCGAGTACTACAAGTGGAACCAGTGGCTGTTCCTGCGCATGCTGGAAAAGGGCATCGCCTACCTCAAGACCGGTACGGTGAACTGGGACCCGGTGGATCAGACCGTGCTCGCCAACGAACAGGTGATCGATGGCCGTGGCTGGCGCACTGGCGCGCTGGTGGAAAAGCGCGAAATCCCCATGTACTACCTGGCGATCACCCGCTACGCCGAGGAGCTGCTGGCGGATCTGGACAAGCTGCCGGGCTGGCCGGAGCGGGTCAAGACCATGCAGGCCAACTGGATTGGCAAGAGCTTCGGGGTGCGCTTTGCCTTCCCCCACGAGATCCGCGATGCGGCCGGCGCGCCGGTGGGGAACGGCAAGCTGTGGGTGTTCACCACCCGTGCCGACACGATCATGGGGGTGACCTTCTGCGCCGTGGCGGCGGAGCATCCCCTCGCTACCCATGCGGCCCAGGGCAATCCAGAACTGGCCGCCTTCATCGAGGAATGCAAGCGCGGCTCGGTGATGGAGGCGGATATGGCCACCATGGAAAAGAAGGGCATGCCCACGGGCCTCTTCGTCACCCATCCCCTTACCGGGGAGCAGGTGGAGGTCTGGGTCGGCAACTACGTGCTGATGAGCTACGGCGAAGGCGCGGTGATGGCGGTGCCCGCCCACGACGAGCGGGATTTCCATTTCGCCAGAAAGTACGGCCTGCCCATCAAGCAGGTGATTGCGGTCGAGGGTCAAACCTTCAGCACCGATGCCTGGGCCGAGTGGTATGGGGACAAGGAGCAGGGCGTCTGCGTCAATTCCGGACACTACGACGGTCTGGCCTACGGCGCGGCCATCGATGCCATCGTGGCCGACCTCAAGGCCAAGGGGCTGGGCGACCAGCAGGTCACCTGGCGGCTGCGGGACTGGGGTGTGTCGCGCCAGCGTTACTGGGGCTGTCCGATCCCGCTGATCCATTGCGCCGACTGCGGCGCTGTGCCGGTGCCCGATGACCAGTTGCCGGTGACCCTGCCGGAAGACTGCGTGCCCGATGGCTCCGGCAACCCCCTGGCCAAGCGGGCGGACTTCGTCGATTGTGCCTGCCCCAAGTGCGGCAAGCCCGCCCGGCGGGAGACGGACACCATGGACACCTTCGTGGATTCGTCCTGGTACTACGCCCGCTACGCCTGCCCGGACAACGCCGGCGCCATGGTGGATGCGCGGGTGAACTACTGGCTGCCGGTAGACCAGTACATCGGCGGCATCGAGCACGCCATCCTGCACCTGCTCTACAGCCGCTTCTGGACCAAGGTGATGCGGGACGTGGGCCTGGTGACCTACGACGAGCCCTTCGAGCGCCTGCTCACCCAGGGCATGGTGCTCAACCACATCTTCTCCCGGCGCACCGACAAAGGCGGCATCGAGTACTTCCCGCCGGAGACGGTGCAGTTGCAGCACGACGCGGCGGGCAAGGTGGTCGGCGCCATGTCCAAGGCCGATGGCCAGGCGGTGGATTACCAGGGCATCGGCACCATGTCCAAGTCCAAGCTCAACGGCGTGGACCCCCAGGCCCTGATCGAGGAATACGGCGCCGACACGGCACGCTTCTTCATGATGTTCGCCAGCCCGCCGGAGCAGACCCTGGAGTGGAGCGATTCCGGCGTCGACGGTGCCTACCGCTTCCTCAAGCGGGTGTGGGCCTTCGGCCACGTGATGAAGACCGTGGTGCAGCCGCTGGGCGCCGGCACGGCTGTACCCGGCAAGTTGCCCGAGGCCGCGGCAGCCCTGCGCCGGGAGGTGCACCTCAACCTCAAGCAGGCCTGCTACGACTTCGGCAAGTTCCAGTTCAACACCGTGGCCTCGGCGGCGATGAAGATCCTCAATGCCCTGGAGCGTGCCGGCCGGGATGCGGCCACTGCGCCGGTGCTGGCGGAGGGCTTCTCCATCCTGCTGCGCCTGCTCTCGCCCATCACGCCCCACATCGCCCACGGCCTGTGGGTGGAACTGGGCTACGGCGAGGACATCCTGGCCGCTGCCTGGCCCGAGCCGCTGGAAGCCGCCCTGAAGCAGGACGAGGTGGACCTGGTGCTGCAGATCAACGGCAAGCTGCGCGGCAACGTGCGGGTGCCGGCGGACGCGGACAAGCCGGCCATCGAGGCCCTGGCCCTGGCCAGCGAAACGGCGCAGAAGTACACCGAAGGCAAACCGCCGAAGAAGGTGGTGGTGGTGCCGGGGCGGCTGGTCAATATCGTCTGTTGAGTGCCTGACGGAGGCGCGATGGCCAAGTGGATCGCGGTGGTGGTGGCCCTGGTGCTGGGCGGCTGTTCGGGGGCCGGCTGGTACGACCTGCTGCGCGAGAACGAAACCCAGCGCCAGCGCAGCCAGGCTGTTACCCAGCCGGGCAACCCGCCGGCCCGCACCGCGGACCTTCCCGCGTTTGACAAATACGAGGCGGAACGCCGCCGGCTGCGCAATCAGGACAAAAATGAGCCTTGAGATGAAACAACCCCCACGCGCCCAGCGTGTGCCGGCCCTCGGTGAGGGGGGCGGACCCCATGGGGCGGCTCGGCGAGAACCAACATGAGCCCCGCCTTCCTTGCCCGTCGCCGGGCGCTGGCCGCCGTGGGGCTTGCCCTGCTGACGGCGGGCTGCGGCTTTCAACTGCGTCGCCCCCGGCCGCTGCCTTTCCAGACCCTGCATCTGGCCATGAACCCGTACCAGGAGCTTACCGCCATGCTCAAGCGGGCCATTGCGGCGGGCAGCCCCGGCACCCGGCTGGTGGACGTGCCGTCCGAAGCCGAGGCGGTGCTCTCGGTGGTGGCGGACGTACAGGAAGAGGCCATCCTGAGCCTCAACTCGGAAGGCCGGGTGCGGGAACTGGAGTTGCGCCGGCGTTTTGCCTACCGGCTGACCGACAGCAAGGGTGTGGAATTGGCTCCCACCGGGCAGATCGTGCTGCGCCGGGAACTGACCTTCAACGATTCGCTGGTGCTGGCCAAGGACGCCGAAAAGCAGATGCTGTTCAAGGACATGCAGGGCGATCTGGTGCAGCAGTTGTTGCGCCGCCTGGCGCTGGCCAAGGCCGCGCCCACCGACGAGGATTAAGCTGCCGTGCTGCTCCGCCCCGAGCAACTGGAGGGCCAACTGGCGCGGGCCCTGGCGCCGCTGTACGTGATCCACGGCAACGAGCCGCTGCTGGTGATCGAAGCGGGCGACGCCATCCGCGCGGCGGCCCGGGCCCGGGGGTTTTCCGAGCGGGAAGTGCTGGTGGCTGGTCCCAACTTCCGCTGGGATGCGCTGGGGATGGCCGCGGGCAACATGTCCCTGTTCGGCGAGTCCAAGCTGCTGGATCTGCGCATCCCCAACGGCAAGCCCGGGCGCGAAGGCGGCGAGGCGCTCACCCGTCACGCCCGCCAGGCGGCGGCCGATAGCGGCCTGATGACGCTGGTGACGCTGCCGGAGCTGGATTGGGCCACCCGCAAGGCCGCCTGGTTCACCGCCCTGGCGGGGGCCGGCGTGGTCGTCGAAGCCAACGCCCCGCCCTTGGAACGCCTGCCGGACTGGATCGCCGGCCGCCTGGCCCGGCAGGGCCAGAGCACGACCCGCGAGGCGCTGGAGTTCATCGCCCAGCGGGTGGAGGGCAACCTGCTGGCCGCCCATCAGGAGATCCAGAAGCTGGGGCTGCTGCATCCCTCCGGCGCGCTGGACGCCGATGCCGTGCGCGAGGCGGTGCTCAACGTGGCCCGCTATGATGTGGATAAGCTGCGGCAGGCCCTGCTGCAGGGCGATCCCGCCCGCTGTGCCCGTTTGCTCGAAGGCCTGCAGGGCGAGGGCGAAGCGCCGCCCCTGGTGCTGTGGGCGTTTTCCAGCGAGCTGCATGTCCTGGCGGCGGTGCGCGCGGCCCTGGACGCGGGGCGGCCCGCGGCAGCCGCGCTCAAGGCCGAGCGGGTGTTCGACAATGCCCGCGCAGCGGCCATGCAACGGGCGGCCGCCCGGCTGGATGCCGCAACCCTGCGCGCGGCCCTGGCTGCCGCCGCCCGCATCGACCGCATGATCAAGGGCCTGGAGACAGGCCACGTCTGGGACGCATTCCTGCAACTGGCGCTGAGCCTTGCCGTGCGCCCGGGCAAACAAGCCGCCGCCGGCGGCCGGAGATGAGAGAAATGGACGTCAATCAGTACATGGAAGACTTGGGCCGTCGCGCCCGCGCCGCCTCGCGCCGGATGGCCAAGGCCGACACCGCCACCAAGAACCGCGCCCTGCTGGCCATCGCCGCCGCCATCGTGCGCGAGCGGGAGGCTCTGGTCGCTGCCAACCGGGCGGATCTCGAGGCTGCCCGTGCGGCCGGGCTGGAGCCGGCCATGCTCGACCGCCTGACCCTGAGCGAAAAAGCCATCGCCACCATGGCCGAAGGGCTGGAGCAGATCGCCAGCCTGCCCGACCCCATTGGCGAGATGAGCGAGCTGCGGCTGCGTCCCTCCGGCATCCAGGTGGGCAAGATGCGGGTACCCCTGGGGGTGATCGGCATCATCTACGAAGCCCGCCCCAACGTGACGGTGGATGCCGCCGGCCTGTGCATCAAGTCCGGCAACGCCTGCATCCTGCGCGGCGGCTCCGAGGCCATCCGCTGCAACCAGGCCCTGGCGGCGCTGGTGGCCGAGGGCCTGGCAGCCGCCGGCCTGCCGGAAGACGCGGTGCAGGTGGTCAGCACCACCGACCGCGCCGCCGTGGGCCGGCTCATCACCATGCGCGAGTACGTGGATGTGATCGTCCCCCGCGGGGGCAAGGGCCTCATCGCCCGGCTGCTGGCCGAATCCCGCGTGCCCCTCATCCAGCATCTGGACGGTAACTGCCACGTGTATGTGGACGAGGCGGCGGACGCGGACAAGGCCCTGCGCATCGTCGAAAACGCCAAGACCCAGCGGCTGGGCACCTGCAACACCGCCGAATCCCTGCTGGTGGCCCGCGCTGCCGCTGCCAGCCAGCTCCCCGCCATCGGCCGCATGCTCGCCGCCAAAGGGGTGGAGATGCGCGGCTGCCCGGAATCCCTCTCCATCCTGCGTGGGGCCGGCGTTGCGCCCGAGCGCCTGGTGCCCGCCACCGAGCAGGACTGGGGCGAGGAATACCTGGCCGCCATCATCGCCGTGAAGGTGGTGGCGGATGTGGACGAAGCCATCGACCACATCAACCGCTACAGCTCCGGCCACACGGAAGCCATCGTCACCGAAAACTACACCCGTGCCCTGCGCTTCCTGCGGGAGGTGGATTCCGCCTCGGTCATGGTCAACGCCTCCACCCGCTTCGCCGACGGCTTCGAGTACGGCCTGGGTGCCGAGATCGGCATCTCCACCGACAAGATCCACGCCCGCGGCCCGGTGGGCCTGGAAGGCCTCACCAGCCAGAAATGGGTGGTGCTGGGCAACGGCGAAGTGCGGGGCTGAGCGTCTCGTATCAGGATTTTGTGCGTAGCACAGACAAACAAAAACCCCGGCGCCTTGCGGCGGCCGGGGTTTTTTGTTTGCGACCGGTTTGGCTTAGCGCCGGGCTTCGAGGGCGGCGATGCGCTGCTCGATAGGCGGGTGGCTGGAGAACAGCTCTGCCCAGCCGGGCCGGCCGTTGATGCCGGCGGTGGCGACGTTCTGGGGCAGTTCGCCGGCTTCCATGCCGCCCAGGCGGCGCAGGGCGTTGGCCATGGGCCGGGGGCTGCCCATGAGGTGGGCGGCGCCGGCATCGGCACGGAATTCCCGCTGGCGCGAGAAATACATGACGATGATGCTGGCCAGCACGCCGAACAGCAGGTCGCACACCAGTACCGTGATGGTGTAGCCGATGCCCGGGCCGCTGCTCTCGGAGTCGCCCCGCCGCAGGAAGGAGTCCACCAGCGAGCCTACGATTCGGGCCAGGAAGTACACGAAGGTGTTCACCACGCCCTGGATGAGGGTGAGGGTGACCATGTCGCCGTTGGCGATGTGGGCGACCTCGTGGGCGAGCACGGCCTCGGCTTCTTCCCGGCTCATGGTCTGCAGCAGGCCGGTGGAGACGGCCACCAGCGAGTTGCTCTTGCTGGGGCCGGTGGCGAAGGCGTTGGGCTCGCCCTCGTAGATGGCCACTTCCGGCATGGGCAACCCGGCCTTCTCGGACAGGCGGCGGACCGTGTCCACCAGCCAGAACTCGGTGGAGTTCCGGGGCGACTGGATCACCTGGGCGCCGGTGGACCATTTGGCGATGGTCTTGGACATCCACAGGGACATGAAGGCACCGCCAAAGCCCATGATGGCGGCGAACACCAGGAGCCGCCCCAGGTCCAGCCCGCCCTGGGCCAGATAGCGGTTAGCACCCGTGAGGCTGGCAACGATGCCCAGCACCACCATGATCGCCAGGTTGGTGCCGATGAGAAGCATTGCGCGTTTCATGAATGTGCTCTCCGTCAGGTGGCCTTTGCCGTTCAGTCGTTGCTGCTGGCGAAGCCGAGCAACTGCAGCAGGCTCAGGAACAGGTTGTAGATGGACACGAACAGGGAGACCGTGGCCATCACGTAGTTGGTTTCACCGCCGTGGATGATGTTGGAGGTCTCATACAGGATCATTCCGGACATCAGCAGCACGAAGGCGGCGGAAACGGTCAGCGACAGCGCGGGGATCTGGAAGAACACCGCGGCCAGGCCGGCCAGGAATGCGACCAGCACGCCCACTGCCAGGAAGCCGCCCATGTAGCTGAAGTCCTTGCGGGTGGACAGCGCGTAGCCGGACAGGCCCAGGAAGATGGCCGCGGTGCCGCCCATGGCCATCATTACCGTCTGGCCCCCGTTGGGCAGGCCCAGGTAGTGGCTGAGGATGGGGCCCAGGGTATAGCCCATGAAGCCGGTGAGGCCGAACACCGCCAGGATGCCCCAGCCGCTGTTTTGCAGGCGGGTCACGGCGAACAGCAGACCATAGAAGCCCACCAGGGTCAGCAGCATGCCCGGATGCGGCAGCTTGAGCGCCATGGAGGCGCCCGCGGTCAGGGCTGAAAAGGCCAGGGTGGCCGAGAGCAGCATGTAGGTGTTGCGGATCACGCGGTTGCTGGCCAGTACGGAACCGGCTGCGCCCTGGCGTTCTACCGCGATGGCTTGGGTGTTGAATGTCCTCATGAGCGTCTTCCTCTTTCAGTGATGCCTTGATGTTTGATCCGTCATGGTGCCGGGAGTGCCCCTGCTTGGGAAACGGGGGCCCCCGTGGCCGACACTGACTCGTTTAACAGTTTAGGCGACTGCCATTCATCGTACAAATCGAATATAGTTGCAAAACACTTCGCAAAAACCGAGTTATCCAGATGAATCCGGCCAGCCTCAATTACAAGCACCTGCGATATTTCTGGACTGTTGCCAAGGCGGGCGGGATCGCCCGCGCGAGCGAACAGCTCCATCTTACCCCCCAGTCCATCAGCGGTCAGTTGCGGGAACTCGAGGAAAACCTGGGTGTGGAGCTTTTTCGGCGCGTGGGGCGCGGACTGGAGCTTTCCGAGGCGGGGCGGCGCATCCTCGGGTACGCGGAGCAGATCTTCAGCCTGGGCGATGAACTGGTGGAAGCCTTGCGGGAGCAGCGCGCGCGCAAGAGCCTGCCTTTCCGGGTGGGGGTGGCGGACTCGGTACCCAAACTGGTGGCTTACCGCTTGGTGGAGCCGGCGCTGGCGCTGGAAGAGCCGGTCCAGCTCATCTGCCGGGAAGGGCGGCTCGCTTCGCTGCTGGCGGAGCTGGCGGTGCATCGGCTGGATCTGGTGATCGCCGACCGGCCCATGCCGACCAACCTCAATGTGCGTGGTTACAACCACTTTCTGGGGGAAAGCGGTCTGTCGGTATTCGGCGCGCCTGGGCTGGTGGCCGGGCAGGGTGATTTTCCTGCATTGCTCGATGGTGCCCCGTTTCTCCTGCCTGGAGAGGACGTGGCCGTACGCCCGCGCCTCATCCAGTGGCTGGAGGGGCGCGGCCTGCGCCCGAGGGTGGTGGGCGAATTTGACGACAGTGCCTTGCTCAAGGCCTTTGGCCAGGCAGGGGCCGGCTTCTTCGTGGCCCCTACCGCCATTGCCGACTACGTGGCCAGTCACTACGGCGTGCGGGCAGTGGGGCGGATCGACGAGGTGATGGAGCAACTCTATGCCATCACCACCGAGCGGCGCCTGACCCACCCGGCTATTGTTGCCATTCGCGATACCGCCCAGAACGTGGTGTTCGGCAACCCGCGCCGGGCCGTCAGCCCCGCTGACTGAGGGGCTTGCGGCCCTGCAGCAGGCTGGCCACCACGCTGCCGCCAATCAGTACCGCCACCGTGGCAAGCGAGACGGCGACCGGGATCTTGTAGAAGTCGGCGATCAGCATCTTGGTGCCGACGAAGACCAGCACCAGGGCCAGGCCGTACTTGAGCAGCGTAAAGCGGTCCGCCATGTCGGCCAGCAGGAAGTACATGGCGCGCAGACCCAGGATGGCGAAAATGTTGGAGGTGAGCACGATGAAGGGATCGGTGGTCACCGCGAAGATGGCCGGGATGCTGTCCACCGCGAAGATCAGGTCGGTCACTTCCACCAGTACCAGCACGAGCAGGAGCGGGGTGGCGTAGCGTAGGCCGTCGCGCTGCACCCAGAAACGCTCGCCTTCAAGGGTGGGCGTGATGCGCAGATGGCCCCGCATCCAGCGCAGGATCGGGTTGGCCTCCAGGTTGGGCTGGTGCTCGGCAAACCACAGCATCTTGGCGCCGGTGACCAGCAGGAAGGCACCAAACACATAGAGCAGCCAGTGGAATTCGCTGATCAGCCAGGCGCCCGCCAGGATCATCACCGTGCGCATCACCAGCGCCCCCAGCACACCGTAGAGCAGGACCCGGCGCTGCAGTTCGGCGGGCACGGCGAAGTAGGCGAACAGGGTCAGCCAGACGAAAACGTTGTCCACCGCGAGCGATTTCTCGATCACGTAACCGGTGAGAAATTCCACCGTTTTCTGCCCCGCCACGGCCGGACCGGCCGTGTTGACCAGATACCACCACAGTCCGCCGGCAAAGGCGAAGGTGATACCCACCCACACCGCGGACCAGGCCGCAGCCTCCTTCACCGAAACCCGGTGGGCGCGCCGCCCGCCCAGAGCGAACAGATCCACCGCCACCATCGCCACCACCAGGGCGAAGAAGCCCGCCCACATCCACCACTCGCCTATCGTTTGCATATCAGCCTCACGTCGATCAATGGAAAACGGCCTTTGCCCGGGGCGGGACAAAGGCCGTCTCGACGGATGCCGGAAACGAAAAGACCTTTGCCATCGCTGGCAAAGGTCTCGCTTGCAACGCGCTCTGCGCTGCCCGGGCGCCGGGCCGGCTGGGCCGGCCGTGGTGACGACGCCGCGGCGTGAAGCTACTCCCCTTTGGGGCTCGAGGCGTAAAGATAGGGGTGGGCGTGGCCGGGTGTCAACCGCGCCGCCAGCAGGGTCATTGCCCGGCGGACAAGCGGCGGGCAACCGCCGGAGCGGCCCATGCCGAGAGGGCCGACCACTGGTGCAGGGTCAGGCCCAGGGTGATGAGGCCGGCGCCGGCCCATACCCTCAAGCCCACCTCCTCGCCGTTCAGCGCGTGCCCCAGCAGCAGCGCCAGCACGGGCGTCACCAGGGTGATGAGCGCCACCTGGCTGGCCTGCAGGTGCTTGATCACGTAGTAGTACAGCGCGAACCCCAGCACCGAGCCGAATACCCCCAGGTAGGCGATGGCGGCCTGGGTGCGCAGGGGCATGTCCTGCGGCCACTGGCCGTCGCCCGCCAGCCAGGCGGCGGTAAAGAACGGAATGGCGACCAGCAGCGTGCCGGCGGTGGTGGCCAGGGGCGGGCTGTCGTCGCCGATCCTCTTGATCGCCACCATTCCGGCGGAGTAGACGAGCACCGCAGCCAGCAGGGCCAGCAGCCCGAGGGTTGCCTGTTCCCCGGCCGGGCCACGATCAGCGGCGAAGATGAGCGCCAAGCCCGCAACTCCCAGCAACATGCCGCTGATCCGGGCCAGCCCCAGCGCCCGCTCTCCCAGCCAGAGCGCGGCAAACAGGCTGGTGATGAGGGGCGAGAGGCCGAACAGTACGGAAACCAGCCCCGAGTCCACGTAACGCGCGCCCCAGTAGGTGCTCAACATGGCGAAGAACATGCTTAGGCCACCCACCAGGTAGCTGCGACGCGCCCGGGCGTGGAGGGGCAGCCCGACGCGGAAGGCGGCGATCAGCGCGCAGGACAAGGTGGCGCCGATCACCATGCGGGCGAGCACGGCAAAGGCGAAGTGGGCGCCAACGGCACTCCATTTGATGGCCAGCGGCGTGGTGGACCAGATAAGGATGACTGTCAGATAGGCTGCGGGAAGCTGCATCGGTGACTCCGGTGTGTCTCAGGCGGGTGCGTCGGGCGGGCTGCTGGTCGGATGGCCTGCCAGCTCGAACTCGATGAAGGCGGCGATCATGGCGCGCCACGTGCGTTCCACCACTTCCGGTGGGGCGCCCAGTTCACAGGCGCGCGCCCGGACACGTCGCACCACCTCTTCCACGCGGGCGGGCGCGGGGATGTCAGCCGCGCGGGACTTGAGCTGGCCGGCGCGCGTCACATACGGGGCCCGCTCCGCAATCAGTGCGACCAAGGCGCGATCAACACGGTCGATTTCAGCGCGGACTTCATCCAGGGTGGCGCAGGCGTGAGCGGCAAGCATTGCAATCTCCTTGTGATGCGGGGGCTAAAAAACAGAAAGGCCGCGAACCTGGGGGTTCGCGGCCTTTGCGAATCTGGTGGAGGAGGACTAGATGCCCTTCAACCTTCCGGCCCCGAACCCATGACGGCGCGCCACACGCGTAGCGTGCGGTAGCGACGGAAATGGGAGCGGGTGCGGGTATGCATGCGGGCCATTGTGTTGGCGGGCGGGGGCCTCCGTCAACCGGTTTGTTCCATGTTCGCCGGGTAGGGCTTGCCGTGAGGGGCTCCCCCCATGGTGGTTGAGTCCGCAGTCTTTTAACATGGTGGTCAACGCGTGCCGCGTCTGGTCGGCCGGGTGGTTCTGAGAGGAGATGGCCGTGCGTACTTCAGCTTTGTGCCTGGTGACGATGCTGCCCCTGTTGCTGGCCGCTTGTGCCACGCCCGAGCAGCGGTGGGAGCGGGAAATGGCGCCGGTCCGTGCCCAGCCCCCTGAATTCCAGGCGGGCTACAGCGATGGTTGCCGTACTGGTTACGCAGCCTCCGGCGGTGCTTCGGTGTTTAGCAAGGACGCGGTCCGCTACAGCAAGGACAGCTTGTACCGCCAGGGGTGGGACGACGGCTACGCGGTGTGCCATTCCAAGGGAGTGGAACGAAACCGGATGATCTCGGCCCCACCCCAGTACATCTACGTGCCATCGCGAACCAAGAAGTAGGTGTCGCCATGGTCCCCCGCAAGGTCCGGCCGCTGGTGGAGCAGGAAGGTGACACCCGGCTGGTGATCAATGTGGTGATGTCGTCGGCGCTGGGTTTCCATATTCCGGCCCTGCTGTTCTATCTGGTGTTCGCCTTGCCGATGGTGCGTGCGGTGCTGGCGACGTGGTTGGGCGGTTTCGAGCACCGCGTATTGCCGCCCGGCGAGGTGGCGTTGACGCTGCTGGTCCTGCTTTTCATCGCGTCCCTGGCAATCCCCAGTGTCCAGGCCATCATCCGGGCATGCGTGGGGCTGGAGGTGGCGTTCGACAATCGCCAAGGGGCGGTGTTGCGCAATGGCCGGACGTGGGCGCCCTACGGCCAGGTCACCGGGCTGGAGGTGGTGCACTTTACCGCCAGTGATGGCGGCGCGCAGGAATACCAACTTCGGCTTCGGGCCGGGCGCCGCCGGATCGTGCTGACCCGCCAGTTGGGCCAGGAGAACACCCTGGGCCTGGGCCTGCGTATCGCCCGGTTTTCCGGCCTCCCCTTCGATCAGGAAGCCATAGTCTTGTAGGGCGCCGGCTTTGTTGCAACGCAACAAAGCCGGCGCTATGCGGCGGGTGTCCATCTATCCAACCCCTGGGCAAGGTGGAAAGCTCGCTGCCATTCCTTTTTTTGATCTGGAACAAATTTTTCGCCTGCTCGCCTGGATGTGGCGCGTTCGGGCTTCTTAGTGCCTGAGTCCACAGCAGGTTTCCACTTTGTTTCACGGTTGGCACGATTATTGAAAGACCTAAGGGCACCGTTCGCATCAGGGGAGCGATGCGCGCGCGCAGGGCAGTTGTTGCACTGCAGCATCGAGGCGGGAACGACGACCGGGAGGCAACCATGGTGGAAACTTTTTACGACGTGCTGCGGCGGCAGGGGATTTCCCGCCGCAGTTTCATGAAATTCTGCAGTCTGACGGCCACATCGCTGGGGCTGGGGTCGGCTTTCGTGCCGAAGATCGCCAACGCGCTGGAAACCAAGCCGCGTACCCCGGTGCTGTGGCTGCACGGGCTGGAGTGCACCTGCTGTTCCGAGTCCTTCATCCGCTCGGCGCATCCGCTGACCAAGGATGTGGTGCTGTCCATGCTGTCCCTGGACTACGACGATACCTTGATGGCAGCGGCCGGCCATCAGGCGGAAGCGATCCTCGAAGAGGTGAAGAAGAAGTACAAGGGGAACTACATCGTCGCGGTGGAGGGCAATCCGCCGCTGAACGAGGACGGCATGTACTGTATCCACGGCGGCCGGCCATTCGTGGAGGTGCTGAAAGAAACCTGCGCCGATGCCAAGGCGGTGATTTCCTGGGGCGCCTGCGCGTCCTGGGGCTGCGTGCAGGCTGCCAAGCCCAATCCGACCCGGGCTACTCCGGTGCACAAGGTGATCACCGACAAGCCCATCATCAAGGTGCCGGGCTGCCCGCCCATCGCCGAGGTCATGACCGGCGTGGTGACCTACATGCTCACCTTCGACCGTCTGCCTGAGCTGGACCGCCAGGGCCGGCCCAAGATGTTCTACGGCCAGCGCATCCACGACAAATGCTATCGCCGGCCCCACTTCGATGCCGGCCAGTTCGTGGAGGAATGGGACGACGACGCGGCACGCAAGGGCTATTGCCTCTACAAGATGGGCTGCAAAGGCCCGACCACCTACAACGCCTGCTCGACAGTGCGCTGGAACGGCGGCGTCTCCTTCCCCATCGGCTCCGGCCACGGCTGCATTGGCTGTTCCGAGGACGGTTTCTGGGACAAGGGTTCGTTCTATGACCGCGTCACCGACATCAAGCAGTTCGGTGTCGAGGCCAATGCCGACAAGATCGGCACGGCGGCGGTAGGGGTGGTGGGCGCGGCGGTGGCCGCCCACGCGGCGGTGAGTGCTCTGGCCCGGGCGCGCCAGAAGACCGGGATCGACATCCCGAAAGAGGGAGGCAAGTAATCATGGGCGTGTACGAAACCCAGGGCTTCAAGCTCGATAACACCGGCAAGCGGGTAGTGGTGGATCCGGTGACCCGGATCGAGGGCCACATGCGGGTGGAGGTGAATCTGGACGGCGGCAATGTGATCCGGAACGCGGTTTCCACCGGCACCATGTGGCGGGGGCTGGAGGTGATCCTCAAGGGGCGCGACCCGCGGGACGCCTGGGCCTTCACCGAGCGGATCTGCGGCGTGTGTACCGGCACCCACGCGCTCACCAGCGTGCGTGCGGTGGAGGACGCGCTGGGCATCTCGATTCCCGAGAACGCCAATACCATCCGCAACCTGATGCAGCTGAACTTGCAGGTGCATGATCACCTGGTGCATTTCTACCACCTGCACGCGCTCGATTGGGTGGACGTGGTGTCCGCCCTGAAAGCGGACCCGAAGCGCACTTCGGAACTGGCGCAGAGCATTTCTTCCTGGCCGCTCTCGTCGCCGGGCTATTTCCGCGATCTGCAGAACCGGCTCAAGAAGTTTGTGGAAAGCGGCCAGCTCGGGCCCTTCATGAACGGCTACTGGGGCAACCCGGCCTACAAGCTGCCGGCCGAAGCCAACCTGATGGCGGTAGCTCACTACCTGGAGGCGCTGGATTTCCAGAAGGAAATCGTCAAGGTCCACACCGTGTTCGGTGGCAAGAACCCGCACCCCAACTGGCTGGTGGGGGGCATGCCCTGTGCCATCAACCTCAACGACACGGGGGCGGTGGGCGCGATCAACATGGAACGCCTGAATCTGGTCAAGAGCATCATCGATCGCTCCATCGAGTTCATTGATCAGGTGTACATCCCCGATCTGGTGGCCATCGCCGGGTTCTACAAGGACTGGACCTTTGGCGGCGGCCTGTCGTCCCTGTCGGTGCTGTCCTATGGCGACATCCCGGACCGGGCCAATGACTACTCGGCCAAGAATCTGCTTTTGCCCCGGGGCGCCATCATCAACGGCGACCTGACCAAGGTGCACGAGGTCGATCTCAAGGACCCGGAACAGGTCCAGGAGTTCGTGACCCATTCCTGGTACAAGTACCCGGACGAAACCAAGGGTCTGCACCCCTGGGACGGCGTTACCGAGCCCAACTTCACCCTCGGTCCCAAGACCAAGGGCAGCAAGACCAAGATCGAGTCCCTGGACGAAGAAGGCAAGTATTCGTGGATCAAGTCGCCCCGCTGGCGCGGCCACGCCATGGAAGTCGGCCCCCTGGCCCGCTATGTCATCGGATACGTGCAGAAGAACCCGGAGTTCAAGGAGCCGGTGGACAAGCTGCTCAAGGATCTGGGGCTGCCGCTGCAGGCGATCTTCTCCACCCTCGGCCGCACCGCGGCGCGCGGGCTGGAAGCCTCCTGGGCAGCCCACAAGATGTCTTATTTCTACGACAAGCTGATTGCCACCATCAAGGCCGGAGATTCCTCCACCGCCAACATCGAGAAGTGGGACCCCTCCCGCTGGCCGAAGGAGGCCAAGGGCGCGGGCTTCACCGAGGCGCCCCGGGGGGCGCTGGGGCACTGGATCAAGGTCAAGGACGGCAAGATCGACAACTACCAGTGCGTGGTGCCCACCACCTGGAATGGCAGTCCCCGGGACGACAAGGGGCAGATCGGCGCCTTTGAGGCGTCGCTGATGAATACCCCGGTGGCCAAGGCGGACCAGCCCCTGGAGATCCTGCGCACCCTGCACTCCTTCGACCCCTGCCTGGCCTGCTCCACCCATGTGATGAGCCCGGACGGTCAGGAGATGGCCCAGGTCAAGGTGCGTTGAGTTGCGGTGTCGTTGCCACGGTGGCGGGCCTTGGCCTGAGCGGGCCCGCTGCGTAAAGGAGAAGGACTATGCTGGCTGAGCAAGACGCTTTCGAGGCCGAACGTTCCGCCCGGATGGTGAAGGCGATCTATGTGTATGAGGCGCCCGTGCGCCTCTGGCACTGGGTCAACGCCTTGTGCATCACGGTGCTGGCCGTGACCGGCTATTTCATCGGCAAACCGCTGCCCACCTTGCCGGGGGAGGCGAGTGAGCATTTTCTGATGGGTTACATCCGCTTCGCCCACTTCTCGGCGGCCTACATCTTTGCCGTGGGATTTTTGGGGCGGATCTACTGGGCGTTCGTGGGCAACCATCACGCCCGGCAACTGTTCATCCTTCCGGTGTGGGATGCGCGCTGGTGGGGCGAAGTGCTGTATGAACTGAAGTGGTACTTCTTCCTGGTGAAGGAGCCCAAGAAATACGTGGGCCACAACCCGCTGGCGCAGTTGATGATGTTCCTCTTCTTCGCGGTCGGGGCGGTGTACATGATCTGCACCGGGTTTGCCCTGTATGGCGAGGGGCTGGGAGAAGGCAGCTGGGCATCGCAGATGTTCGGCTGGGTAATCTCGGCCGTGGGGGGCAACTCCATGCAGGTCCATAGCTGGCATCGGATGGGACTGTGGGTGACCACCATCTTCGTCATCGTGCACGTCTACGCGGCCATTCGCGAGGACATCATGAGCCGTCAGAGCCTGATCTCCACCATGCTTTCCGGCTGGCGCATGTTCAAGGACTAGCGGTGAACTTTCCGGATCCGCGCCGGTCGGCGGTCGGCCCTTCCGAAGGGGTCGGCCTGCGGGCCGCGCAATCCCGCGTCTCCCTCCTGGCCTCTTCGGAAAAAAGGCTTCAAGGAGTTGTGCGGGCAAGGCTGGGGGCCTTGCCCGTTTTTTTTGCTTCCGGCCGGGTGCCGGTACATCCCGGGCACTTTTTGCTCACCCGGTTTGTGCAGCCCATGGGCTTGAGTCAGGAGGCTCTCGCCCGCCGGTTGGGGATCTCCCGCCGCCGGCTCAACGAACTGATTCGCGGCCACCGGGCGATCACGCCCGACACGGCCGTGCGCCTTGCGTGGTTTTTCGGCACCGACCCGGGCTTGTTCATGGGCTTGCAGCAAGCCTGGGAGCGCCATCAGGCGATGCGGCGTTTCCTGCGGCGCGAAACCACGGAAATCGACGGAAGCCGTTGAGCGGCCGGTGCTGCCGGCCCACGCCCCGGAGCGTCACGGTACGCTGCCCGATGGCGGTGGGTGCCCCGTGGCCGAGCCTGGCCGTCAGCTCCGCCGTGCGAGCCCGTGCACTGCCGTCCTGACCGGTTGGTGTTCCGGTCCCTTGGCGCTCTCGAGCTGGGCGGTCCACAACACGTCGTAGGAGAGGGCGCCTTCGAGGAGTTCGGCCAGCAGCTTCTGACCCAGTTGATTCGGGTGGATGTTGTCCCGATAGGGGTTTTCGCCCCGCGCCAGCGCTGCGCTGAAGGTCTTGGCAGTGTCCAGAACCGTGGCGCCTTCCTGTTCCGCGATCTGGCGGATGTGGCCAAAACCCGGGTGGGGCTGCTTCTTCTCCAGTTCCTCCAGTTCCAGGTGCTGAACCACGATCACCTGGCGGGCGGTTTGCCGGGCAAGGCGGATGAATGCACGCAGATCCTTGAGGCCTTTGGCGTCTGCCGGGTTGGCTGCTTCATGCACGAAACTGCTGCGCTCATGCTGGTCATGCTTGGCGAGCCAGGGAATGTAACGGGGCAGATAGCGCTCGTAGCCCTCCGCAAGGGCAAGCCTGGGGCGCTCGGTGGGGTGGGTGAGCGGATTCAGGGGCTCGAAGGTGGGGTTGTCGTCATAGTCGTGGCTGGATGCGACCAGGACGACAATGTCGGCGTCGAACAGGCCGTATTCGCGCACGTAGGCGAGCCAGTTGCCCGGGCCCCAGCTCCCCGCCGAAATGCTGCCGACGACGGGTGTGGAAAAACCCTTGGACTTCAGCCGCTCCTGCAGCAGGGTGGTGGCCATGTCCCGATGGTCGGTGAGTGCGCCGCCGTTGAGCACGGAGTCGCCAAACGCCATGATCCGCACCTCGCCCTCCTGCCGGCGGATCGCAAAGGGCTCGGAGCGCATGCCGTATTGGTTGATCAAAACCCGGTTGCCGAAGCGGCGCACGTCCTGATTGGGCTTGAACATGTACTCGATGCGGGGGTGGGCAACACTCAGTGGCGGAGTGCCCAGGCCAAGGTAGTGCCGGGCCGCAAGTTCCGCGATCAGCACGACCCACAGACAGACCGCCAAGGCGACCTTGATGCGGAAAGCGAGGCGACGGCTCGACGCAGGGCCTTTCGCCGCTGGCGCGTCTGTCGCCCGAGTCTCGGGAAAGAAAGAGGTGCCGTCCAACAGCAGTCCCATACGGGTGCCGATTCTTCTGATCGTGCTCATAGAGTCTTCTCGTTTTTTCTCTCGCATTTCCCCGCGGCCGACGCATCAGCCGCCCCCGCCCGGCTGCAGGGTGCCGGTTATGTTCCCCGCAACAGACGACCCGCGTGAGCCTGATCCGTACTGCGGCGGATGGCAAAGGCATTCGTTGATGAGTGGGCAGAGCAATGATCATTGCTCAAATCGTCTGAATCAATACCTCTCGTCAAGCCGGCGGGTATGCTATGCGAAAAAAGTCACGCAAGGCAATAATGAATGGATTCAGAAAGTTATGCGCAAGCTGCGTGCAAGAAAGTGGGCGGTTGTTGATTCTGCAAAAATGATAAAAACAACAAAAACAAATCGCTTGGTATGAGAATTCAATGCCCCGGCGGAAGGCTTGAACTGGACAGGGAAGTGGGGCCTTGATGCCGGGCGTTACACGGGGTGCGCTGGGGAAAGCGTCGCGCGGCTGGGCGGGAGGAGGGCCCGGCCGCGGAGAAGGGATCAGGCGGGGGTGAGTTTGGCGATGGCGAGCGCCAGCCACTTGGTGCCATTTTCTTTGAACGCTACCTGCACGCGGGCATCTGATCCGGAACCTTCCGCTGCAAGGATGATTCCGGTGCCGAAGCGTGCGTGGCGGACCACTTGACCAACATGGAGACCTTGGCCCGCATCCCGTCTTGGTGGGGGCGGTGGCCGGAGCGCGGTGGCGCGCGGCTGGAAGGCCGCCGGGGTGGTGGAGCGGCGGGTGCCGAACTGCCGTAGCAGGCTCGGGGGCAATTCGTCGAGGAAACGCGAAGGCAGGTTGTAGCGAGTCTGCCCGTGAAGCATGCGGGTCTGGCTGTGGCTCAGGTAGAGGCGCTCCCGGGCGCGGGTGATGGCCACGTACATCAGGCGTCGCTCTTCTTCCAGGGCGTTCGGATCGAGAGAACTGTTTTCGTGGGGAAACAGGCCTTCCTCGAGACCGGTGATGAAGACTACGTCGAACTCCAGGCCCTTGGCTGCGTGGGCGGTCATGAGTTGCACCGCCCGCTCGCTTGGATCGGCCTGGTTGTCGCCAGCTTCGAGGGCAGCATGAGCGAGGAAATCCGCCAGCGTATGCTCGCCTTCGGAGGCGGAAAAATTGGCCGAGGCGTTGACCAGTTCATCCAGGTTCTCCAGCCGTTCCTGGCCCTCGCGCTCTTTCGCGTAATGGTCACGCAGGCCAGAATGGGTGAGCACGTGGTCCACCAACTCGGGCAAGGGCAAGCCGGCAGTGTCCTGCCCCATTTGGCGGATGAGGGCCAGGAATGCGCCCAGGCTGGCGCCTGCCTTGCCACTCAGGCGGGGGACTGCCTCGGCCAGGCTACCGCCCAGCGCTGCGGCCGCGTCCTGCAGATTTTCCAGCGAACGTGCACCGATGCCCCGGGCAGGGAAGTTAACCACCCGGAGGAAGGCGTTGTCGTCGGCTTCCCGTACCAGCAGCCTCAGATAGGCGAGGGCGTGCTTGACCTCGGCCCGTTCAAAGAAGCGCAGGCCACCATAGACGCGATAGGGGATGGCGGCGGTGAACAGGGCGTGCTCCAGCACCCGGGATTGGGCATTGGAACGGTAGAGGATGGCGAGTTCGTCACGGGCGACGCCGTCGGCGATGAGCGTGCGGATCTCTTCCACGATCCAGCGGGCTTCGTCGCCGTCGGAGAGCGCCTCGAACACGCGCAGGGGTTCGCCCGCGCCCCGGTCGGTCCAGAGCTGCTTGCCCAGGCGGCTACTGTTGTGGCGGATGAGCGCGTTGGCGGCATCCAGGATGTTGCCCCGGGAGCGGTAGTTCTGTTCGAGCCGAATCAGGTGCCCGGGGGCGCAACTGCGCTCGAAATCCCGCATGTTGCCCACATCGGCGCCGCGAAAGCCGTAAATGCTCTGATCGTCGTCACCCACCGCGAAGATGGAGGCCCCTCCACCCGCCAGCAGCTTCAGCCAGCGGTACTGCATGGGGTTGGTGTCCTGGAACTCGTCCACAAGGATGTGGCGGAAGCGCTGTTGGTAGTGATGGCGGATGGGCTCGTGATGCTCCAGCAGTTCGAGGCTGCGCAGCAGGAGCTCGGCGAAGTCCACCACCCCTTCCCGTTGGCACTGGCGTTCGTATTCCCCGTACAACTCCGCCTTCCGGCGGGTGAAATCATCCCAGGCTTCAACGGCGTTGGCGCGGATGCCGGCTTCCTTCTGGCCATTGATGAAGTACTGAAGATCCCTGGCCGGGAACTTCTGGTCATCCACGTTCAGGGATTTCAGCAGTCGCTTGATTGCCGCCAGTTGATCCGCCGTGTCCAGGATCTGAAACAGGGCGGGCAGCGCCGCATCCTGGTGGTGGGCCCGCAACATGCGGTTGCACAAGCCATGAAAAGTCCCGATCCACATGCCCCGGGTGTTGATGGGCAGGAGCGCCTCAAGCCGGGTGAGCATCTCCCGGGCAGCCTTGTTGGTGAAGGTGACGGCCAGTACGCCGTGGGGACGTACCAAGCCTTCCTGAATCAGCCACGCAATGCGTGTGGTGAGCACCCGGGTTTTGCCGGAGCCGGCACCCGCCAGGATGAGGGCATTGGTCTCGGGCAGGGTGACGGCTTCCCGTTGCTCCGGGTTCAGGCGGGCGAGCAGGTCTGACATGGTGGTACCAAACGGCGGAGGAGGGCGGGATTATACGTCCCCCGCGTACACACCTTCCGGCAGGGACGCCGGGGGCAGTTCAGGCCGGGCCCGGCCGGGCGCAGACCGGGCAGGCCGGATCCCGCTCAAGGCCGATGGTGCGCCATTCCATGCCCAACGTGTCGAGCAGCAGGAGGCGCCCGCGCAGGGGGTCGCCACAACCGGCCAGCAGCTTGATCGCTTCGGCTGCCTGAATGGCGCCAACGATACCGGTCAGTGGCGCGAATACACCCATTGTGGCGCAGCGGACTTCATCGCTTTCCGCGGATTCGGGGAACAGGCAGTGATAGCAGGGCTGGTCCGGCGCGCGCATGTCGAACACGGACACCTGACCATCAAAGCGGATTGCCGCCCCCGAGACCAGGGGTTTGCGGTGCCGGACACAGGCACGGTTGATGGCATGACGGGTGCCGAAATTGTCCGAGCAGTCCAGCACCACATCCGCCCGCGCCACTTCCTCATCCAGTTGTGCGCCCTGCAGGCGTTCGGTCAGCGCGCGGATGCGCGCCTCCGGGTTGAGCCTGAGCAGCGATTGCTGACCGGAAAGCGCTTTGGGCTGCCCCACCGACGCATTGGCGTGGAGGATCTGCCGCTGCAGGTTGGTGAGGTCCACCGTGTCGCCATCGCACAGGACGATGTCGCCGACCCCGGCAACAGCGAGGTAGATGGCGGCGGGCGAACCCAAGCCCCCGGCGCCGATGATCAGCGCCCGACTGTCCAGCAGGCGCTGCTGGCCTTCCACCCCGATGGGGTCAAGCAGGATGTGCCGGCTGTAACGGAGAAGCTGATTGTCGTTCATGCATCAAAACATCAAACATCCTGCCCCGCCTTCGGCAGGGCATCAACGGTATTCGCGCAACTCCACCGGGGTGTCGTCATGGTCTCCGTGGGGGTGATGGTCATAGACCTTGACATAGACCTCGTTGGATTTCTTGATCAAGCGCTGCGGCGAACGGAGATTGCGTAACTGGGTTTCCTCGCAGAAATGGGCCAGGGCCCGCATCAGCTTGGCGTAGAGCGTGTTGTCGAGTTGAAAGCCCTGGGTTGCCAGGGCCTCCTCGATACCCATCAACGTGTAATCGGTTACACGGTAGCTGATGATCAGCACCCGGTCGCGCGGGCCCCGCGTAACTTCGAGCCCCGGTAGCCCGTTCAGCAGCGCTGCGGCGCGCCCGGTTTGCCCCGGTGGCAGGGCCTTGAAGCGAATTTCCCGGCGTTTCAGTATGTTGTCACTGTTGCCTGCCGTTGCTTGCGCGTTCATGGTCCCTCCCCGATTTCTGCTGGCCGGTCGTGCCGTCCGTGAGTCGCCCGCTACTACGGCTTCTTGGTCTGGATGATCTGCAGACCTTTGAGCAGGTTGACCGCCTGGGCGAACTGGTAATCCCCTTTGCCGCCAAACTCGAAGTTCTTGGGCGCGTCGTCATCCGCTCCCTCATCCTTGCGTCCGTCCTTGCGGCTTTCCTTCTTGCTGGGGGCGGCTTTAGCCGCGTCCTTGGCTTCGCTTTCCTTGTCGTTGTTGAGATGCCGATCAAGATCGGCCTCGCGGACGCGGGTGCCGCTGGAACCATTGGCGGATTCTTCCACCACGATGTCGGGCACGATGCCTTTTGCCTGAATGGAACGGCCGTTGGGCGTGTAGTAACGGGCGGTCGTCAGCTTGATGGCCGCGTTGTTGGCCAGCGGCAGGATGGTTTGGACGGAGCCCTTGCCAAAAGTCTGAGTGCCCAGCACCACCGCACGTTTGTGATCCTGCAGCGCACCGGCCACAATTTCCGACGCGGAGGCCGAACCGGCATTCACCAGCACGACCATCGGCACCGAACGGGCTTCGGGCGGGAGTTTCTTGATGAAATCATCCCGCGTGCCACGCAGGTAATCTTCAGGCGCTGCCAGATACTTACGCTTGGCGTCTTCGGTGCGCCCGTCGGTGGACACCACCAGCGCCTTGGGGGGGAGGAAGGCCGCCGCCACGCCAACTGCGCCGTTGAGCAAGCCGCCCGGGTCATTGCGCAGGTCAAGGACCAGGCCCTTGAGCGAGTTGGACTTGGAGAGCTTGTCCAACTGCTTGACCACGTCTTCCGCGGTTTTGTCCTGGAACTGGGTGATGCGGATATAGCCGTAGCCTTCGTCCAGTGCTTTGACCTTGACGCTCTGGACCTTGATCACTTCCCGGGTCAGGGTGAGGACCAGCGGTTTGGACTCCCCCTTGCGAGCAATGGTCAGCGTGATGTTGGTACGGGGTTTGCCGCGCATCCGCTTGACCGCATCGTTCAGGGTCATCCCCTTGACCGGGGTTTCGTCCAGCTTGACGATCAGGTCGCCCGCCTTGATGCCGGCGCGGAACGCGGGCGTGTCCTCGATGGGAGAGATGACCTTGACAAAGCCGTCTTCCATCCCGACCTCGATGCCCAGACCGCCGAATTCGCCCTGGGTGCCGACTTGCAGATCCTTGAACGCGTCCGCGTCCAGATAAGCGGAGTGCGGATCAAGCCCCGAAAGCATGCCTGTGATCGCGCTGGTGATCAGCTTCTTGTCTTCAACCGGTTCGACGTAGCCGCTCTTGACCGCATTGAACACCTCGGCCAGATTGCGCAACTCTTCCACCGGCAGGGGCGCGGCGACTTCCTTGTTGGCCTGGGCCGAAAAGTTCAGACTGACGAGCACCCCGGCAAAGGCGCCAATCATGACCAAGCCAACGTGTTTCATCCTACCATTCATCCACGATTCCCCTTGGAGCGGGAGGCCGGCTCAGCGAGCACTGAGCCATCGCAACGGATCCACCGCCTGCCCCTGCTGACGTATTTCAAAGTATAAACCTGAATCTTCATTGCCTCCGCTGTTGCCCACGGCGGCAATGGTGTCTCCAGCACTTACGGTTTGACCCGCGCTCTTGTACAACGTTTCGTTGTTGCCATAGACGGAGAGGTATCCGTTGCCATGATCAACAATGATCAGATTCCCGAAACCGCGCAACCAGTCGGCGAAGGCGATTCGCCCGGCTGCCACGGCGCGGACTGCGGCTCCTGCCGCTGCCCGGATGAAAACCCCTCTCCAACTTGTGCCGCCCTCGCTGCGAGGGGTCCCGAAACGATTGGTGATCTGCCCGGGTACGGGCAAGCCCATGCGGCCCTTGAGCTGGGCGAAGCTGGCGTTGCCAGGGTGTGTGCTCTCGTTGCGGGCAACGGATTCGCGCTGTGCAGGCGGGACGGACGCCGGGTCCGTTGAGCCACCCGGCGAATCGGTGTCGGTGCCACGATCGGCCTTGGGGCGGGGGGGCGCGGGTTTTGCGGGTGCCATCCGGGCCAGCGCATCAATCAGCCGCGCCAGCCGGGCCTCGTTGCGCTGCAGTGTGCCGACTTCCTGGCGCTGGCTGTGCAGGCGCTCCTGCAGCGAGACAAGCAGCGATTTGCGTTTGCGTTGCTCGTTGCCCAGTTCCGCCAGCTCACTTTTCTGCCGGGTTTCAATCTGGGTGATGCTTTCCCGGCGTTCCCGGGCCTGCTCCTGCAGCCGGGCGTTTTCCTGCTGGTTCCGCCGAAGTTCGGCAATGAGGTCGGTTTGAGCCGAGGTCAGCCGCTGCATGAAGTAAAAATCGCGGCTGATCTGGTTGGGGTCGTCTCCTGAGAGCATTTGCCGCAGACTCTCGCCGCGGCTCGTGGCGTACTGGCGGCGGAGCATCCGCGCCACGCGCTCCTGCTGCAAGCTGATCTGGCGTTCAAGGGCCTGCTGTCTCTGTTGAATGCCTGACAGTGCGCGCTCCGCCTCCTTCCGCTCTTCGGAAAGCTCATGCAGCCGGCGACCCTTGATCGAGATGCTCTGCTCGATGTCCCGCAACTCATCCGCCGCTTCGGCCCGGTTCTCCTCGGTTCGCGCCAGTTCTTTCTGCAGTTCGCGGAGCTTGTTCTGGATCTCCCTGAGCTCGGTGCGTTTCTCCGCGCTCGCCGGCGCTGGCGGCTGGGCATTGCCAGCCGCTGCGGCCATCAGGATGGCCGCAGCGAAAAGGCTGTAGAGACGGAAGCGCAAGCCCAGAAGAAACGCCGGCGACTTACTTCGCCTTGCCCTGGTTGGCCACGGCGGCCATTGCCGCGCGGATCGCTTCCTCGTCGCCCAGGTAATAGTTGCGGATGGGGCGCAGGTCGTCATCCAGCTCATAGACCAGCGGTTGGGCGGTGGGGATGTTGAGGTTCACGATTTCCGAATCGGAAATGTTGTCCAGATACTTGATGAGCGCACGCAGGCTGTTCCCGTGCGCAGCGATGATCACGCTCTTGCCCGACTTGACGGTGGGGGCGATGGTTTCCAGCCAGTAGGGTACGAAACGCGCCACCGTGTCTTTCAGGCACTCGGTACGCGGGAACTGGTCGGCCGGCAGATCGGCGTAGCGCGGATCGCTCAGGGTCAGGCGGGGATCGTCCTCGCCCAAGGGGGGCGGGGCAATGTCGTAAGCCCGGCGCCAGATCTTGACCTGGTCTTCGCCATGCTGGGCCGCTGTTTCTGCCTTGTTCAGACCCTGCAGGGCGCCATAGTGGCGCTCATTGAGGCGCCAGTTGTGGTGAACGGGGATCCACATGCGGTCCATCTGGTCCAGCACTGTCCACAGGGTCCGGATTGCCCGCCGCAGGACGGAGGTGTAGGCCACGTCAAAGGCGAAGCCATTTTCCTTCAGCAGCTTGCCGGCATTCTGGGCTTCCTGCAGGCCCTTGGCGGTCAAATCTACGTCCGTCCAGCCGGTGAAACGGTTTTCCTGGTTCCAGGCGGACTCACCGTGGCGCAACAAGACGATTTTTTTCATGATGTCGAATGAATGGATGGAAAGAAGGCTGCATCCGGTGCGAAAGTGCCGGTACCATGCGGATTCTGGCAGGCGTCCGGATAATCCTTTATTTTATAATATTTGCTGTGTTCAGCCGCAGCGTGTAGCCGTTATTCTTCAGACAGGCCGCGTAGTTTTGCACGGCGACGGCGTTGTGGGACTTGGTACGGTGGGTGCATCCATCGAATTCGGGGTTAAGGTGATAATCGATCTCATCGACAAGCAGGAACATATCGAGACGGCAGCCCGGGCGCTCAAGGCCATCTCACATCCCTTGCGGCTGAAGATCGTTTGCGTCATTGGCGATCAGGAACTCTGTGTGCAGGACATCGTTGATGCGGTGGGTACCTCGCAGAGCAATATCTCCCAGCATCTGGCCATCTTGCGGGACAAGGGGGTGCTGGTTACCCGGAAGGACGCCAACCGGGTTTTCTATCGGATGGGGGATCAACGCACCTTGCAGCTGATCGTGCTGATGCGCGAGGTCTTCTGCGGCAGTGCCCCCGAGAAGCAGTGAGTTCAGGGAAAGGACGATTGAAGTGATGGAGTTTCTCCAGGCGAACATCATGTGGGTGGCCGCGGCCGCGGTCAGTGGTGGCATGTTGTTGTGGCAGGCGATCAATACGCGCGGTGGTGGCGACAGTGTCTCTCCGGCCGAGGCGACCCAGCTGATGAACCGCGAGAATGCCGTGGTGGTGGATGTTCGGGATGCAGGCGAAGTCAAGGAGGGGCGTATTCCCAATGCCCGCCACATTGTCTTGGGTGAGCTCGGACAGCGTCTGGGAGAGCTGGAGAAATTCAAGGACAAGCCCGTCATCGTCTGTTGCCGGTCCGGTAGCCGCTCCGCCAACGGCGCAGCGGTGTTGCGCAAGGCCGGGTTCTCCCGCGTCTACAACCTGGCCGGCGGATTGGCTGCCTGGGAGCAAGCCGGCCAGCCCATCACCCGCAAGTAAGGAGCCGCCGATGCCTGCGGTGACGATGTACAGTACGGCGGTGTGCCCCTATTGCGTGCGCGCAGAGGGGCTGCTCAAACGCAAGGGCGTGACCGACATTGTGAAGATCCGGGTCGATCTCGACCCCGCGCTGCGGGACGAGATGATGCGTCGTACCGGACGCCGGACCGTACCCCAAATCTATATCGGGGATTACCATGTAGGTGGTTTCGATGACCTTGCGGCGCTGGACGGGCGAGGTGAACTGGACCCCCTGCTGGCTGGCTGATGCCGGAGGGGATCGCTGCTGGCATATTCTTGACCATTTTCGGGGGCTGGATCATGCGGTCCCGCCTCATTCATCCTAAGTATTCCCTTTCTTTCCCTTGAGCCCATCATGAGCGATAACGCTGCCAACACGACGCCCGTATTCTCCATCGACAAGATTTACGTCAAGGATCTCTCTGTCGAGGTGCCGCATGCCCCCCAGATTTTCCTGGAGCGGGAAAATCCCAACGTGGACATCCAGCTGCACACCGAAGGTACCGGGCTGGGGGATGGTTATTTCGAGGTCAGCCTGACCTGCACCATCACTGCCAAACTTGGTGAAAAAACCGTGTTCCTGGTGGAGGCCGCCCAGGCGGGCATTTTCCAGATCCAGAACGTGCCGGAGCCGGACCTCTCCGGCGTACTTGCGGTGGGGTGCCCCAACATCCTCTTCCCGTATGCCCGGGAGACTGTCTCCAGCGTGACCCAGCGTGCCGGCTTTGCTCCCATCATGCTGGCCCCGGTCAACTTCGAAGCCCTCTACCACCAGCGTTTGCAGGAGCAGCAGGCTGCCCCGGCGACAGCCCAGTAAACGCCAGTCACTCACCACGGCCAGCGGGAGGCTTTCATGCAGCGTATGTCGGGTTTCACGGTGTCAGCCTTGGCGTTGGCCGCCGTGCTTTGGTCGGGCGCTGTCGGCGCCGTGGACTACCGCTCGGTTTCCGAAGGGGCGGCGCTCTATGACGGGCCTTCGGCCAAGGCCAAGGCCCTGTATGTGATCCTCCGCGGGACGCCGGTGGAAGTGGTCGTCAATCAGGACGGCTGGACCAAGGTCCGGGACTACCAGGGTGACATGGGCTGGATCGAGCGGAAGTTCCTGAGCGAACGGCGCACCGTGATCGTCTCGGCCCCCCGTGCTGAAGTCCGGGAGAAGCCTGACACCACTTCACCGGTGGTGTTCGAGGCCGGCCGCGATGTTCTGTTGGATCTGCTGGATGCCAACCCGCCGGGATGGCTCAAGGTTCGTCACCGGGACGGCCAGACCGGCTTCATCCGCGTGACTCAGGTCTGGGGGCGGTAAGCATTTGCGGTCTTGTCTGCTGAATCAATGGTTCAAATGATCAAGCTTGCCGTGCTCGGCGCAGGCTCGTGGGGGACCGCGCTGGCGGCCACGTTTGCGGGCCATCAGGAAGTCACCCTCTGGGGGCGGGACTCCGGGCGGATGGCAGCGATGGCGCGCGATCGGGAGAATCGCCGCTACTTGCCCGGCTGCGCCCTGCCGGCAGCGCTCAGCATCACCTCCGACTTGGCGGAAGCGCTGGACGGGGTCGGACTGGTCCTGGTGGTGACTCCGGTCAAGGCTTTCCGGGAGACACTGGAATGCTTGCATGCACTGGCGCCGGGTGTGCCGGCGATCTGGGCGTGCAAGGGGCTCGAGGCTGGCAGCCGATTGCTGCCTCATCAAATCTTTGCCCAGACGCTGGGGGCGGGTGCGCCGGGGGCCGTGCTCACCGGCCCGAGCTTTGCTGCCGAGGTTGTGCGGGGGCTGCCAACCGCCATCACACTGGCGTCGGCGGACATTGGGCTGGCCCGGCAATGTGCGGCCTGGTTGCATCACCCCCGGTTCCGCATCTACGCGGGTGATGACGTGCCGGGCGCGGAAGTGGGCGGGGCGGCCAAGAACGTGCTGGCCATCGCGGCAGGTATCGCGGACGGAATGGGCTTCGGCTCCAATGCCCGCGCTGCCCTGATCACCCGCGGCTTGGCGGAGATATCCCGACTCGGACTTGCCCTCGGCGGCCGGCGGGAAACGCTGATGGGCCTGGCGGGCATGGGCGACCTGATTCTGACCTGCACGGGGGATCTTTCCCGTAACCGTCGTGTTGGACTGGGGCTTGCCCGGGGCGAACCCCTTGCGGTCGTGCTCGAGCAACTGGGGCAGACGGCCGAGGGCGTGTCCACCGCACGGGAGGTGGTGGCCCTGGCTGATCAGATGGGGGTTGAGATGCCCATCTGCGCGGCGGTGAACCAGGTGCTCCATCACGGCTTACCCGCCCGGGTGGCGGTGGAGCAGTTACTGGCCCGCGACATCAAGGACGAGTAACTCCCTCGGAGCGGGAGTCAGGCGCCACCCGCAAAGCTGGTCTGCCGCCAGGCTTCAAACACGAGCACCGAAACCGCATTGGCGAGATTCAGGCTGCGGCTGCTGCGCTGCATGGGGATGCGCAGGCGGTCTTCCGGCGCTACATGTTCCAGTACCGACTGGGGCAGCCCGCGGCTCTCCGGACCGAAAAGCAGTGCACAGGTCCCGGAGAGTTCGGCCTGGTCGTAACGGGTGGTTCCCTTCGTGCTCAGCGCGAACCATCGGCAATGGGCGAGCCGCGTGCGGCACGCCTCCCAATTGTCGTGCACGGTGACGTTTGCCAGATCGTGGTAGTCCAGGCCGGCTCGGGCGAGATTGCGCGCCGTGAGCTGGAACCCGAGGGGTCTAACCAAGTGCAGTGCCGCGCCGGTATTGGCGCACAGCCGGATGATGTTGCCGGTGTTGGGGGGAATCTCCGGCTCGAACAGGACGACTTGAATCATCCTTGAATGGTACCCCGTACCGGGGCGATCGCACTTGTGCCTGTGTGGCATTGGCGCGACAAAGGTCTTCCGCAAACAAAAAGGGCGCCTGATTGCAGGCGCCCTTTTGCGTCGGATCAAGAACCGGTCAGCAGCCGCTCTCGGTCACGCTCACGGCGGGGGAGGCAGACGGCGTGTATTGGGCGAAACAGTTGCCGCTGGTCATCCCCGAGGGGTAGAAGCGCACGTTCACCGGGCTGTTCGTGTCGTAAGTCAGGTTGTAGCCCTGGCACGCGGAGGCGCTCTCGCAACGCATGAGGCTGCCGACGCCGGCATTGTCCGCAGTGGGCAGGCCGGTGGCGGAATCCACGGTGACCGACCCCCCAACCAGGCTCACGGAACTCACGTTGCCGCCGGCGATCTGCCAGGCGGACTGGGCCATGGACACACCGGAGCGCAGGCCTGCTGCCGCATTCTGGATCGCAGCCTTACGGGCCTGGCCGGAGGCGTCCATCATCCGCGGTAGGGCAACCGCTGCCAGGATGCCGATGACCGAGATGACGACGATCAGTTCGATCAGCGTAAAACCGCCTTGCCCGTTCCGGGCGCTGTTCCCTTTGAATTTCATTTTCATGCTTCTCCTGTGAGCAATGAGGGGTGTTTGCCAGGAGTAACGGCCCAGGGCCGGAAAAACTTTAAGGACGTTTGCTGCCCGGAGCACCGATTCAAGAACCCCGGTTTTCAGACGTTTACTTGCGGGCGTGCTGATGACCTTCAAGGAAACGTGGTCGATCGCGCATTGTAAAGGCATTCGAAAACCAGGAGGTGTGTGTGTACTCATTATTGTGCGGACCTGATGTCTCCTGTGGTTTGGACAGAAGCCGGGTTTAATTCGGCTAATTTCGGGAGTCGCGCGTGAAGAGACCGCAGAAGATCCGGATCGGCGAGATGCTCATCCAGCAGAGCCTGCTTACCCCCGAGCAGGTACAGGCGGCGCTGGAGGATCAGCGGCGAAGTGGGCGCAAGCTTGGGCGCATTCTCGTGGAGAATGGCTACATCAGCGAACTGGCGCTGTCCCAGGCGCTGGCCCGCCAGCTCGCCGTGCCGTTCCTGGACCTGCGCCAGTATCCCCTGGAGGCGCCGGTGGTGCGGCGCTTGCCCGAGGCCCAGGCCCGGCGTTTCCGGGCGGTGGTGCTGGAGGAAACCGGTGAGGGGTTCCGCGTCGGCATGGCCGACCCGACCGACATCTATGCCTACGATGAAATCTGCCGCGTACTGAAGCGGGAAATCGACATCGCAGTAGCGACCGAGACGGATCTGCTGGCCGTCATCGACCGTTTCTACCAACGCACCGACGAGATCACTGGTTTTGCGCAGGCGCTGACAGCGGAGCTGGCGGATGCGCCTTCCCAGCTCGGCAATCCGTTCGGACTCTCGGCCGGGCAGGAGGACGCGCCTGTTGTGCGTCTGCTGCAGACGGTATTCGAAGAGGCGGTGCGCCTGCGTGCCTCGGACATTCACATCGAGCCCCAGGAGAAGTCCCTGGTGTTCCGTCTGCGCATCGATGGCGTCCTGCATGTGCAGACCGAGACGGACACCAAGATCGCCCCGGCGCTGGTGCTGCGCCTCAAGCTCATGTCCGGCCTGGACATCTCGGAGAAGCGGCTGCCCCAGGACGGTCGTTTCCATGTAGCGATCCGCGAGCGTCCGGTCGATATCCGTCTATCCACCCTGCCCACCCAGTATGGCGAGTCCGTGGTGATGCGTTTGCTGGTGCAGCAAGGCGGCGTCGTCCGGCTAGATCGCCTGGGCATGCCCGACGCCGTGCTCAGCCGCCTGCGGGCGGCCATCCACCGGCCTTCCGGGATGATCCTGGTGACCGGGCCGACCGGCTCGGGCAAGACCACCACGCTCTATGCCGCGCTGACCGAGCTGAATACGACGGAGCGCAAGATCATCACCGTCGAGGATCCGGTGGAATACCGGCTGCCCGGTATCAATCAGGTACAGGTGAACGAGAAGATCGATCTGAGCTTTGACCGGGTGCTGCGTGCCTCCTTGCGTCAGGACCCGGACACCATCCTGGTGGGCGAGATGCGCGACCGCACCACCGCCGAAATCGGCCTGCGCGCTGCCATGACCGGCCACATGGTGCTGTCCACCCTGCACACCAACGACGCCGCCTCCACGCCCATGCGCCTGCTGGACATGGGCGTGCCGGCCTACATGGTGGCTTTGTCGCTGCAACTGGTGTTGGCCCAGCGTCTGGTGCGGGTGCTTTGCGAAGCCTGTGCCCAGCCGCACGCTCCGGACGAACAGGAAATGGAATGGTTGCTGCAGGAACTGGGTGCCGACGCTCGCAACGGGCGCTACCGCAGGGGTGCCGGCTGCCATGCCTGCGGCGGCACGGGCTATGTGGGGCGCACCGGGGTGTACGAGGTGCTGGAGATGAGCCGCCCATTGGTGGAGGCGGCCACCCGGGGCGATCCGGAGGCGTTTACCCGTCTGGCGGAGCAGCAGATGGCCGGCCGCACCCTCCAGCGGGACGCGGCCCGGCTGGTGGCGGAGGGCAGGACCACTGTCGCCGAGGCCATCAAGGTTGCGAACCAGCTCGCGGAAGAGGTTTGAGGCGATGACGGGCGCGATGGCGGCTGAGCGCGCAGGGCGTGTGGCGTGAGCGCCGGCGCGTTTGCCTACGTGGGGCGCGATGGCACCGGCGCCAAGGTCGAGGGCGTACTCGAAGGCGCCAGCCCCAACGTGGTTGCGGATCAGTTGCGGGCGCGGGGCATCACGCCGGTGAGCATCAAGGCAGCGGCCGGGGGGCAGGCCGGCGGTGGCGACAAATCTGGCGCCTGGCTGGAAGGGCTGCTTAAACCGCGCATCCCCGCCATCGAGATCATGCTTTTCAGCCGGCAGCTCTACACCTTGCTCAAGGCGGGTGTGCCCATCATGCAGGCGCTGACCGGGCTCGGCGAATCCACGCCGAACAAGACCATGGCCGGGGTGATCACCGATGTGCGTGACAGCCTGGAGGTGGGGCGCGACCTGTCTGCCTCCCTGGCCCGGCACCCCCGGGTGTTCTCGTCGTTCTACCTTTCCATGGTTCGGGTGGGCGAACAGACCGGACGGCTCGAAGAGATCTTCCTCCGCCTCTACCACCATCTCGAATTCGAGAAGTTCATGCGGGAGCAGGTCAAGTCCGCCCTGCGCTACCCCATGTTCGTGGTGGCCGCCATGGTTTTGGCGATGGGGGTGATCAACGTCTTCGTCATCCCGTCTTTTTCCAAGGTGTTCAAGGGGATGAACGCCAAGCTCCCCCCCATGACCGAGCTGCTGATCGGGCTCTCGGACTTCACGGTGCGTGCGTGGCCGTGGCTGCTCGCGGGGCTGTGCCTGGCGATCGCGGGTTTCATCCACTGGACCCGCACGCCGTCTGGCCAGTTGTTGTGGGACCGGGCCAAACTGAGTCTGCCGGTGGCGGGCAAGATCGTGCGCAAGGCCACCCTGGCCCGCTTCGCCCGGAGCTTCTCCCTGGCCCTGCGCAGTGGTGTGCCAGTGGTGCAGGCCATGACGGTGGTGGCGCAGACGGCTGACAACGCCTACATGTCCGACAAGGTGGCGCGGATGCGGGAGAGCGTGGAGCGGGGCGAAAGCGTGTTGCGCACCGCCACGGCGGCCAAGGTGTTCACGCCGACGGTGCTGCAGATGATCGCGGTGGGCGAAGAATCGGGCGCCCTCGACGAGCTCTTGCAGGAGGTGGCGGAGCTTTACCAGCAGGAAGTGGAGTACGAGCTCAAGACCCTCTCGGCGCAGATCGAGCCCATCCTGATCGTCTTCCTCGGGGCGATGATCCTGGTGCTGGCCCTCGGGGTGTTCATGCCCATGTGGGAGCTGGGGCGTGCTTCGATGCAGAAGGGCTGATCCCCCCGGGCGCTGATCGTGACCGATTGTGCAGCGGTCACGGTCCGGAGGTGAAACAGGGGCGGAATCGCCCTTTGCTGGGGCAATCGGCGCTCCGCGTGCCGTTGCAGCATTGGTCCGATGCCCGGGTTTTGCCGCCTCACCGCCGGCCTGGCGCAGCCGTCCGCCCCCTCCGGGGCAACCCACCCCCCGTTTGCGGGACGCAGCATGTACAGTACAAAACGCATTTCCGGCCGTTCCCTGCGCCTGCGGGCGCGCCATCCGCGCCTCGGTTTCACCCTGGTGGAGCTGGTCATCGTGATTGTGGTGATTGGCGTGCTGGCCGCGGTGGCCATGCCCCGCTTCCTCGACATCAACACCGATAGTTACCGGGCGACGGTGACCGCCACCGGCGGCTCCTTTGGCGCATCGGCCCAGGCGGTCCGCGCCCACTATGTGGCCAATGGCTACAGTGGCGCCCGGGCCAACGTGCCGGGCTTCGGCGATGCCACGGTGGATACCAATGCGGCCGGCTACCCGGTGGATACTGCAGATGCGTCCGCAATCGGCGGCACGGCGGCCCGATGCGTCAACCTCTGGAGCGCCCTGCTGCAGAACCCGCCGGTGGCCGACACTGCGGCTTCGCCCAATAGCGCTGCCACCTACCGCGCCAGTGCCAGCGGCGAAGTGTGCACCTTCACCTATCTGCCAAGCACGGCGGTGGCACGCTCCTTCAGCTACAACGCCTCCACCGGGCGGGTGGCCTTCGTCAATCCGTGAATGACCCACGCCTCACCCGCCACTGCCGGGGCGTCACCCTGGTGGAGATGATCACGGTCATCGCCGTGATGGGAGTGCTGGTCGCCGTGGCGGCACCCCAGTTCAGCCGCCCCGGGGCCTTTCAGGCGCGGGGATTCTCGGAACAGGTGCAGGAAGCGATCCGCTTCGCCCGCAAGGTGGCCATTGCCGAGCACCGGGAGATCTGCGTCTCGGTGAGCGGCTCGGCGTTGAGCCTGACCCGGACGGTGGCGGCGGCTACGCCTGCTGCGGCCTGCGACGCCGGCAATCCGGTCCTGCTGCCGGGCTCGGATGCGGCTTACAACGTGGCTCCGCCCCCAGGTTTGAGCCTCAACGCCAGCCGCAGCAGCTTCCGCTTCGATCCACTGGGGGACGTGGCACCGGGCGCGGTGAGCCTCACGGTGGCTGGCGGCGATCAGGATTTCAGCATCACCGTCGAGGCCGGGACGGGCTATGTGCATTGAGCGGCCACGCGTCCGGGGTGTGACGTTGATCGAGCTGGTCATCTTCATCGCTCTGGTGGGCTCGGCCATGGCGGCGGCACAACTGCTGTTTGCCGGCCTCGAAGGACGCAGCGCCGACGCGTTGCCCCGCAAGCAGGCGCTGGCCATTGCCGAATCCATCATGGAAGAGGTGCGGCAGATGCCGTTCACCTATTGTGATCCGGATGATGGCAATGCCAGTACGGCGACCTCCTCAGCCGGGTGCGCGAGCAATGCGCTGGTGGAGCGGCAGGGGGCGGAAACCGGTGACGTGGCCGGCGCGTTCGACAATGTGAGCGACTACCATGGGTTCTCGATGAACGCCGGCATTCAGGACGCTGCAGGCACGGCAGTGGCCGGCCTGGAGGGTTTTTCCGCCAGCGTCACGGTGGCGCCCGTCGCGCTCGGGGGTATTGCGGCCCTGGATGCAAACGGCGTGCCCCAGTCCCTGCACATTACCGTGACGGTGACCGGCCCGGCCAACACCCGGGTGGCGCTCGACGGCATGAGAGCCCGCTATGCGCCCAATGCTTTCTAGCCCCCGGCCTGGCCATGGGTTCACCTTGGTGGAGATGGTGGTCACCCTCGCGGTGCTGGGGGTGGTGTCCGCCGTGGTCGGGGTCTATGTGGCCGCGCCGGTGGAGAGCTTCGACAAGATGGCCCGCCGCGCCACCCTGAGCGACGAGGCGGATCTCGCCCTGCGGCGCATCGCCCGGGATCTGCGCGCGGCCTTGCCCAACAGCATCCGCGTCACCACCGATGTGGCGGGCCGCAGCTACCTGGAGTGCCTGGAGGTGCGTGCCGGCGGGCGCTACCGCGGCCAGGTGGCGTCGGACGGTGGTGGCGACCCCCTGGACTTTTCGGTGGCCGACACCTCGTTCGACATACTCGGTGCCACGCCCACGTCGCCCTGGCGGGGGGATATCTCGGTGGGGGATCGCGTGGTGGTGTTCAACACCGGTCAAACCGGGGGGGACGCTTACGCCGGCGACAACAGCGCCGCCATCAGCGCCGTGCCAACCGCTGCCACCAAACCCAACGAAAGAGTCCTGCGCTTTGCCGCCAAGCAGTTTCCGGCGGCTTCACCCTACAGCCGCTTCCATGTGATCTCCGGCCCGGTCAGTTACGTGTGCGACCCGGCGGCCGGGACGCTTACCCGGCATTGGGGCTACAGCATCAGTGCCAGCCAGCCGGCGCCTCCCTCTGGCGGACAAAGTGCGCTGCTGGCCACAAGCGTGAGCGCCTGCGGTTTCAGCTACACATCCGGGGTGCTCAGCAGCCTGGGGCTGGCGTCCCTGTCTCTCACGCTTACCCGTTCCGGCGCTGCGGGATCGCCCGAGAGCGTGCGCTTGTTTTCCCAGATCCGGGTGAGCGGACTGCCATGAGCGGCATCAAGGGGCGGCAGCGACAGCGGGGCACTTCGGTGGTGTTCGCCGTGTTCATCCTGGTGATGCTGGCTGGGTTGGGCGGTTACGCCATCAACCTGATGCGGGGGCAGGACGCGGGTTCCGAGCGCGACATCCTGGGCGCCCGTGCCTATCTGGCCGCCCAGGCCGGGATGGAGTGGGCGCTGTGGCAGGTGATGCAGGCGGGGGGGAGTTGCGCCAGCAGTTCCACGCTGGCGGCAGGGAGCCTGCCCGGAACCTTGGCTCCTTTCACGGTGGCCGTACAGTGCGGCAGCACCAGTCATGACGAGGCGGGCAGCGCGCTCAGCCTCTACACGCTGACGGCCGTGGCCTGTGCGCCTGCCGCCGCCAGCGGTACGCCCTGCCCCAACACGTCAGGCGGCGAAGGCTACGTGGAACGGGAAGTGAGGCTCGTGGTGGAGCGGTAGCCGGGAACGGCAGGCCCCCGAGATGGCACGTGGCGCGGGCTAGGTTGCCCCGGTTGTTTCCCTGCCCAACAGGCGGCGGGCGAGCCGCCACAGCTTGGGCAGGAACCACAGCATGCCGAGCAGGAAGAGCCCAAGCAGGACCAGGAAGATGACCGGCTGGTGAAAGGCGGTGAGCAGGCCGCCCACCACCAGCGCGTCTTCCCCGGCGGAGGTGACCATGTTGCTGACGGGCTCGGGGGAGGTGTTGATGGCGGCCCGGCTGCCGGCTTTGGTGAGATGGGTGCCGGCGGTGATGGTGCCGCCCAGCAGGCCGGCAGCGAGCATGATGGCCGGGCTCTGGTCGCCAAGGGCCATGGCGGCCAGGATGGCCCCGCCGGGCACGCGGATGAAGGTGTGGATGGCGTCCCACAGGCTGTCCAGCGCCGGGACCTTGTCGGCAAAGAACTCCACGGTGAACATCAACCCCGCCGCACTCAGCACCAGCGGGTGGGTCAGCACTTCGAGGGAGCCCGGCAGGCTCACGTAACCGAAGCGGCCGAGCAAGCCGGCGATGAGAACGACGGCGTAGAGGCGGATGCCGCTGGCCCAGGCCAGGCCGGAGGCAATGGCGATGTGATTGACGAGATCCACCTGCTATCCTCCCGGTCACATGGTGTGCCTAGGCTGCAAGCCTGCAGCCCAGGCACGGAAACCCATTCTACGCCGCACGCTCGCACGGGTGCGCTTTGCCGGCTGCGATGCCCATGTTCTGGTTCGATCAACTGGTGGAAGAGCGCATCCGGGCCGCACAGGCCAAAGGGGAGTTCGATGCGCTGCCGGGCGAAGGGAAACCCCTGGCGCTGGATGACGACTCCCTCATTCCCCCGGAGATGCGCATGGCGGTGCGCATTCTCAAGAATGCGGGCTATGTGCCGCCCGAACTGCAGGCCTTGTCCCAGATCAACCAGCTCGAAGCCGTCATCCGCTGCGCCGAAGGCGAAGCCGCCCGCGAAGCCTGCCGCCGCCTCGAATACCTCCTGTGGAAGCTGGACGCGGCGGGCCTGGCCCATACCTCGCAGGCGGTGCTGCAGCGTTACCACGCGCTGTTGGCGGAGCGGTTGGGAGTGGGTGCGGGAAAATAGCGTCCCCTTGCCGGATCGACGCAGCAGCAGGCGTTCAAGTTACCCAACGCGGTGACGATATGTTGCTCTATCGAGCGTGTTCGTTGTCCCTGTGATGAAACTTGTTCCTCTCAAGCGTGGCGACCTGGTGGTGGGCAAGCCCTTGCCCTGGCCCCTTTATGACTCCACCTGCAACGTGGTGCTCAAGCCGGGCTATGTGCCGGATTCCCCGCGCCAGCTGGAGGGCCTGCTTTCGGGCAACCTGATGCGGGACCTGGACTACGTACCGCCGGGGGACGACAAGACGCCTCCGCCGCGGGATGCCGCCCAGCCATCGGTCTTCGCCCTGGAGGACGTGCGGATGGCCATTGGCGACCTGGTGCAGGTGCAGATGCAAACGGAGTTCGATCATTCGCGCCACTACGTCAGCCTGGTCGGATACATGAGGGACCGGAGCGTCATCGTGTCCACCCCGGTGGTGGATGGGAAGGTGATGATGCTGAGGGATGGGCAGGCCTTCATTGTCCGATTGTTCAGCGGCAAGAGCGTCTATGCGTTCAGCACCGTGGTCAACAAGGTGGCCAATACCCCGTTCCCCCATCTGCATCTGGCCTACCCGCGGGAGGTGCGGGGCGTGGTGGTACGCGGGTCGGCACGGGTGAAGGTGAACATCATCGGCCTGGTGAGCAACGCCGCTGGCCGGAGCATGGCGTGTACGGTGCGCGATCTGAGCCTGGGGGGAGCCCTTTTTGCCGCAAAGGAACAGATTGCCGACGCCGAGGAGCACGTGACCCTGAAATTGCGGGTGTTTGTGCACGAAGCGGAACACATCCTCTCGCTCAACTGCCGGCTGCGCTCGATCAACGTCGCCTGCAGCAGCGAAGATGGGGGGCTGAACATCCTCCACGGAGTCAGTTTCAGCGATCTCAAACCCCAGGATTCCCTGGTGCTCACCGCCCTGATCTACAAGCGCATGGTGGAAGACGCGGAGGAAGGCGGCATCACGCTGGCCAACATCTGACCGGCTGGGACGGGCGCAGCAAGAACGACGCCGGGCACTGCCCGGCGTCGTGTTTTCGACGGCGAGTCCGGATGCTTACAGCGAGCCGTAGGAATGCAGCCCGGAGAGGAACATGTTGACGCCGAGGAATGCGAAGCTGGTGACCACCAGCCCCACCACTGCCCACCAGGCGAGCATGCGGCCGCGCAAGCCCTTGGTGAGGCGGATGTGCAGCCAGGCTGCGTAGTTGAGCCAGACGATCAGCGCCCAGGTTTCCTTGGGGTCCCACTGCCAGTAGGTTCCCCAGGCTTCCGCCGCCCACAGGGCCCCGAGGATGGTGGCAATGGTGAAGAAGGCAAAGCCGATGGCGATGGCCCGGTACATCACATCGTCCAGGACCTCGGGTGCGGGCAGGCGGCTGGCCAGGATGCCCCGCTCGGCCAGCAGGTAGGCCACCCCCACCATGGCGGCGAGGGCAAAGGCGCCGTATCCGATGAAGTTGGCCGGCACGTGAATCTTCATCCAGTAGCTTTGCAGCGCTGGAATCAGCGGCTGGATCTCGTGGGCCTCGCGGGTGAAGGTGTACCAGAGCAGGAATCCGACGGAGGCGCTGATCACCACCAGCACAAAGGCGCCCATCTGACGGGTACGGTAATGGCCTTCGTAGTACAGGTAGAGGAGGCCGGTCATCACCGCGAAGAGCACGAACACTTCGTAGAGATTGCTGATGGGGATGTGTCCCACGTCCGGGCTGATCAGATAGCTTTCAAACCAGCGCACCAGCAGGCCCGCGCCGCCCATGACGCAGGCGGCCCAGGTGAGGAAACTGCCGGTGCGGGCAGCGAACTCCGAGCGGGCGGCCACGCTCACCCAATAGGCGCCCGTGGCGATGAAGAAGAGCGCGCTCATCCACATGATCGCCGTCTGACTGGAGATCAGGTACTTGAGGAAGAACACCTTTTCAGCCCGCGCCAGATCGCCCTGGTAGAGCGCGATGCTGGCCAGGGCGATGAGCGCGGCCGCCAACAGAAAGCCACGGAAAGGCTTCCAGGCCCAGCCAATGGCGGCTGTGGCCGGCACCGTCAGGATCAGGATGCCTTTTTCGTACACATCCATGTAGTCCCCGAACTGCTGCAAGGCGTAGATGGCGCCGACAGCAAGCGCCAATGCAAACAGCCAGTCCAGCGGGGTGATGCGCTTGAGCAGGCGGATGTGGTGCGGCGGCGATTGGGCGAGTTCCATGGGTGTTCCTCTAGCGTCTATCCGATTCCCGGACCGGGGCGGCCGGCGCACTATTGTGCACTGAGCTGGGCGCGCAGCGCTTCGCGATGGGTGGCAAATTCCTTGTCCAGGTCGATGGTCTTCCGGTTGGACGACATGGCCAGCAAGGCCTCACCCGAGTGCTTGACCAGGACGAAGAAGCGGCGTTCCCGAACGTAGAGCATGAACATCACGCCCAGCACCAGCAGGGCCGAGCCCAGGTAGACCACGGGCTGCCCGGGGGAGCGGGTGGCCTGGATGACGCTGGCCCGGATCTCCTGAAAATCCTTGAGTTCGAGGAACAGTGGTGCTCCGTAGTGGAAGCTGTCGTTGGTGGCGTTGAGCACGTCGCGGACGAAATCCGCCTTTTCTCCGTCCATCTGCAGCAAGGGCAGTCCCGCTTTCTCCCGGGCCAGTTGCCAGGCCTCCCAGGTGACACCCTGCAGCACCTTGAGCAAGGCCTCGGCAGCCTTTTCCCGGTCAGGCTCCGGCACCGATTTCTCGATGAAACGGGAGACGGATTCGTAGCCGCCCTGAGAAAAAAGCAGCAAGACCCGTTCGGCGGTTTCCGTGAGCCGCGCTTGCATGGCCTGACCGAGCCGGCTGTCGGTCGCCAGGGCGCTGGTGGTGAAGCGGCGGGCGATGCGACCACGCTCTTCGGCGTTGAGCAGAACGGAGCGGACGGTGAGGAAAGTGTCCGGTTTGCCATCCGGGTCGGACGGGATGCGCAGGAAGCGGAACGGCTCGTTGGGGGAACCCCGGACGCCGGACATGAAGTAGGACCTTCCCTCCTGCGTCAGGGGTTGCATGTAGGTGTTGTATTCCCGGGCCTGCCCGGCGGCATCCCTAAGCTTGTAGCTGTAGCTGGGACCCACGTTGCGCAGATCCTTCTTGCCGGTCGTTTTGGCGCCGCTTCCCAAATGTGTGCCCAGGCGTTCCAGCAACGAGGGCTCCGGGGTTTCGACCGGCTCGGCCATGTTTTCCACGTTGAACGAGCGGAAGCCGGTGAATTCGATGGTGTAGGTGAAGCTGGGGTGGGTCAGCTTGACCGAATCGCCCACCTCGCCTGCCAAGGGTAGCGAGGTATTGTCACCGGGCTGGAGGCTGCGGGCGACAATGGCGAGCTTGGTGCCACCGTCGTCGAAGCTGGCTTGGTAGAGGGTGATGCCGCCGTACTCGAACGGTCGGTTCACCTCGATGGTTTTCTCCACCGACTTTCCGCTAACCTTGTCGGTGAGGATGATGTCGCTGGCAAAACGCTTGGGCGCTCCGGTGCTGTAGTGCTCGATGTGAAACTTCTTGAGCGATATCGAGAAGGGGAGCGCCTGGATGAGTAGCCCATCCTTCACGTTGAGCGTGGCCACGTCAGCCGAGCGGCCCTCCGGGATGAAGATGTTGCCCCGATAGCTCCAGTTGTCGACGCCGAGTCGGCTCTCTTCCGGGATGTTGGTCAGCAGTCCCCCCGAGGTGGGCTTCTTGTCGCCCAGCCACATCTGCAGCTTGAGCGGCAGGTTTCCGTCCATCAGCCCGCCGATGCAGATCAGCACGATGGCCCCATGGGCCAGGAAGTAGCCCAGGCGGTTGCTGCTTCCGGTTTTTGCGGCGATGAGCACCCCGTCATCACGGACGCTGGACCGCGCTTTGTAGCCGCGTTCCCTCAAGTACGCCTCGATCCTCCGCCGGTGAGTGTCCGCATCCGGAGTCGCCGTCTCCAGGACAGCACTGTGCGCGAACTGGCGCAGGGACACTTCCTTGGCGTTTTCGCGAAAGCTGCGCATGTCCCGAACCATCTGCGGACCCTGGCGGTAGATGCACAGGCTGGTGGAAATCACCAGGAAGGCGAGGATCACCAGGAACCATGTGGCGTTATAGACCGCGTAGAGCCCCAGCGCCTCGAATATGGGAAACCAGAACTGGCCAAACTGGTTGAGGTAGTTGTTGTAGGGTTCGTTCTGCTTGAGCACCGTGCCGATGATTGAAGCGATGGCCAGAATGCTCAGCAGGCTGATGGCAAACCGCATCGAACTGACCAGCTCGTAGAGAGCCTTCAGGGTTGAACTGCGTTGGGTCATGGTTGTGGTAACGGCGTTGGCTTCAGGGCGGGAATGCCCTGCACGCGGCAGGGTTTATCTCCCGCCATAGCAAAAAGGGGTGACCACTGGCCACCCCTTTTAGACAACTCACCCGTTGCCGGGTTTGATTTAACGCAGACCGGCGATGTAATCGGACACGGCCTTGATTTCTGCGTCGGTCATCTTCACGGCGACCATGCGCATCATCTTGGCCGGATCGTTCGCCCGTTCGCCCAGACGGAAGGCCTTCAACTGGGCTTCGGTGTATTCGGCGAACTGGCCGGACAGACGTGGATACTGGGCGGGCAGACCGGCACCGGCGGGGCCGTGACAGGCGGCGCAGGCGGGCAGACCCTTGGACTGGTCGCCAGAGCGGTAGAGACGCTGGCCCAATTCAATGGATTCCTTGCTCTTGGCTGCTTCGGGCTTCAGTTTCTGGCCGGCGAAGTAGGCAGCCAGCCCTCGCATGTCCTCGTCGGACAAGGGGGCGACCATGCCACCCATGACCGGATTGGCACGTTCGGCGGGGGCGCCGTTGTCAGACTTGAAGTTCTTGAGTTGCTTATAAAGATACTCCGGGTGCTGCCCGGCGATTTTCGGGTTGGCAGCAATGGCACTGTTGCCATCGGCGCCATGACAGGCCACGCAAACGGTGGAGGCAATTTGCTGTGCCTTGGCAACGTCAGGCTTGGCGGGAGCGGAATCGGCCGCGTACAGGGCGCCGGACGCGAGCAAAAGCGAAACCAGCAAGGAGCGCTTGATCATTTCAACCTCGGGAGCCGTGGAGTCTTGAAAAAACTGATATTCTATACCAGCTCATGGATGCTGCGCCACGGAAAGGCGGAGCCGTCAAGCTTGATCGGGTGCCGATCGGCGCCACGCCATGTTCAGACGCCACATACAGCCGCTTCGGGCGGCAGGTTCCATGTCCCTTTTCCGTCACGCAGTATTCGTTACCTCCGTCGCCCAGACCGCAGGCCTTCCGCCGCCCGAGGGTGCTGAAATAGCATTTGCCGGCCGCTCCAATGCCGGTAAATCCAGCGCCATCAATACCCTGGCGGGACATACCCGGCTTGCCTACGTGAGCAAGACTCCCGGGCGCACCCAGCTCATCAACTTTTTCCGCCTGCGGGATGGCGCATTTCTCGTCGATCTGCCGGGTTATGGCTATGCCCAGGTGCCTGCAGAGATCCGGGCCAACTGGCAACGCCTGCTGGCTCGCTATCTGACCGAGAGGCCCAATCTCGTCGGTCTGGTGTTGATCATGGATGCTCGTCATCCCCTCACGCCGCTCGACCGGCAGATGATCGACTGGTTTTCGCCCAGCGGTCGCCCCATCCATGTCCTGCTCACAAAGTCCGACAAGCTTTCCCGGGGCGAGGCGGCGGCCACCCTCCTGAAAGTTCGGCGGGAGGTGGGGCAGATGGGGGCGCAGATCACGGTCCAGCTGTTTTCCAGCCTGAAGAAGATGGGGGCGGAAGAAGCGGAAGCGGTGATCGGGCAATGGCTGGAACCGGGTGCGGGCACGCAGAGCGCGGATCACGCGACCTGATTCATCGCAAACAAGCAGGAAAAAAGAAATGCCCCCGGCTAAAGGGGAGAAAAACCGGGGGCGATAATGCCTTATGGAGTAAGGCACCCGCTCAGGGAGGTAAAGCGGGAGACGGCTCAGCACCATCTGCTTGCTCTGACCAGGGGGGTGAGTAATAAGTTCCGCAGGTTTTTTGCCCGGTTATTCATCAAGCGCAAAATACAGTTACAGGACAGCCTATGAGTCTGAATGCCAGCGACAGGGGCGCATTCCCCTTCACCCGCATGCGGCGCATGCGGCGCGATGATTTCTCCCGCCGACTGATGCGGGAGTCCATGCTTACTGCGAGCGATCTGATCTACCCGGTTTTTGTACTGGAGGGGAGTGAGCGCTCGGAGCCGGTAGCGTCCATGCCCGGCGTGTTCCGACACACGCCGGATCGTCTCAAGCACGTGGCCGAGCAGTGCCTGCGGTTGGGTATTCCCGCGATTGCGCTGTTTCCCGTGATCGATCAAAGCCGGAAGACGGCGGACGCGAGGGAAGCGCTGAATCCGGAGGGGTTGGTGCCGCGCCTGGTGCGCGCACTGAAGCAATCCTTTCCGGAACTGGGGGTGATCACCGACGTAGCCCTCGATCCCTATACCAGTCACGGGCAGGATGGTCTCATTGATCAGAGCGGCTACGTTCTCAACGATGAAACACTTGAAGTGCTGGCTCGACAAGCACTGGTGCACGCCCAGGCCGGAGCCGACGTGGTGGCGCCGAGTGACATGATGGACGGTCGGGTGGGCCGCATTCGCAGGGAACTGGAGGCGAACAAGCGCATCCATACGCGTATCCTGGCTTATTCGGCCAAGTACGCGTCGAGCTTCTACGGCCCTTTCCGCGATGCAGTGGGCTCGGCTGGCAACCTGGGCAAGGGCAACAAGTACACTTACCAGATGGACCCTGCCAACACCGACGAGGCGTTGCGAGAGGTGGCGCTGGATCTGGCCGAGGGGGCAGACATGGTCATGGTGAAACCCGGAATGCCTTACCTGGACATTGTCCGCCGGGTTAAAGAGACATTCCGTGTGCCGACCTACGCCTATCAGGTGAGCGGCGAGTACGCCATGCTCCGTGCGGCCATCCAGAATGGTTGGCTGCCCGAACGGGAGTGCGTGCTCGAATCCCTGCTCGCTTTCAAGCGCGCAGGGGCCGACGGGATCCTGACCTACTTCGCGCTCGACGCGGCGGAGTGGCTCAAGCCTGCCTGAAGCAGCGCCCACTGGCTGGACCAGGCGCCAGCCGGGTCCCGGGTGAAGCCGCTTTTCACGAACTGCTGCCACCGTCCCAAGGTGAAGCACAGGAGCAGGTTGGCGCCACTGGCGGCGCCTTCCTCCCCGAGTTCCCCCTTCAGGCTGGAGCGCAGGGTGCCTTCGAGCCGCTCGAGCATCTGGTTGATGCGCGACTGCAGGCGACTGTCCTCGTTGACCAATGCATCGCCGGTCAGCACTCGGCAAAGCCCCGGGTGCTGGCGGGCAAAGTCGAGCAGCAGGGCGACGATGCGGCCCGTAGCCCCGACTCCGGCTTCTCCCGGGGATGGGCTGACGGAAGACATGAGGTTTTGTTCGATGAACTCGATCAATCCCTCGAACATCTGGGCTTTGCTGGCGAAGTGCCGATACAGCGCTGCTTCCGACACTTCCAGCCTGGCCGCCAAGGCGGCGGTTGTAACTTTCTCTCCCTTTGGGTCTTGCAGCATGTCAGCAAGAGCCTGAAGGATCTGGAGCTTGCGCTCACCCGTTCTGGTCGCCATGGTTTTCTCCCCGCGAATGAGAGTGTTGTCATGGAGTCTCGCCGGTGTCGTTGTGAGCTGCGAGCCTTGGGGGTTGTTGACCCTCCGGCTCATGCTCCGCTCCTCGCTGTGCGGGGCGGATTGCACCGACGCTCCTAGATCTTGCCGATGACGTGCGGCAGATCCAGAATCGATTGTATCGTGACATCCACGAAAGCGGGGCGTTTCATGTGTGGGCTGACTAGCACCGTTTGCATTCCGACACGTTTGGCTGTGCGCAAATTCTCCGGGCTGTCCTCCACCATCACACATCGTTGCGGCGTAAGCTTGTGCTCACGCAGGAGACGATGGAACCCAATGATCCCGGGCTTTGGGGCAAAGCCTGTATGCTCAATGGTGAATATCCCGTCGAAATGCAAGGACACGCCCATGGCATCAAGAACGGCCTCGGCGTAATGCTGGGGACCGTTCGAGAAGACGATTTTCCGCCCCGGCAAGCGACGCAGCATTGAGCGGACGGCCCGCGGGAAAACCAGCATTCCCGGCAGATCCGGAAATTGGTGGGTGTGCCACAGGAAGTGCCCGGGGTCCGTGCCGTGATGCCGCATCAACCCCAGCAGCGTCGCGCCATAGCGGCGCCAGTAGAGATTGCGCAGCCGGTTGGCCTCGGCTTCCTCCACTTCCAGTTGGGCCGCCACGTAGGCGGTCATGGAACGGTTGATATGGGGAAAGATGTGGGGCGAAGCGTCGTGGAGGGTGTTGTCCAGGTCGAAGACCCACACCCGGTCGCGTAAGGGGCAGCGCATGGTCGAGCGGGGCGGGAGTGACCGCCCCGGGATCTGGCCGGTCAGTGGCTGCGGATCATGGTGCCCACACCATGATCGGTCAGGATTTCCAGCAACAGTGCGTGTTCTACCCTGCCGTCAATGATGTGGACGCTCTTGACGCCATTGCGGGCCGCATCCAGGGCGGAACCGATTTTCGGCAGCATCCCTCCGGACAAGGTTCCGTCTTCCACCATTTCGTCGATCTGGCGGGGCGTGATGCCGGTCAGCAATTGCCCGTTCTTGTCCAGAACGCCCGGGGTGTTGGTCAGCAGCACGAGCTTTTCCGCCTTCAACACCTCGGCCAGCTTGCCGGCAACCACGTCCGCATTGATGTTGTAGGTCTCGCCGTTTTCGCCCACCCCAATGGGGGCAATAACGGGGATGAAGTCGCCCGAGTCGAGGAAGGAGATCAGGGTCGGGTCGATTTGCGTGATCTCGCCCACCAGGCCGATGTCGATCAGGTCGCCGGGCACGTCCTTGTTGGCCATCATCAGCTTCTTGGCGCGGATCAGGCTGCAGTCCTTGCCGGTGAGACCGACCGCCTTGCCTCCGTGGCGGTTGATCAGCGCCACGATCTCCTTGTTCACCTGGCCACCCAACACCATTTCAGCAATGGCCATGGTTTCGTCATCCGTCACCCGCATCCCCTGAATGAACTGCCCCTGTTTGCCTACGCGCTTGAGCAGATCATCGATCTGGGGGCCGCCACCGTGGACCACGACGGGGTTCATTCCTACCAGCTTGAGCAGCACCACATCCCGGGCGAAGCACTCTTTGAGATGCGGGTCCGTCATCGCGTTGCCACCATATTTGACCACGATCGTCCGGTCGTAGAAGCGGCGGATGTAGGGCAGGGCCTCTGCAAGGATGGAGGCCTTGGCAATGGGGGCGATATCGTTCATGGCGGGCGGAGTCCCGATGGCTGAAGAGTTGCGAATTCTAGCGATGCAGCGCACAAAGAAAAAGCCGCGCTACGCCATGGCGCAATGAAAGAGCTGATCGATCCTGTGGTTCCGGAGCGTCCTGCGGGAACCAGATGTCGCGCAGATCGGCGCCGGGGCTAGAATCCCCGAGCATGGTGCGTGAGGTGAAGCAATGAAGGTACGTCTGGATGGGCGGGATGTGGAGTATGTGGTCAGCGGTGCGGGCCCGTGGGTGACGCTGGTGCATGCGCTGGGATGTAACCTTGAAATGTGGTGGCCCCAGTTGTCCGCGCTGGAGCGCTGCTACACAGTGTTGCGTTACGACATCCGGGGCCATGGCGGCAGCAGTCCTGTTGCCGGGCCTTACTCGTTTCCGGATCTGGCTGCCGACGGGCTGAACCTGCTTGACCATCTGGGGGTGGAGAAAACCCATTTCGTCGGGCTTTCGTTGGGTGGGATGATCGGGCAGCATCTGGCCCTGACCGAGCCAGGGCGGTTGCTTTCCCTGACGCTGGCCAGTACCACGTCCCGTTACCCGGCGGAGGCACTCGTCATGTGGGCTGAGCGGCTGGAAATTGTGGAGCGACAGGGGCTGGAGCCCTTGATTGCGCCAACCCTGGCGCGGTGGTTCACGCCTTCCTACATGCAGACGCATCCCGAAGTGATGGACCGCATTGGTGGCATGATCCGCGGGACTTCCGTGGCGGGATATCAGGGCTGCGGCTATTGTGTTCCGCGCATGAATCTCACGGCCCGATTGGCGGAGATTGCCTTGCCCTGTCAGGTGCTGGTGGGAGAGCAGGACGTCGGAACCCCGCCCGCCATGGCGCGTGAGATAGCCCGGACGGTGCGGGGAGCGCAGCTTGCAGTCATCGCGCAGGCATCCCATCTGTGCAATATCGAACAAGCCGACGCGTTCAATCGGCTGCTGAGGGCTTTTCTCGATGGGATTTCACATGCGCCGGTGCCCGCAGGGTCAATCTGAATCCAGACTATCGTACAGCGCGACGAATTCCTGGGTCAGTTTGTGGCGGGGATCCAGGTGAATCATGGGCTTGGCCTGGTCGTGGGATTCCCGGATCTTCACCGAGGCCGACAGGTAGCTGGGCAGGACCGGCAAGCCGTCAGCAATCAGTTCCGCCACCAGTTTCTGGGGCAGACTGGCCCGTGCCTGAAACTGGTTGATGACGATTCCCCCCACGCGTAACCCGGAATTGTGGTCGTTACGGATTTCGTCCACATTTTCCAGCAGCGTATAAAGCGCTCTACGGGAAAAATCGTCACAATCGAAGGGAATCAGGCAGGCATCGGCGGCGATGAGCGCCGAGCGTGTGTAGAAATTGAGCGCCGGGGGCGTATCGATGAACACCTCGTCGTAGTGGTCCGCCAACTCGTTCAACGCGTCCCGCAGCTTGAAGATCTTGTAGCGGCTCTCCAGCTTGCCCGCCAGTTCATCCAGCGCCGGGTGCGAGGGCAAGACATCGAGTGCCTCGAAGGGCGTGCGATGGGTAAACGCCTTGGTTTCCACAGGGCGTAGTTTGAAAGATAGCTGTTGATCAAAGAAATCCGCGAGGGTGGGCTCAAGGCCGTCGCCCGCTTCACCCATCAGGTAATGGGAAGAATTGCCCTGGGGGTCGAGATCGACGACCAATGTGCGTTTGCCCCGACTTGCACTGATCGCTGCCAGGTTGCAGGTAATCGTCGATTTGCCGACACCGCCTTTTTGATTGAATACCACGCGCCGCATGCTGCCTGCCTCAATGAGTGCTGAATCAAGGCATTCTGCCAAACAAGGGGGCGCAAACCAAATTCCCGGCGTTGGCTGAGCGAGAATACGCCCCCTTGCTGTTCGCTGGCCTTGGGCCGGCCACGCGGCGCGGGTGGTTGCAAGGAACCGGCTCGGGAGGGCGCACGCGTGTTCAGGTATTGGGTTGTCGGTCTATAATTCATAATTATGGAGTGCTGGTGCCGTCCAGATGCGGCGGAAAGAAAGTGTGAAATGCTTCGTTCCGGTACGGGCGAGGTGGGTTTGGTAAAGCTGTCCGGGTGAAGACAAGCACCGGGATACTGAGACAAGGAGACGAATTCGATGAAAGAGGATCTGGACAAGGATCTGAATGCCGCCGCGCTGGAATACCACCGTTTCCCAACCAAGGGGAAGATTTCGGTCATTCCCACCAAGGGGCTGACCAATCAGCGGGATTTGGCCCTTGCCTACTCCCCCGGAGTTGCCGCCGCCTGTAATGCGATTGTCGACTCCCCCGCCGAGGCGAGCGAACTGACGGCCCGGGGCAATCTGGTGGGTGTGGTCACCAACGGAACGGCCGTGCTGGGACTGGGCAACATCGGCCCGCTCGCAGCGAAACCGGTGATGGAGGGTAAGGGCTGTCTGTTCAAGAAATTCGCCGGGGTGGATGTTTTCGACATCGAACTGAGCGAGAACGATCCGGACAAGCTCATTGACATCATCGCCGCGCTCGAGCCCACGCTGGGCGGCGTGAATCTGGAAGACATCAAGGCGCCCGAGTGTTTTTACATCGAGCGCAAGCTGAAGGAGCGGATGAACATTCCGGTCTTCCACGATGACCAGCATGGTACGGCGATCATTTCCACCGCGGCGCTGATCAACGGGCTGAAGGTGGTCGGCAAGGACATTGCCTCGGTGCGGCTGGTGTGCTCCGGCGCCGGTGCCGCGGCCATTGCTTGCCTGGACCTGATGGTGGACATGGGGGTGCGCCGGGAAAACGTTTTCGTCTGCGACTCCAAGGGCGTGATCTGGGTTGGGCGGGACGAGCAAATGGAGCCCACCAAGGCGCGCTATGCCCAGCAGACAACTGCGCGCACCTTGGGCGAAGTGATCGATGGCGCTGATGTGTTCTTGGGATGCTCCACCGCCGGGGTGCTGACGGGCGAGATGGTCAAACGCATGGCCGACAAACCCCTGATCCTGGCGCTTGCCAATCCGGTGCCGGAGATCATGCCCAGCGAAGCCAAGGCTGCGCGGCCCGATTGTGTCATTGCCACCGGCCGTTCGGATTTTCCGAACCAGGTCAACAACGTGCTGTGTTTCCCCTTCATCTTCCGCGGCGCGCTGGATGTGGGGGCCACCCGCATTACCGACGAGATGAAGCTGGCTTGTGTGAAAGCCATCGCTGAGCTGGCCGAGGCCGAGCAGTCGGATGTGGTGGCCATGGCCTACGGTGAAGGTGATCTGGCTTTCGGGCCGGACTACATCATTCCCAAGCCCTTTGATCCTCGGCTCATCGTCAAGATCGCGCCGGCGGTGGCGGAGGCGGCCATGCAGTCGGGCGTGGCAACGCGACCGATCGCCGACCTGGATTCTTACCGGCAGAGCCTGACGGAATTCGTCTACCACTCCGGCATCATCATGAAGCCGGTGTTTACGCGGGCCAAGCAGGCTCCCGAACCCAAGCGCATCATCTACGCGGAAGGTGAGGAAGAGCGGGTGCTGCGGGCGATCCGGGTGGTGATCGACGAAAACCTGTGCCGGCCCATTCTCATTGGTCGCCCGGCGGTGATCGAGATGCGGATCAAGCGCTATGGCCTGAACCTGCAAATCGGCCGGGACTTTGATGTGGTCAATCCGGAATCGGACCCGCGCTATCGGGAGCTCTGGAGTGGCTACTATCAGATCATGGGCCGCAATGGCATCACGCCGGAGATTGCCAAGCACGAGTTGCGAAGCAAACCCACCCTGATCGGCGCGATGCTGCTGTTGCGGGGTGATGCCGACGGGCTGGTGTGCGGCACCTATGGTCGCTTCGAGAACCATCTGGCACACATCGCCAACGTGATCGGACTGCGTCCCGGGGTCAAGCAGTTCGCCACGCTCAACATGATCCTGCTGCCCAAACGGCTGATCGCGGTGACGGACACCTATGTCAATGAAAATCCGGATGCCGAGCAGGTGGCGGATATTGCGTTGATGGCGGCGGAGGAAATGCGCCACCGCTTTGGCATCGAGCCCAAGGTGGCGTTGCTGTCCCACTCCAACTTCGGCAGTTCTCAGTCCGCCTCGGCGGTCAAGATGCGCAAGGCCCGGGAGCAGATTGCTGCGCGGGCGCCGGATCTGGAAGTGGATGGCGAGATGCATGGGGATTCGGCCTTGTCGGCGGAACTCCGGGATCGGCTCCATCCGGACTCCAACCTCAAAGGGGAGGCCAATCTGCTGGTGATGCCGAACCTGGATGCAGCGAACATCTCCTTCAACCTTCTGAAAGTGGCAAATGGGGAAGGCGTAACCGTGGGGCCGATCCTGATGGGCGCGGCACGGCCGGTGGGTCTGGTGACACCTACCGCGACGGTACGGAGGCTGGTGAACATCACTGCCTTGTGCGTGGTGGATGCCCTGAACATTCGTCGTTGATCTGGGTTTTCCCCAGAAGCGGCCTTAAGCGAAAGCTTATGGCCGCTTTTTGCCAAGTGGGCTGGACTACAATCTACGCCTTGCCGGCGGGGCGCCCGCTGTCCATGGTGGGTGCGCATTCCGCAGTCGTTTTCTCGACCATTCCGGAGGGTTCGTCATGAGTCATGCCATTCGCCTCGATCGCCATGGTGGTCCGGAAGTTCTGCAGTGGGTGCCCGTCGATGTCCCCCCGCCCGGAACGGGTGAGGCCCAGGTGCGCCAGCATGCCGTGGGGCTGAACTACATCGATGTCTATCACCGGACCGGACTCTATCCCCTGACCTTGCCCAGCGGCATTGGTCTGGAGGGGGCTGGCGTGGTGGAGGCGGTCGGGCCCGGTGTGAGCGACCTGAAGCCCGGTGACCGGGTTGCCTACGCGGGGGGCGCCATCGGCGCCTATGCCCAGCTGCGCAATATCGCGGCGGACCGGCTGGTACCGTTGCCCGATGGCGTGAGTTTCGAGCAAGGGGCCGCGATGATGCTGCAAGGTCTTACGGCCCAGTACCTGTTGCGCCGCACTTACCGGGTGCAGCCCGGCGACACGGTGCTGATTCACGCGGCTGCCGGTGGTGTGGGGCTGATCGCCTGTCAGTGGGCGAAGGCTTTGGGGGCGCGGGTGATTGGAACGGTCGGCTCTGCGGCCAAGGCCGAGCTTGCGCGGGCACATGGCTGTGATTACCCTGTTCTGTACAGCGAAGAGAACTTTGCCGACCGGGTGCGGGAGATCACGGACGGGGCGGGGGTTGCCGTGGTGTACGATTCCATCGGCAAGGATACATTCCTGGATTCCCTGGCCAGTCTGCGCCCGTTGGGCATGATGGTGAGCTTTGGCAACGCCTCCGGTCCGGTTCCCCCAGTGGATCTGGGTTTGTTGGCGAAGATGGGGTCGCTGTTCCTGACTCGCCCCACGTTGTTCACCTACACGGCCAAACGGGCGGACCTGTTGGCCATGGCTGGCGAACTGTTCGAGGTGGTGCTGTCGGGGCAGGTGCGCATCGAAGTCCGTCAGCGCTATGCGCTGCAGGAGGCCGCCCAGGCTCATGTCGACCTGGAGGCGCGGCGCACTACGGGTTCCACCGTCTTTCTGCCGTGAAAAGGTGTTACCGAGGCGGACCATGCTCCCGGAGTGGCCGCCGCGGGCATTGTGAGATTTCCGGGAGCGGTGAGAGAGAAGCAAAGCATGCAGCAACATAACAACTGGCGCGCACGTGCGCTTCTGGCAATGGCCTTGGCTGTGGCGGGCGTGCCTGCCCTGGCCCAGGTGTCGCCCCCGCCCACGCCCGCCCAGGCCGCTTTCCTGCGGGCGGAGAGCAAGAAGGCGGTCGATCGTTTCGTGCGCGAAGTCAGTGCCATCACCGGCATGAGTGAGGACCAGATCCGCAAGGCCCTGCCCGCGGAGGGCCGTATCACGGATTCCGGCGCCCGGGTGATCGCCGCTTTGGAAAAACAGCGGGGCGAGCCCCTGAGCGAAGAGCAGCGAGCCGGCATCGTGCAGGCCGATGCGGAGAAGAAGTCGGCCTATTTCCGCGCCCGCGAGACGGCGCGCGTCAAGTAATTCACCCCCGATTGCGGCGCCCCGGCAGGGGGCGGGCGCTCAGAAGAACTCCACATCCGTATTGAGGTGCTTGGCTGCGGCGGAGCCGGCGGCCTGGAGTTCTTCGTAGCTGCACACCTGGTTGCGGCCGTTGCGCTTGCAGTGATAGAGCGCCTCGTCGGCATTGCCCAGGATGATGTTGGGTGTATCGCCGGGGGCGATGCGGCAATAACCCAGGCTGATCGTCACCCGCCCGACTTGGGGAAAGGCGGTTTCTTCCACCTTGCGTCGACAGCGTTCAAATACCATCCGGGCGTGTTGAGGTTCGGTGGGGGCGAGCACTACCACGAACTCCTCGCCACCGAAGCGGAAGATCCTGTCTGTATGGCGGAATGCACTGCGCAGCACCTGGGCCATCAGAATCAGCACCTCGTCACCGTACAGATGCCCGAAGCGGTCGTTGATCTGCTTGAAGTGATCGATGTCCACCACCGCCAGCCAGTGATGGGTGTCGGGGCCGGAGTGGCGGCGGCGGGGCAGGCGGGACGCCATGCGGCTGGTGTCGTCCGGCGGCTCCTCGTGCAGCATGCGCGCCAGCCGCTCGTCGAAGGTCTTGCGGTTGGACAAGCCAGTGAGCGTGTCCCGTTCGCTGTAATCCAGCAGTTGCAGGCAGTTGCGGTAGAGGGCGATCAGGCCGCTCACGGTGGTGGCCTGATCGGGCGTCAGCGGCTCTTGCGTGCGCAGTTCCAGTACCCGACCTTCCCGTCCATTCCAGCTCACGGTGATCAGGGTGTCCACGCTGCCGTCGGCATTCTCGTTCTGCCAGAAGAACTGGCCGGACTCGATGCTGCGGGCCAGCACCGGGTGTTCTTCCAGAATCTGCGGGGCTTCGACCAGCGCCACGTCTTCTTCTTCACCCAGCAGTTCCGCCCCCGAGCGCCGGGCATAGGTGGCAAAGAGTGGCTTGGCCAGATCCAGCCTGACGGCGTGCAGCGCGACGTAACGCGCACCCGTCTGCTCGAACATCGCGATGACGACGCAGGCCCCCAGCATCGAGCGGTCCCGATGGCGGGAAATCATTTCCACGTGGTCCAGAATGTCGAGCATGGATGAGGCGGTTGGCGCGTACGCAGGTTTTTCTCTATCCCTCTATTTCGAGCATCCGGCGCCTCAACTTGAGGGGAGAATACATCGGGATCGGGGGGCGTTCTCCTGCCTTGCTCCGGTGCCCGGGGGCCGGGGTTATGATCCGTCAGCGAGCGATAGCTTTGCTGTTACCCCCCAACTTGTTGCCGACGGAGGTCTTATGCGCAAACTCTTACCAGCTCCCTCGACCCGTGTTCCGCGTCCATTGCTGGGGGTGCTTCTGCTGCTGGGAGGCACCACGGCGGCGGTGGCCGCTCCGGTCCAGTACGAAATGGATTTGCGCACCTACTCCGGCATTGGGGCAGGCGGCATCACCGGCATCATCGGCAGCCTGTTTGGCTCCAAGACGGCAGCCGTGTCGCGACTCATGGACCTGCGCCTCACCAATCCCTCCGATATCCCGGACGGCGCCGTGGCAGAGCATGTGGTGCCGGAAGGCATGCGCATCGGACCGGCCTTGCCGCTCGCCGGCGAGCGGCGCACCACGGGCGGTGGCGGGGCGGCAGACGGCCCTGCGGGGGAGCCCGAGGGCAAGGTGCTCATCTACTGGGGGTGCGGGGAAACTGTGCCCAAAGGGCAGCCCCTGGTGATCGACCTGAAGGCCATGGCCGCCATGGTGCCGCCAGAGGTGATGGCCATGGCCCGCCAGAGCCGGGCTGCCCGCGGTAAAGGCGAAGCGGTTGCGGCGCAGACGCTGCCCCCGCGGGTGTTGGGCTGGCCCGCCGGGGATCGCAGTTTCCGCGGCATTCCGGCGGAGGCTTCGGCGGTGGGGGAGCATGTGGTCAAGGGCAGCTTCTTTTCGCCGGAAATCCGGTACACCCTGGGCGCGGGGATGGATTTTCTCGAGCCCATGAACCTCAAGGCCCAGTCTGGCGATACCCGCGCTGCCGTGCCCTTGGGCTGGGACCGTTCCAGCCGGGCGCGCGGTTTCAACCTCAATGCAGTGGGTGCTGTGGGCGAGAAGGAAATGGTGCTGTGGATGGCCGCGAAGGACAAGAACCCCATGCTGCCGGCCAGCCAGGTTGCATGCACCATTCCCGCCGGGATTTTCGAGAAGGCGCAGATGGGCATGGTGATGGGGGAGGTGGTGGGGCCGAGCGAGAACTTTGCCTTCCCACCGCAAAAACCCGGTGACAAGAAGCCGCTGCAATGGACCGCCAAGGTGCGGGTGAGCGCCTCCGATACGGCGATGCTCGGGATCGGGCAGGCTGCCTCCGGTGCGGCGGGCGACGCGGCGGGGGATGCCGCAGTACCGGGCGGAGGCGCCGTATTCAAGGCCATCAAGGGCATTTTCGGGCAGTAAGCGTCGGCGGGCTGCAGGGGGCCGCCCTGGGCGCCGTTAATACCGGCGTCCAGGTCCATCGCCCATGCCGCCGCCCGTCGTCAACCCTGCCCTGCTCGTTTCGCACGTCCGCCCTGGTCGGGACCGGGTGCGCCCAGCGCTGGCGGCGGTTATTTCGCTGGTCTTGCACGCGGTGCTGCTGTTCGCCTGCGACGGGGGGCGGGCGCCGCTGAGCACCCCGCCGTCTGGGCCCTTGCAGGTGCGCCTGACCCCTGTCTCCCCGCCTTTGGCGCCTTCCGTGCCGCCCGGGGCGCCTGATGCCCACCGGCCGTTGCCCCTTGCCGCGTCCCCGCCCCCGGCAGCCGCGGAAATGCCCGTGCAGGTTACGCAGGCGCCGGCTCCAGGTGCCAGGGTGGCTTGGACATTCGAGCCGGACCCCGATCCGCGTTTTCCCTACGTCCAGGTGCGGGTGCTTGCCCCCGACCTGGAGCAAACCGACCCGCCCGGGCAGGAACCGGAGGGCGAGTTTCATCCTGCAACTGCGTTGGATGCGTTGCCCGCGCCGCTGTTGCGGTTTCCCGTGCCCGACCCCCGTGTGGCGCTGCAGTTGCCCGTGCGCGCCCGGTGGCGGCTGGCCGTCTGGCTGGATGAAGCGGGGTTGCCCCTGGCGGTGCGCACGCTCGCGGGAGAAGGCCCGCCCCCGTTGCTGGAAGTCGCGCAGGAGGCGCTCGCCCAGACGGCCTTTCGCGTGCCCGCAGTGGGGGGGCAGCCGGTTCGTACGCGGGTGGACCTGGTGGTGGAGTTCGGGTACGACACGTGATCCGGGAAACCGCGGCTGACCACTGATCACGGGCTGGAGTGCCCCATGGTTGTGGAGCGTCAGGGGTGCCCAACCCTGGTTGCCTGACGGCAATCGCCCGGCGCGTGGGGGGGCGTCACGCCCTGCCATCGGGCCCCGGCGGAATGGACGGGGCTTTCTCCCGTTGTTCCCCGGCTCGCTGGCGGTGTGTCTGTGATAGGCGTCCAGCGCATCGTAAAGCCGGGTTTTTACAGCGATTTTTGTTCGTCCATCCCTCAAGGGGTGACGCTACTCTGCCGATATCAGGCGCAGAACTGTCGTGGTCTGCCTGCGGGTACCACGATGGCAGCCTCATCATCTTCTGGACGGAGTGGGATGGACTTATTTGCAGGGCGGCGCAAACCCGGTTGGATGGCGATCGCCATGGGCGATGGCCGCATCCGCGCGGCCCATGCCCATGCCGGAGTGGCCGGCAAGCCGCAGGTCACCTTGTGCGAGATATTCGACGACCGGGGCGATCCGTTGCAGGCCCTGTCGGCCTTGCGCCGGCGCCTGGGGCTCGCCCGCTACCGCGTTTCCCTGCTGCTGTCGCCCCGGGATTACCAGTTCGTGCAGATCGAGCGCCCGCCGGTGGAGGCGGCCGAGTTGAAATCGGCGGCGGCCTGGGCGGTCAAGGACCTGACCGACATCCCGCCGGAACGGGCCACCCTGGACGTGCTGCCGGTGCCCATGCCGGACCAACTGGCCGGACGCACCCCGCAGTTGCTGGTGGCCTGCGCCGAGAACGAGACGCTCGCCCGGCACATCCAGCTCTTTCAGCGGGCGCGCATCCGCCTGGAGCGGATCGACATCCCGGAGTGCGCCCAGCGCAACATCTCGGCGGTCTGCGTCGGGCCGGAGCACTGCGTGGCGATGCTGGGCTTTGGCGAGCAGGGCGGCATGCTGACTTTTACCCGGGGCGGCGAATTGTTCGCCGCCCGCCGGCTTGAACTGACCCAGGCCCAGGTCAACGACGCCCTCGCCAGCAACCAGCACGGGGTGCTGGATCGTATCGTCCTGGAGATCCAGCGCTCCCTCGATAACTTCCAGAACAAGTATCACGTGATCCCTGTTGCCCGGCTGTTGCTGGCGCCCTTGGAACAGGGCGAAGCCCTGCGTGCTTTCCTGGCGGAGAACCTGGATCTGGCCATCGAGCCGGTATGGCTGCCGGAAAGCCTGGACTGTGCGGCGGTGCCCGGTCTGGTCAACGGTGCCATGCAGAGCCAATGCCTTGGCGTGCTGGGTGCGGCGCTGCGGATGGAGGCTGCATGAGGCCCGTCATGCCCTCGCAGACCCCGGCGCCCGGCCAGCCCATGCTGGCCAGCGCCCAGATCAATCTCTACAACCCGGCCTTGCGCCTGCGCACCGACTGGTTTGCCGGCAAGGCGCTGCCGCTGTGGCTGGGCGCGGTGCTGTTGGCCGTGGCGGGTGGGCGCCTGTGGCTGGGGGTCGAGGGCGACCAACTGGCCCAGCGCCGGGATCGGGCGGTGGCTGAAATGACCCGCCTCAAGGCCGAGCTTGCGCCCCTGCAGGAGGGTCTGGGCAGCCAGAACGAAAAGCAGCTGCAGCAGGCCTTGTCCCAGGCCGAACAGCGGTTGCAGCAGCGGGAACAACTGATTCAGGCCCTGGGCGCGCAGGGGGATGGCGGTTCGGGGTTTTCCGCCGTGATGCGGGCCCTGGCCCGCCACGGTCGCCCCGGTTTGTGGCTCACTGGCGTGCAGGTGCGCGGCCCGGATGAACTGCGGCTGGATGGGCGGGCGCTGGACCCGGCGCAAGTGCCCTCGTACATCAAGGCGCTCAACAGCGAGCCGGAACTGGCCGGGCGGGCCTTTGCCGCGCTCAGCCTGAACCGCCCCGCGGCAGAGCACGCGTCGGCCGACCAAGCCGGCAAACCCCTTGGGGCGGCCCCGTTCATGGAATTCAGCCTCAGTGCCCGGGCGGACGAAAAACCTCGTGGCGGCGAACCCCGTCCTGGCCCGGCTGCCGTGCTGCCCATGCCTAGCCAGCCGGCCACCCTGCAGCAGGCAGCAGCGGTCGCCGGCGCGGCCCTGCCCCCCGAACCGGGAGCGGGCAAACCATGAAGCGGGAGCTCCCTCCCCCCTTGCGCAAGCTGCTGGCCAGCTTCGATGCGCGCGCTCCGCGGGAGCGGGTGGTGGTCACCCTCGGGCTGGTGGCGGTAACCCTGGCCTTGGCGCAAAGCCTGGTACTGGCTCCCGAGCAGTCCCGCCAGCAGGCGCTGCGGCGGGACATCGCCGATGCGGAGAACGAAGCCCGCACCATCAGTGCCAGCATCGATGCGCTGGTCAAGGCGGTGGACAACTCGCCCGTGGCCGTGGCGCGGCAACGCTTGCAGGAAGTGGAGCGGCGCATGGACGAAGCCGATGCCCGCATCGAGTCCACCCGCCGTCAGCTGGTGCCTGCCGAGCAGATGGCCGCCTTGCTGGAGGATCTGTTGCACCGCCAAGGCCGGCTGCAACTGCTGCAGATGCGCAACCTGCCCGTTGAGCCCCTGCTGCCGCAGGCGGAGGCGGGCACCCCCTCCGCTGTGGATAAACCTGTGGCCAAGCCTGGGGATGGCGTTGTGGACAAAGCGGACGGCGCCGGGGAAGACGGCCGTCAGCTCTACCGCCATGGGGTGGAACTGGCGTTGCAGGGCAACTACCTGGATGTGCTCGACTACCTCACCCGCCTGGAAGGACTGCACTGGCGGGTGCAGTGGGGCGAGTTGAGGCTGGATGCGTCAGAGCATGCGGCCACCCGCACCACCCTGAAGATATACACCGTGAGTACCAACAAGACATGGCTGAAGATCTGAACCGTTTTTCCCTTGCCCCCTGTGGCCTCGTGGTCGGCGCGCTGCTCCTGTGGGCGGGGGCCGCTCAGGGCGCAGCCGAGGGCACCTTGCCCGATCCCACCCGTCCCGCGCTGCCGGGCCCGGCGGAGGCCGCCCGGACAGGCGGCGCCAAGCCTGGCGATGCCCCCGGCCTGCGCTCGGTGGTGACCCGGGGTCCTTGGCGGGGCGCGGTGATCGGGGGCGAACTGGTGCCCGTCGGCGGGAAGGTGGGCGAAGCCACGCTGCTGGCAGTGCATGAGGATCATGTGGTGTTGCGCCATGCGGACGGCAGGCGGGAGACGCTCAGCCTCTACCCGGCGGTGGAGGTGGAGCGGGCGGGGCGCAGGTTGCCGCGCACGCCGCAGATCGGGGGAGGGGCATGAGAATCGCTGCCATGCTGTTGTCGGGCCTGCTGGCGGCAGGCTGTCAGACCGTGCCCCGGGACGGGGTGGTGGAAAACGCCATCCGCAAGGAAGCCCTGCGGCTGGCTGCCGAGAGCCGGATGGCGCAGGAGGCCGATACCCCCCGCGCCGTGGCGGACGCACTCCTGCCGCCCCTGTCCACTTACGCGGCACTGCCGCCGGTGGCGCCCGAGCCGCGTTTTTCGCTGGCGGTCAAGGACGCGCCGGCGCAGCAGGTGTTCATGGCCATGGTCAATGGCACCCGCTACAGCATGGTGTTGCACCCGGAGGTGGCCGGCAATGTATCGGTGAGCCTGAAGGATGTGACCGTGCTGGAGGCCATGGAAACCCTGCGCGAGCTCTACGGCTACGACTACAAGGTGCAGGGGAACCGGGTGATGGTGCATCCGCTGGTCATGCAGTCCCGGGTGTTCCAGGTCAACTATCTGGCGATGGAGCGCAAGGGCCGCAGCGATACCCGCGTGGCCTCGGGCACCATCAGCCCCAACTCGACCGCGCCGGGGGCTGCCGGTGCTGCTGCGCCGGCGGCGGGCGCTGCCAGCGGCAACCAGGCCCAGGATGGCATCCAGGTCTCAACGCTTCACCACACGGATTTCTGGAGCGAACTGGAAGCCACCCTCAAGGCCATTGTTGGCGCCGAAGGCGGGCGCAGCGTGGTGGCTTCGCCCCAGTCGGGCATCGTGGTGGTGCGGGCGCTGCCCCGGGAACTGCGGGAAGTGGAACAGTTCCTCAAGGCATCGCGGGCGGCGGTGGAGCGCCAGGTGATGCTGGAGGCCAAGATCGTCGAGGTGGTGCTCTCCGAGGGCTACCAGGCCGGCATCAACTGGACCAGCTTCAATTCCTGGGGCAATCACCGTCTGTCGTCCGGGGCAAACGCCAACAAGATCCTCACACCCGGGAGCCAGTTCCCCGGGCTGAAAAACGGCACCATCGCCGGGAACGCGTCCACCAGCAGCGATGGCACGACCACCGCGAGTCCCACGGCGTTGGGCGAACTGGTGAGCGCCGTAACCTTCGGCGCCGGCCGCATCGCCAACTCCGCGCTGTCCGGCGCCATGGGTCTGGCCTTCACCACCAACAACTTCGCGGCCCTGCTCAATTTCCTGGAAACCCAGGGCACGGTGCATGTGCTCTCCAGCCCCCGCATCGCCACCCTCAACAACCAGAAGGCCGTGCTCAAGGTGGGGACGGACGAGTTCTTCGTCACCAACATCACCACCACCACCAATACCAGCGGGGCCAATACCACCACTTCTCCCAGCATCCAGGTGCAGCCCTTCTTCTCGGGCATCTCGCTGGATGTGACGCCGCAAATCGACGACGACCGCAACATCATCCTGCACGTGCGTCCGTCGGTCAGCGTGGTGGCGGAAAAATCGAAGGAGATCGATCTGGGCACGCTCGGCGTCTATCGCCTGCCCCTGGCCTCCAGCAACATGAACCAGACCGACAGCGTGGTGCGGGTGCGCGACGGCAGCATCGTCGCCATCGGCGGGCTGATGGAGCAGAGCCAGACCGACGACGCCGCCAAGGTGCCGATGGCGGGCGACGTGCCGGTGCTGGGGCACTTGTTCAAGCAGAACCGCAAGGCCCTGCAGAAGCGGGAATACGTGGTGCTGCTCAAACCCACCGTGGTGGAGTCGGGCGCCGCCGCCGCGGTGGAGAACGCCCGGCTTGGCCAGCGCCTGGAAAACCTGCAAACCCGCTGGTGACGCCATGCTTTATCTGAACCATTTCGGCCTGACCGAGCCGCCCTTTGCCATCACGCCCGACACGGCCTTCGCCTTTGCCACCCGCAGTCATCAGGAGGCGCTCAACACGCTCCTGGTGGCATTGGGCAGCGGCGAGGGCTTCATCAAGATCGTTGGCGAGGTGGGCGTTGGCAAGACGCTGTTGTGCCGGCGCTTGATGGACAGCCTGGGCCCGGACTATGTGCTGGCCTACATCCCCAACCCCTACCTGGAGCCGGAAACCCTGCTGCGGGAGGTGGCGGAGGAATTGAAGATCCGCTTGCGCCGCGGCCCCAAGGGTGGTTTCGACCAGTACGAGATGCTCAAGGCGCTCAAGGGCAAGCTGCTTCACCACGCGCGTGAGGGCCGCCGAGTGGTGATCTGCATCGATGAGGCCCAGGCCATGCCCCTGCGCAGCCTGGAGGTGTTGCGCCTGCTCTCCAACTTCGAAACCGAGAAACAGAAGCTCCTGCATGTGGTGCTGTTCGGCCAGCCGGAGCTGGACGCCAAGCTGGCGCACGAGTCCGTGCGCCAGATCCGTCAGCGCATCACCTTCGAGTACCGCCTCAACGGCCTCGCTCCCGGTGAGCTGGCGCTTTACCTGGCGCACCGGTTGCAGGTGGCGGGCCTGCGCGGGCAGTCCCTGTTCTCCGCGCAGGCGGTGGTGTGGATGCAGCGCTTCTGTCGAGGCGTGCCGCGGCGGATCAACATCCTGGCCCACAAAGCGCTGTTGGCGGCGTATGGCGAGGGCGCCCACGAAGTGGGGACACGGCATGTGCTGGCCGCGGCCCGCGACTCCCGCCAGGGCAAGCCGCTGTGGCGCTCGCTGCCCCGCTGGGTGTGGGCCCTGTCGGCCCTTTCTGCCCTCTCCGCGCTGGCGACGGGGGGCGTATTGATGGGGGCGTGGTGAAGCGTCTCCCGCAAGCCGCGAAGCCGGAACAAGCAAAGGAAGCCGCCTGATGAGCGTGATTAACCAAATGCTGCGCGACCTGGACCAGCGCCGCGCCCTTGCCGACGAGCGCCAGGCGCTGCCGGGCGGCGTGAGCAGTCTGCCGCTGCTGATGCCGGGCAAGACCCGCTGGCCGGTGGTCGTGCCAACAGCCGTGCTGGGGCTGGGGCTGGCCGCCGGCCTGCACTACGGAATGTTATTCCCGAGGGCCGTGCCGCCGGTGCTGACCCCGGCGCAGGTGGCGGATGCCCGACCGGCGACGCCGGTTGCCAAGGCAGTCGCACCCGCTCCGACCCCCGGGCCGATCGAGGCATTGCCCGCGCCGGTCGTCCAGCCGCCGGTTGTGGCGGCCGAGCCGCCTGTGCCCGCCGCCCGGATGTCGGAGGCTGCCCCCGCGCCGGCATGGGTGGCGCCTGCGGCGGAGGTTGCCAACAAGGTGCCCCGTCGCGCGGCAGAGCCCCCCGCACGCAAGCGCGTGCATCCGGCGGCCGCGCCAAAGCCACAGGCTCAGGCGGCGCCGGTTGAAGCCGCGGTGCCGGCCCGCAATCCGGAGGCGGAGCCTCGCATCCCCGTTGCCCCGGGAAACGCCCCCGGCAGCGAATCCGCGTTGCGCAAGGCCGTGGAGGAATACCAGGCGGGTCATCTGGCGGAGGCTGCCGCCCTGCTCAAGGGCGTGCTGCGGGCTGCGCCGGGCCATGTGGTCGCCCGGCAGACCCTGGCGACCGTGCTGTTGGACCAAGGGCAGGCGGCGGAGGCCGAAGCGGTGCTGCGCGAAGGTCTGGCGGTCCAGGGGGCGCCGGCACTGGCGGCACTGCTGGGGCGGCTGTTGGTGGATAAGGGGCAGCTGGCGGCTGCTGCGGAAATACTTGCGCGCCACGGTGGCGGCACAGGCGCCGGAGGCGATTACCGGGCCTTGCACGGCGCCGTGCTGGCGCGGCTGGGGCGGCACGCGGAAGCGGTGGCCCAGTATCGGCTGGCAGTTCAGGCGGCGCCCCAGAACGCCCGCTGGTGGGTGGGGCTGGGCTTGGCTCTGGAGGCGGAAGGAGACGGGGAACAGGCCCGTGAAGCGTATCAGCGGGCGCGAACCGGCCACGGGCTGGGCGGTGATCTGGTCCAGTTCGTCGAGCAAAAACTCCGCTGATCCGTGCCCGCGTGTCACCCGTGGTGTTGCACGCACCCGACCTGACGCACGCCCACGCTGTGTCCGAACTCTGAATCCAGGAGGCATCTCCTCCGCAGCGCCCCGGATAACGGGGTGGCCCGGTGGGGCCGGTCAGCCGCCGCTGTCGAGTGCCCGTTTGAGAAAGCTCTCCAGCCGCGGGTCGGTGGTGTACGCCACATTGAAACGCAGGCAGCTGCTGGGTTGCATCTGCGGGCGAAAGAGTTTGCCCGGGGCGAGCAGGATTTCCTCCCGGGCGGCCTTGTCGGCCAGCGGCGCCGTATCCGCCATGCCCGGAACCCGGGTCCAGGCGAACATGCCACCTTTCGGGTCGGTGTACAGCTCCAGTCCGACCCGCTCCAGCATGCGCAGTCCTTTGGCGGTGCAGGCCTCCAGCCGGGCGTGCATGCGTTCCATGAACTTGCGGTAGTGCCCCTCGATAAGCATGTTGTGAACCAGCCGCTCGTTGAACTCCGAGGTGGGCAGGGCGGAAAGCAGCTTGATGTCGGCCACGGTATCCGCAATATCCCGCCGCGCGGCCAGATAGCCAACCCGCAGGCAGCCGGAGAGTGTCTTGGAGAAACTGCCCACGTAGATCACCCGCTCCATCTGGTCGAGCGTGGCGAGCCGGGATGTGGCCACGTGCTGGAAATCGGCGTAGGTGTCGTCTTCGACGATGGTGAGGTCGTAGCGCTCCGCCAGCTTGAGCACCTGGTGGGCCACCGCCGGGGAGAGGCTGGAGGATGTGGGGTTGTGGAGTACGGAGTGGGTGAAGAACACCCTTGGCCGATGCTCCAGGATCAAGGCTTCCATCGCCGCGGTGTCCGGTCCGTCCACCGTGCGGGGGACACCGACCAGACGGGCCCCGTGCAGACGCAGATTGCCGAAAATCGAGAAATAACCCGGATCGTCCACCAGCACCGCATCGCCGGCCTTGATCAGGAAGCGGGCAGCCAGGTCCAGGGCCTGGGTTGCGCCCTGGGTCAGGACGATCTGTTCCGGTTTGGCGCCAATGCCCAGTTCCGCCAGCCGGATCTGCAACTGGCGGCGCAGGGGCAGATAGCCCATGGGCGTGCCGTAGTTGGAGAGCTGGCAGTCGGCATCCCGCGACACCGTCCGGATATGCCGGCGCAAGCCATCCTCGTCCAGCCATTCCCGCGGCAGCCAGCCCATGCTCGCCTTGAGCTGGTTGCCGTGGTCGCCGAAGCCCTGTCGCAGCAGCCAGACCACATCGATGGCCCGGTCCAGCGGAGTGGACTCGTCGGGGCTGGAGGGCTCGGCCTGGGCCGCCACGAAGAAGCCGGAGCCCCGCCGGGAGCGCAGGTAGCCCATGGCCACGAGACGGTCATAAGCCTCGACCACGGTAAAGCGGGAGACCTGATGCTGCTCGGCAAACACGCGGATGGGCGGCATGCGCATGCCCGGCCGCAGCACCCGGTCCTCCACCTGGGTGCGAACGGCGCTGACGATCTGGTCGACCAGCGGCAGGTCCAACTCGTTGTTCAGGCTCAGTTGCAGCACGGGATGCCTCTCTTTACCAGTGTTGTACTGGTGGTTTGACCGGTACAGTTTATTTGTTTGCTTGCTTATTGTACCTGTATTGATCAAAAAGTGTCCGGTATTGTCAGGTTTCAATCCTCAATGGCTGGAGACTGACATGACACGACTGCAAGCTTGGGGGGCCTGCCTGGCGCTAGGGCTGGTGCTCACCCTGGGGTGTTCGGACGCATCTCACGGACCGCGTGCCAGCGCCGAGTGGCGGCAGAAGGGGATCGTCTTTCTTGGCGAGAACGATGGGCGGGTGAAGGTGCTGGGCACGCTTGGCGGCGTCCATAAGCTGGCCGTGCTGCATGCAGCGGAGCGCACCCATGTGCGCGGGCTGGACTGGGATGAGGCCCGGCAGACATTAAGGGTGTTCGGCAACGATGCGGTGTATGAGTACGTGGCGCCGGACTTTCACCTGTTGCGCCGGGTCCCCCATCAACCCGGGCTGGCGTCCTCCCGTCCCATGTGAGTTGTTCCGCCCACGCGCCGCAGCGAGGGCGGAGCGATGGCATGCGGGTGTAACGGCACCCGGTCTTTCACTCCCTGCCGACTTTGAGCCTGTGCTCAGCTACAATAGCCGGCTTTATCGGTCAAGCCACTTCTGTATAAGGGTGTGCTAATATTCAAACGGGTACAGGGAAGGCACCATGAATTTCGAACAGGCGCGTTTCAACATGGTCGAGCAGCAGGTCCGGCCGTGGGATGTTCTCGATCAGGACATCCTGGATCTGATGATGTCGGTCAAGCGGGAGGAGTTCGTCCCCGAGGCATACCGCAGGCTGGCGCTGGCCGAGGTGGAGATTCCCCTGGGCCATGGTCAGGTCATGCTCAAGCCCGTTATCGAGGGCAAGGTGCTGCAGGTGGTTCAGGTGCGCAAGACGGACAAGGTGCTGGAGATCGGCGCCGGTTCCGGCTACATGGCGGCCCTGCTGGCCGGCCTCGCCGAGCAGGTGACCTCCGTTGAGATCGTGCCCGAACTCGCCGCCGCGGCACGTGCCAACCTGGAGCGCGCCGAGGTGGATAACGCCATGGTGATCCAGGGCGACGGCATGCAGGGATGGGCCAATAACGCGCCTTACGACCTGATCGTGTTGTCCGGTTCGACGCCGGTGTTGCCCCAGGCGCTGTTGCAGCAGCTCAAACCGGGCGGCCGTCTGTTCGCCTTTGTGGGCGAGGCGCCGCTGATGGAAGCCCAGCTTGTCACCTGCACTGCGGCAGGCGTCTTCAAGACGACTACCGTTTTCGAAACCATTGCACCCGTCCTGGCCAATGTTCCGCAGCCGGAACGCTTCAGATTCTGACCCCCGTGCGGGGCGCGGCCGGGTCTGAAGGCCAGCGAAGGGGGTGCCAAGCAATCAGGAGAGTGAGTCCCATGCAGCAGATTACTGCCCCCGAACTGGCCCAGTGGCTTGGCGACGCCGGGCGGGAGAGCCCGTTGCTCCTGGATGTGCGGGAGCCGGGGGAGTTTGCCATCGGGCACATCGCGCAGGCGCAGCTCGTGCCGATGCGCACCATCCCCGCCCGCTTCCAGGATCTGAACCCGGAAGCCCAGATCGTCTGCATCTGCCATCACGGCGCCCGCAGTTATCAGGTCGCAATGTTCCTGGAACACCAGGGTTTCTCGCGGGTGTTCAACTTGTCCGGCGGGATGCATGCCTGGTCCACGCAGGTCGATCCTTCGATCCCAACTTATTGACGGGAAACAGGGTGCCTGGCGTGTCGATGCGAGGCCGGCCTTCAGCTTTGAGGATTCCGGCCGAAAATCAGGGAGCCGTTACGTCGTTCGGCAGGCCCGCCACGGGGCGTCGATATCGTGTTCTGTAATCAGGAGAGGGGTATGAAGCGCATTTTGTCTTTGGCTCTGGCGGCATGTTTTTCCGGCCCGGTCTGCTCGGCCGATCTGCTGCAGGTCTACACCGATGCGCTGGCCAACGATCCGCAGTTTGCTGCCGCGCGCGCGCAGCTCACCGCCACCGAGGAGCGGGTGCCCCAGGCCCGGGCGGGCTTGCTGCCCAGCCTCACCGCGTCGGCCAACACCAACTGGAATGACAGCGATTTGCGGCTCTCCAACGGCAGCCCCACCATTAGCCGCCAGTACAACAGCAATGGTTATTCCATCAACCTTTCCCAACCGGTGTTCCGCGTTCAGAACTGGGTGCAGTTCGACCAGGCCAAGCTGCAATACGCCCAAGGCCTGGCCCAGTTCGAGCAGGCCCGGCAGGACCTGATCGTACGGGCCGCGCAGGCTTACTTCGACGTCAAGGTGGCCGAGGAGGCTCTGGCGGCAGCTCAGGCCCAGAAAGCGGCCACTTCCGAGCAACTGGCCCAGGCCAAGCGCAATTTCGAGGTGGGGACCTCCACGATCGTGGATACCCACGAAGCCCAGGCCCGCTTTGACTTGGTCACGGCGCAGGAAATTGCCGCCCAGAGCGATCTGGACGTGAAACGTCAGTTTCTGGTCCAACTTACCGGCAAGGATCAAGGCGCGCTCAAGGGGTTGAAGGGCCAGGCCAGTCTGGAGCGCCCCGCGCCAGAAGACATCAACCAGTGGGCGAGCGCCGCCGAGAAAGGCAGCCCTCAGGTCAAAGCGCAGGAGGCCGCACTCGAATCGGCCAGCCGCGAGATCGACCGCGCTCGCGCCGGGCACTATCCCACCCTCGATCTGGTGGCGAGCTACGGCAAGAATGTGCAGCACTACAACTTCGCCAGCGGGTTGGGCACGGACACCCGCTCCGGTGTGGTGGGCCTGCAACTGGCCGTACCCCTTTACCAGGGCGGTGCGGTCAATGCCCGCCAGCGGGAAGTGGTTGCCTTGCGGGAAAAGGCCCGCAGCGAACTGGAGAACGCCCGCCGGACCGCTGCCCAGAGCGCGCGCCAGTCTTATCTCGGGGTGCTCAACGGGGTGGCCCAGGTCAAGGCGCTGGAAGCAGGCTTGATTTCCAGCCAGAGCGCGCTGGATTCGAACAAGCTGGGGTACGAGGTTGGCGTCCGGATCAACATCGACGTCCTCAATGCCCAGCAGCAGCTCTACGGCACCCGTCGTGACCTGGCCAAGGCCCGTTACGACACGCTCCTGGCCCAGCTCCGGCTCAAGGCGGCCACTGGCAGCCTCACCGAGCAGGACGTCAAGCAGATCAACGCCTTGCTCGAACCCTGAGAGGGCTCATCCCCCTGCCGCGTGGGCGATGGCGCCGGTCTTGCCCTCGCCCCCGGCTTCGCGGGGTGATCGGCGCGGTGTTCTGCCGCGCCGCCCTGTTTTCAGGCGCGAGGTATGGGATACAGCGTTTGCACCAGCGCAAGGGTGCGCGCGGTTGCGCCCCGGTGTCGATCGCTGAACGCGCGCCCGGCGTCGCCCATGGCTTGACGGGCGGGGGCGTTTGACAGCAACGCCAGGGCGCGGGTGATGACCGCTTCCGCATCCTCCACACGTTCGGCGGCGCCGGCTGCCGTGGCCTCCGCCGACGCTGCGGCAAAGTTGAAAGTGTGCGGGCCGATCAGCACCGGCACGCCCTGGGCACAGGCTTCAATCAGGTTCTGCCCACCCAGGGGGAGCAGGCTTCCCCCCACGAAGGCCACATCTGCAACCCGGTAGTACGCCGCCATTTCCCCCATGCTGTCACCCAGCCAGACCCGGGTACTGGCCTGTACCGGTCCGCCTTCGCTGCGCCGTTGCAGTGGCAAACCCTGGCGGGTGGCCAAAGCGGCCACTTCGTCGAAGCGCTGGGGGTGACGAGGGACCAGCAGCAACAGGCATGCCGGCGGGGCGAGGCGCGCGAAGGCCGTCAGGAGTGGCGCTTCTTCGCCTTCTCGAGTACTGGCCGCCAGCAGGACAGGTCGCGGCCCGATCTGCTGGCGGAAGTTGTCCCCCAGGAGCAGGGCTGCCGGCGGGATGCTCACATCAAATTTGATGTTGCCCACCACGTGGGGTTGCGGAGCGCCCAGCTCGCCCAGGCGGGTGGCATCATCTTCGGTCTGGGCGGCGACGGCACTCAACTGCCCCAGGGCGGGCATGGCCAGGGCGCTCAGGCGCCGGTAACCCCGTGCCGAGCGTTCGGAGAGCCGGGCGTTTGCCAGCAACAGGGGGACGCGCTGTTGGTGACATGCCACGATCAGATTGGGCCATAGCTCGGTTTCCATGAGGATGCCGAGGCGGGGCTGCCAGTGACGCAAGAAGGCTCGAGTGGCGAAGGGGAGGTCGTAAGGCAGGTAGGCGCGGGCAACGCGGCTTCCCCACAGGCTTTCGGAGGTGTCCCGGCCAGTGGGGGTCATATGGGTGATGAGGAGCCGGTGGCCGGGATAGGTGCGCAGGAGTTGCTCCACCAGAGGCTGGGCGGCGCGGGTCTCGCCCACGGAAACCGCGTGTATCCAGATCAGGGGGCGGCTGTCAGCGCAGGCGTAACGCCCGAAGCGCTCCCCCAAGTGTCGCAGGTATTCCGGCTGCAGGCGGGCACGCCAGATCAGACGGGCGAGCACCACGGGCAGCAACAGCAGCCAGCCGATGGAATAGCAGGCGCGGGCGATGTTCATGGAGTGGCCTCTTCCAGGAGCGCTTCCGCCGCGGTACGGGCAAGGAAAAGGCTCGGGGGGGCGCCGGCTGCGCCGAGGTTGCGGTAGGGCGTGGTCGCCAGTACGCCCGTCAGTTCGGGCACGCTGGCGCAATAGATGGCCAGGGTGGGGGTGCCGACCGCGGCAGCCAGGTGGGTAAGGCCCGTATCCACGCCGACCGCCAGACGGGCCCCCGACAGCAGGGCCGCCAGGTGCGGAAGGCCGAGGGGCGGTACGGCGATGGCGTCTGGTATGCCCGAGGCCAGGCGTTGCGCCCGTGCCCGTTCCACGGCGCTACCGCCGGGCAGGAGGGCGCGCAGGCCTTGCGCGTGCAGCCAGCGCCCCAGCGCAAGCCAGTCCGATTCGGGCCACAATTTGTCGTCCCGGCTGGTAGCGGTGAGCAGTACGCAGTAGGGACCAGGGGGCAGCCAGTCGGCATCCAGCGCGGGTGGGCGAAGACCATAGTTGAGTCGCCCCTCGGGGGGGTAACCAACTGCCGCTGCAGCCAGCCAGCGGTTGCGTTCCACCGCGTGCACATTCCGGGGGATGACGTAGGTGGTGTCGTAGAAGCGCGCGGCGATGGGCTCCCGGGCAGCGGCAGCGGCGTATCCGGCGTGGGGGCCGCGGGCTAGCCGCGCAAGGAGAGCGCTTTTCAGCAAACCCTGGCTGTCCAACACCAGATCATAGTGGCGGGAGGCCAGTTTCCGCCTCAACCGGGCGATTTCAACCCAGGTTTCCCGGGCCAGAAGGCGCTTGCGCCAGCGGCGAATCGCGACCGGGATCACCTCGGATACCGCCGGGTGGAGACGTGGAATGTGCTCGAAGCTTTCCTCCACCAGCCAATCGATCCGGCATCCAGGCAGGTGGCGGTGAATGTCGGTGGCAACGGGCAGATTGTGAATCACGTCACCCAGCGACGAAGTCTTCACCAGTAATATCGACCTGATTTCGGGGGCAGCCATGGTGATTCGTCAGCCGGAAGAAGACGGGCGGCAATGCCGCGACGCGGTAAAATCCCATAAAAGCAGGGGCGAAACCGGCTCACCATGCCTTGCGCAAAGCAGGTGGGCGGGCCTTGAACCCGGCGTGAGCGGATAAGCCTGGCAGCGGGTAGGGGGCATTCTCATGCGCGCTGCTCAGGTATACCAGCCCAGCAACCCGGCCGCGATTATATAGATTCCCATGTCCCACCTGCCGTTTTCGGTTGCCATCATCACGCTCAACTGCGCCGCGCCGCTGGCGGAGTGCCTTAAGTCCGTGGGGTTTGCCGACGATATCCTGGTGGTGGACTCGGGCAGTACCGATGGCACGATCGACGTGGCCTTGGCGCACGGCGCGCGCGTTGTGCAGAAAGCCTGGCAGGGGTTCGGGCCGCAAAAGCAGTTCGCCGTGGAGGCTGCTCGGCACGACTGGGTGCTGTGCCTGGATTCGGATGAGCGTGTATCGCCCGAGCTGGCGGAATCCATTCGGCAGACGCTCGTCGGTTTGCCGGAGCGCAATGCGTACGAATTCGCCCGATGTAACCGCTTTCTCGGGCGGTACCTGCGTCATGGGGAAGGGTATCCTGACCTCAGTTTGCGCTTGTTTGACCGTCGGTTTGCCCGATGGTCGGATGACCAGGTGCACGAAAAAGTGATCACGCTGGGTGAGGTTGGGCGGTTGGAGGGGGATTTGCTGCACGACTCGGCTGAGACGCTCCAGTCGTATCTGGCCAAGCAGAACCGTTACACCAGCCTGGCTGCCCAGGCGCTGCTCGATCAGGGGCGGGAGGTTTCAGTGGCCAAGATCGTGCTGAGCCCATTGTTTCGTTTCATCAAGTTCTATCTGGTTCGGCGGGGGTTTCTTGACGGATTGCCTGGGTTCATTCATATCGCGATCGGCTGTTTCAACAGCTTTGCCAAGTATGCCAAGGCCTACGAGTTGTCCAACCGCTTGCGGGGATGACGTCGTTGTCTGCTGTGTGGCTTTCCAATCAACCGGGCTGAACACCCTTTGATTCTCTGACCATGAAAATACTCGTCACCGGCGCAGCCGGGTTCATTGGCATGCACACCGCACTCGTCCTGCTCGCCCGGGGCGACGAAGTGGTTGGGCTCGACAACCTCAACGACTACTACGATGTTCGGCTCAAGGAGGCTCGCCTTGCCCGCCTTCAGGCGCTGCCGGGTTTCCGCTTCGTGCGCGGAGACGTGGCGGACCGGGAACTGTTGCCGCGGCTGTTCGCCCGGGAGCGTTTCGACCGGGTGGTGCATCTGGCCGCCCAGGCGGGCGTGCGCTATTCGCTTGAGAACCCGCATGCCTACGTGGATTCCAACCTGGTCGGATTCATGAACGTTCTGGAAGGGTGCCGCCACAACCAGGTTGAGCATCTGGTCTATGCGTCCAGTTCGAGCGTGTATGGGGGCAACACGCGGATGCCCTTTTCAGAGCACGACACGGTGGACCATCCCATCAGCCTTTACGCCGCCACCAAGAAAGCCAATGAACTGATGGCCCATACCTACAGCCATCTCTACGGGCTGCCCACAACGGGGCTGCGCTTCTTCACGGTTTATGGACCGTGGGGCAGGCCGGACATGGCGCTCTTCCTGTTTACCAAGGCCATGCTGGAGGGCAGGGCGATCGACGTGTTCAACCATGGCCGGATGCGTCGGGATTTCACCTATGTAGACGACATTGTAGAGGGCGTGGTGAGGGTGCTGGATCGCCCGGCTAGCGCGGACCCTGCGTTCGATTCCAACGATCCGGATCCTGCCACGTCGAATGCACCCTACAGGGTGTTCAATATCGGCAATCACCAGCCGGTGGAGTTGATGGACTACATCGGCGCACTGGAGAAGGCGCTGGGCCGTACGGCCGAGAAGAATTATCTGCCCATGCAAGATGGCGACGTACCCGCCACCTATGCGGATACGGAGGCGCTCATCGCTGCCACCGGGTTCGGTCCGGCCACACCCGTCACCGAAGGGGTCGGGCGTTTTGTCGCCTGGTACCGGGAGTACTACCAAGCCTGATGCCGGGTCGGAGTGGGCGAGGCAAGCCCTGGTTTGCGTCGTCTGCCACGCAAATCGGTAACTTTCTGCTGTCAGGCCGGTGAAAACCTGAAAAAATTGGCGTTTTGCCTTTCAGGTTTTGCTTCCCATGATCCTCGTCACCGGAGGCGCCGGTTTCATCGGCGCCAATTTCGTTCTGGATTGGCTGCGTCAGTGCGATGAGCCGGTCCTCAATCTGGACAAGCTTACCTACGCAGGCAATCTGGAAAACCTGCGCGCGCTGGAGGGCGAAGCCCGCCATCTGTTCATCCAGGGCGATATCTGCGATCAGGGCTTGGTTGAGCGGTTGCTGGCCGAGCACCGCCCCCGGGCCATCCTGCATTTCGCCGCCGAAAGCCACGTGGATCGTTCCATCCACGGTCCCGGCGACTTCATTCATACCAACATCAATGGCACCTTTAGCCTGCTCGAGGCGGCGAGGGGCTACTGGAACGCGCTGGAGGGAGGGGAGAAAGCGGCCTTCCGTTTCCTGCATGTGTCGACGGATGAGGTTTATGGCTCCCTCGGTCCGAGTGATCCCGCCTTCTCCGAGACCACGCCCTATCAGCCCAACAGCCCCTATTCGGCCAGCAAGGCAGCCTCCGATCACCTGGTTCGCGCCTATCACCACACTTATGGGCTGCCGACGCTCACGACCAATTGCTCCAACAACTACGGGCCTTTCCAGTTTCCGGAGAAGCTCATCCCGTTGATGATCGCCAACGCCCTGGCGGGGAAAAACCTGCCCATCTACGGCGATGGGCTGAACGTGCGGGATTGGCTCTATGTGGGCGATCACTGTGCGGCCATACGCAGGGTGCTGGAGGCTGGCCGTCTGGGCGAGACCTACAACGTGGGCGGTTGGAATGAGAAGCCCAATCTGGAGATCGTGCACACCCTGTGCGCCCTGCTGGATGAGCAGCGCCCTGATCCGGTCGGGCCTTACCTTCGGTTGATCGCCTACGTCAAGGATCGTCCCGGGCATGATCGACGCTACGCCATTGATGCACGCAAGATCGAAAGCGAACTGGGCTGGCGTCCGGCGGAAACCTTTGAAACCGGTATCCGCAAGACCGTGACCTGGTATCTGGCCAATCAGGCGTGGGTGGCCAATGTGCAAAGTGGCGCCTACCGGGATTGGATGAGCAAGCAGTATGGCCGCTAGGATTCTGCTGCTGGGCAAGGATGGTCAGGTTGGCTGGGAGTTGCAGCGGGCGTTGGCACCCCTGGGCGCAGTTTTTGCCTGCGGGAGGCGCGAGGTGGACTTCGAACAGCCAGGCGCCTTGGCGGCGCGGGTGGCTGAAGTGCAGCCGACCGTGATCGTGAATGCCGCTGCCTACACTGCTGTGGACAAGGCTGAAACCGACGTGGAGCGGGCTGGTCGGATCAATGGTGCCGCGGTGGCCGAACTGGCGCAGGCCGCAGCCCGCCAGGGGGCCTGGCTGGTGCACTATTCGACGGATTACGTTTTTGACGGTCGTGGTAGCCGCCCATGGAAGGAGGACGATCCAGTTCATCCGCTTTCCGTTTATGGCCGAACCAAACTGGAAGGGGAAGAGGCGATCCGCTCCGCAGGAGGGCGGCACTTCATCTTCCGTACCAGTTGGGTGTTCGCCGAGCGCGGCGGCAACTTCGCACGCACCATGCTGCGACTGGCTGGAGAAAGGGAGCAGCTTTCCGTGATCGCCGATCAGTTCGGCGCACCCACTTGTGCGGCGCTGATCGCCGATGTGACTGCGCTGGCGTTGTACCGGCTCGCGCTGGATCACACCCTGGCGGCGGGAGCGAGCGGCACCTATCATCTGGCTGCGTCGGGGGAAACGAGCTGGCACGGGTATGCTCAGTATTTGGTGGCGCAGGCCCTCGAGTCCGGGGCGTCTCTCAAGGCAAGCCCCGATTCCATCGCCGCAATTCCGACCGAGGCCTATCCCCTTCCCGCGCGCCGTCCGGCCAATTCCCGCCTCGATACCGGCAAGCTCGAACGCACCTTCGGGATCGTGATGCCCGCGTGGCAGCATCATGTGCAGCGGGTTGTGCGTGGGTGGGTGGGATAGTCGGTGCGGCGGCCGTTCGACGAAAGGTGGGGCAGCCGTGGCATCGCGCGTGTCAACGGGCGTCTGGCTGCCCCCCGCTGGCTGTCCCTTCACTGATTATTTCGACGCCTTCTTTTCTCAAGCTCCATACCGATTCGCCATGACCCGCAAAGGCATCATCCTCGCCGGAGGTTCCGGCACCCGGCTCTACCCCGTGACCCAGGTTGTTTCCAAGCAACTGCTGCCGGTCTACGACAAGCCGATGATCTACTACCCGCTCAGCACCCTCATGCTGGCGGGCATTCGCGACATCCTCGTCATCTCCACGCCCCAGGACACCCCCCGCTTCGAGCAACTGCTCGGGGACGGGAGCCGCTGGGGCTTGAACATGGAGTATGCGGTCCAGCCCTCCCCGGACGGCCTGGCCCAAGCCTTCATCATCGGCGAGCGTTTTATTGGCGATCATCCCTCGGCGCTGGTGCTTGGGGACAACATTTATCATGGGCATGATCTTGCTGTGGCGCTTGGGCGGGCCGCCGCCCGGAAAGATGGCGCCACGGTTTTCGCTTATCCGGTGCAGGATCCTGAGCGCTATGGCGTGGTGGAGTTCGACCAGGCCGGCCATGCAGTGAGCCTCGAGGAAAAGCCCGCCAGGCCCAAGAGCCGCTACGCTGTCACCGGGCTCTATTTCTATGATCAGCAGGTGGTGGAAATTGCCAAAAGTCTCAAACCTTCGCCAAGGGGCGAGCTGGAGATCACCGACGTCAACAAGCGCTATCTGGAGCTCGGGCAGCTCGACGTTTCCGTGATGGGGCGGGGCTACGCCTGGCTGGATACCGGAACCCACGAATCCTTGATCGAGGCCAGCCTGTTCATCCAGACCATCGAGAAACGTCAGGGCCTTAAAGTTGCCTGCCCCGAGGAAATCGCATGGCGCGCAGGCTGGATCGGCGCCGATCACCTGCGAACCCTGGCGGAGCCCCTCGCCAAGAACGGCTACGGCCAATATTTGCTGCGTTTGCTGGAAGACAGGGTCTTCTAGCCTTTGCGGCGTATAATCCGCCGCTTCCCATTCGTTTCCGTCCAGGCCGGTATTTTGCCGGCTTTGTACATTGTTTGCGGCGTTGTGCCGGTGGTCCCTGGACCGCTTTCGCCCGTGGGCTCCCCTTCATGAAAGTCTTCGCGACCGACCTGCCAGAAGTCTTGATCCTCGAACCCAAAGTGTTTGGCGACGAGCGCGGCTTTTTCGCCGAAACGTTCAACCGCAAGCAGTTTCTTGCGCTGACCGGTATCGATGCCGATTTTGTGCAGGACAATCATTCCCGGTCAGCCCGCGGCGTGCTGCGGGGCCTGCACTACCAAGTGCGCCAGCCTCAAGGAAAACTGGTGCGGTGCTCGCGGGGTGCAGTGTTCGACGTGGCGGTGGATGTGCGCCGTTCATCGCCCAACTTTGGCAAGTGGGTTGGGGTGGAGCTTTCGGAATCCAATCACCGCCAGATGTGGGTGCCGGCAGGGTTTGCCCACGGTTTCCTGGTCCTCTCGGATTTCGCTGACTTCCAGTACAAGGTCACCGATTACTGGGCACCGGAATGGGAGCGCGCCATACGCTGGTCGGATCCCGCTCTCGCCGTTGCGTGGCCGCTTGCGCAGGAGCCCCTGGTTTCCGCCAAAGACGCCGCAGCGCCGCTGTTGGCCGAGGCGGAAATTTACCCCTGAACTTGTGTCCGCGGCGATTTTGAGAACATGAGAAATGTCCTGGTAACAGGCGGGGCTGGCTACATTGGCTCCCACACCTGCGTTGAATTGTTGAATGCCGGTTTTGGCGTGATCGTCTACGACAACTTCTCCAACAGTAACCCCGAGAGCATTGCTCGCGTCACGCGCATCACCGGCCGCCAGCCAGTCTTGATCGAAGGGGATATACGCGACGCTGCGCTGCTCGAGCGGACCCTGCGCCAGCATGACTGTCAGGCAGTCATCCACTTTGCAGGCCTCAAAGCCGTGGGCGAATCGGTGGAGCAACCGCTGGAGTACTACGACAACAACGTGGGCGGCACCGTTGCACTGCTGCAGGCCATGGCGGCCGCGAATGTGCGCAGCCTCGTATTCAGCTCCTCCGCCACCGTTTATGGCGAGCCCCAGCGCTTGCCGCTGACAGAGGATCATCCCCTCTCCGCCACCAATCCCTATGGTCGCACCAAGCTGATGGTCGAAGAGATCCTGGGGGATCTTTACCGTAGCGACAGCTCCTGGCGTATTGCCATCCTGCGCTACTTCAACCCGGTGGGTGCTCACGAGAGCGGCCTGATTGGCGAGGACCCGAAGGGCATCCCGAACAACCTCATGCCCTTCGTCGCGCAAGTGGCGGTCGGTCGGCTGGAGCATCTCAACGTCTTGGGGAACGATTACCCCACGCCAGATGGTACTGGCGTGAGGGACTACATCCATGTGGTCGATCTGGCGGAGGGGCATTTGTGTGCCCTGCGCAAATTGACGGAATCGCAATTGCTGGTTGCCAATCTCGGGACAGGGCGCGGCTACAGTGTGCTGGACGTGGTCGCTGCATTTGAACGCGCCAGTGGGCGAAGGATCAAGACCGTGTTCAAACCCCGCCGAGAGGGCGACGTGGCAGCTTGCTATGCCGATCCGGCCCATGCCTTTGCGGTACTGGACTGGCGCGCCCGGCGGGAGATGGACGAAATGTGTCGCGACCACTGGCGCTGGCAGGAAAACAATCCCGTTGGTTACGGTCATTAAAGAAAGTAGCGAATTCAACGCATGCAGGCACATTCGGTTTCGCCCCGGCAAATGGTTTTGTCCCTCTGGCAAAACCGCAGTTTGTTGCGGGCTTTGGTGAAGCGGGAGGTCATCGGGCGCTATCAAGGCTCGGTGATGGGGATATTGTGGTCGTTCTTCAATCCCGTGTTTCTTCTGGCGGTCTATACGTTTGTATTCAGCGTCGTATTCAAGGCGCGGTGGAACGTGGGCAGTGATTCGAAGACGGAATTCGCGTTGGTTCTGTTCGCGGGCTTGTTGGTGTTCAATCTTTTTTCAGAGTGCCTGAACCGCGCTCCGGGATTGATTCTGGGTAATGCAAATTACGTGAAGCGGGTGGTTTTCCCTTTGGAGATACTTCCTTTCGTCTCCATGGGCGCGTCGCTCTTTCACATGTTGATCAGCCTGCTGGTCTGGTTTGTTTTCTACCTCATTTTCTTTGGTGTGCCTCACCTGACTGCCCTGTTGTTTCCGATTGTGATGCTGCCGCTCGTCGCCTTCACGCTTGGCATCTCTTGGATACTGTCTTCCCTGGGGGTGTACCTGCGCGACATGGTTCAGCTTATCGGTATGGTCACCACGACGCTGATGTTCCTGTCGCCGGTGTTCTTCCCGGTGTCTGCCCTGCCCGTCGAGTACCAGGGCTGGCTGGAGATGAATCCGTTGACCCCTGCCATTGAGCAAGTTCGCGGCGTATTGATCTGGGGCACGCTTCCCTCCCTCCGGGTATTTGCGGTGCAGGGACTGGTTTCGATGATCGTGGCGTGGATCGGTTTCGCCTGGTTCCAGAAGACGCGGGAAGGGTTTGCGGATGTCGTCTGACGAGTTGGCGATCAGCGTCAAAGGGCTCTCAAAGTGCTACGAGATCTACGAGCGTCCCCAGGATCGGCTCAAGGAGGTCGTCTGGTCACCGCTCAGGCGAGCAGTCGGGCTCGCCCCGCGTCCATATCACCGGGACTTCTGGGCGTTGAGGGATGTTTCCTTCGATGTACGCAAGGGAGAGACCGTCGGCATCATCGGTCACAACGGGTCAGGCAAATCGACTCTGTTGCAGATGATCGCGGGTACGCTCGCGCCGACCAGTGGCTCGGTCGAGGTGCACGGGCGTGTGGCCGCGCTCCTGGAACTGGGCTCCGGTTTCAATCCGGAATTCACCGGGCGGGAGAATGTGCGGCTCTATGGCCAGATCCTTGGTCTGCTACCCGATCAGGTGGACGCGAAATACGACCAGATTGTCGAGTTTTCGGAGATCGGCGACTTCATCGACCAGCCGCTCAAGACTTATTCCTCAGGCATGGCCATGCGTCTGGCGTTTTCGGTGGTCGCTCATGTCGACCCGGAAGTGCTGATCGTCGATGAGGCGCTGTCGGTCGGCGACGTCTTTTTTCAGGCTAAATGCATGGCCTTGATGCGCAAGCTCCTGGATACCGGCATGACCTTGCTGTTCGTCAGCCATGATTCGGGGTCGGTCAAGTCGTTATGTAGCCGCGCCGTGCTCCTCGACCACGGGAACATGCTCAAGGTTGGCGGGGCCGAGGAGGTGGTTGAGCAGTACTACTCCACTTTCGTTAGCCGCCGCCAACGCGTCAAAGGCAGCGAGAGTGCGGCTGATGGAGGGGGCGACTCCGGAGCCAGGTTGCAGATTGGTGACGCATCTGCTCCCGAGGACAATGCCGAGTTTCTGGAGTGCGCAAAATTCCAGCGGCTGCAAAATGGCCAAGCCGAGTTCATCAACGTGCTGTTGCGGGACGACTCGGGCGGCCGCCTGCGGGAAGTGGATTTTGGTGAGCGCGTGACGCTACGGATGGTGATTCGCGTCCTGCAAGATACGCCTGTACTTGCCTTCGGTTATCACATCAGGGATCGGAACGGGATGGACCTGGCCTACTCCGATTCGGGGATCGAGAATGCGCACATCTATCAAGCGCGGGCAGGCGACGTCTACGTGGCGGACTGGGCGTTGCGCATGCAATTTCGAGAAGGTGACTATTCAATAACGGCTGTCTGTGCCGTGCCCATCGACTTGGTTGCCGGGGTGGTGGAAACCTGCGACCACGTGCCTATCGCGCTACAGTTCAGGATGAACCGCGGGCACTTCCCTCTCTACGGCAGCATGCGACTCGATGCCGTGTTGTCCGTGCAGCGCCACAACCGCTTGGAGGGATGATGGGTCAAGGCTTGGTTATCTATGGCGCAGGGGGATTTGGGCGCGAGGTGCTTCAGATCGTCAAGGACCTGAACCGAATCGCACCGACGTGGGATTGTCGTGGTTTCTTGGTAGACAGCGGATTCGTTGCAGAGCAGAGGGTGCATGGCTTGCCGGTGCTGGGCGATGCCGAGTGGTTGCGGAACCATGTGGATGTCCAGGTGATCGTTGCAGTGGGCAGTCCTGCTGCGCGACGCAGGATCACCCGACGCATCGCTGCCTATGGCAACCAGTTTGCCACGTTGATTCATCCGCGTGCCTGGATTGGCGATCATGTGGAAATCCCGGCGGGGTGCGTGATCTGTGCCGGGGCTCTGATCACCACGGATATTTTTCTTGGTGCGCATACTCACGTGAATATTGGCTCCACCATCGGGCACGATGCAAAAATCTCGGATTTTGTGACCATCAGCCCGGGGTGCAATGTATCTGGCGGCGTCCGCCTGGAAGAGGGTGTGGAGCTCGGTAGCGGCGCGGTGATTGTGCCGGGCGTTTCCGTGGGAGCCTGGTCGGTGATCGGTGCGAACGCGGTTGTGTCCAAGGACATTCCGCGAGATTGCACCGCGGTGGGCATGCCGGCGCGGCCCATCAAGTTTCGTCAGGCCAATTGGCAGGACGCTTAAAGGACTACTCCATGCCTGCAATGCCGCGTGCGTTTGAGCAACCCTTGTATGTCACCAGGCCACTGGTTCCTCCCATGGCGGAATTTCAGCAGGAGTTGGCGGCGGTTTGGGAGTCTGGCTGGTTCGCCAATGGTGGAGCGTGCCATGCCAAGCTGGAGTCGGAACTGGGGCAGTACCTTGGCGCGCCTCACTTTTCCTTGTTCAACAACGGCACCATCGCGTTGGTAACGGCCTGCCGGGCGTTGCGTTTGTCGGGCGAGGTCATCACGACGCCGTTCACCTTTCCGGCCACACCTCATGTGTTGTCCTGGAACAATATCACCCCCGTATTTGCAGATATCGATGCCGTTTCATTGACCCTTGATCCCGCCTCGGTGGTGCCACTGATCACTGCGCGTACGACGGGCATCCTCGCAGTGCATGTGTATGGCGTGCCGTGCGATGTGGAGGGTCTGCAACGCGTGGCCGACGAGTATGGCCTGAAGGTGATCTATGACGGCGCCCATGCCTTCGGCACGACGATTGATGGAAAGCCGATCGCGCAGTTCGGTGACGCGACGATGTTCAGCTTTCACGCCACCAAGTTGTTCCATACGGCGGAAGGGGGCGGGCTTGCAGTTTCTGATCCCGCGTTGAAGCGGCGAATCGACCTGCTCAAGAACTTCGGGATCAAGAATGAAACCGAAGTGGCCATGCCCGGCATCAATGGAAAAATGAACGAGGTCCAGGCCGCACTGGGTCTTGTGGTGCTTCGGCATATCGAGGCGGAGCGGGCTGCCCGGGCGGGCGTGGCAAATGTCTATGAGCAGCGCCTTGGCGGACTGCCTGGCGTCAGCGTTGTCCGCCAGCCTGCCAACGTTCGCAACAGCATGCAGTATTTCGTGATCAGGGTGGCCGAGAAGGAGGCCCCCCTGAGCCGTGACCAGCTCTACCATCGACTGCGCGAGTTCAACGTGTTTGCTCGCCGCTATTTTTATCCACTCTGCAGCGAATATAGTTGTTATCGCTCTGATCCTGGCGCCTCTCCGGTGAATCTGCCCCGGGCAACCCGCGCGGCTGCGGAAGTGCTGGCGCTGCCGTTTTTTGGCGGGCTGGGTAGCGATGGCGCTGCGCGGGTCTGTGAGATCGTCGAGTACCTGTTCGCCAACGGATAATTCGCCCGCCCGCTGCGGCGTTGAGCGCAGCGCATTCTGAATGCAGCCCTATTTCTCGATCATCACAACGTCTTATAACTACGGTCGTTTCATCGGCGCAACCATTGAGTCGGTGCTGCGGCAGTCCTGCGATGCTTGGGAACTGATCGTCGTCGACGACGCCTCGTCCGACGATTCCTGGCAGGTCATTACGCGCTACACCGATGACCCACGCATCAAGGCTGTACGTTTCGATCGTAACCGTGGCGCGTGCGCAGCCTACAACGCAGCGCTTGCCATGGTGACGGGCGAGTTCATTGCCAGCCTTGATTCAGACGATCTCTTCGCTGAGACCAAGCTCGCTCGGCAGCGCCAGTTTCTGGAAGAAAATCCGGAGGTGGACGTCTGTGCAACCTGGCTTGCCGAGATCGATCGAGCCGGCGAGCCAGTCCCGGCGGACGCCCTGCATTACGTGCCCTGGTTCAACACTGGGGTGGATCTGAATGACCCCGCCAACTGGGTTTGGCAAAACCGGCTGTGCCATTCCAGCTCGGTGGTGCGCCGTGCGTTGCACGACCAGGTGGGGCCGTTTCGCGATGACCTGACCTTTACTCCGGACTGGAATTTCTGGCTGCGCGCTCTGGTGGCCGGGGCGCGGTTCGCGGTCATCCGTGAGCCACTGACCAAGTACAGGAACCATGGCGGCAACATCACTCACCGCAGTCCAGCCAAGACCCTGCTGGAGTATGCGGAAACCAGCGCAACGATTTGGCACCCTTACCTGATGCAACAGGGGCGGGAGGACCTGGTCCTGCGCAATATCGAGGGATTCCTGACCCATCATGGGTTTCATGAACTGGAGCGTGCGCAGCGACAGGGCCTGCTAGACGATGTGCTGGGCGCGTCCGCAGACACCAATGGGATGAAGTTTTGTTCGACTGCCGGGGTTGTGGAGTTGTTGCTGAATCAGCAAGAGGGATGCGCGCAACTCGCTGCCGATCGGCAACGGATTCAGCGGGAACTGGTGCAGTCTTACGCGACGTGCGACGAAGTGCGGGTGCAAGCCCGGGAGCAGGAGGCTCGAGCGGCGGCTGCCATGTCGGAACTTTGGGCGGCGGAGCAGGAACTGCTGCTGCGGGGGAGCGAACTGTCGAATGTGGAAAGCGAACTCGCTCGCTACAAGTCGGAATACGCCGAGTTCGCCGCGGACGCGCTCCGTTTTCGGAAACTGTGCGCCCTGTTCCCGGCTCCGGTGAGGGCCTGGGTGCGCAGAGCGCGTGAAGCAATGCGAGGCAAATCGGAGGTTCAATGAGCCTGGCGGAAGAACAGCGGTTGGTTGTGAACGCGGAATGGCTGAGGCAGAACATCGTCGTCTGCATGCTGTTTTTCAACAAATTGGAGCAGACCATTGAGAGTGCCGAGAGCTTCTTGGCGGCTGGGGTACGTCTGCACTTGCTCAATAATGGTTCCGAGGCTCAGTCCTTACAGGCATTGCATCGACACTTCGACGCAAATCCACTCGTGACGATTGCGGATGCGGGGGGCAACAAAGGAGTTTCCGGCGGACGGAATCTGCAGATACGCGGTACGCGTGAGCCTTGGCTCCTGTTTGTGGACAACGACATTACCGTTGAGTCTCACAACTGGCTGGAGGACTTGGCTGGTGCCATCAACGCTTGCCCCGAGGCCGAGATCTTTGTGCCCAGGTTGTTCAATAAGCATGAAGATGCGTGGGGCTGGCTATCGGATTTCGTCGTGGATACCCACGGTAACTGTGCCTTCATGCGCACGGAGCGGCTGTTCGCCAACGCTTTCCCCGGAGGAGCGTCGGTGGTCGCCCGCCGTGTTTTCGAGCGTGTAGGCGAGTACGACGAAGATCTTTTTGTGGGTTTCGAAGATTTCGAATTGGCGATCCGTGCGTGGAAGCAAGGCCAGCCCCTGCTGGTCCGCAGCGTGGAGGAAATCGTCTTTGTTCATGACCACCGCGTTTCCACCGCTGCCGCCGACAAGTCGGCAGCGCTCGTTCGTTACGACACTGGCCATATTGGTCGCTCACATGCGGTGGTGCGCGAGAAGCATGGCGTTCTGCTCGATCCGAATTTTTCCGAGTGGTTGCAAGAGCAGGTCAAGCAACTCACTGGAGAGGAGATGCTCGAGGTCGATGAGGTTCCCGTGGTGCAGGGCGGCCATGCCTTGCACGGGCTGACGCTTGTGCCCCGCTGGTGCGGGACGGGACATGTTCGCGTCGTGGTCGATGGTATGGGCGACGACCTGTGGATGCGACTGCGTGCCCTTAAGCTGGCATGCGACAAGGCGAAACAGGCGGGACTGTCCGTTTGGGTCGAGTTGGTTGGGGCGCCATCCGCCATTGCCGCACAGGCGGCAAGGCTTGGTTATGCCGACCAACTTGTGGCGGCCCCCGACTGGCTCGCTGGGGGGCGAGCCACGGAGGTTCGGGCGGACGCCGTGTGCTGGTGCGGGCGCGGACTGCTGACTTCAGAATTCCTGGTGCAGGCAGTTCAGGTTTTGCGCTTTGATCCAGCGATGAAGGGCGCCTTTATTCATCCGGAGCGGATAGTGTTTGCATCGGCTTTGGGGCAGGGTGTCCAACTGGCGAGGGAAGGACGCTTCGATCCCCTTGAACTGGAAGATGATCCAAGGATGTTCCCCGCATTTCTGGTTGCGAGTGACGAGTGGGAGGCATTCTGTCGTTCCGGCGCCAGTACCCGGTTTCAATCGCTCCAGGTGGCCATGATGGCGTGGGTGGCACGGAGTGCGGCGGATGGTGGAGAGCATCGCGCACTGGTCGGAAGTGCGGTGATTCTTGCGCAAGGAGGTGTCGCATGATTCGCGCCCTGCGTGCTCGAGCGTTCCGTGCCTTGGTGGAGATGTATCTGGCGTTTGAGGTCAGGGTTGCCAGTAAATGGCACCCGGACTACCAGCGGGCGTTTGCCCGTGGCATGTCTGCAGTCAAGCGTCGCTTGTTTGTCGGTCAGGGTAGCAATTCGTTGTCAAACTGGCTGGACAGTGATGGGGCGCAGAACGCCGTGCTGGCCACCCCAACTTCTGGCGGGTCTTCCCAGGGAGAGCTCGATCCACTGGCGCAGCGCTTGGCGCTAGTAGCCCAACCACCCTCCGAAGTCGCAACCTGGTTATGGCTGGAGCAGGAGAACTTGAGGTTGATCGCCCGCCGCGAGGGGCTGGCTGCATTTGACTGGAATCACCTGAAGCTTGTACGCCAGAAGACGGCTGACGGCATCGACCAAAGGGTCAGGGATCTGCTGACGCAGCACCGATCCGCAGCAGTTGCCAACGTGTTGATATTGCCGTGGCTGAAGCATGGTGGCGCCGACAAGGCCGCAATTGCCTATCTTGAAGTTCTGGCACGGCGGCTGCCCGGGCGGGTCGTGGCCATCACGACGGAGCCAGGGGAGTCGCCTTGGTTACGGCGAGTGCCTGCGGGGGTGGAGGTGATCGAATGGGCCAAATTGAGGGCATGGCCAGATGCGACGGCTGCGCTGTGCAATCTCGGCTGGTTCCTGTGCCATCTCCGTCCCGAGGTCATACACGTGATGAACTCCTGGCTCGGGTGGGAACTCCTGGCCCGGCAGGGGAGGCGGCTGCGGGCCATCAGTCGGGTGTTCGCATCGCTGTTCTGGTATGGGCCCTCCGAGCATGGGCGACTCCGGGGCTATGCGTCGGAGTACTTGCCTCGGGTGATCGACAAACTCGATGGTGTCTTGACCGACAACGTGACCTTTCCTGTCTTGTTGCAGCATGACTACGGCTATTCCGCAGCGCCGTTCCACTGCGTTTGGCATCCAACTGGGTACATCGTCGATCAGCTCTTGGATAAAGGTGATGACCGCGAGCACCTGACGGTCTTATGGGCCAGCCGATTTGCGCCGGAGAAGAAGATGGATGTGCTTGCGGCAGTCGCCGTCGCCCGCCCTCAGCACCGGTTTCTGGTGTTCGGCGTGGGAGATGGCCCGCTCTCCGGGTTGGAGCAGTTGTTGGAGACCCTGCGAGGGTTGCCGAATGTGGAGCTGCGTGGCGAGTACGATGGTTTCGAATCGCTACCGGTCGAGGCGTGCGATGTATTTCTTTATACCTCCTCGTCTGATGGCATGCCCAACGTGGTGATTGAAGCTGCGGCCCATGGTTTGCCGGTGATCGCGCCAAAAGTGGGAGGCATTGCCGAATTGATCGATGCGGATACGGGATGGCTGATCCCTGATTTTGATCGTGTGGACCAGTATCTCCAGGCGCTTGACGAGGCTGCGTCGCCAACCGTTCGCGTGCAGCGAGCCGCTGCCGCGCTCGAGCGCGTGCGGGCGCGGCACAGCTTCGCGGCCTTTGAAAGGCACTTGTGTGACGTACCCGGGTACGTCACAGGCAATCAGGATGGAGCCGCGACTTGACCGCGAACAGTCGATTACGTGCGACAGCGCGGACGTTGTATCACCGCCTTCCTCTTTCTCAGCAGGCAAAGTGGCGTTTGCGTGAGCGCTTGCAGCCCGTGTCGCAAGTGTTGCGCGAGAACCCGTCGGTCGGGGCGCTCGCAAGAGGCTTGTGGTTGGCAGCGAAGGGGAATCACGCGGGCGCCAGGGATGAGCGGGACGGGCTGCGGGAACTGGCGCTGAGGAATATCCTCGCGAACCTCGCCGAGCACGCCAAGTGTCATGGTCAGCCAACGCATTGGATTGCCTTGCCCTTCCTCGCCACTGGCGGGGCCGAGAAGGTCGCGCTCGGCCTGTGTCGGGCCTTGCGGGAGCTCCGCCCGGATCGGTCGGTCGTGCTGTTGGTCACGGATCGGCGTCTGGTGGCCGAGTCCATGCACATCCCCGAAGGTGTTGCGCTGATCGTCCTCGACGACTACCTGGGTGGGGACTTGACCTACCCTCGCAAGCAAGCGTTATTGCGCGATCTGTTGGTCGCAGCTCGGCCTCAGTGTTTTCACAATATAAACAGCGAAGTGGCCTGGCATCTCATCCTTGCCGAGGGGGAGCGGTTAGCCCGGTTTGTGCCCCTGTTCGCCAGCATCTTTGCTTTTCAGTTTGCCCCCGACGGACAGACCAAGATCGGGTACGCCGCGTATTTCCTCGCCAAAGGCATGCCGTTTTTGTCCGGTCTGCTCTCCGACAATCGGCGGTTCATCGATGATGCCGCCGCCGAGTATGGCTTTGGTCCGGAGCTGCGTTCCCGGATGCACGTGCTGTATCAGCCTTGTGCGTTGGTCGATGAGCAAGTGGGAGCGTCGCCCCAGCGCCGGCAAGCCTCGCCCAATGCCCGCCCCCAGGTTCTGTGGGCGGGTCGCCTGGATGCGGAAAAACGGGTCGATCTATTCCTCGACGTGGTGCGGCGCTGCACCTTCGCGGATTTCCGGGTGTTCGGCCAGGTTGTTCTGGACGGAGCGGCGATACTGCCGAGTTTGCCCAATCTGAGCTACGAAGGGCCGTTCACTTCGCCGTCCCAGTGGGGCGAGCGTTTCGAGTTTGACGCATTCTTGTTCACCTCCAAATGGGAAGGCATGCCCAACATCCTGCTTGAGGCGGGAGCGCTGGGTATTCCGATCGTTGCGCCAACAGTCGGGGGAGTGGGCGAACTGATCACCGCCGAGACGGGCTACCCGCTGCCCGAGCGACCGACGGCCGATGATTATGAGCAGGCGCTGCGGGCGATTGTGGCTGATCCGGAAGGTGCGCAACGGCGGGCGGCGAGCCTGTCAAAGTGTCTCGGCGAACGGCATCGCTGGTCTCAGTTTGTGCGGGCCGTGGCCGCCGTGCCGGGTTATGGCGCAACCCCCGCCTCTCACCGACAGGCCGCGGTGGCACCGGGGGGGCATCCCCAAGTATCGGTGATCGTGCCCTGCTATAACCAAGGCCGATATCTTTACGAGAGCGTGAGTTCCCTGTTGGTTGCCTGCCATGTCCCGATGGAGATCATCCTGGTGGACGATGGCAGCACGGATCCCAGGACGGAGCGCTTCCTGGTGGAGGCTGAAGCACTGGCGCCCGGCGTCGTGCGGGTGCTTCGCAAGACAAATGGTGGCTTGTCAAGCGCACGGAATGCGGGGCTGGAGCTTGCTCGTGGCGAGTTCATCCAGTTTCTGGATGCGGATGACCTGGTTGCGCCAGGCAAGATTGACGCGCAGGTGGCGCAGTTGATGTTGTCTCAAGCGCTGGATGTCTCAGTCTGTAATTTTCTGTTGTGTGACGAGTCGCGGAGCCATTTCTCCAAGCCTGACGAGGCCATCGCCCGCTTTGACATGAGTCTGGAGGATTTCCTCTACCGCTGGGAGCGTGGCTTCTCGGTGCCTATCCACTGCGGTTTGTTCCGCAGACGGGTCCTCGGGGATATACGCTTCGACACCCACGCCCGTGCCAAGGAAGACTGGCTTTTCTGGACCTCGCTCGCCCTGGCCGGGGTGTCCTTCGGGTACATCCACGGTCACTGGGCCATCTACCGGCAACACGAAGGCAGCATGCGTCGCTCCTACGTCAATATGGGACGATCCTGGCTGCAGGCCGGACTCAAGATCGAGGCAATGCTGGGCGGGCGGGAGCCCCTGTTCTTCGAGTCGGTCGTTTCGTGGTTTGAGCAGTGCTATCGGGCGAATCCCGCTTATCGGGAAGAGGTGGCGAGTTTGCAGGCGGCAGCGCCAGCAACTGCCGCTACAGCCGCGATTCCGAGTGATTCCATCGCCCCGGTGGTTGGCAGCGAGGGGCTGGCGGAGCGGGTGCTGGAACGCCTTCGGTCTGTCGGGCCGGTTTCAGGGGCGCCGCTGATTTCGGTGGTGATCCCGGTCTACAACCACTTTGATCACCTGGAAGAGTGTTTGACTTCCCTGGCCGGGCAAGGCCGGGTGTCGCTGGAGCTCGTCTGCGTGGATGATGCTTCTCCGGATGATCGGGTGCGCCAGTTGATGCGTGCGCTGAGCGACCGTCTGCCTCATCTCAAGGTGATCATGCAGCCCGTCAACCGGGGGATCAGTCGTTCTCAGAATGACGCGGTGGCGGTGGCAACGGGAGAGTTCGTCGCTTTCCTTGATTGCGACGATGCGCTGGTGCCGGGTGCGCTGGAGGTCTTGGCGGGGTGCGTTCAGGATCATCCGGATGTGGATTACTTCTTCACGGATCGGCTTGACGTGGATGAGGCGGGCCGCGTGGTGCGGACAGCCCGCTACGGCGGCTACGATAACTTGCACTTTCGTGGGCAGGAACACATCCGCGCGGATCTGCTCGATGGAATGGTGGCCTCCCATCTCAAGGTCATCCGCCGCTCGGCTTACGTGGAAGCGGGGGGCTGCGACGACGCTTTCTCGGGTGTCCAGGACTGGGCGCTGGCGCTGGCGATTGCGCAACGGGGCAAACTGCATTACGTGAATCAACCCCTGTACCGCCACCGGGTGCACGCCCAGTCCGTCACGCGCAGCGACAGTGTTGCGCAATTCCGGAAAAGCAATGTCCTCCGTCGCCGCTATGGCGAGCGATGGCTGCGCAATCCAGGGTTTGAGGCGGACATCGCTCCACAACAGGTGTTCGCGCGGGACGATTTTCCGGTGTCGCTGGCCCAGCTCAAAGCCGTGTGGCAGGGCGGTGTTCGCTGCGTCGCGGATCTGTCCGGGCGGCAGGATGTCTCGCGCAGTAATTTCCTGCGCGAATTCAATTCGTATTTTGATGAAATTCGTTGGGATGATCCGGCCGTGCCGGCGTCTCTATTGGGATACCTGTGGTCCGACGCGATCCTGGTGCCTGGGGTGCCAGCGAGGTCGTAAGTCGAGGGGGCGTCGGGCTTGAGCGGGCTTTGCTGTGAGGTTCGTTGCAGGTTCGGCCAGCTTCCTGACGCTGAGGCGTGAGTACTTTGGATTGAGGCAGATGAACGACACTGATCGACCCGGAATCGTCAAATGGCTTCCGCCTGTAATGGCTGAATGGCGGGAACAGAGGAAAGCACGCGCCTCCATCGAGCGGGCACGGCGCCGCCTGTTGGGCGTCGACAAGCTGCACCTGGCGTGTGGGGGAAACCTGCTCGAGGGGTGGGGCAATGTGGATTTGTCCGGAGATGACTCAGTCATCGCACTGGATCTGACGCTTCCGTTGCCGGTGTCCGATGGAGTGATCCGCTTTGTGTACAGTGAGCACTTTATTGAGCATCTTGATTTCGACGAGGTGCGGCGTTTCCTTACCGAGTGTTTCCGGGTCATGGTGTCTGGCGGGGTGATCCGCCTTTCAACACCGGATTTGCGCAAGGTGGTCGACGAGTATTTGGCCAAGCGCCTTGACGAGTGGCGGGACGTAGGCTGGTTACCCGCCACCGCTTGCCGGCTTGTCAATGAGGGACTGCGCTCCTGGGGGCACAAGTTCGTTTATGACGCTGATGAATTACGCAAATTACTGGAAGACGTCGGGTTCGTTCAGGTCACCGCCGTGGCTTGGCGCGAGAGCGCACACCCCGAACTTTCGGGGCTTGAGTGCCGCCCGTTTCATGGTGAGTTGGTCGTTGAGGCGACACGTCCCTGAGATGGAACGAGAGGTTTCGGGGAGGATGCGGCGTGGTTGGGGCGGCGATGGAGGGGGTGTCTGACATGGTTTCTGCCGGGGGGCACGGTCTGTCCGGGCTGAGTGCCGCCGTGGTCTTGTATCGCCCCGATTTGGCCCTGCTCAGGCAATGTTTGCTGGCCCTTCAGGCGGCGTGCGTCCAGGCGGGGACGGGGGTTACGCTGTGTCTGGTGGACAATAGCGAGACCGGGATGTCGGTGGCGGACAGGGCCTGGTTCGACGAGGTTGGCTTGGCAGTGGCGTGGCAGGCGGGGCACGGCAATGTCGGTTTTGGCCGTGGCCACAATCTCGCCATTGCCCGGGCGGAAAGCGAGTTCCACCTCGTCCTCAATCCCGACCTTGAATTGGAGCCGGAGGCGTTGGTCCATGCGCTTGCATTCATGCGCGCCCACCCCGAGGCCGCGCTGGTGGTGGGCGATGGTTTCAACGATGCGGGGCAGCGCGAGTACCTGTGCAAGCGCTATCCCACGGTGTTCGACCTGTTCTTGCGGGGATTCGCGCCCCGGGCGATAAAGGCGCGCTTCCGGGCGCGGCTGGATCGCTATGAGATGCGCGACGTGATCGGCCAGGGCCAGGTGGTGTGGGACCCGCCCATCGTGAGTGGCTGTTTCATGCTGTTCCGCACCGAGGTGTTGCGACGGCTGGGGGGCTTTGACCCGTCCTTCTTTTTGTACTTCGAGGATTTCGATCTTTCCATCCGGGCTCGGGGGGTGGGGCGGGTGGCTTATGTGCCGGCCGTGCGCTTTGTGCACCATGGGGGCTATGCCGCGAAGAAAGGTCTCAAGCACATCCGTTTCTTCTGTGTGTCGGCGGCGCGCTTTTTCAGCAAGCACGGCTGGCGTTGGTGGTGAGGGCGGGATGGCGCGCTTCGCGGTGACAGGGGCAACCGGCTTTGTCGGGCGGCGGGTCTGTGCTGATCTGCGGGCGGCGGGGCACGAAGTGTGGGCGCTGGTGCGCCGTCAGGGGAGCGCGCCGGCTGGCACTCGGGAATTGTTGTCCACGGCGGAGGCGTTTGCCGATGCCGAAGGCTTGCTGCGGGGGGCGGCCCCGGCCGTGTTGCTGCATCTGGCCGGGCGTGCCCACGTGATGGCCGAGATGCTGTCGGATCCTTTGCCGGCTTATCGACGCGCAAATCGGGATAGCACGGAAAATCTGGCCCTCGCGGCGGCTGCGGCAGGCGTGCGGCGCATGGTGTTCGTGAGCTCGGTCAAGGTTCTGGGGGAAGGCGGCGGCGCACCCTATACGGCAGCCAGCGAGGCCGCGCCGGACGACCCGTACGGGATATCGAAGTGGGAGGGGGAGCAGGCGCTGTGGTCAGTGGCGGCCCGGACTGGCCTGGAGGGTGTCGTGCTTCGCCCCCCCCTGGTTTATGGACCGGGCGTGAGGGCCAATTTTCTCCGCTTGCTGCGTTTGGCGGATTCGGCCTGGCCACTTCCGCTCGGAGCTCCGAGCGGGGGGCGCAGCATGATCCATGTGGGCAATCTGGCGCATGCCCTGCTGTGTGCCGGCACCCATCCGGCGGCGGCGGGCGGTACTTTTCTCGTGAGTGATGGCCCGGCTTTGGACACTGGCCGCTGGGTGGCGCGTGTGCGCCGCCTGCTGGGCCGGCCGGAGCGTTTGGTGGCGGTGCCGACCGCGTGGCTGACAGCCATTGCGAATCTGCTGGGGCAGCGGGCGCTGGCAGTCCGGCTGTTTGCCCCTCTGGAGGTGGACGATGCTGCCATCCGGCAGCAACTGGGCTGGCAGCCGCCATTTACGCTGGACACGGCCTTGGCGGAGACCCTGGCCTGGTATCGGGAAAAGGCGGTCGCGCGGGGGTGAAGGTGGCAGCGGTCCGCCCGTTTTCCCTTGGGGTCCGCGTTCATGGGGCCGGGATCTTCAGCCGGAACGCGCCGGAAGCCCCGGCGCCTGCGCGGTATAATTCCCCTCCAAAGACCTGAACGTTTCGCCGCAGTGCGCCCGGAAAGCCACTGCGGCGATTGCTTTTGACTGGACTACCTTCGTGCTTGCCTCGCCTGCCATCGCCTTTCTGGTATCTGTTGCCGTTCTGGCGGTACTGCTGCGTTCGGGCCTTGCGCACCGGATCGCCATGGATGTGCCGAATCATCGTTCGCTGCATAGCAACCCGACGCCCCGGGTTGGGGGGTTGGGTATCCTGGCGGGGATTGCAGCGGGTGGTTTGGTGCCGCTGGCAGGTATCGGGTGGGAGACCGTGCTGCTGCTGGCGGGGGCATTGACGCTGGCCTTGTTGTCCTTCGTCGATGATCGCCGCGGCTTGCCCATCTTGCTGCGCTTTGCGGTACACGGCCTGGCTGCCGCGGGCGTGGCGTGGGCGTTGGCCGGAGGGTGGTGGGTGGCGCTGGCCGTGTTTCTGACGGTCTGGGCGACCAATCTCTACAACTTCATGGATGGGACGGACGGCCTGGCGGGCGGCATGGCCTTGTTCGGGTTTGGCGCGTGCGGCATTGCGGCCTGGTTGGCGCAGGACCTGCACTTGGCCGCTCTGTGCCTGGCGATTGCCGGCGGTGCGGCGGGTTTTCTGGTGTTCAATCTGCCCCCGGCCCGGGTGTTCATGGGGGATGTGGGGTCGATTCCCCTGGGGTTTTTGATGGCAGGCGTGGGGCTGGCCGGGATTAAGGCGGGGAACTGGCCGCTTTTCTTTCCGCTATTGGTGTTTTCGCCATTCGTGCTGGATGCGACAATAACCCTACTTCGCCGCTTGCTGCGGGGTGAAAAGATCTGGCAGGCCCACCGGGAGCATTACTACCAGCGGATGATCCGCAGCGGGGTGGGCAAAAGACAGACGTTGCTGGTCTGGTATGCGCTGATGCTCGGCTGCTCGGCCTCGGCCCTGTGGGTGCGGTCCGACGGTGTCGATGTTCAGGCCGGGGTGCTGCTTGCGTGGGTGGGGATTTACGCGGTGCTTGCAATCGCGGTGGATGGCCGCTGGCGTAATCGCCAAGGTGCGGCTGGAGTGTGACCTCACGAGGCTGGACCCTCTTACCATGCTGGCACAATTGCTGATTCGGCCCATTTCGGTCTTCCTATTTGACGTTCTGGCGGCGGCCCTGGCTTGGGGGGGCGCGTACCTGTTGCGTTTCAATTTCTCGGTTCCCCCCGAGTACGCCCAGGGGATGTGGTGGACGGCCGCCTGGGCGGTGCCCCTGCAGGCCATGGTGTTCCGCGTGTTTGGTCTTTACCGGGGCATCTGGCGCTTCGCCAGTTTGCCGGATCTGTTCCGGATTGCCCGGGCGATCGGCTTCTCCGCTCTGCTGGTGCCGGTGGGGATCGTGTTGCTTCAGCAGCAGATTGTGGTACCCCGTTCAACCCTGGTGTTGCAGCCCATCCTGCTGCTGATGCTGATGGGGGGCAGCCGGGCCGCCTACCGGGCCTGGAAGGAGCACCGGCTTTACGGCGCCATGCAGGACCAGGGCAAGCCGGTGCTGGTGCTGGGGGCGGGGGTGACGGCGGTCAATCTCATCCGCGATCTTTCCCGCACCAGTGAATGGCGGGTGATCGGCTTGCTGGATGACGACACGCGCAAGCACAAACGGACGATCCAGGGCCTCAAGATTCTCGGGCCTCTGGATTCGCTTGAGCATTTTGCCCGGGAGATGCGCGTCAAGCATGCCATTGTGGCCATGCCGGTGGCCTCCCACGTGGAACGCAGGCGGGCGGTGAGCCTATGCGTGCGTGCGGGGGTCAAGGCGCTGACGGTGCCCTCGTTTGACGACCTGATGAGCGGACGGGTGACCGTTTCCAAGGTACGCCAGGTGGAGGTGGAGGATCTGCTGGGCCGGGATCCGGTGTCCATCGATACCCCCTTGCTCAACGATCTGCTGCGGGGGCGGGCCATCATGGTGACAGGGGCGGGGGGCTCCATCGGTTCCGAACTGTGCCGCCAGATCGTCCGTTTCAGGCCGGGCATGCTTTTGGTGTACGAACAGAACGAGTACTTCCTTTATCAACTGGTGGAGGAACTCCACGAGCATTTTCCGGATCTTCATGTGGTGCCGGTGGCGGGGGATGTGAAGGACGGCGTCCGGGTCCGCCACGTGATGCAGACCTATTCGCCCACGGTGGTGTTTCACGCCGCGGCCTACAAGCACGTGCCGTTGATGGAAGAGATCAACGCGTGGGAGGCTGTGCGCAATAACGTGCTGGGCACCTACGTGGTGGCCAAGGCGGCAATCAGCGAAGGCGTGGGCAAGTTTGTGCTGGTGTCCACGGACAAGGCGGTCAACCCGACCAATGTAATGGGGGCCAGCAAGCGGATGGCCGAGATGGTGTGCCAGTCCCTGCAACAGGGGGCCGGGGCGACCAAGTTCGAGATGGTGCGCTTTGGCAATGTGCTGGGCAGCGCGGGCAGCGTGATTCCCAAGTTCCAGCAGCAGATCGCCCGCGGTGGCCCGGTGACGGTGACCCATCCGGAAATCACCCGCTATTTCATGTCCATCCCCGAGGCGGCCCAGCTGGTGCTGCAGGCCGGATGCATGGGGCAGGGCGGGGAGATTTTCGTCATGGACATGGGCGAGCCGGTGCGCATTGCCGACCTGGCTCGGGACATGATCCGCCTGTGTGGTCTGTCGGAGGAAGAAATCAAGGTGGTGTTCACCGGCTTGCGCCCGGGTGAGAAGTTGTACGAGGAACTGTTGGCGGACGATGAACAGACCCGCCCTACGACCCACCCCAAGCTGCGGATTGCCAAGGCCCGGGAGGTGGAAACGGACTGGCTCGGACAGGTGGTGGACTGGCTCCGGCGCAATCGCGTGCCGGCAGACGCAGAGGTCCGCAGGGATTTGAAACGCTGGGTGCCGGAGTACGCGCCTGCTGTGCGCACGAACCTGCACGTGGTGAGTTCAGCGCCGGCCGAGCAGGTGGGCGCATCCCAAGGGTAATCCGGGGTTCGGAGCGGTCAGAGGCGGGCAATCGTGGCAACTTACGCGATCGGCGACATCCAGGGCTGCCTTGAGGGGCTGACGGCTTTGCTGGGGGCGATCGATTTCGACCCGGAGCAGGATCGGTTGTGGGTCGCAGGCGATCTGGTCAACCGTGGCCCCGAATCCCTCGCTGTCCTGCGCCTGCTGCGCGGCCTGGGGGAGCGGGTCAAGGTGGTGCTGGGTAACCATGACCTGCATCTGCTGATGGTGGCCGCGGGCGCGCGCAGGGCCAACGACTACGACACTTTCCACGATATTCTCGAGGCGCCGGACGGCCCCGAGCTGATCGAATGGCTGGCGGGCCAGGCGCTGATGTTCCGTGAAGGAGATGTGGTGATGGTCCATGCCGGCCTGTTGCCCGCATGGACGGTCGATGAGTCCCTGGCGCTGGCGGGCGAGGTCTCGGCAGCCTTGGCGGGGCCGCAGCGGCGGGAGTTCCTGCACAACCTGTACGGCAGCAAGCCGGATCGCTGGTCCCCTGACTTGAAGGGCTGGGATCGCCTTCGGGTGATCGTGAACGCCATGACCCGCATGCGCTTTTGCAGCCCGGAGGGACGCATGGAGTTCAAGGCCAAGGGGCGGGTGGATGCGCCCCCTTCCGGCTATCTGCCCTGGTTCCAGGTGCCGGGCCGCCGCAGCCGGGCGTGCACCGTGCTGTTCGGTCATTGGTCCGCGCTCGGTTATTGGGACCGGGATGGCGTGGTCGGACTCGATACCGGATGTGTGTGGGGCGGCACCCTGACCGCTCTGCGCCTGGAGGACCGGCGGGTGTTTCAGGTGCGCTGCCGCCAGGTGCTGGTACCGGACGGTAGCGAGTAGGGGGCCGATTCAGGCCGGCGATCAGTGCGTGACCCGGGTTTCGCCCCGGCCGGAAAGAATGCGCACCCGCTCGCCCGGCACGAAGGCTTCATCCGCAGCTTGCGTGACGGCAATCATCTGGCCGTTGTCCAGTTCCACCGTGATCTCCAGGCCGGTCTGCCGGGTGCCACCTTCTTCCACCGCCGCTCCTGCGATTCCCCCGGCCACGGCTCCGAGCACGCCGGCGATGATGGACCCCTTGCCCTGACCGACATTGCTGCCGGCCACGCCACCGATGACAGCCCCCGCCGTGGAGCCGACACTGGACTTGGTGCCCTCGATGCGTACCTGCCGCACGCTGATTACCTTGCCTGTGCGTACGCTCATTTCGCCCCGGGCTTGGCCCCGGGAGTAATCGCTGCCGCCCAGACCGCTGGCACACCCCCCGAGCAGGAAGGCGGCCAGAACTGCGATCGTCAGGCAGGGAAGAAGTTTGCGGCAGACATGCATGATGCGCTCCTGAGTATGCGTACGCGACCCGGAGCGCCGAGGGCTCCGGATTACCAGATGGAGTAACCGAATGCGGTGGCAAACGCCTCGCCGATTTCCGAGCGGCTGGGGGCGTGGTTCTGTCCCCCACGGCTGGCGATCTTGATGGCACCCATCAGGGAAGCAAGCCGACCCGTGGTGGGCCAATCCATCCCGGCGTTGATGCCGTAGAGCAGGCCCGCGCGATAGGCGTCGCCACAGCCGGTGGGATCGACCAGACTATCGGGTTTAACGCAGGGGATCTCGATGCGCTGACCGCCGCTATAGACTTCGGAACCGTTGGGGCCAAGCGTCACGACCAGCGCCTTCACCTTGCCTGCCAGGGTTTCCAGGGATTGGCCCGTCTTGTCGCAGAGCAGTTTTGCCTCGTAGTCGTTGACCGTGCAGTAGTCCGCGAGTTGCAGGAAATTCAGAACCTCGTCGCCGGAGAACATGGGCAGGCCCTGGCCCGGATCGAAGATGAAGGGAATGCCGGCTTCGGCAAACTGGGCCGCGTGCTGGAGCATGCCGTCCCGCCCGTCAGGAGAAATGATGCCCAGAGTCACCCCGCTGGCATCGCCGACCTTGTTGAGGTGAGAGTAGGTCATGGCGCCCGGGTGGAAGGCGGTGATCTGGTTGTCGTCCATGTCGGTGGTGATGAAGGCCTGGGCAGTGTAGGCGTCGGGCACTTCGCGGACGTGGGCGCGGCTCAGGCCAAGTTTCTTGAGCCGTTCCAGATAAGGGCTGGCGTCTTCGCCAACCGTGGCCATGATCAGCGGCTCGCCCCCCAGCAGCGCCAGGTTGTAGGCGATGTTGCCGGCGCAGCCGCCGAACTCGCGCCGCATGTCGGGCACCAGGAAGGCGACGTTGAGGATGTGGATCTGGCTGGGGAGAATGTGATTCTTGAACTGATCATGGAAAACCATGATCGTGTCGTAGGCGATGGAGCCGCAGATTAGGGTTTTCATAGAGGATAAGCGTTAAGGTTTGCGCGTCTGCGGCACCCGGGACTCAGGTGCCGTCCAGACCGAAATTGTCGGGCTTGGGAGGCGCGCGGGTCTACGCCTTTTGCCACATCTTCCGGCCGGGAGTGTCAGACCAGCGCTGCCAGCGCCGCGGCGTAATCGGGCTCCTGTTTGATCTCGGCCACCCGCTCGGCGTGCAGCACCCGGTTGTCCCGGTCCAGTACCACGACGGCGCGCGCGGTGAGCCCGGCCAGGGGACCGGAGGAGATGGCGACACCGTAGTCGCGCATGAAGTTGCCACCCCGCAGGGTGGAGAGGGAAACGACATTCGCGAGCCCCTCGGTTTCACAGAACCGTTTCATGGCGAAGGGCAGGTCGGCGGAGATGACCAGGACGACCGTGTCCGCAAGCTTGCCGGCTTCTTCGTTGAACTTGCGCGTGGAGGTGGCGCAAACAGGAGTGTCCAGGCTTGGAACGATGTTGAGGACTTTGCGCTTGCCCGCGAATTCACCCAGGGTGACGTCCTTCAGATCCGTGCCGACGAGGCTGAAGCCCGGGGCGATGCTGCCGGTTGCGGGAAACTGCCCATCGACGGCGATGGGGTTGCCGCCGAGCGTGACGGTTGTGCTCATGTCTCTCTCCTTATCGTGGGGTTCAACGCCGATCCGGGACCGCCGGATCGCAGGTGCGTACTCCGGCCCGTTGCATGGGGCGCCTGTCCTGCCCGCGTGAGACCACGCCGACGGGGAGCGCCCCTGCACGGGTCAGGGGTAGAAAACGTATAACTTGTAGCCGACCGCGGCAATCCCCCGAGTTTGAACCCGGAGCTGGACGGCCAGGTCGCCGTTTTCGGGAATGCCCTGATCGGGGCTGGCCTTGGCCGGGAGATAGTCGTTGGGGAACAGCACCCGACGGGAGACGGCCTTTTCTTGGGCGTCGGTCAGCGTCAGCTCCAAGGCGGGGTAAGCCTGTGTGAAGGTTGCGCGGTTCTTCAGGGTGGCGTTGAGCACCAGCGTGTCGAGCGTGCCGGGCTCGGGGTGAAGGTCCGAGGCTTCGATGCTGATCAGGTCCGCCTTGCGCGGGAGCGGGATGTCGCAATCGAGTTGCTGGCACATCGCTGTCAGCGCCGGCCGGAGCGCAGGAACGCTGTTGGCGAGTTCGCTGCGGTACCAGTAGGCCAGTTGCGCCGTGAGCAGGACGGCCAACACGAGGGCGCCTGTCCCCCATACCAGACCCGAGCTTTTGGGGCGCGCAGGCGCATCCGGCACCGCGGGGGTGGCTTCCGGCGGCGCCTTGACTTGCAGGCTCTCGGGAGCGGGTTCGTCCAGCCGGGGTTCGCCAAAGGCGAGGAACGGGTCGGGTGGCAACGCTGCGGCAGCCGTGGGGGAGGGCTCGCCGCTGTCATGACCCGGGGGTTCCGGTGGCGTGGGTGGAATGTCCAGCTCCGCCCGGGGAGCGGCCGGAGCTGCCCGCAGGACGTCCTGGGGTGCCCAGAGATCCGGGGCTTCGGGCGCGCTTGGCGCGGCGGGCTCCTCCAGTGCGGGCGGCGGGTTGTCGGCGCTTCCTCGCCGGGTCAGGCGGGCGAACAGGTCATTCTGCTGCTCGGTGGCGTTTTCCTCGATCAGCGTGTCCAGGGCATTGAATGCGGTGCCGCAGCGGCCACACCGCACGCGCCCGCTGCGCTGCTTGAGTTGCTCGGTGCGGACCCGGAAGACGGTCTCGCATGCGGGGCAGCGGGTCAGGATCATGACCGGATGCCCTCGAGCAGCACCCATCCGTCCCGGGTGGCCGCCTCCCGAAGCGCGATGAAGGGGGCGTAAGCCTCCCGAACCTTGTCCACCTGGCTGTCGAGAATGCCGGTAAGCGCCAGGCGACCGCCCGGGGCGATGCGGCTGGCGAGCAGTGGGGCGAGTACGCAGAGCGGGTTGGTCAGGATGTTGGCGACCACCAGATCGAACTGCTCATCAAGTGCTTCGCTCGAGTGGCGTACCGTAAGTGCTACACCGTTGCGGTGTGCGTTGTCGGCCGCGGCTTCCAGCGCCTTCTCGTCGATATCCACGCCGGTGACCGTGCCGGCGCCCAGCCTGGCCGCAGCGATGGCCAGGATGCCCGAGCCGCAGCCATAGTCGAGCACCGTTTGCCCGGGGCGGACCTGTTCGCTCAACCAGTTGAGGCAGAGGTGAGTGGTGGGATGGCTGCCGGTGCCAAACGCCATGCCCGGGTCCAGTTCGATATTGATTGCGTCGCCTACGGGCGCCTCATGCCAGGAGGGGACGATCCACAGCTTGTCGGTGATGCGGATGGGTTCGAACTGGCTCTGGGTGAGTTGAACCCAGTTTTCCTCCGCGACTTCCCGCACCGTGGTGGCCGGCTCGCCCAGCCCGATGGTGGCAGTGGCGCTGGCGACAGCCGCGTGCCAGTCCGCGTCCGCTTCGAACAGCGCCACCACGTGGCAGGCTTGCCAGAGGGCTGCGGGAGCATAGCCGGGCTCGCCGAACTGGGGTTGCTCCCGTTCGGTGCCGGCGTCCGCGTCTTCGATCGACACGGAGAGCGCGCCCGCTTCCATCAGGGCGTCGCTCAAGGCTTCGGCGTGCTGTGCATCCGAAGCGACGGAAACGGAAAGCCACATGGGTGGGGCTGCTCCCGGCTATTTGTTCTGGTTGACTTCAGCCTTGGCCGCCAGCTTGTGTTCGAGATAGTGAATGCTGGTGCCGCCTTCGATGAAGCGGGCGTCCGTCATCAGTTCCTGATGCAGCGCAATGTTGGTCTTGATGCCGTCCACGGCCATCTCGGACAGGGCAATCCGCATCCGCCGGATTGCTTGCTCGCGGGTATCGCCGTAGGCAATCAGCTTCCCGATCATCGAGTCGTAATGTTGCGGCACGGTATAACCGTTGTAAACATGCGAATCAACACGGATGCCGGGACCACCCGGTGTGTGCCAGTTGGTGATGCGGCCCGGGCAGGGGGTGAACTTGAAGGGGTCTTCGGCATTGATGCGGCATTCAATGGCGTGCCCCTTGAGTTGCACGTCCCGTTGCCGGAACCAGAGCTTCTCTCCGGTTGCGATCCGGATCTGCGCCTGAACGATATCGATACCGGTGATGAGCTCGGTCACCGGGTGTTCCACCTGTACCCGGGTGTTCATCTCGATGAAGTAGAACTCCCCGTCTTCGTAAAGGAACTCGAAGGTTCCGGCGCCCACGTAGCCGATCTTGCGGCAGGCATCCGCGCAGCGTTCGCCGATGCGGGCGATATGGCGGGGCGCGATATGAGGGGCGGGGGCTTCCTCGATCACCTTCTGGTGTCGGCGCTGCATGGAGCAGTCCCGCTCGCCCAGGTAGACCGCGTTCCGATGGGTGTCGGCGAGCACCTGGATTTCCACGTGGCGCGGATTTTCCAGGAATTTCTCCATGTAAACCGTCGGATTGCCAAACGCCGCCTGGGCTTCGGTGCGCGTGGTCGTGACCGCGTTGAGCAGAGCCCCTTCCGTATGCACAACCCGCATGCCCCGTCCGCCGCCGCCGCCGGCGGCCTTGATGATCACCGGGTAGCCGATGGAGCGGGCCATGCGCACGATATCCTTCGGGTCGTCGGGCAGAGCGCCTTCCGAGCCCGGTACGCAGGGTACGCCTGCGGCTTTCATAGCGTCCTTGGCGCTGACCTTGTCCCCCATCAGGCGGATGGTGTCGGGTCGGGGGCCGATGAAGACGAAGCCGCTTTTCTCCACCCGTTCAGCGAAGTCAGCGTTCTCCGACAGGAATCCGTAGCCCGGGTGGATGGCTTCGGCGTCCGTGACTTCCGCCGCGGAGATGATGGCTGGAATGTTCAGATATGAGGCGCTGGAGGCGGCGGGACCAATACAGACGGACTCATCCGCCAGCTTGACGTATTTGGCCTCGGTATCGGCTTCGGAGTGCACGACCACCGTCTTGATGCCCAATTCGCGGCAGGCGCGCTGAATGCGGAGGGCGATTTCCCCCCGGTTGGCGATCAGAATCTTTTCGAACATGCTGGTACAACCCTGGTCCGCTCCCGATGGCTGAACCATGCGGGAGATTGGCTACGGGAAGGAGCACGGGCAGACCCCCGGGCTCCGGGCATGGGGCCGGAGTGGGTCAGCCCACCACGAACAACGGCTGGCCGTATTCCACGGGCTGGCCGTTTTCTACCAGGATGGCCTTGATCACTCCCGAGGCGTCCGATTCAATTTCGTTCATCAGCTTCATCGCTTCGATGATGCACAGGGTGTCACCCGTCGATACCGACTGCCCGACCTCGGAGAAAGGCTTGGCGCCGGGTGCGGAAGAACGATAGAAGGTGCCCACCATCGGGGATTTCACCACGTGGCCATCGGGCAACGCATCCGATGCGCTGTCGTCGGGGGCTGCGGCTGCGGACACTGCGGGAGCCGGCGCGGCGGCGGGCAGCGTGTAATGCACAGGGGCAGGGGCGGCAGCGGCCATGCCGTGCTTGACGATCCGAACTTTTTCCTCGCCCTCGGTCACTTCCAGTTCGGCGATTCCGGACTCCTGAACCAGATCGATGAGCTTCTTCAGTTTGCGCAGATCCATGATTGACTAATCAGCAAAGGTTGGTTGAGTGGACGCCTTGAGCATCAGCCCGGTGGCATCGGTTCATCTCTTGCGGGGTCTAGGTGTTGGTGCAGCCCGTCTTCGTACGGACAGGTCGGCCAGGGGGCGATCAACTCGATCGTCTCAAGCGGGTCAGCACGTGCTCGAGCGCGAGCTGGTAGCCGTGAGCTCCGAGACCGCAAATCACGCCCACCGCCACGTCGGAGAAGTAGGAGTGCTTGCGAAAGGGCTCGCGGGCATGAACGTTGGAAAGATGCACCTCGATAAAGGGAATCTTTACCGCCGCCAGCGCATCCCGAATGGCCACGCTGGTGTGGGTGTAAGCAGCCGGGTTGATGATGATGAAGCCGACCCCCTCCGCGCCGGCAGCCTGCACCCGGTTGACCAGTTCGCCTTCGGAATTGCTTTGGAAAGATTCCAGATCAACACCTGCGCTACGGGCGCGAGCCTCCATCGCTTCATGGATGTCGGCCAAGGTGGTGCGCCCATAGATGTCCGGCTCCCTTTGCCCCAGCAGATTGAGGTTCGGGCCATGCAGGACAAGGATCTTGGGGCGGAGCGGTTCGTCGCCCTCCTCGTGCGCAGGCTTGCGGGATTCGCGTTTGGTCACCATGCCTGCAAGTTTGCCGCAAATTGCAGCGAACTGTCCAGAATTTGCCGTGATCGCTAGCCCGCCGCATGGCTGGGCGTCCGTTTGGGCCTTACTGGAGGGCGGCGTTCAGGGCAGAAGCCAATTCAGGTTCGGAGAATGGCCCGAGTTTTGTGGAGATCAAGCGATCATTTGCATCGAAAATCACCGTAAACGGCAAACCTTGCGCTTTGTTGCCGAACAAGCCGGAGAGCTCGAGGGTGTCACTGTTGCCGATCAGCAAGGTGAAGCTGAGGCCGTTTTTGCCTGCAAATTCGTCGATGTTCATCGCGGAATCGATGCCGATCCCGATGAATTCGACCCCTTTGCTTGAAAATTGCTCGCTGGCGGCTTGCAGGAGCGGCATCTCTGCCACGCAGGGGGGGCACCAGGTGGCCCAGAAATTCACGACCCGAACCTTGCCTCGCCATTGGGCCAGCGGTTGGAGTTGCCCTCGCGGGTCTGGCAGGGTAAGCCGGTTGAGGGGTTGGGCTGTGGCGCCGGTCGCAGGCACTTGGGGCGGCGGGGCGGTTCCGGGACGGGAGCTCAGTTGTACCGCAACACCGAGAGCCAGTGCGACCGCCCCGGCCAGAACGAAAGTAAAGGTGTTGTTCACGATTCGCCCGACAGAAGAGTGGCCAGGCCAGCCAGGCCGGCCCGGGGGCGGGAGATGCGTCGGGCCACCGGGGGGAATACCGAGAGGGTGACGGGCAGGCCGTCCCAGTCCAGCTCGATGTAGGTGAGTGGGCCATCGGGGCGGCGGGGGGTGACGTGCCTGAACGGGTGGCCACGGGCGAGCAACTGCCACTCAAGTTCCTTTTCGTCTTCCGGGAACACCTCGATCTCGATCACTGCCGCTCGCCCTGCGGTGCCTTCAAGCACGGAGCCGGTCAGTTGGGGATCGAAGCGCTCCAGTTCGCGCATGACCTCCAGGGCGTGGTGACGCAGCAACAGCAGGCGCTCGGCCAATTCTTCGCCCTGATAAAGGGATTGGTGCAGGCGCAGTTCTTCCTCCACCTCAGCGTTGGAGGGCAGATCCTTGGTTTCCGGAAGCCCGAGCTGGCGGGCGGCCTTGCGTTTTGCGAAGTGGAAGTCATTGATCCCGTCCTCGGCCATGAGGCGGGCTGCGCGGCTGGCGATGGCCCGTCGGCTTGCGGCGGAGACCGGGTTGCCGCTCGGGCGGTGCGGGTTCTTGCGAGATGGCGTGCGCATGGCTGGCTTATGTCCGGATGGTGCTGCGGGAACCGGCGTCTCGGACCCATCGGGTAGAATCCTCCGCCATTCTATCGGTTACGGCGAGCAGGGCAATGCACATACACATCCTGGGAATATGCGGAACATTCATGGGCGGGCTGGCGCTGCTGGCCCGGGCGGCAGGGCATCGGGTGACCGGGTGTGACGCCAATGTATACCCGCCCATGAGTACTCAGTTGCAAGAACAAGGGGTGGAACTGGTGGAGGGCTACGATGCCTCCCAAGTGGCGCTGAACCCGGACTGTTTCGTGGTGGGCAATGCCATTTCCCGCGGCAATCCCCTGCTGGAGGAAATACTCGACCGCAACCTCTGCTATGTCTCGGGTCCCCAATGGCTGGCAGAGCACGTCCTGCCCGGAAAGTGGGTGCTGGGTGTGGCGGGCACCCATGGCAAGACCACAACGACAGCCATGCTGGCCTGGCTGCTGGAACAGGGGGGCTTGAACCCGGGTTTTCTGGTGGGAGGGGTGCCCGTGGATTTCGGTGTTTCAGCCCGATGGACGGATTCTTCCTTCTTCGTGATCGAGGCCGACGAGTACGACACCGCCTTCTGCGACAAGCGCTCCAAGTTCGTTCATTACCGGCCGCGCACGCTCATCCTGAACAACCTGGAATTTGATCATGCCGACATCTTTCCGGATCTTGTGGCGATCGAGACCCAGTTCCATCATCTGGTGCGCACCGTGCCACGCAATGGCCTGATCGTCGCCAACCGCAAGTACGAGGCCCTGGAGCGGGTGCTGGCGCGCGGCTGCTGGTCCGCAGGCGCATGGTTTGGCGATGCCGCCCACTGGTCGGTGGCGCTGGATGCCACCAGCGGCGAGGCGGTATTCCGCCAGGCCGGAGAAGAGGCGGGTCGAAGCCTCCTCGGGGCGATGGGTGAGCATAACCGGGACAATGCGCTTGCAGCGATGCTGGCCGCGCGGCATGTGGGCGTCCCGCTGCCCATGGCCACGGAGGCCCTGGCCTCCTTCAAGGGGGTGAAGCGACGGCTTGAGAACCGCGGGAGTGTGGGGGGCGTCACGGTCTATGACGACTTCGCCCATCACCCTACCGCCATCGAGCTCACCTTGGCGGCGTTGCGTGAGCGGGTCGGTCGGTCGCGCATCCTGGCGGTGGTGGAACCGCGCTCCAACACCATGAAGCTTGGCGTGATGAAAGCGCGCTTGCCGGCAAGCCTGGCCGATGCGGACCGGGTCTATTGCTTTGCAAACAATCTGGGGTGGGATGCTGCCGAGGCGCTTGCGCCTCTGGGCGAGAAGCTCGTGGTGGAGGGCGACATGCCGGCATTTGTGCAGAAAATTGCGAGGGATGCGCACCCCGGAGATCATGTATTGGTCATGTCTAATGGCGGATTCGGCGGCATTCACCAAAAATTGCTCGCGGCCTTGTCCAATGCGATTGGCAATTAATGTTGCGCCGCACTTATCAGCTTAGGGAAAGCCCTAGTTTGATCTGGATCAAATGCGCTTGCTCGGGAAAAAACGGCTGTGGCAAACTGATTTGCGACAGGGCGTGATAGACATTCTCATTCAATAAGCAGTCATCGTCGCGTCGTGTCCGGGGAGGTTGTTCGCCAGAGGTCGTCGGTGCCACGCGCTGCCTGCGCGCTCACTTCGGTGTGCGCGTGGAGCGTTCAGGCGGCAGCGCGCTCTGATGCTCCTCCTCGCAGGAACGGAGTCGCTGGCATCGGGGCCAGGCAGTCCTGTAGTCCCCCTGTCAGTGATGCCAAGAGGATCAGCTTGCGCGATGGTGCGCTGGTCATGGAGGAGGGAGGGGTGGTGTGCATGCCTGCGCGCATGCGGCGCCGCTGGCGTTGTGAGCTACTCCGAGTCTCCGCTGCCCAGGCCTTGGCTGCGTTGCCCTCAATCCGGCGCCCTCGCATGGGTGCCCGGTCCAGGGCAGCACAGCCGGCGCAGCTGGCCGAGCAACTGCGGCGCCGGGAGCTGACCGTCCGATCAGGGGTGCATCCGGCTGCCCATCCATGAGGATGAGGTTGATACCGATGCTGCGCCACCTCTGCCGCTGTCTCCGCCTGTTCCCCGCCTTCCTGCTGTTCGCCTCCTTTCAGTCTTCCGCCCTCGCGGCTTACCAGCTCAACATGCAGACGCCGGTCACCCGGCTGGGAGAGGCGGTCTATGACCTGCACACGATGATGCTGATCATCTGCGGCGTCATCTTCGTGGCGGTGTTCGGGGTGATGTTCTACTCGCTCTACGCCCATCGCCGCTCCCGTGGTCATCAGCCCGCGAACTTCCACGAGAATACGATCGTGGAAGTGGTTTGGACGGTGATCCCGTTCTTCATCCTGATCGGCATGGCGTGGCCTGTCACCAAAACCCTGCTGTCCATGCGCGATACCAGCAACCCGGACCTCACGGTCAAGGTCACCGGCTATCAATGGAAATGGGGCTACGACTACATCAAGGGCGAGGGGGAGGGCATCCGCTTTGTTAGCACCTTGTCCACGCCCCAGGACCAGATCCGCAACCGGGCGGAGAAAGGCGAGCACTATCTGCTGGAGGTGGACAACCCGATGGTGGTGCCGGTGGGGCGCAAGGTGCGCGTGCTCACCACTGCCAACGATGTCATCCACGCCTGGTGGGTGCCCGCCTTGGCGGTGAAACAGGATGCAGTGCCAGGTTTCATCCGGGATACCTGGTTCAAGGCTGAGAAAGAGGGCGTGTACCGGGGCAATTGCGCCGAATTGTGTGGCAAGGACCACGGTTACATGCCCATTGAAGTGCACGTGCTCTCCCAGGAGAAGTACGCCGCCTGGGTGGCGGAACAGAAGCAGAAGATGGCGGCACTGGCGGACGATCCGAACAAGGTGTGGAGTCTGGACGAGCTCAAGGTCCGGGGCGAAAAGGTGTATGCCGCCAATTGCGTGGCCTGCCATCAGGCGACGGGCAAGGGGGCGCCGCCGGCCTTCCCGCCGCTGGATGGCTCGAAAGTGGTGACCGGGCCCAGGGCGGCGCAGATCGACACGGTGCTCAAGGGCAAGCCGGGAACTGCCATGGCTGCCTTCGGCAAGCAGTTGAACGATGTGGAACTGGCTGCGGTGATCACCTACACCCGCAACACCTGGAGCAATGCCACTGGTGAAGCGATCCAGCCGGCAGACATCCGCAATGCCCGCAATTAGGGGCGTGATCCGGCAACGGAATACGTGAGCACTTCGAGGAGACCTTGATGGAAGCAGTACACGGCCACGCCCCCGATCATCACGCCCACGGCCAGCCGGCGGGCCTGATGCGCTGGATCACCACCACCAATCACAAGGACATTGGTTCCATGTACTTGTGGTTCAGCTTCATCATGTTCATCGCAGGCGGCATCATGGCGCTGACCATCCGCGCCGAGTTGTTCAAGCCCGGGTTGCAACTGGTGAATCCGGAACTGTTCAACCAGCTCACCACCCTACACGGGCTGGTGATGGTGTTCGGGGCCATCATGCCGGCATTCGTGGGGTTCGCCAACTGGATGATCCCGCTCCAGGTGGGGGCCTCGGACATGGCCTTCGCCCGCATGAACAACTGGAGTTTCTGGTTGCTGCCCCCGGCCGGGTCGCTGCTCATCCTCTCCTTCTTCGTGCCCGGGGGGGCGGCGGCCGTGGGCTGGACGCTCTATCCGCCGCTCTCCATCCAGATGGGGATCGGCATGGACATGGCCATCTTCGCCGTCCACATATTGGGCGTGTCGTCGATCATGGGCTCCATCAACATCATCACCACCATCCTCAACATGCGGGCGCCGGGGATGACGCTGATGAAAATGCCGCTTTTTTGCTGGACGTGGCTGATCACCGCCTATCTGATCATTGCGGTGATGCCGGTGCTGGCGGGCGCGGTCACCATGCTCCTGACCGACCGGCATTTCGGCACCAGTTTCTTCAACGCCGCCGGCGGCGGCGATCCGGTGCTGTTCCAGCACATCTTCTGGTTCTTTGGTCATCCGGAGGTGTACATCGTCATCCTGCCGGGCTTCGGGGTGGTCTCCCAGGTGATTCCGGCGTTCTCGCGCAAGCCGCTGTTTGGCTACGCCTCGATGGTGTACGCCACATCGTCGATCGCCATCCTCTCCTTCATCGTCTGGGCGCACCACATGTACACCGTGGGGATGCCGGTGGCAGGGCAGCTCTTCTTCATGTACGCCACCATGCTCATCGCCGTGCCCACCGGGGTGAAGGTGTTCAACTGGATTGCCACCATGTGGCGCGGTTCGCTCACCTTCGAAACACCGATGCTCTTCTCCCTGGGGTTCATCTTCCTCTTCACCATGGGTGGATTCTCGGGGCTGGTGCTGTCGATGACGGCGGTGGATGTGCAACTGCACGACACCTATTACGTGGTGGCCCATTTCCACTACACCATGGTGGCGGGCGCCTTGTTCTCGGCTTTCGCCGCCGCCTACTACTGGCTACCCAAGTGGACGGGCCACATGTACGACGAGCGGCTGGGCAAGATTCACTTCTGGCTGTCGCTGATCTTCTTCAACCTCACCTTCTTCGTGCAGCACTTTCTGGGGCTGGCGGGGATGCCGCGACGCATTCCCGACTACGGGCTGCAATTCGCCGAGTTCAACATGATCTCGACCATCGGCGCCTTCGGCTTCGGCCTCACCCAACTGCTGTTCCTCTACATCGTGCTCAAGGCGATCAAGGGTGGGCCCAAGGCCCCCGCCAAGCCCTGGGATGGCGCCGAGGGGCTGGAGTGGACCGTGCCCTCGCCGGCACCGCACCACACCTTTGAAACGCCGCCGGTGGTGAAGTGAGATGACCACGGAAGAAGCCCTCCTCAAAGCGCGCAACCGCCGCACCGCGTGGTTGCTGGCCCTGATCCCCCTGGCTGTTTTCATTGGTGTGATTGTCCGTCGCGGGTGGTTGGAATGAGCGCAGCGCACGGCATGCTCGCGCTCAACAGCCGCACCCTGGGCAAGCTGGTGGTGGTGGCGGGGGTGATGTTCGGTTTCGGTTACGCCATGGTGCCTTTTTACCAGGCCATCTGCCGGGCAGCAGGGCTCAACAACCTGGGGGCTCCGGATGCGGTTGCGGCGGTGGGCAATACCCAGGTGGATTTTGCCCGGCAGGTGAGCATCGAGCTGGATGCCAATACGCACAACATGGCTTGGCGCTTCAAGCCGCTGCAGCCCCATCTGGCGGTGCATCCGGGCGAACTGGCCACGGTGGTGTTCGAGGTGCGCAACCAGCTGGACAGGCCGGTCACCGGGCAGGCCATACCCAGCTACAGCCCAGCCGCGGCCAGTCAGTATTTCCGCAAGCTGGACTGCTTCTGTTTTGCCAAGCAGACACTGGCCCCCGGCGAGGTGCGGCAGATGCCGGTGGCTTTCGTCGTGGATGCGGCCCTGCCGGCCGAGGTCAATACCATCACGCTCTCCTACACCTTCTTCGAGGTGGCGGGGACGGCACCCGCCGGAGGCTGAGTGGAAATGCCCCGGGAAACCAAGCGCAAGGCCGGACCGCTGCAGGTGGCGGGCGCCGTGTTCTGGAGCTTCTTCGGCGTGCGCAAGCGCCGGGACTACGATGCCGATGCGGCGGCAATCACGCCGGGGCAAGTGGTGGTGGCGGGTTTGATCGGCGGGGTGCTGTTCGTGCTGGTGTTGTGGCTGGTGGTGCGCCTGATCGTGGCGTGAGCGGCGCGAGTTGGAGAACGAATTCATGAGGAGGCAAGCATGACCCGGCAGCAAGCTCCGTACTACTTCGTGCCCGAACCTTCGCGCTGGCCAATCTTTGGCTCCCTGGCGCTGTTCCTCATAGCCAGTGGCTCGGTGCTTGCCATCAATGCCGTGCACGGGGGGATGGCGGTGCTGCTCCTCGGCCTGGCAGTCCTGGTGTACATGATGTTCGGCTGGTTCGGAAACGTCGTCGGCGAGTCCGAATCGGGCCAGTACTCGCGGCGGGTGGATGTGTCCTTCCGCTGGAGCATGAGCTGGTTCATCTTTTCGGAAGTGATGTTCTTCGCAGCCTTTTTCGGCGCCCTGTTCTATGCCCGGGTGCTGTCGGTGCCGGACTTGGCCTCGCTGGAGCACCGGGAACTGCTCTGGCCTGGCAGCACGGCCATGTGGCCGAACGCCGGCCCGGCCTTCAGCGAGAAGTTCTCCCCCATGGGCGCGATGGGTATCCCCGCGCTCAATACGATGTTGCTGCTCACCTCGGGGGCCACCATCACCTGGGCCCACCACGGACTTCTGGCGAACAACCGGGGCCAGCTCAAACTCGGGCTCCTGGCCACGATCCTGCTGGGCATCACCTTCCTGGGCTTCCAGGTGTACGAATACGTGCATGCTTATCAGGAACTCAACCTGCGGCTCACCACCGGGATCTACGGCAGCACCTTCTTCATGCTCACGGGTTTCCACGGCCTGCACGTCACCATCGGCGTCACCATGTTGGTGGTGATCCTGTTCAGGGTGCTGGCAGGCCATTTCCGGCCGGATCACCACTTCGCTTTCGAGGCAGTGGCCTGGTACTGGCACTTCGTGGACGTGGTCTGGCTGATGCTGTTCGTGGTGGTGTATTGGCTGTAACGGCGGAAGAATCGCGGGCAAACCCGCAAGGCGCCTGAGAGGAGGCGACAAAAGCAAGAACGAGGAGACCGTTTGTTTGAGCGGGCGTCGCGTGAGAATGCGACGCCCGGCGTTTTCCGCCGAGGCTCTCAGGCTTGCACCGTCAAGTGCGTTGTGGCCACCAACCCATGTAGTGACCGGCCATCAGCAACAGAAACAACGCGATGGACAAGCCCACCCGCAATGCCAGGGCTTGAACTGTGCGGGTGCCGGTTCGGTCCCGCAGGAGAAACACGAGCGCCGAGCCCAGGCTGGCGATGATCATGAGCAGCAGGACGATGACGATGATGCGTGCCAGCATGGCGATTCCGGGAAGAGCAGGAAACGATGGCAGCCTACCGGATTTCGAGCCCGTCGTGGTCGGGCGGGGGAGGTCCCATCCGCTGGCGTAGTTGGCTACCGACACTGCTGGCTCTCCTGGTGGTGGCGGGCACCGTGAGCCTCGGCAACTGGCAGACCCGCCGCGCCGAGTACAAAGCCGGGCTGCAGGCCCGCATGGACGCGGCGGCCCGCCAGGCACCGGTGGAAATCGGCCCGGGCGAGGTGGATGGCAAGGCCCTGGATCTGCACCCCGTTCGGGTGCGGGGACGGTGGATCGAAGCGCGCACCGTCTTGCTGGACAACCGCCTGCATCAGGGGCGGCCGGGCTACATGGTGGTGACGCCCCTGTGTCCGGTGGCGGCTGAGGGGCCTTGCACCCTGGTGCTGCGGGGGTGGATGCCCCAAGGCGCGGACCGCCGGGCGACGCCGGCCGTGGCGACCCCGGCGGGTGTGGTGGACGTGACGGGGCGGGCGCGGGTGCCGCCGGAGCGGGTGTATGAGCTTTCGGCCCATGTGGTGGAAGGTCGGGTTTGGCAGAACCTGACCCTGGAGCGGTTTCGGGCCTGGTCGGGGCTCAGCCTGCAGCCGGTCTGGGTCGAGCAGAGCTCGGACAGCCCTGACGGTCTGGTGCGGGAGTGGGAGAAAGTGGATGCCCGGGTGGAGCGCCACTTGGGCTACGCCCTGCAGTGGTACGCGCTGGCGGTCCTTACGGGCGTTTTGTGGGGTTTTTTCACCTGGCGGGCCTGGCGGCTGCGAACGGAAGGACGTGCATGAAGTTGAATCCGCGTATCACCCTGTTGTTCATCGCCAGCGTGTGCGCGCTGCCGGTGCTGGCTTCTTATCTCACCTTTCATCTGGCGCCGCCGGAAGGGCGGATGAACTACGGCGAGTTGCTGCCCCCGGCGCCGCTGAGCGCATTGCCCATGCAGACGGCTGAAGGCAAGGCCTGGAGCGTGTCCAGCCTCAAGGGGCGGTGGGTGCTGCTGCAGGCGGGGGGCGGGCCCGAATGCGACCCGGATTGCCGCGACGCCCTGCACCTGTCCCGGCAGGTCCGTACCGCCGTGGGCAAGGAGGTGGAACGGGTGGAGCGCCTGTGGCTGATCCCCCCCGGCGCCCGGCTGGACCCGGCGCTGCTCGCTGAGCACCCGGGGCTGCATGTAGCCCGGGTGGCCGGGGAGGCCACGGCGGGGTTCCCGCTCGCGAGGGAGGGGCGCGCGCAGCTCTATCTGGTGGACCCCCTGGGCAATCTGGTGCTGCGTTACCCCGCCGAGCCGGAAGGCCGGCGTGTGCTGAAGGATCTGGAGCGGCTGCTCAAGTACAGCCGGGTGGGCTGATGGCGGTCTATCGCCGCTTGGTGTACGTGGCGACCGCCCTCACCCTGGTGGTGGTGGTGGTGGGTGCCTATGTGCGCCTGTCGGACGCGGGGTTGGGCTGCCCCGACTGGCCAGGCTGTTACGGGCATCTGGATGTGCCGGACACGGCTGCGGAGATCGCGGCCGCCCATGCCGCCTATCCGGACAAGCCCCTGGATGCCGGCCGGGCGTGGAAGGAAATGGCCCACCGTTACATTGCCGGCGCGCTGGGTGTGCTGATCCTGGCGATCGCCGTGGCGGCCTGGCGGATGCGTGCCCGCCTTGGCCAGGCGCCCTGGCTGGCCACTGCCTTGGTGGGCGTGGTGGGCGTGCAGGCGCTGCTGGGCAAGTGGACGGTGACCATGCTGCTCAAGCCGGCCATCGTGACCGGGCATCTCATCGGTGGCATGACCACGCTGGCGCTGCTGTGCTGGCTGGCCCTGCGCCAGGGCAGCGGGTTCGCGCGCAGGGCCGGTGTCGGGCTGCGTTGGCAAGCCGGCTTGGGGCTTGGGCTGCTGGCCGGGCAAATCGTGCTGGGCGGGTGGGTGAGCACCAATTACGCGGCCCTGGCCTGTACTGACCTGCCAACGTGCCAGGGGACATGGGTTCCGGCCATGGATTTCGATAACGCCTTTCATCTGGTGCGGGAACTGGGCATGACCGCCGCCGGCGCTCCGCTGGAGCTGCCGGCGCTCACCGCGATCCACTGGGCGCACCGGCTGGGGGCCATTGTCGTGGCGGCCTGGCTGGGGGTGCTGGCGGTGCGACTGGGCAAGGAGCCCGGCTATGGACTGCTGGCGTTGGCGCTGCTGGTGGCGCTGCTGATCCAGGTCAGCTTGGGGTTGGCCAACATCTGGTTCAGCCTGCCCCTGCCCGTGGCGGTGGCCCACAACGGTGGCGCGGCGGTGCTGCTGATGCTGCTGGTGACGATCAATTACCGCGTGCGGGTCCGCACGCATCAACCCGGCTGGAGGTGAGCGATGAGAACACTCGATCTGGGCAGCGTCGGCCTGAGCATCCGCCTGCGGGAATACCTCCAGCTCACCAAACCCCGGGTCAACAGCCTGATCGTGTTCTGCGCGGTGATCGGCATGCTGCTGGCGGTGCCCACCGGCCTGCCGGAGTTGTCGGTGGTGCTTGCGGCCACGGTGGGTATCGGGCTGGTGGCGGGGGCGGCGGCGGCCATCAACTGCCTGGTGGAAAGCCATATCGACGCCCAGATGGCCCGCACCCGGGCCCGGCCTCTGCCGCGGGGGGTGTTGCAGGCGCGGGAGACGCTGGTTTTCTCCGGCCTGCTGGGCGGGTTGGGGCTGAGCATCCTGCACCAGTGGGTCAACCCCCTCACCATGTGGCTGACGCTGGCGACCTTTGTGGGGTACGCCATCGTCTATACGGTGCTGCTCAAGCCGCGCACGCCGCAGAACATCGTGATCGGCGGCGCCTCCGGCGCCATGCCGCCGCTCCTGGGCTGGGCGGCGGTGACCGGGGAAGTGAGTCACGAGTCCATGCTGCTCTTCCTCATCATCTTCGCCTGGACGCCACCCCATTTCTGGTCCCTGGCGCTCTACCGCACCCAGGATTACGCCCGTGCGGGCCTGCCCATGCTGCCGGTGACTCACGGTTCGCGCTTCACCCGCCTGCACGTGCTGCTGTATACGCTGATCCTCACCGGAGTGACGCTGCTGCCTTTCGCCAGCCGGATGTCCGGCTTCCTGTATCTGGCGGTGGCGCTGGTGCTGGACGCCGTCTTCATCGCCTACGCGGTGCGGCTGCTCACCCGCTACAGCGATGCGCTGGCGCGCACCACCTTCCGCTACTCCATTCTGTATCTGGCGCTGTTGTTTGCCGCCCTGCTGGCGGACCATTACCTCGGCGCCTGATCTGGCGCGGCCGCATTCAGGCGGGGGCGGGCTCTTCCTGGCGCAGTGTCGGCGCGGCGGGCGCAGCACCGGTCAGCAGGGGCAGGGCGAACCAGAAGGTGGCGCCTTCGCCCAAGGCTGACTCCACGCCCACTTCGCCCCCTTGCAGTTCCACCAGTTCGCGGACGATGGCCAGGCCCAGGCCGGTGCCCTCGTGTTTGCGGTCGTAGCCGGAATGCACCTGGGTAAAGCGGCCGAAGATCTGTTGGTGGTACTCCGGCGCAATGCCGGGCCCGGTGTCCGCCACCTCGAACAGCAGGTGGGTGTTGTCGCGACGTTTGACGCGCAGTTCCACCGTACCCATGTGGGTGAATTTGACCGCATTGCTGAGCAGGTTATGGAGGATCTGCGCCAGCCGGTGGGGGTCGGCGACTACTTGGGCGGGCAGGTCGGGGGCGAGGTGCTGGCGCAGAATCAGGCTCTTGCGGGCTGCCTGGGGAATGAGTGGTCCGGTGACATCGTCCACGAAGCGGGCCAGGTCCACCGGCTGGGGGTGGAACTCCGCCCGGCCGGCCTCGATGGCGGCGATGTCCAGCAAATCGTTCACCAGATTGAGGAGCCGCTGGGCGCTCTGGTTGATCCGTTCCGAGTAGCCCCGCTGCTTGGCGTCGGTCTGGCGCAGCATCAACACCTCGGAGAAACCGAGTATTCCGGTGAGTGGCGTGCGCAGTTCGTGGGAGATCTGGGCAATGAAGTGACTCTTCATGGCGCTGGCTTCCTCCGCCCGCGCCCGGGCCTCGTCGCTGCGGGTAAAGGACTGCTGCACAGATTCGGCCATGCGGTTGAGGGAATCCACCAGCGAGCCGAGTTCGTCGTTGGACTGCCGCTCGAAACGGAAGCCCAGATCGCCTTGCTCGATCCGGCGCAGGCCGTCGTTGATGCGGGTGACCCGGGAGGTGAGCAGGGAGGCAAGCCAGATGGCGATCATGACCACCACGCCGGTCATGATCGCGGTGGACAGGCTCAAGGAGCGGGCCATGGCGGCGATGTACTCGCGGATGGTCTGCCCCAGTTCCATTTGCGACTGACGGATCTCCTGATCCTTGGTCGCGACCCGGGCGGCAATCATCTTCCCTGTGTCGGTGGCGGCCTTGTGGAATTCGTCCACGTTGGCGCCGATTGTGACGTAGCCGAAGCCCCGCTTGCTCTGGCCATACTGGCCCGTGTAGTAGGGGATGGCGGCGGCGGTGGTGAGCTTCCACAGGCCGCTCCACAGGATCACGAAGGAGCCCGACCCGCCTTGTTCGGTAAGGTTGTGCCAGCCCTGGCACTGGGGGGCGAAGTTGAGGTAACGGCAGTTCAGCCCCACCGTGCCTGCCTTGATCTGGGCCTTGGCGGGTTTTTTCTCCCGGCTCTGGCCGTCAAAGGCCGGTTCCTCCCGCAGAAACGCCTCGGCCGATTTGCCGCTTGCCTGCCAGCGCTCGTGCAGTTCGGTATCCATCCAAGGCGCGGCCCGTTGCCCGGTGGCCGGATCAAAGCCGACGATGGAGTGGTGACGGGGGTGGGCGATGGCGCGGTCCAGATGATCCCACATGAAGGCGTAGTTGCCGTTGCTGGCGTCCGGAATGGCGGTAAAGCGGTCCGCTGTCGGAACCAGCCCGTCGGTGAAGGCCATGATGTGGCTGTGATCGAGGGCCAGGGTGAGATAGCCGGTGACGCGGCCCTGGCTCACGACGGGTGTGGCCCAGCGGACGATGCCGCGGAACCGGGCGCCATGGGGGTTCTCCTTGCCGGCGTAGGCTTCCTTCTCGGGCGCGAAGGCGACGCCGGCCTTCTTCGCGCTGTCGGGCGTGAGGGTGCCGATGACGCGGGAGCCGACATAGGGGCCGATCACCTCGGAGACGTAGATTTCCCCGGGCTTGAGCTTCAGCAGGGCTGGCCAGTAGGTTTCCGCCTTGGCGTAGGTGTTGGCCGGCCGGGAAACGTCCTTCAAGTCCCGCCCCAGCAGGTCGCTGGTGCTGACCTTCATCTTTTCCCGCCCGTCCAGGCCGATCAGGGTCATCTCGTGGTAGAGCGGGTGTTCCCGGTGGCGGATGCGGTCGGCCGGACGGTAGCTCCAGCGCTGACGGTTCTCCGGGTTTTCCGGGGTGACCTGTGAGCCGGGCTCGGGCTGCTCGGCGGATTCCCATCTTTTGCCATCCTCGCTCAACTTCCAGGTGCCGCGCTCGGGCAACGGATGCGTGCGGGTGGTGAGGAATCGTTGCCAGATCTCCTGCTGCGCGGGCAGTCCGGCCGCCAGGAGCACGTCCCGGTCCCGGTCGTAGAGAAAGGCGGCCACTTCCCGGGCAGTGTCCGTGGTGAGCTGTTCGATGGCCTCACGGGAGCGGTCGTCCAGGGCTTTTTCCGACTCGTCGGTGACGGTGCGGGAGAGCGAAGCCACCATCTCCCGCATGGTGTCGCCAATGGCGTTGGTGCGCTCGGCGACGGTGCCACCCAGGCGGGACACGCCTTCCCATGCCAAGAGCGCCAGCAGTACCAGCGGCACCACCTTGATGGCGACAAACAGCAGAATCAGCTTGGCGCGGATGCCCAACGTGGTCGGCAGTTTCATCCCGGTCGTATCCCGTATCCGGGCAGCGGGGCGCTGCCCAAAGGTGAAAGGGGTATGACCGGTTTACGGTGCCGATGCGCTGGTTCTTTAAGGCATGCTGCACCGGAATGGTGCGGTCGGGCCCTGAGGGGCCAGGGGGAAGGGGCTCAGTCGGTCAGGAGGCAAGCGTGTGCTTGCCTCCTGACCCGGGTTAGTGGTCCTCGTCCCGGTTGAGTCCGGTACGGAAGCTCAGAAATGCAGTCTGGTACCAGGCAATGGCCTCGCGAACCAGGGTCTCTTCGTCCAGTTGCCCCCGCGCACCGGCCATCGGGTTGTCCTCCACCCTGGTCTGGCGTTTGGGGGAGAGGGTGACCAGGCGGCCGTCCCGCAGGTAACCCAACGTCTGGTAGTTGGCGACAAACGCCCGCTCCGTGCCCGGCGGCTGGCGGAAGACGTCCTGGCCGAAGAACTTGGTGACATAGTTGAAGTTGAGCAGGCCCAGCAGGGTCGGGGCGATGTCGATCTGGGACATCAACCGCTCGACCTTCTGGGGCTTGATGTGCGCCGGCGCGTAGATCAGTAGCGGGATGCGGTACTTCTCGATGGGGATGTCCCGGGTGCCGCGGGCGTTGGCGCCGTGGTCGGCGGTGAGCACGAACAGGGTGTCCTTGAACCAGGGTTGTTTGCGGGCTTCGTCAATGAAGTGGCCCAAGGCCCAGTCCGCGTACTTCACCGCGCCGTCCCGCCCGGTGCCGGAGGGAATGTCGATGCGGCCCTCCGGATAGGTGTAGGGCCGGTGGTTGCTGGTGGTCATGATGTGGGCGAACACCGGCCGCTTGCCGTTGGCGGCAGCGATGGACTTGCCGATCTCGTCGATGGCCAGATCGAACAGATCCTCGTCCGCCACGCCCCAGATGTTCTCGTAGTGGATCTTGTCCTTGGCGATGGCGGTGCGGTCCACGGCCCGGTAGTCGTTGCCGGCAAAGTAGGCATTCATGTTGTCGAAGTACCCGTAACCGCCGTACAGGAACAGGGTGTCGTAATCCCGGTCCTCGAACACGCTGCCGAGGGTGAACAGATGTTCGTTGTGAGGGCGCTTCACCACCGATTGCCCGGGGGTAGGGGGCAGGGCAATGGAGAGCGCCTCCAGGCCGCGCACCGTGCGGTTGCCCGTGGCGAAGACGTTGGCAAACACCAGACTTTCCTTGGCCAGGGCGTCCAGACGCGGGGTGAGACCGCGGCTGTTGCCCCAGCTCCCCAGGAACTCGGCGCCCAGGCTTTCCTCGCTCACCAGGACGACGTTCAACCGGCGTTCGGGGCCGCGTCCCTGGACGATGCGGGCCAGATCCCATTCGCTGCCCGGGGCCCGGAAACCGTCCACCGAGCCGGCCATCTGCTGGCGTACCAGTGCGAAAGCCTCCCGATCGGCGATCCGGGCGTACAGGCGGAGGTAATCCATTTCGTTGTTGCGGGCGGCGGCGGCGAACTCGTAAAGGCCGTTGCCTGCCAGTTCGTTCAGATCGTCCCGGGCGAAGATCTGCTTGTTGTCTGCTGAAACGGTATAAAAGACCACTACGGGCAAGCCGATGGAAACGATCAGCGCCAGCATGCGGCCCTGCCAGCCCAGCGGCGCGGCACCGTGGCGCCAGCCCGCCCGTACCAGCGGAATGGCAGCGAGCAGGGTGATCACTGCCAGCAGCGCGAGGATTTTGCCCACCGGGTAGCTTTGCCAGATGTTGCCCAGCACCTCCTGGGTGTAGATCAGGTAGTCCACCGCGATGAAATTGAAGCGGCTCCCGAATTCGTCCCAGAACACCCATTCCGATACAGCCGTGAGTAACAGGGCGAACAGTAAGAACACCGTGCCCAGCGCGTAGAGCGCCCGCAGCCAGCGCCAGGCAGCCGGCCGGTTGGGCAGGAGGGCCAGCCATACGGCGAAGGGCGCCACGATGAACAGGGCAGCGATCAGGTCGTAGCCCAGGCCGATCACAAAGGCGCGCAGGACTTCGTCCGTGTGGCCGCCGCTATCCACCCGGAAAGCCAGGGCGATCCGGGTGAGGGTGGCGATGGCGACGGCTGCGAGGCCGAGCTGAAGCGGAAGGGCAAAGCGATTCGCCGCCCGGGGAGCTGGGTGCAAGTGAGGGTGCATGTGGATCAGTCTTTGCCTCGCGGGGGAGGTCCGCAGGGCGTGGGGCAGGTCGAACGGCGGGGCGCAAATGATACTCTCCACCAAAGAAAAACGGGCCGCTTTGCGACCCGTTTTTCACTTTGCCTGGACGGTCTGTCAGGCAGCTTGCAGCAGTCCGCGCATTTTTTGCAGGGCCTTGGCTTCAATCTGGCGAATGCGTTCTGCGGACACACCGTACTCCGCTGCCAGCTCGTGCAGCGTGGCGGCTTCGCCCTCGGCCAGCCAGCGCCGCTGGATGATGGTGCGGCTGCGGTCGTCCAGCCGTTCCAGGGCCGCGCTCAGGCCCGACTCCTGGAGGCGGTCATGCTCCTTGCGGGCGATGACCTGGGTGGGTTCTTCCCGCTCGTCCGCCAGATAGGCAATGGGGGCGTATTCGTCCTCGTCCGCGTCCGGCGATGGCTCCAGGGAAATGTCCGCGCCGTAGAGGCGGGATTCCATTTCCACCACTTCTTCGGGCTTGACGCCCAGTTGGCTGGCCACCGACCGGACCTGGGCCGGGGTGAGCGCGTTGCTGTCCGCCTTCATGCTGCGCAGGTTGAAGAACAGCTTGCGCTGGGCCTTGGTGGTGGCCACTTTGACCAGACGCCAGTTCTTCAGAATGTATTCGTGGATTTCGGCCTTGATCCAGTGGATGGCGAAAGACACCAGCCGCACGCCCCGATCCGGGTCGAAGCGCTTGACTGCCTTCATCAGGCCCACGTTGCCTTCCTGGATCAAGTCCGCATGGGGAAGGCCATAGCCCAAATAGCCCCGCGCCACCGCGATCACCAGCCGCAAGTGGGAGAGCACCAATTGCCGCGCGGCTTCCAGATCACCTTCGTCGCGCAGGCGACGCGCCAGATCGGTCTCCTGCTTCTCGGTGAGAATCGGGAAACGCGCGGCGCTCTGGATGTAGGAATCCAGACTGCCCAGGGTGGCGGGGACCGGGAAAGACAGCGATTGGCTCATGCACATACCTCCTTGATTCATTCTAGCACTCTGCATCTTTGAGTGCTAACAACGACGGAAAGTTCAAGTGCCTTGAGGTGTAACAGTTCACACTGCCGCCCGGATGAGCGGGCGGCAAGGGTTTGCGGCTCAGGCCACCATGCCGGCAGCTACAGTGTTGTTGGTGGCTTCGTCGACGATGATGAACGCGCCCGTGGCCCGGTTGGAGCGATAGGGGTCCAGGAACAAAGGCTGAGCGAGCTTGAAGCTGACGCGGGCAATGTCGTTCATCGCCAGGGTGGCGACAGGCTCCTGCTCCAGGGTGTTCACATTGAGGCGGAAGTCGATCCTGGCCACCTTGGCCTTGGTTTCCCGGGTCGTGTGGCGGATCACGTACATGCGGGCCGGGGACAGGGGCGTTTCCGACAACCAGCAGACGGTGGCCTCCAGTTGTTTCACCTGGGCCGGGGCTTCGGCACTCTTGACGATCATGTCGCCGCGGGAAATGTCGATCTCGTCGTCCAGCAACAGGGTGACGGATTGCTCGTGAATGGCCCGGGGCAGGGCCTCGTTCCACAGGCGGATTTCCTTCACCCGGCTGCTCAGACCGGAAGGCAGCACGGTTACCGCATCGCCCACGGCGACTTCGCCGGATTCCACCCGACCCATGAAGCCGCGGAAATCATGAAGTTCCGGGTTGGCGGAATCCTGTGGCCGGCACACAAACTGCACCGGAAAGCGGAAATCCTCCGCCCGTTCGGTGTGGGCGGCGGGGGCGCTTTCCAGGACGTCGAGCAGGGTGGGGCCGTTGTACCAGGGCAACGACTCGCCCCGATCCACCACCATGTCGCCGTTCAGGGCGGACATGGGGATGAAGCGCACGTCCTCCAGCCCGATCTTGGCCGCGAACTCCAGATAGTCGGCGCGGATGCGCTCGAAGACCGCCTGATCGTAGTCCACCAGATCCATCTTGTTCACTGCCACCAGGATGTGGGGGATGCCCAGAAGGTGGGCGATGGTGGAGTGGCGGCGGGTCTGGGTGAGCACCCCTTTGCGCGCATCGATGAGGATGATGGCCAGGTTGGCGGTGGAGGCCGCGGTGACCATGTTGCGCGTGTACTGCTCGTGCCCCGGCGCGTCGGCGATGATGTATTTGCGGGAGCCGGTGCTGAAATAGCGGTAGGCCACGTCGATGGTGATGCCCTGCTCGCGCTCGGCCTGCAGGCCGTCGGTGAGCAGGGACAGGTCCACCGCCGAGAGGCCGCGCTTGGCGGAGGTTTTCTCGATGGCGTTGAGGGTGTCGGCGAGGATGGTCTTGGTGTCGAACAGCAGGCGGCCGATCAGGGTGCTCTTGCCGTCATCCACGCTGCCGCAGGTCAGAAAGCGCAGCAGGCCGTGGTCGATTTCAGGCAGGTTCTCGAGGGCGGACATGGGGTGTGTTCCTTGTGTTTCCGTGGCAGGGGGCGAGGCGCTCAGAAGTAGCCTTCCTTCTTGCGCTGTTCCATCGAGGCCTCGGAGGTCTGGTCGTCCATCCGGGTGGCGCCCCGTTCGGTGATGGTGGTGGTGGCGGTTTCCGCCAGGATCTTGTCCACCGAATCGGCGTCGGATTCCACCGGCGCCGTGCAGGTGATGTCGCCCACGGTACGGAAGCGCACTTGCACCGCTTCAACCACGTCGCCGGGCTTGGCGGGCGTCAGTTCAGTCACCGGTTGCAACAGCCCGCCCTTGCGCACCACCGGCCGCATGTGGGCATAGTAGATGCTGGGCAATTCCAGTTGCTCCCGCTGGATGTACTGCCACACGTCCAGTTCCGTCCAGTTGCTGATGGGGAAGGCGCGGATGTTCTCGCCCTTGTGGCTGCGGGCGTTGTAGAGGTTCCACAGTTCAGGGCGCTGGTTCTTCGGGTCCCATTGGCCGAATTCATCGCGGAAGCTCATGATCCGCTCCTTGGCCCGGGCCTTTTCCTCGTCCCGGCGGGCGCCGCCGATGCAGCAGTCGAAGCCGAATTCCTCGATCGCTTCCAGCAGCGTCACCGACTGGTGCTTGTTGCGGGACTCCGCCGGGTGTTTGAGCACCACGGTACCCCGGGCCATGGAGTCTTCCACCGAGCGCACGATGAGGCGCTCGCCCAGTTCTGCCGCCCGCTTGTCGCGAAAGGCAATCACTTCCGGGTAGTTGTGCCCGGTGTCGATGTGCAGCAGCGGGAAGGGGAAGCGGCCGGGCCGGAAGGCTTTTTCGGCCACCCGCAGCATGCAGATGGAGTCCTTGCCGCCGGAGAACAGCAGCGCCGGGTTGCTGCACTGGCCGGCCACCTCGCGCATGATGTGGATGGCTTCTGCTTCCAGCCAGTCGAGGTGGGTCAGGGTTTGACGGGTGAGGGTGGACATGCTCTGACTCTTCTGAGGCAAAGGCCCCGCCGGGCGGGGCCACGGGTTTCGGGTGGCGGGCTTACTTCTTGACGTGCAGCCCGCATTCCTTGGAGGCGGGGTCTTCCCACCACCAGCGGCCGGCGCGGATGTCCTCGCCCACGGCGATGGCCCGGGTACAGGGGGCGCAGCCGATGCTGGGGTAGAACTGGTCATGCAGGGCGTTGTAGGGCACCGCGTGCAGGCGGATATAAGCCCACACTTCCTCCTCGGACCAGTCGGACAGCGGATTGTATTTGGTCAGCCCATTGCCCGCATCGAATTCGCGGACCGGCAGCCCGCTGCGGGTGGGGGACTGGGCGGCGCGCAGACCGGTGACCCAGGCACCCCGGCCCGCGAGGGCGCGGCGCAGGGGTTCCACCTTGCGGATGCGGCAGCATTCCTTGCGCAGTTCCACCGAGTCATAAAAAGCATTGATGCCCTGGCTGCGCACGTACTGTTCCACGGCGGGCGATTCGGGGAAATACACTTCGAGCTTCTGCCCGTAGTGCCGTTCCACTTCCCCCATGAGGGCGTAGGTTTCCACCGGCAGGCGGCCGGTATCCAGCGAGAACACCGCGACCAGCAGGCGGTGGCGGAAGATGATGTCAGTCAGCACCATGTCTTCCGCGCCGAAACTGTTGGCGAAAGCGACGCCTCCGCTGTCCGCGAATTCCCCCGCGGCGTCCTGCAGCACCTGTTGCACGGCGGACGTCTTGGCCGCCACGGTCGCGGTCAGTCCCTCGGTCAGGGACGGCCGGGTAGCCGGGTTGCCCGGTAGGGGTTTGAGGCTGGAGACCGTGCCGCTCATTGCGTCACCCCCCGCGCCTGGCGCCGGAAAAGGGGTTCGGCCTGGTCGGTGGCGCCCTGGTAGGGCTCGCTGAAATCCTGCAGGCTGGCGAGGGCGGCTTGCAGTTGCGCATCGGTGTATCGCTCCGAGCGTGGTTGCAGCGCATCGAAGCCGCAGCGCTTCATGTAGAAGAACTGATCCCGCAATACGTCGCCCACCGCGCGCAGTTCGCCGGCGTAGGCGTAGCGGCCCCGCAGCAGGGTGGCTGTGGAATAGGCGCGGCCGTCGGCGAACTTGGGGAAGTTCAGCGCCACCAGCGGCAACTTTGCCAGATCAGCGGCGATGGCTTCCGCGCGCTCGTGGCTGTCCAGCCACACCGCCACCTGACCGCGGGCCAGGAGGGTCTCGCGCCGGGCTTGCCACAGGGCGAGGGGGACGATCACCGGGCCATCCGGCAGCGGTGCGCTTGCGGGGTCTGCGTCTGCCGCCAGCGTCAGGTGCTGCCAGGCGTCATCCACCACCTGAAAGCGGCCTTCCACGCGTTTGATCAGCTTAGGCATGGGTGGGCTTCCTTTCCTTGCGGGTGCCTTGGGGATAGACCCGCGCCTTGAAGGGCTCCGTGCCGGTGCGGCGAACGGTGTCGATGAAACGTTCGCCTTCTTCGCGCAGATCGATGTAGGTCTGGATCAGGGTGCTGACCACGTCCGGGATTTGCTCCGCGGCGAAGGCGGGGCCGATCACGTCGCCCAGAGTGGTGCGGTTGCCCTGGCTGCCGCCGATGGAAACCTGGTACCACTCTGCTCCTTTCTTATCCACGCCCAGAATGCCGATGTGGCCGATGTGGTGGTGGCCGCAGGAGTTCATGCAGCCGGAGATGTTGAGCTCCAGGTCGCCGATGTCGTGGAGATAGTCCAGGTTGTCGAAGCGGGCCTGGATGGCCCCGGCGATGGGGATGGACTTGGCGTTGGCCAGGCCGCAGAAATCGCCGCCCGGGCAGCAGATGATGTCGGAGAGCAGGCCGATGTTGGGGGTGGCCAGGCCGGCAGCGCGGGCAATCTGCCACAGGGTGTGGAGCTCGGAGCGCTGGACGTCCGCCAGGATCAGGTTCTGCTCATGGGAGATGCGCAATTCGCCAAAGCTGTAGCGGTCGGCCAGATCGGCCGCCAGCTCCATCTGGTCCGCCGTGATGTCCCCCGGGGGAATGCCGGTCTTCTTGAGGGAGAGGGTCACCGCAGCGTAGCCCGGCACCTTGTGGCCATGCACGCATCGCCGGGCCCAGTTGTCGAAGGCCCGGTCCGCGGCGCGCGCCGTCCGGTAGCCCGCGTCATCCCCCGGCAGGGCGGCGTAGGCGGGCGTGGTGAAATGGGCGCTCACGCGTCCCAGCTCCCCTTGGCTCAGGGTGCCGGGGCCATCCTTGAGGTGGGCCCATTCTTCCTCGACCTGCCGTGCGAATTCCGCGATGCCCAGGGCTTTGACCAGGATCTTGATGCGGGCCTTGTACGCGTTGTCCCGCCGGCCGTGGAGGTTGTAGACGCGGATCAGGGCGTCGAGGTAGGTCAGGATGTGCTGCCAGGGGAGAAACTCCCGCAGCACCTGCCCCAGTATCGGCGTGCGGCCCAGGCCGCCACCCACCAGCACCTTGAAACCCAGTTCGCCTTGGTCGTTGCGCAGCACATGCAGGCCCACGTCGTGCATCTGCACCACGGCGCGGTCCTCGGCGGCGCCATTGACGGCGATCTTGAACTTGCGCGGCAGGTAGGCGAATTCAGGATGGAAGGTGCTCCACTGGCGCAGGATTTCGGACAGGGGGCGCGGGTCCACCAGTTCATCCGGGGCGACCCCTGCGAACTGGTCATTGGTGATGTTGCGGATGCAGTTGCCGGAGGTCTGGATGGCATGCATCTGCACCTGGGCCAGCCGTTCCAGGATATCGGGCACCCGCTCCAGGGCGGGCCAGTTGAACTGGACGTTCTGGCGGGTGCTGAAATGGGCGTAGCCGCGGTCAAAGTCCCGGGCGATGCCGGCCAGGGTACGCATCTGGGCGCTGGAGAGCAGCCCGTAGGGCACGGCCACCCGCAGCATGGGGGCGTGGCGCTGAACGTAGAGTCCGTTCTGCAGGCGCAGCGGACGGAACTCGTCTTCGGTCAGCTCCCCGGCCAGATAGCGGCGAGTCTGGTCCCGGAACTGGGCGACCCGCTCGTCCACCAGTCGCTGATCATAAGCGTCGTAGCGGTACATGCAATTCTCTCTTATTGGGCAATCAGTTTGCTGCCGACCAGCACCAGCATGCCGGCAAGAATGGGGCGCAGCACCCGGTCGGGCACCTTCACGGAAAGATGGCTGCCTAGCCAGATTCCGGGCAGGGAGCCCAGCAGGAGGCTACCCAGCAGGCTCCAGTCCACACTACCCAGCATCCAGTGGCCAATGCCGGCGACGAAGGTGAGGGGCACGGCGTGGGCGATGTCGGAGCCGACGATGCGGATGGCCGGCATGCGCGGATACAGGAAGAACAGGGCGGTCACCCCGAGGGCGCCGGCGCCGACGCTGGAAATGGAGACCAGCACGCCGAGGATGGCGCCGGTGAGTACGGTGAGCATGGCCGTGCGCCGCGGGTTTTCCACATCGCCGAAGCGGGCCAGGGCATAGGCCTGGATCTGCTTGCGGAAGATGATGGCGCAGGCGGTGAGCAGCAGCGCGATCCCCAGCGCGAAGGAAATGACCTTGGCCGCGCCGGCGATGCCTCCGGGGAATACCATGCCGATGACGAGCAGAGTCAGCGCGGCGGCGGGAATGCTGCCCAGGGCCAGCCGGCGGGTCACCGCCCAGTCCACGGTGCCCTTGAGGCCGTGAGCCACCGTGCCGCCGGCCTTGGTGAGGGCAGCATAGAGCAGGTCCGTGCCCACCGCGACGGAGGGATGGATGCCGAACAGGAGGACCAGCAGGGGGGTCATGAGCGAGCCGCCGCCCACGCCGGTCAACCCGACGATGGCCCCTACGGCGAATCCGGCAAAGGTGTAAGTGAAATCCATGGCGTGAGCTTCCGAATGGTGCGGCGCATGGTAACAAGCGGGTTATAGATCAATAAAGCGCAATCTGATAATCTGCTAATAACCTTTGGAAATTTAGGTCCCGTTTGCCACGGCAAGGTCGCCATGAACATCCAGCAACTGCGCTACGTATTCGAAATCGCCCGCCACGGTTTGAACATCTCGGACGCGGCCGAGGCGCTCTACACGTCCCAGCCCGGGATTTCCAAGCAGATCCGGCAACTGGAAGAAGAACTGGGGGTGGAGATCTTCACCCGCCACGGCAAGCGGCTGGTGGGCGTGACCGAGCCGGGCAAGCAGGTGCTGGCGATCGCCGAGCGGATGCTGCGGGATGTGGACAACCTGCGCCAGGTGGGGGCCGAGTTTTCGCGGGAGGAGGCGGGTACGCTGACCATCGCCACCACCCACACCCAGGCCCGCTATGTGCTGCCCAAGATTGTCCCCCGCTTCATGCAGCGCTTTCCCAACGTGCGCCTGCAACTGCGGCAGGGCAATCCGGTGCAGTGCTGTCGTTATGTGCTGTCCGGCGAAGCGGATCTGGCTATCGCCACCGAAGCCATCGCCGAGTTCGACGATCTGGTGATGCTGCCCTGCTACCAGTGGAACCGGGCGGTGATCGCTCCGGACGGGCACCCCCTGGTGACGCAGCACCCCCTGACCCTGGAGGCCATTGCCCGGTATCCGCTGATCACCTACGACTTCGCCTTCACCGGCCGCAGCCAGATCAACAAGGCGTTCCTCGGGCGCGGGCTGCGGCCCAATGTGGTGCTCACCGCGCTGGATGCGGACGTGATCAAGACCTACGTGGCCCTGGGCCTGGGGGTGGGGATCATGGCGGCCATGGCCTTCCGGCCCGAGGAGGACAAGGGGCTGCAGGCGGTGGACGCCTCGCACTTGTTCGAGTCCGCCACCACCCGCATCGGGCTGCCCCGTAACGCCTACCTGCGGGGTTATGCCTACGCTTTCATCGAGCTGTTTGCCCCGCACCTGGACCGCAAGCTGGTGGACGGGGCGCTGCGCGGGGGCGGCAGCGACCCCTGCCTGTAGGCGGCGGCGCCCGCGTCGGGCGGATACCGCCGCGGTTCAGTGCTGCAGGATCTTGGAGAGGAACAGTTGGGCGCGCTCGGACCGGGGCGAGCCGAAAAACTCCTCCTTGCCCGCGTCTTCCACCACCCGCCCCTGGTCCATGAAGATCACCCGGTTGGCCACTTTCCGGGCAAAGCCCATCTCGTGGGTGACCACCATCATGGTCATGCCCTCCACGGCCAGTTCCACCATCACATCCAGCACCTCGTTGATCATCTCGGGGTCCAGGGCCGATGTGGGTTCGTCGAAGAGCATGCAGATCGGGTCCATGGAGAGCGCCCGGGCGATGGCTACCCGCTGCTGCTGGCCGCCGGAGAGCTGACCGGGAAACTTGTGGGCGTGGGCTTTGAGTCCCACCCGGTCGAGCAGCTTGAGGCCCCGTTCGGTCGCCTCGTCCTTGGGTCGGCCCAGCACCTTGATCTGGGCCAGGGTGAGGTTTTCGGTGATGCTCATGTGCGGAAACAGCTCGAAGTGCTGGAACACCATGCCGACCCGGGAGCGCAGCTTGGGCAGATTGGTCTTGGGGTCATGCACCGGCGTGCCGTCCACCACGATCTGTCCTTGCTGGAAGGGTTCAAGGGCGTTGACGCACTTGATGAGGGTGGATTTGCCCGAGCCGGACGGGCCGCACACGACCACCACCTCACCCTTCTTGATCTCGGTGGAGCAGTCGGTCAGCACCTGGAAGCTGCCATACCATTTGGAAACGTTCTGGATGGAAATCATGGGGTCCTCCGATCAGCGGATGATGGCGATCTTGGCCTGCAGCCGCTTGACCAGGGTGGACAGCGAAAAGCAGATCGCGAAGTACACGAGGGCGACGAAGACGTACATCTCCACCGGGCGGTTGTAGTTCTTGCCCGCGACCTCGGCGGCCTTGAGCAGATCCTTGGCGCCGATGGCATAGACCAGGGAGGTGTCCTGGAACAGGATGATGGTCTGGGTCAGCAGGATGGGCAGCATGTTGCGGAAGGCCTGGGGCAGGATCACGTAACGCATGGACTGGGCGTAGGTGAGCCCCAGTGCGTAGCCCGCGCCCACCTGGCCCTTGGGAATGCTCTGGATGCCAGCGCGCATGATTTCGCTGTAGTAGGCCGCTTCGAAGGCAGTGAAGGTGATCAGCGCCGAGCTTTCCGCCCCCATGGGCTTGCCGGTGAGGAGCGGGATCACCAGGAAGAACCACAGGATCACCAGCACCAGGGGGATGGAGCGCATGGTGTTGACGTAGAGCGTTGCGGGCAGGGCCAGGGGCGTGATGCCCGACAGCCGCGCCATGGCGAGCAGGGTGCCGAAGATGATGCCGCCGGTCATGGCCACCAGGGTGAGCTTGAGGCTGTAGAGCAATCCACCCCAGATGAAGGGCAGGCTGGCCTGGATGACGGAGAAGTCGAAATTGCCCATCACTTGGCCTCCGCGATCAGACCCGGTACCCGGGAGCGCTTTTCGATCACCGCCATGACCCGGTTGGCGATGAAGGCGCAGAGGAAGTAGAGGGCCGTGACTGCCAGATAGGTCTCGATCCCCTGTTCCGAGTCCTCCTGCATCTGCTTGGCCTGGAAGGTCAGTTCCAGTACGCCGATGGCGAAGGCGACGGAGGAGTTCTTGAAGATGTTCATGAACTCGGAGGTCAGCGGCGGGATGATGATGCGGTAGGCCATGGGCAGGATCACGTGCCGGTACATCTGCAGCTGGGTCATGCCCAGCGCCTGGGCGGCGAAGCGCTGGCCCCGGGGCAGCGCCTGGATGCCCGCCCGGAGCTGCTCGGCGACCCGGGCGGAAGTGAAGAAGCCCAGGCAGAGGGTGGCGGTCAGGAATTCCTTGGCCGGCATGTCCTGTTTGACCCACAGGCCCAGTTCCCGGGGCAGGAATTCCGGCACCACGAAGAACCACAGGAACATCTGCACCAGCAGGGGAACGTTGCGAAACAACTCCACGTACACGGAGCCTGCCCTTACCAGGCCCTTGTGGGGCGTGGTGCGCATCACCCCGACGATGGAGCCCAAGGCCAGGGCCATCACCCAGGCCGAGAGCGCGACGGCCAAGGTCCAGCCCAGGCCGGAAATCAGCCAGTCCAGGTAGCGCTCGTCGCTATTCTGGACCTGCTGCCAGTAAATGCCCCAATTCCAGTGGTAGTTCATCTGACCTCCCGGTCCGGTCAGGTCTCGCGGAAGACTGCCGGATGAATTGTTGTCGCAGGGGGCGTCGTCCAGAAAAAAGGGTGAGCTGCGTGGCAACTCACCCTTTTCCTGTCAGCCCGCCATGGCGCTTATTTCTTGTTGAAGGCTTCAGCCGGCGCATCGCTGGGCGCCTTGATCAGTTCCTTGAGCTTGTCGCTCATGGAGAACTTGAGATTCACCCCCTTGGGCGGAATGGGGGAGGTAAACCACTTGGAGTAGAGTTTTTCCAGCTCGCCGCTCTTCATCAGCCCGGTGACGGTGCTGTCCACCAGTTTCTTGAATTCCGGATCGTCCCTGCGGATCATGATCGCAATGGGTTCCACGTTCAGGGTTTCACCCACGATGGCGTAGTCGTCCGGCGTTTTCGAGGTGGCGATGAGGCCGGCGAGCAGGTTGTCGTCCATCACGAAGGCGACGGCCCGGTCGGTCTCCAGCATCAGGAAGGAGTCTGCGTGGTCCTTGCCATAAACCTCCTTGAAGTCCACGTTCTTGCCCTTCTCGTGGGCGCGCATGAGCTGAACCGAGGTGGTGCCGGTGGTGGTGGCCACGGGCTTGCCGTTGAGCTGCGCGAGGCCGGTGATCCCGGAGGATTTCTTCACCGCCATGCGAACGTTGGTGACGAAGGTGGTGGGCGCAAAGGCCACCTGCTTCTGGCGGGCCTCGTTATTGGTGGTGGAGCCGCACTCCAGATCCACGGTGCCGTTGGTGAGCAGGGGGATGCGGTTCTGGGAGGTTACCGGCTGCTGCTGGACCTTGAGGCCGGGTAGCCTGAGCTCCTTCTTCACCGCGTCGACGATCCGGTTGCAGATGTCAATGTGGTAGCCCACCGGCTGCTGGTTGGCGTCCAGGTAGGAGAGGGGGATGGAGGATTCGCGAATGCCCATGGTGATGGAGCCCGAGTCCTTCACCTTCTTCAGGGTGCCCGCCTCCTCGGCCAGCGCGGGCGCGGCGATCAGTGCGGTCAGGCAGGCGGCGGAAACCAGGCGCAGCTTAAGCATCATTACCTCCTAGTGGTCAGCGAAGGGGAAGCGGCGGCAGCCCGGCTGCCCGTACCGCTGTGGCAAAAATACGATAACACGTCCAGCCGGGCCATCCGATGGGGGGAACCCCATACGACTTGGGCAATACCCGGCCCCGGCATCGTCGCCCTTTTTGCCAGTGCTCAATGGGCGCCGCAGCAGCGCTTGTACTTCTTGCCGCTACCGCAGGGGCAGGGGTCGTTGCGTTCGGGGGCCGCTGCCCGGCGGATCGGTTCGTTGCGCAGGACGCCCTTGCCACGCTCGCGCCAGAAGGCGCGGATGGCGTAGGCGGACACCACGCTGGCCTGGACCGAGGCGTCGTAATCCACTTCGGCCTCGGGGGCGGAGATGTCGTAGCCCAGATTGAGGGTGATCATGGGGGCGAGCAGCGCGGTCTTGTCCTCCTGCTCGAACAGTTCCAGCCAGTCTTCGGCAAAGCTGAACACGCCCGTTGCAAAGCCGCTGCCCCAGTCGCAGCCCGTCCATTCGCCTTCGCGCCGGGGGGGCGGCTCGTCGGGCTCGGCCAGGGGGATTTCGCCGGGGGCGGATGCGCAGTCGAAAATATAGGGGTAGTACATGCTGTCCGGGTTGAGCCCCTTGCGGCTCAGGTTGAGGCGAATGCTCACGTCTTGCCAGTGCCGGTCCAGCAGGTCAAAGAAACGCGCTTCCTGCTCGGGGGATTCCCACTCCGGCTCCACCTCGTCGCCCATGATCAGCACCATGCAACTGGCAGGCGTGACGCCGCTGGGGCCGGCGGCCAGCGCGCACAGCAGTCCGTCCAGCGCCTCCAGGTTCATGGTGGTGTCGGGCAGGGCGGGGCTGCACAGGAGGGTGTTGAGCTCGTCGAACTCGCTCTCGGTCAAAGGGCCTGGGTTGGTCGTATCGGTCATGGCGGTGGTTCCGGGATAATGGCTCGACTATACCCTCCCGGGGCTGTGCCGGCGCGTCCGCCCTGGGGGGGTGCTTCGGGAAAGCCCGTATGGGCGCAACCTTTCAACGGGTGCAAGGTCCACCCAGGTATTCGACTGGTACGCCAGCGCGTGCGGGAGGACAGATGGCAATGATCGGGAACCCGAAGCTGCAACCGGGCGCGGTGGCGCCTCCAGGGCTTGAGAGCCGCATCCTGCGGCAGACACCGCTTGCCGCCCTCGGGGGCAGCCTGGCGCCTCTGCTCTACCTTGCCTGGGCACATTTGAGTTTGCCCGGAGCCAACCCTTTCGAGGCGGTGCGCCACCTGCACGAGGTGGAGATCCGCGTGGTGTCCTTCCTCATCCTGCACTGGACGGTGCTGCTTACCGTAGCGCTCGCCTGCGTCATCGTGGCGGTGATGAAAGGGCCGGTCCGTCACGCGGACAGCTACCCCGTGGCTGACCGGGACAGTCCGTCCGAGGAGTAGGGGGCTCGCCTCCCGGGGGGGCGTCAGCGTCCGGCCAAGAGCCGGCGCAGGTTGCAGTCCGCCTGCCACGCTTGGCGCTCGGCATTGCCGTGGGCGTAGGCGGCGGCCTCTTCCGGACCCAATGCCCGCAAGGCATCGAGCGTCTTCTGCAGGTGGCCGTGATGAGGCAGCATCACGCCGTAATAGAGAACCCAGTCATCCCGCTGGATGAGGAGGGTGGGAAAATTTTCCACCTCCAGATCGCCAGCCCAGTCGGCATCGTCCTCGACGTCCACCCACAGGAAGCGGGCCTCCGGGTAGCGCTTTCCAAGTGCTTCGAACCCGGCCCGGTAGTCCCGGCAGGTGCCGCACCAGGCTGCGCACAGACAGGCGATGAGCCAAGGGGGCTGGGCGTGGGCGGCGTCGGTCATGGGCGAGGCAGGCGGAGGGGCGGGACGGGAATTATCCTGGAAAACGCACGCCAGGGGCGTCGTCCCGGTGCCCTTGTTTGATGTTCGGCAAGGCCGTGCGGTGCCCGGATTGATGAGAATGGATCGCATCTTCATCGGAGGATGCGCATGAACGAGTTTGCCTTGGCCCGGGTGCTCCACGTGCTCGGGGTGGTGTTGTGGATTGGTGGCGTGGCGTTTGTGACCACCGTGCTGCTGCCGGCGGTGCGGGACTTTCGCAGCGATGCGGAGCGGGTGGATTTCTTTGAGAACGTGGAATCCCGCTTCGCCCGGCAGGCCCGTTTGTCCACGCTGCTCACCGGTGCTTCCGGGTTCTGGCTTACCAGCCTCCTGGGTGGCTGGGGTCGGTTCGGTACCCTGGCCGGGTGGTGGATGGCGGCGATGATGGTGGTGTGGGCCGTGTTTACGCTGATGTTGTTCGTGCTGGAACCACTGGTGCTGCATCGCTGGTTCAGGGATCAAGCGCGGCGCGACCCCCGGGGTACTTTTGCGCGCATCGTCTTCCTGCACCGGGTGCTGCTGGGCATCAGCCTGATCACCGTCGCGGGCGCGGTGGCCGGCAGCCACGGCTGGTTGATCGGTGTGTAGCCTGGGCATGGCTGCGCTGGGGCTTCGGCGGAGCCGCTACTCCGCCGTAAACTGGGTGTCGCGTCGCTCACTGCATTGACCATGACCTCCTCGCTCCAACGACTCCTGCGTTACGCCGGCCTGACTGCGCTGATGGTGGCGGGGGCGTGTGTGTCGCCGGGACTGTCGCCGGACCCCCGGGCGGCCATGCACGGCATTGGCAGTGCGCGGCGGGCCGATGGGGGCTACTGGGTGTTCTTTTCCAGCTCCGGCCTGCCGCCCCGGGGGCCGGATTTCACCGGCCGCTGGCGGCACGATATCTATGTGGCGGAATGGCAGCCGGGGCAGCCCGCTCTGTCACCGGCTCGCGTATTCCTCCAGCGGCCGGAGGCACAGGAGCCCGTGTCGGTGGCCCAGTCGGCCAGCGGGCGGATCCTGCTGACCTTTGAGGATGGCTGGACCCACCGGGGCAGTGTGACGCAGCACTTCGCGCTCTACGGTCCCGACCTCAAGGCGATCGCGCCTTACCCGCAGGAGGTGGAGCCGGGTGGGCATTCCGGGCACGCTGCGGCCGTGGGCGAACACTTTGTCGTGTTCTACTCCGATGGCTGGATTACGGGGGGTGGCGTGGATGACCTGGGCACGGGCAACGGCGTGTACGCCAAGGTGTATGACGGCCGGGGCCGGCTGGTGCAGGCGGTGAATGTGGCCCACGCCGAGCGGGAATGGTGGCCTCTGGTGGCGGGAGGCAGGGAACGCGCCCTCTTGCTGTGGCAGCAGTATGTGCCCGGCGAAACCCATGCCCGCCTGCGCTTTGCGGCCCTGGAGCCGCTCTCGGGTGCGCTGAGCGAGCCGGTGACGGTGGACGAGCCGTTGCGCTACTACACCTATGGACTGGGTTACGTTGCGGAGCTGGCGCGTTTCGTGCTGGCCGGCGCCCGGGAGGACGGCACGGGCTTTGCCCGGCTGGTGGATGAAAGCGGGCGGGTCGCCGCGTCACTGGACTGCATGCCCCCGCCGGTGCGGGAGGCCACGCCCCTGGTGCTGGGCCGGCGGGCCTACTGGCCGGTGGCGGATGGTGGGCTGCTGGTGCTGGACCTGAGCGCCCGTGGCATCCGCCCCGTCGGGCGGATCAAACTGCCCGCTCCGTGGTTCGAGATCGGCAGCCTGGGGCTGCCGGGGCCGGGGGCGACGGCGCGTTGGCTGTCTCTCAGCCCTTCCGGGCTGGAGGACCTGGCGGTGGACCTCACCCGCCTTGAGCCGCTTGGAGCCTGCCCTCCGGCCGGTGGCTGAGGGGCCTCAGGTCGTGGCTTGATCCAGGTGGAGCGCTTTCAGGTCCGCCTCGGTGAGCGTTTCCCGCGCCAGTAGTTGCCGGGCGCCTTCTTCAAGCCTGGGCCGCACCGCCGAGAGCAGCGCCACGGTGCGGTCGAAAGCGGTGGTCACGATTTCGCGCACGGCGCAGTCGATTTCGCGGGCGGTTTCCTCGCTGTACTGACGGGGCTCGAAGCTGGGGCCGGTGTTGCCGAGCAGGTTGTTGCGTTCGGCCTCGTACACCACATGGCCCAGCTTTTCGTGCATGCCAAAGCGCATCACGATGGAGCGGGCCAGGGACGTGACCTTCTGCAGGTCGTCCGCGGCGCCGGTGGAGAACTTGCCGAACACGATCTGTTCCGCCGCCCGGCCGCCCAGCAGCACCGCCATCTTGTTCTCCAGTTCCTCCCGGGTCATCAGGAAGCGATCTTCCGTCGGCCGCTGGATGGTGTAGCCCAGGGCGCCGATCCCCCGGGGAATGATGCTGATCTTGTGCACCGGGTCCGTGCCCGGCAGGTTCATGGCGACCAGGGCGTGGCCCATTTCGTGGTAGGCCACCACCTGGCGCTCGTGGGGGTTGAGCACCCGGTTGCGCTTTTCCAGCCCGGCCACGATGCGCTCCACCGCGTTGGTGAAGTCGTCCAGCGTGACGGACTCCGCCCCGCGCCGGGTGGCCACCAGTGCCGCCTCGTTGCACAGGTTGGCCAGATCGGCGCCGGAAAAGCCCGGCGTCAGCTCGGCGATCTTTTCCTCGTCCACGCCCGGCGCGAGCTGGATCTTGCGCAGATGCACCTGCAGGATGGCAATGCGGCCCTTGCGGTCGGGCCGGTCCACCAGGACCTGGCGGTCGAAGCGGCCGGCACGCAGCAGCGCCGGGTCCAGGATCTCCGGCCGGTTCGTGGCTGCCAGCAGCACCAGACCAGCGCTGGGGTCAAAGCCGTCCATCTCCACCAGCAACTGGTTGAGCGTCTGTTCCTTCTCGTCGTGCCCGCCCATGGGAAAAGCCCCTCGGGCGCGGCCCATCGCGTCCAACTCGTCGATGAAGATGATGGCCGGCGCCTTGGCCCGGGCTTGCTCGAAGAGGTCGCGCACCCGCGCCGCCCCCACGCCGACGAACATTTCCACGAACTCGGAGCCGGAGATGGAGAAGAACGGCACCTTCGCTTCGCCCGCCACGGCCCGTGCCAGCAGGGTCTTGCCGGTGCCCGGAGGGCCCACCAGCAGCACGCCCTTGGGCATGCGCGCGCCCAGGCGGGAGTAGTCCTTGGGGTTGCGCAGGAAGTTCACCACCTCCTGTAGTTCCTCCTTGGCTTCATCCACGCCGGCCACGTCACTGAAACTCACCCCGGTCTCCGACTCCACGTAGACCTTGGCCTTGCTCTTGCCGATGGACATGAAACCTCCGCCCAGGCCCTGCTTCTCGGCAAAGCGGCGCATCACGAACAGCCAGATGCCGACGAACACCACCGCGGGGATGATCCAGCCCAGCAGATCGCGCAGGAAGGTGCTTTCGATCACCCCGGCGAACTTCACGTTGTACTGCGCCAGATCCTTGGCCAGCTCATTCTCCACCCGGGTGGTGATGAACTTCTGCCGGCCATCCGGCAGTGGCGCTTTCAGGCTCCCCTGGATGGTCTGGTCGCGGATGGCGATCTCCTCCACCTGCCCTTGCTTGAGCAGATTCTGGAATTCGCTGTAGGGGATGGGTTCGATCGTTTGCGCCTGCACCCAAATGCCGTGTAGCCAGAACACGGTGAGCAAGGCAAACACGAAATACCACAAACTGAACTGGGTCTTTTTTTCCATGAAAGTTCTCCCGGAGCGTAGGCCC
>DAITAZ010000075.1:0-6376 GCA_036824045.1 Rhodocyclaceae bacterium
GCTGACGCCGAGCGCCGCCGGGCCGCCGAGCAGGCCCAGGCAGACGCCGCCCGGCGGGCGGCGGAGCAAGCCGCAGCCACCAGATCCAGCCAGTACGCCGCGGCCGACCCCGGGCAAGGGGGCCGCAGCGCCGCCGGGCTCATCGGCCAGACGGGCAGCGGCCGGCCGGGCGACGGCAGCACCAATCCCAACCTGCGCCGGGGCGAACCGGGCGGCACCCTGCCCCACGCCCCCCTCAGCGACCTTCCTGCCGCCAACCCCGGGCGCAAGGCCAGCATCCTGGGCACCGACCCCAAGAACATCCAGCTTTCCTTCTATGGCGAGGGCTGGCGGCAGAAAGTGGAACGCATCGGGGCCATGAACTACCCGCGCCTGAACCGGGACCGCCACTACGACGATCTGGTGGTCACGGTCACCGTCAACAGCGACGGCACCCTGGCCCGGGTACACATCCGCAAGAGCAGCGGCCACGCGGAGATGGACGACGCCGTGCGCCGCATCGTCGAGATGAGCGCCCCCTTCCCCGCCTTCCCGCCGGACATGAAACGCCTCTACGACCAGGTGGACATCACCCGCACCTGGGTCTTCCAGGGCGCCCCCAAGATTCGGGACTGAAGCCGCCCTCGCCGGCGCCGGAAAGCGCCCGGCCACCGCACCGCCTTAGCGCAGCCCCACTTCAAACCGGATGGGCACCTCGTCCCCCCGGGTCATGGGACCGAGCAGACTGAGGAAAGGCCGCATCACGGCAATCTTCTCCTCCGCCGGCCGGGCCAGCCCCTCGAAGCTCAGGCGCTCGCCGGGCCGCCACTGGCCGTTGCCGTTGACCAGCAACTGCCCGGCAAGGGTGGACAGCCGCAGGCTGGCCACCGGGCCGCTGCCGTTGAGTTCCAGTTGGTAGTCCCCCACCGGGTTGAAGGGGGAAAGTGACGAGGCCGCACCCGCCCACAGCAGCCGGGCCTGCCCGACAACGCTGGCGGGCGTGGCCTGCAACGCAATGCATTCGATCTGCACCCGCCCACCCAGTTTGAGTTTGGCCAGCAGACCCCCGAATTCCGCCACCAGGGCGCCAGGCAGGTTGGCCCGCATCTGGCTCACGCCGAGGAACGCGGGCCCCACCTGCACCTCGGCCCACTGTTCGCTGCCCAATCGCAGTTCCAGTCCCAGACGCCCGGAGAACAGGGGCAGGAACTGCAAGCGCCAGGCGACGGGGGTACCGGGCGCCGACCCGACCGCCACCGCCAGTTCCCCCTGCCCGTCCCAGACCGTGCCGGCGCTGCGGGCCAGGTACACCCGGCCCTGGGTGGACTGGCGCAACCAGGGGTCCAGCAGGCTTGCGGGCGCCCAGGCCACCAGGCCGATCAGGAAGGCCAGCACCCCGGCCACCAGGGGCCAGCGCCAGCCGGGGGCCTCAACCTCCACCGGCGAGCACGGCATCCACCCGCACCACGCCGGGCTCGCCGGTGGGTTCGACGCGGGCGGAATCCACCGCCAGATGCTGCTCCCGCTGGAGGGCATCGAGCCACCCCACCCAGGACTCGAAGGGCACGCGGGCAAATCCGAGCTGCACCACGCCCCCACCCACATCCAGCCGGCTGGGCTCCCCCAGCCCAGCGGACTTGGCAGTTTCCAGCAGCACCTTGCGCAACTGGGCCGGATCCAGCGCCGGATGGGCGGGCGCGCCCTTGAGGCGGGCGACCTCCTGCCGCTGCACGCGCATGGTTTCCACCTGGGCGCGCAGACGGGGCAAATCCTCACGCAAACGGAGGGCTTCGGTCACGGCCGGCCACAGGAGTCCGAACACCAGGATCAACACGGCTGCCGCGCTGCCGCCCACGGCCAGGAACAGCCGCTCCCGGGGATTGCGGGCAGCCCAGGCCTGTTTGAGTTTGTCCGCCTTCATGGCGCGCCCCCCCGCAACACCAGGCGGGCACCGGCGCCGCCCTGGCCGGCTTCGACACTGGCGCGCACCCCACGGGCGCCAAGCTGCCCCTGCAGCGCCGCGACGGCCTCGGCGGGGGCCGCCATCTCCACCGTCAGCCGCCCTTGAGCGAACTGCACGCTCTTGACCACTCCGGGAGGCAGGCTGCCGAGTTCCGGCGCCACCTGCCCCAATTGCACCAGAAAGTCTTCCGGCCCCGCCTCCCCCGCGCCGCGGCGCAACTGGGTGAGATTGCGCTGCATCTGCAGCGGTGGATCGACGATGGCCTTGGCATCGGGGAACGCCTGGGTGAAGAGGGCTTCCATTTCACTGCGCAGGGCACGCCGCTCCCAGCTCATCCAGCCCCAGGTGCCCAGCACCGCCAGCACCTGCAGGCCCAGCATCAGGCCCAGGGCCCAGAACACCGGCCGGTAGGGGCGCAGCTTTTCCAGCCCGTTGCCCTTGGCCCCCAGGCGCCCGGCCAGCAGGGTGGGCAACGCGGCGGCCGGCGGGGCGTCGGCCCACTGCCAGCGCCCCTTGAGGACCACGGGGACCCCCAGCACCGATTGCCAGAAGCGGGCGTCGATCTCCTGATCCTTGTCGCTCACGAAAACCCGCACGCGGGAAGGCAGCTTGCCCGCGGCCCGCGCCTCCGCCGCCATCAACCGCAGGGTGACGGGGGGCTCCCGCCCGGTCAGGGCATCGGTGGCCAGGGCGTAGCTGTCGCCCGTACGCACCATGCCGGCACCGGGCCCCACCAGCACCGACCAGGCGCCCGCCTTGAACGGCAGCAAAAAGCCTTCCGGCACCAGCGCGCGCAGCACCCGACCGGCCCCCTGCAGGGCGGTAACCGTCTCGTGTATCCAGCTCCGGGAGACGGCCGCCACCACGCTCAGGCCTTCGCCGTCCGGGCCCAGCACCGAAACATGCACAGCGTCGGGATCGGTGAGCAGGGCGTCCTCGATGGAATAGGCGAGCACATTGGATTCCCGCGCCTCGCGCCCGGCCGGGAGCTTGACCCGCCGCAGCAGCAGCGCGTCCTGGGCCACGATGCCCACCGTCTCCCGCGCCGCAGGCAGATCGCCGGGCATGCACTGGCCGTGGCTCACCACCTTGCCGAAGGCATCGCGCAGGGTCCACGGCAACTGGCCGTGGCTGCGCCAGTCGCTGCTCAGGTACACCATCAGCAGGCTAGACATGCCTGATCACCTTAATCGTTTCTCTCATTCCAGTCGCTGCCACACCACCACCGGGAACTTCTGGGGCGCCCGGTGCAGCATCACCTGGGCGAATACCCGGGCCCGGCCATAGCGGGTGGCTGCCCGCAGCAGAAAGTACTGGCTGGTGACCGAAACCCAGTTCTGCACCACCGTGAGGTCCCTGCGCGGCAGCCGGGCGCGGAAATCCGCCAGATCCTTGAAATAGGCCCGATCCCGCTCGGCTGCCAGCACCCGGGCTTCGCCCAGGGTCAGGCCATCCACCGCCAAAGCCAATACTTCGGCAGGGGCGGTGTTGACATTGATGGCGGTGATGCCGGGTAAAGCGGCGACAAATGGCCGCAACTTGGCGACCACCTCGGGGGTGAAGCCCCGGATCTGGAGCAATTCGTTCGCATCGGCCAGCAGCCGGTTGCCGGCCCGCCGAGGCGGATTCGCGTCCCGGTAGTCGTCATCCTCGGCGCCCTTGCGGCCGGTGCGGTCGCTGTCCGCGTCCAGCCAGTCCACCAGGGACTCCGCCAGTTCTTCCGGCAGGTTGAGAATGTCCAACAGTTTGGTGAATTTGGCAAATCCTGCCGCATCCACCTCGCCCCCCCGGACGATGTTGTTGAGGTTGAACAAGCCTTGCTGGTCGTAGAGCTGGCCGGCCATTTCCGCCCCCTCCACCTCGGTGGCGGGCAGGCGCGTGGCCCAGGGCTCGCCCAGGAAGTCCACCGTGCTGCGCGCCTCGTCGTCCCGCAGCACGGTGCTGGCGAAGGCCACGCCGGCGGTCAGGGCGAGCCGGGCGCGGGTGGCGTCCTCCACCAATTCCGTCTGCCGGGTCCAGACGGACATGCGGTTGAGGATGGCGGAGGCCGCCGCCGTCACCAGCGCGACAACGATCAGCGCCATGAGCACGGCCGCACCCCGGGGGCGGGCGCAGAGGCTGCGGCGCGCGGGGCATCCCATCGTCAGCGCACCGCGAACCGGCGGGTGATCTGTTCCCCGCTTTGCAGTTCCACCACAACTTCCACCGCCCGGGGCAAGCCCTCGTTGCCCGCCTCCGGCGTCGGCCAGATGTCGTACCAGCCCTGGCCGTCGTCCATCTGCCGCAGGCTCAGCCCCTTGAGCGGCACGGCGAAGGATTCGGCGCTGAGCTTGGTGGACGCCAGCCGGTCCAGCACCGGCAGGGCCAGGCGCTGGGGGTAGCCGTCGCGCAGGCGATAGCCCACGCGCTGGGGAGGCTGATGTTCGTCGCGGGAATCCGGCCCCAGGCGGGTGAGCCAGAGGGGGGCATCCTCCAGGCCGCCGGCGTCCGGCCCGGCCTGCCAGGCCGGGAGGGTTTCGCCATCACTCCCCCGCACCGTCCGCGCCAGCGCCTGGGCCACGTCGGTTTCGAACACCGAAAGGAAGTGGGCCACGTCCCGCCACTTGCGGGTTTCGACGCTCACCCGCTCACGGGCGTCGAGAATGCTGGACATCCCGCGGAAAGAGAGCGCCGCCAGGATCGCCAGAATGGTGATCGCCACCAGCACCTCCAGCAGCGTGAAGCCGGCGTCTCGGCGTGAGGCTGATCGGGCCATGTCAGTTGGTCCGCCGGATCATGAACCCGACCCGGGTCACCAGGGTGCGGTTGGGGTCGGTGGCCCGCAGGACGCGGACTTCCACCCGGCGGAAGCGGGGATTGGGTGTGCCGCTCACCACTTCGCGCCAGACGAACTCCCGCCCGGCCTGGGTCTCGCTACCCTCGTACTCGCCGGTATTGACCCAGTCGTTCTGGGCCACGTGCATGGCGAGGCGGTTGTCCGCCACCCAGGTGGCAAGCAGGCGGTCCCGATGATCGGCGCTGGTGGTCAGGCTCAAGCCGGCGGCACGGCTTGCCGCCGCCAGGGTGACGGCCAGGATGGCCAGCGCCACCAGCACTTCGATGAGGGTGAAGCCCGGGCTGCGCCCCGGGATCCGCCGGGCCGCCCCGGCTTGCCCGGACCCGGGGGCCCGCTCAGGGCTGGGCGACCGAGCGTGCACGCTGCACCTCCACCCGCCCCGAAAGGGGATGAACAATCACCGCGGCAATGTCGGTCTCGGCCACCAGCCGCACCTCCAGCCGCTCGCCACCGCTGGCGCGGAACACCACCCGGCTGCCCGCCGCGAGGCCCTGCTGCCCGCTGAAGGCCCCGGCAAGCCGCACCTCCCCCGGCAGGCGGCGAGGCCGCAGCGGGTCATCGCCACCAGGGGGCAGCCACTCGCCATCGTCGTTGCGGCGCAGGAATCGGTAACCGGTACTGGCAGGCTCCCAGGCCAGGGGCAGCCCCGAATAGCGGGACTCTTCCATCGCCAGTTCAAAGAGCTGGGCCAGGCGCTCGGTCTCGGTATCGAGCACATGGCGGGCGCTGGGCCGGATACCCACCGCCACCGCGGACATCACGATCGAGAGGATGACCAGTACCACCAGCACTTCGATGAGGGTGAAGCCGGGCTGGCGCCGCCCGCCGGCCAGGGCGGTGGCCGTGCTGTGCGGCGGCGCCCACGCCCTGGACCGGCAGACGGGGCCGGACAGGTCGCGCACCAACCGGAGGGGTCCGCGCAGATTCAGGCCCCGCCCCTTCAGAGATCCCAGGAGCCGATGTCGGCGTCCGCCCCGGTGCCACCAGCCTGACCATCAGCACCATAGCTGAACACATCGATCTCGCCCTTCACCCCGGGGCTGAGGTACTGGTAAGGGCGGCCCCAGGGGTCCTTGGGCAGCTTTTCCAGGTAACCGCCGGCTTTCCAGTTGGTGGGCGCGGGTTGTGTGGAAGGCATCTGCACCAGCGCCGCCAAGCCCTGGTCGGTGGTGGGGTAGCGCATGTTGTCCAGCTTGTAGAGCTTGAGCGCCTGCAGGATCGATCCGATGTCCTGCTTGGCCGCCACGGCCCGCGCCTCATCCGGCCGGCTCATGATCTTGGGCACCACCAGGGCGGCAAGAATCCCCAGGATGACCACCACCACCATCACCTCGATGAGGGTGAACCCCTTGGCGCGGCGCAGGGGCAAACGACTGACCTCTTTCTTGTTCATGTTTGGACTCTCCCATACTGATGTGACGAAACATCCCTACAACCTGCAAACAACCGTAGCCGGATGCACCGGCGAAGGCGCAGCGCGCCCGCCCCGCGGCCAGCTTGCGCCGAACCACTCAACGCACTCTCCATGGAGCGCTCCGGACCAGGCTCAGCGGTCAACAGCGGTTGCCAGGTTCATGTGGCCGGACTGCCCAGCATAC
>DAITAZ010000089.1:0-1459 GCA_036824045.1 Rhodocyclaceae bacterium
TTGGCCGCCGCGGCCGGCTTGCTGCCGCCGTTGCCCTGGCTCACCCGTGGGGAATGGCCGGGCCGCCCGTTGCCGTTGCCACCCCGGCCCGGCTGGGCCGGGCGGGGCGGGCGCGGGGCTTCCGGCTCGATATGGGCGGGCGGAACGAAATCCTCCACCTCGGCGCGGGCGATCTTGCGCCGGATCAGCCGCTCGATGTCGGTGAGCAGTTTCATCTCCTCCCCATCCACCAGCGACACCGCCGCCCCGTTGGCGCCCGCCCGGCCGGTGCGGCCGATGCGGTGCACGTAGTCCTCGGGCACATTGGGCAACTCGAAATTCACCACCTGGGGCAACTGGTCGATGTCCAGCCCCCGGGCGGCGATATCGGTGGCCACCAGCACCTGCACCGAACCGGACTTGAAATCCGCCAGCGCCCGGGTGCGGGCACCCTGGCTCTTGTTGCCGTGGATCGCCGCGGCGCTGATGCCGTCCTTGCCCAATTGCTCCGCCAGCCGGTTCGCGCCGTGCTTGGTGCGGGTGAACACCAGCACCTGGTACCACTGGCGGGTTCGGATCAGGTGGGAGAGCAAATGCCGCTTCTGCTTCTGGGCCACCACGTGCACGGTTTGCTCCACCAGCTCCGAAGCCGTGTTGCGCCGCGCCACTTCCACGTAGCCGGGGTTGTGCAGCAGGCCGTCCGCCAGCTCCCGGATCTCGTCCGAGAAGGTGGCGGAAAACAGCAGGTTCTGCCGCTGCTTCGGCAACATTGCCAGCACCTTGCGGATGTCCCGGATGAAGCCCATGTCCAGCATGCGGTCCGCCTCGTCCAGCACCAGGATCTCCACCCCGCTCAGGTCCACCGTTTTCTGCGCCGCGTGGTCCAGCAAGCGCCCCGGCGTGGCCACCAGGATGTCCACCCGCTTCTTCAGGGCGTCGATCTGGGGGTGGATGCCCACCCCGCCAAACATCACCATGCTGGTGAGCGGCAGGTGCTTGCCGTAGGTCTGCACCGACTCCTGCACCTGGGCCGCCAGCTCGCGGGTGGGCGTGAGGATCAGGCAACGGGGCCGGCCCGGTCGGCCGTCGCCCCGACGGGCAGAGAGCAGATGCAGAATCGGCAGCGTGAAGCCGGCCGTCTTGCCGGTGCCCGTCTGGGCCGCAGCCAGCAGGTCGCCGCCGCGCAGCACCTGGGGCACAGCCTGACTCTGGATGGGAGTGGGGGTGGAATAACCGGCCTCGGCAATGGCTTGCAGAATGCGCTCATTCAAGCCGAGGGCGGCAAAGTTGTTATCAATAGACATGCATGAATCCAGCGACGACCTGTCGCTCAAGCTGAGTGACACCAATTAGGCAGACGGGGAAGGATCGGAAAAGGGCCGCCAGGCAGCCACGACGATCAGGTTTTCAAGGACCGCTACGCCAATTGGTCGGGCGCAGGGTGGGCGGAGTATACGGATTATTGGGGGGAAAGTCAGGC
>DAITAZ010000039.1:0-35551 GCA_036824045.1 Rhodocyclaceae bacterium
TATTCCACTTTCGCGTCACACGGAATTATCGGCAGGCGACGCGGGATCCTTAGGGCCCTCAACCCAGGTTTCGCACGCCACCCAAGGTGGCCGCCTTGGACAGGCTGGCCCCGATCAGGCCAGCAGCGTCTGGCGCAAGGTCGAGCCGTTGATGATGCGGGCCAGTTTCACGGCGTACATGGGATCTGTGGCGTAGCCTGCGTCCTGGAGCCCGCGGGCAAAGCGGATCGGGTCGGATTCACCCACCACCCGGGCATAGCGTGGATTGCCCCGGATCAGGTTGGCGTAGTCCTGGAAAGCCTCGGCGTATGAGCCGTAGGTGCGAAAGCGCGCATTCTCCCGACGGGGCTGGCCATTGATGTACTCGACCGTGCTCACTTCCACCGAGCCGCCCTCCCACCCCCGGGTGGCCTTGATATTGAAGAGGTTGTAGCTGGGACGGCCGTCTTCGGTACGCGTCTGGGACCGGCCCCAACCGGTTTCCAGCGCTGCCTGGGCCACCAGGAAGCGGGCCGGAATGCCCGTTTGCCGACTGGCCTCCACCGCGTGCGGCCACACCTGGTTGACGAATTCCCGCGGCGCGGCGCCCAGGTCTGCCTCGTTGAAGCCTGCGGCACCCGAAGTCTGACCCACCGCAGCAACGCTCCCGGTAGCAAGTGCGTCCGGTTGGGCGGTGGCCGTCGCCGCGTGGTGCACATCCAGCAACGACCGGGCGCCAACCTGAGTCGGAGGCGTCTCCTGCAATCCTTCCTGCCCAGGTGCCGACGCTTCTGCCCGCGCACGCGCCGAAGCTGCCAGGCCGTTGGCATCGAGGGGGAACCACCGGGGTTCTTCGCTGCTGACCTGGGGCATGCTGAGCTTGAGGGGTTTCTGGCTACTGGCCGCGGGAGCCGGGGTATCGAGCGAGGCCGTTTGCGCCGCATCCTGCCCATTCGGGTTTTGCAGCGCCCGCCCCAATTGCTTTTCGATCATCTGCGCCAGACCTGTCCCGCCCCGGGCGGCGAGATTCTGGGTCAGTTGCTGGTCGAGCAAGGACTGGTACATCTTGCTCTCATCGCCTTCCAGCAGGCCGGACTGGGGTACCGCCTCCCGCATGGACTTCATCACCATCTGCAGGAACACGCCCTCGAACTGCCGCGCCGCAGCCTTGAGGGCTTCAGGGGAGTTGTTCCGCGCCACACGCTTCAGATCGTTGAGGCTGCTGGCGTCGAATGCCGGCCGGTTCAGCGCGGCACTGGTATCCAGGGTCATCTTGTCCATGAGCCCTTCCTCCCGTCAGATGACTTCCAGCTCGGCCCGCAAGGCGCCTGCGGCCTTCATCGCCTGGAGAATGGTGATGAGGTCCTGAGGGTTGGCCCCTACCGCGTTGAGCGCCTTGACCACTTCCGCCAGGTTGGCGCCGGCCTTGACGTTGATGAGGTTTCCCCCTTCCTGCTTGATATCCACCTGGCCCCGCTCGCCCACCACCGTCTGGCCGCCGGAGAAAGGCGCGGGCTGGCTTACCACCGGTTCGCTGTTGACCGTCACCGAAAGGTTGCCATGCGCCACGGCGCAAGGCTGCAGGGCGACCGCCTGGTTCATCACCACCGAGCCGGTGCGGCCATTGACGATGACCTTGGCTGCGGCCATGTTGGGCTGGACATCAAGCGACTCCAGCCGCGCCATGAACGACACCCGCTGGTCCGGGTCCGCTGGCGCCCGGACCTGGATCTGGCGGCTGTCCAGCGCCCGGGCGATTGCCCCGCCCAAGCCACGGTTGATGGCATCCACCACCTTCTGCGCGGTACCAAAATCCGCCTGATTGAGCTCCAGCATCACGAACTCGCCCTGCCCCACGCTGGTGGGCACGGCCCGCTCCACCGTCGCCCCCCCGGCAATCCGCCCGACCGACAAGTGGTTGACGGTGACCTTGGCCCCACCGGCTTGCGCCCCAACCCCGCCGACCAGCACATTGCCTTGCGCCACGGCGTAGACGTTGCCATCCGCGCCCTTGAGTGGGGTCATGATCAGCGTGCCGCCACGGAGCGACTTGGCATTGCCGATGGACGAGACGGTCACGTCCAGCGCCTGCCCGGGACGGGAGAACGGCGGCAACGTCGCCGTCACCATGACCCCGGCCACGTTCTTCAGTTGCAGCGCCTGCCCCGGGGGCAGGTTGACGCCCATGTTGGAAAGCATGCTGACGATGCTCTGGACTGTAAATGGCGTCTGGGTCGTCTGGTCACCGCTGCCATCGAGCCCGACCACGAGGCCGTAGCCCACGAGCTGGTTGTTGCGCACCCCGGCGATGGCGGCCAGATCCTTGACACGCTCGGCATGCACAGCCGGCATGGCGGCCATCAGCAATGCCAGGAGCAGGAGGCGGAAAGCGTTCATCCCGTCCCTCGTTCAGAAAGGCAGCACGGTCAGGAAAAAGCGGGAAAGCCAGCCCATCTGCTGGGCGGAATCCAGAAAGCCGCTACCCTTGTATTCGATCCGCGCATCGGCCACCTGGGTCGATTGCACAGTGTTGGCCGAAGTGATGTTGTTGGGGTTCACCACGCCCGAGAAGCGCACGAATTCCTGCGCCTGATTGATCGCCACCTGTTTTTCCCCCGACACCAGAAGATTGCCGTTGGGGTACACATCGATGACGGTCACCGTGATCGTGCCGCTGAAATCGTTGTTGGCATTGGACTCCCCCTTGCCCGAGAACTTGTTGCTGTCGTTGGCCTCCAGGCCTAGTCCGAGCAATCCCTTGCCGGGCAAGTGGTTGAGCACCGGAATACCCGCCTTGACCGATGCGGTACGCTCGGCCGTCGTAGCCGACTTCTTGTTGGCCTGGGTCTTTTCAGTGATCTGGATGGTCAAGGTGTCGCCCAGGTAGCGCGCGCGCCTGTCTTCGAACAACGGTCTGGCCGTGCCTGCCTGATAGATGGCGCCATTGGCCGCCACCGGGGCGGGCGGGGGCGCGGGGCGCACCGACATGGGCTGATGCACGTTGGTGGCTGGCGCCTGGGTCATGGCGCAGCCCACCAATGCGATGGCGGCGACAGCCGCGGCGGACAGGCTTCGGGCTTGCATGGCCGTCACCCTCAAAGCTGGGTCAGCCGGCCCAGCATCTGATCCGAAGTCTGGACCGCCTTGGAGTTGATTTCATAGGCCCGCTGGGTCTGAATCATGCCCACCAGTTCCTCCACCACATTGACGTTGGACGTTTCCACGTAGCCCTGATTGAGACCGCCGGCGCCGTTGGTGCCCGGGGTGTTGGGCGTGGCGGTGCCGGACGAGGCAGTTTCCATGTAGAGATTCTCACCCATGCTCTGCAATCCACCCGGATTGACGAAGGTGACCAACTGGATCTGCCCGACCTGGGTCGGGGCCGACTGGCCGGCTTGCAGCACGCTGACCACACCGTCCTTGCCGATGGTGACCGACTGGGCGTTGGCGGGAATGGTGATGGCCGGCTGCAACGGGTAGCCACTGGAAGTGACAATCTGCCCTTGGGCGTCCTTCTGGAAGTTGCCGTCACGGGTGTAGGCGGTGGAGCCATCCGGCATCTGGATCGGGAAAAATCCTTGCCCCTGGATAGCCACGTCCAGCGAGTTGCCCGTCTGGGTGAGGTTGCCCTGGGTATGCACCCGTTCGGTGGCGATGGGCCGCACACCCGTTCCGAGCATCAACCCGGAAGGAATGGTGGTTTGCTGCGTGGATTGGGCACCGGGCTGGCGCAGGTTCTGGTATAGCAAATCCTCGAACACCGCCTTGGCTTTCTTGAAACCATTGGTGCTCACATTGGCCAGATTGTTGGTGATCACGTCCAGGTTGGTCTGCTGGGCATCCAGGCCTGTCTTGGCGATCCAGAGGGAACGAATCATCCGGTTTCTCCCGTTATGGCTTGTTGTTGGATGAAGCGACCTGATTCAGTCGGCGAACACGCTGCTCAGGCCACGATGCCGACGGCTGCGAAAGACTCGGCCAATCATGCGCTGCAGCCAGCCGGCCGGTTTTTCCCGGGTCAGCACGGCCTTGTCCGCATACGGCCAGATGTGAATCATCTCGGGTTCGCTCAACAGCAGGGGCTCACGGAAGCTGAAGGATCGTTTCATCGGACATCTCCGTCTCAGGTTTGGGGATTAGCGGTGGGCAAGCACCTGCATGCCTGCCTGATCGTTTGCCTCCTCGGATTGCAACATCTTCAATTGCATTTCAAATTGCCGAGCAAGGCCGATCATGTTGACCATCTCTTCCACAACGTTCACGTTGCTGCCCTCCAGGTAGCCCGAGGCCAGCACCACGTTGGCATCCACTTCCGCGGGCTGGCCGTTGGCCATGCGGAACAGGCCATCCTCGCCGCGCTTGAGATCCGCTTCCTGCGGGTTCACCAGCTTGATCCGACCCACGGGCGCCACGGTGTTCTTCGCGCCGGTGCTGGGCACCACTGATACCGAGCCGTCCCGCCCGATGGTGATTTCGTTGTCCGGCGGGATCGTGATCGGACCGCCATCGCCCAGCACGGGGAGCCCGCTGCGGGTCTGCAACACTCCGTTGGCGGACACTTCCAGGCTGCCGTTGCGGGTATAGGCTTCGCTGCCGTCGGGCATCTGCACAGCGATCCAGCCCTTGCCCTGCACCGCCAGATCCAGGCTGCGGCCGGTGTGCTGGATGGGCCCCGGGTCGAAATTGTTGGAAACGCTGGCATCCACCACGAACGCCCGCGTTGGAAGCCCCTCGGAAAGCACGGGTACGGCCCTCAGCTTGTGCTCCTCGGCCCGGTAGCCGGTGGATGTGGCGTTAGCCAGGTTGTGCGCCACCGCCGCCTGGCGGCCCATGGTGTGCTTGGCGCCGGTCATCGACAGATAGATCAGGCGATCCACGGGCTCACTCCATCAGTCCAGAGGGGGGCACGCATCAGCGCAGATTGACCAGGGTCTGCATGATCTGGTCTTCCGTCTTGATGGATTGGGCGTTGGCCTGGTAGGCGCGCTGCATGGTGATCATGTCCACCAGTTGTTCAGTGAGGTCCACGTTGGACTCTTCCACCGCGGAGGACTGCAACACGCCCAGGCTACTGGTGCCCGGCTTGCCCACCAGGGGCGGACCGGACTCGGAAGACTCTGCCCACTGGTTGTTGCCCAAGGACACCAAGCCGTTCGGAGCGGTGAAGTTGGCCAGGGCTACTTGCCCCAGATTGCGCGACTGACCGTTGCTGTAGCGAGCCTGGACGATGCCGTCCTCATCGATGTTGAGCCCGGACAGCCGGCCGGCGGAAAAGCCGTTCTGGCTCATGAGATTCACCCCGAAGCTCGAACCGAACTGGGTCGTCTTGGAGAAATCCATGGTGAAATCCAGGGGCGAGACGGCACCGGTACTGACCGTGACGCTCTGCGGAATGGCATCGTTGGGCACTGCCACCCCGCCCTGGGAAACGGCGCTCAAAGCCCCGCTGGAGGAAAACGTCAGGGAAGTGGCCGCGCCAACGGCGCCGCCATCCAGGCTGGTGTACATGTCCCACTGCCCGGCGGTCGCGGATTTGACGAAGTACATCGTCGACGTGTGGGCATTACCGAGGGAGTCGTAAACGGTGAGCGCGGTGGATGAGGTGTAGCTCTTCGGGTCCGTCATGGAGAACGGGGAATTGCTGGGCGCGGACTCGCGGGAATCCAGGTTCAGCCCGACCGACGCGGTGCTGGTGGCGGTGGGCGTCAGATCCGAGGTATCCACCGTCAGATCGGTGGGCGAGGCCGAAAGGATGGTGCCGGAGGAGTCCGCCGGGTAACCCGTGAGGCGCAAACCCTGGTCATTGACGATGTAACCGTTCTTGTCCACGTCGAACTGACCATTGCGGGTATAGCTGATCGTCCCGTTCTGGCTCATGCGGAAAAAACCGTTGCCGTTGATGGCCACATCCAGCGGATTGTCGGTGACCGTGACGTTCCCCTGGGTGAAGACCTGGGAGATGGAACTCACCATGGTGCCGATCCCCACCTGGTTGTCACCCGTGCGGGACAGGGACGCAGCGTAGACGTCGGAAAAATGCGCTTCGGACTGCTTGAAGCCCACCGTATTGGAGTTGGCGACGTTGTTGCTGATGACGTCCAGCGCCTTGGACGAAGCATTGAGTCCGGAAAGTCCCTGCTGAAAGCTCATGTTGTGTTCTCCCGTTCGCGTGTGGGGCCACCCTTCAGGCAAGGGGCCCTTTAGTTGATCTGCTTGATGTCACCCATGACGAAACTGTTGCCCGAGGCCAACGACAAGGTGATGCCCGAGGCGCCGCGCGCCACGCCATTGACCTTGCCGTACTGGAGCACCTCGGCGCTCACCTTCTGGCCGGTTTCGGTCGCCTCCACCTTCACCGAGTACTGGCCATCCGTGGCGCTGGCGCCCGAGTCCGTCTTGCCGTCCCATGTAAAGTTCATGGTGCCCGCCGCACCACCGTCGAGTTCCAGGGTGCGGACAGCCCGGCCATTGGCATCACTGATGGTGACCGTCACCTTGTCGGCCGCGGCGGAAAGCTCGATTCCACCTCTGGCGGAGCCATTGGCAAGGGTCAGCCCCGAGCCGGGAACCAGCACTTCCCGTCCCACCAGGGCTGCGGCCTGAATGGTCTGATTGGCGGTGGCGCCGTCCACCAGGGACTGAATGGCCGAGTTGAGCTTTTCGATCCCCTGGACGGTACTGATTTGTGCCAACTGGCTGGTCATCTGCGAGTTGTCCATGGGGTTCATCGGATCCTGATTCTTGAGCTGCGTCACCAGCAGAGTCAGAAAGCGGTTCTGGATTTCCTCTGCCGACTTGGCATCGGTGCTGGTCGTGGTGTTCTTGCTACCGTTGAGGGAGGCCAGCAACTCCGTGGAGATGCTGGAACCGACGGCTGAAGTACTGGCCATGGTGGGTGTGCTCCGCTATGGGGACTGACAAAGAAGGGGGCTGGCCAGCCGGGCTCAGGACCCGATCTGCAAGGTCTTGAGCATCAGGGTCTTGGCCGTGCTCATCACCTCGGCGTTGTTCTGGTACGAGCGGGAAGCGGAGATCATGTTCACCATCTCCTCCACCACGTTCACGTTGGGCAGGGAGACGTACCCCTGATCGTTGGCGAGCGGGTTCTTCGGGTCGTACTGGGTGCGCGGTGGCGAGGCATCTTCCACCACCTGGGTTACCTTCACGCCTTGCGATTCGGGTCCGCCCAAAGGGGTCGCCTGGAACACCACCTGTTTTGCCCGGTACCCCTTGCCGTCGGAACTGACCACGCTGTCGGCGTTGGCCAGGTTGCTGGCCACCGCGTTAAGCCGGGTGGACTGGGCGGTGAGCGCGGAACCCGCAATGGTGAATACGTTGAGCATGCTCATGATCACTGTCCTTGAATGGCCTGTGAGAGGGTTTTCAGCACGCCGTTTACAAACGTGACGCTGGCTTCGTACTGGACAGCGTTCTCGGCAAACTGGGCCCGTTCCACGTTCAGATCGACCGTATTGCCGTCCACGCTCGATTGCGTTTCGCTGCGGTAAAGTGCCGCGTTGTCCAGCGCCGAACCTGCCGTTCCGCTCAGGTGCCGGTTTGACGTGCGCTTGAGACTGAGGGGGTCGCCGCCGCCCGGCCCCAGGGCCTGACGCAACGAGTCCTGAAAATTCACGTCCCGCGCCTTGTAATGGGGGGTGTCGGCGTTCGCGATGTTGGAAGCCAGCAACTGCTGCCGATAGGAGCGGACTGACAAGGCGTTCTGGTGAAAACTCAGTGCCTTGTCGAAAGTGTTTGCCATCGAACCGTCACCCGTAACAAGTCCATCGTGGCCACCATCCTAGGTGCGCCGATTCCGTCACGATCTGGCGATAAAACGCGGAAAGGCCGGGCAATCCTGATGGGCACCTTTACCTCTTTGGCAGCCGGACAGCCTGTCGATACCACCAATGCAAACATAGGCTTAGGCGCTAGGGGACGGCAGGCGAAGAGGACCGGTTTACCCAAGCATTTCCTCCAGCGCGCCAGCACACGCCGATGCTCCAATGCGGTCTGTTCCCGCAGACCCACCAACCATGCTCCGACGCCTCATTTCCCTCGCTCTGGTACCCTGGCTTGCGCTGACCTCCGCCTTGGCCGGCCAGGACGCGGCAACCGTGCGCCGCGTGGTCGAGAACTTCCTCACAGTACAAACCCGAGGGTTGCCAGGACAAGTAAGTTTCACGGTCGGTCATTTCGACGGCGGCAACCTGCAACCCTGTTCGCCGCTGGAGGCCTACCTGCCAGGCCAAAACTTGCCCTGGGGCCGGGTTAACATCGGGGTCCGCTGCCTGGCCCCCGGCGGCTGGCAAGCGTTCGTTCCCGCTCAGATCAAGGTCATGGCTGACTACTACGTCAGTGCGGCCCCCCTCGGGCAGGGCCAAACCCTCATGCCCCACGACCTGCTGCGTCGGCGCGGCGATTTGGGTGAACTGCCCCCGGGGATCGTTACCGATCCCCAACAAGCCATCGGACGGGCGACGCGCCTTTCGGTGGCGGCCAATCAGCCCCTGCGCCAAGACATGCTGGTACAACCGCCCGTGATCCAGCAGAACCAGCAGGTCAAGGTCATTGCCCGGGGCCGGGGTTTCCAAGTGGCCTCCGAGGGGCGCGCACTCAATCACGCCGCCCTTGGGCAAGTCGCCCAGGTACGCACCGACAACGGACAGACCGTGAGCGGCATCGCCCGCGGTGAAGGTGTGGTGGAAATCCGATTCTGATCGGGTGACTTCGGACAAGCCGTCGGCGACGACACCCCAGAAACTGACGGCAACAAGGCCCTATTTGGCACCACATCCCCGGAAACCCTCGAAAACTTCACGTTCCCCCCTGCACGGCGGCCGAGAAAAACGCTAAAGTTTTTCGCCTATTCGCCGTAACAGCCACTGAACCTTCTCATTCAGAAAGGGAACCGCTGTGAAAATCGACAACTCCATGAAATCCATTGGCGGTCTTGCCAACAGCGAGCCGCGGGTTCGCTCCGCCAAGGGCGAGGCTGCCTCCGGGAGCCAAACCGGCACGCAGGTGGAGCTGTCCTCCTTGTCGTCCCGCCTCCAGGAGATCGGGCAGGCCATGGCGAACACCCCGGTTGTGGACAGCGCCCGCGTAGCCGAGATCAAGCAGGCCATCGCGGAGGGCCGCTTCCAGGTCAATGCGGAGAAAGTAGCCGATAGCCTGATTGAAGACGTCAGGCAGATGCTCGCCAACCAGTCCTCCGGATCGTGAGCCAGCCCTGCGAAATCGAGCACCTCGAGGTGCCCGGATTGCAGCGCTGCCTAGACAACGAGGCCATGCTGATCACCAGCCTGGTCGCCGCATTGCGGCGAGAGCAAGACTTGCTTGCCAGCGGCGACCCGAGTGACCTCCCGCAATTGCTGGAGCAGAAAGACGCCCTCTGCCGAGAGCTGAACCGCTCCACCCGGGAACGCGTGCATGCGCAACTGGAACACGGACTTCCGGCAGCCCCTCTGCCCCACCTGCTTGAACTCCTGGACCACCACGCCGCGGCGTCCTCCTTGGCGCACGCCTTTCATCGGCTAAGGAAACTCGGACAGGAAGCCGCGGACCTGAACCGGCTCAACGGGCAACTGCTGCACGAATTCAGAACCGCTAACCAGCACGCGCTTTCCGTTCTCAATGCAGGCCTCGGTGAGCCCAGCACCTACGGCCCTCGCGGGCTTTCATGTGTCCATCCCGCCTTTACTGGCAGTCGCGGCCGTTCTTTCGGCGTTGCCTGAGCACAGGTTTTCCGATATCACACCCACTGTTTCTCTTGCTGCAACCCGCTGTATTAAGGTAGTATTTTGGGCTTTGCAGAATTTGGAGCACAACCATGGCTCGCGTGTGTCAAGTAACCGGAAAATCCCCCATCGTGGGCAACAACGTTTCTCACGCCAACAACAAGACGAAGCGCCGGTTCCTGCCGAACCTGCACTATCGTCGCTTCTGGGTTGAGAGCGAAAACCGCTGGGTGCGGCTGCGCGTGTCCAACGCTGGCTTGCGTACCATTGACAAGAATGGCATCGATGCCGTTCTGGCCGATCTGCGGGAACGCGGCGAGCGCTTCTAAGCGACAGCCGGACTGTTAGTTAAAGGAATCATCCATGCGTGACAAAATCAAGCTCGAGTCCACCGCTGGTACCGGGCACTTCTACACCACCACCAAGAACAAGCGCACCACTCCCGAGAAGCTTGAGATCAAGAAGTACGACCCCAAAGCACGCAAGCATGTGGTCTACAAAGAAGTGAAGCTCAAGTGATCGCCATGGTTGCTCAATAAAAAACCCACCTCGAGAGGTGGGTTTTTTATTGCCGGGGCGTCACGCACCGGTCCGAAAACCATTAAAGCGCGTAGCGACGCAACCTCCGGGAAAACTCCTGCAACTGGGCGATACCGCTTGCCTCGGCCTTGGCGCACCAATCCTGGAGCTGCTTCACCAGTTGCTCGCTCGACGCCGTGGAGCGCTGCCACAAGGCAAACAAATCCTCCCGCATGGCGTAGAGCGTCTCCAAGCGCTTGCTGCCTGCCAGAGCGACAGCCAGACCCGCCCTGTCACCCTCACCTAGCTTGGCGGACTCCAGAACAAACCAGCGGCGCACCTGCCCTGCGCTGATCCGGCCTGCGGAGCGCGCCTTCAACGCGGTTACCTCTTCCGAGATCACCTGCCGGAGCGCCGCCACATAGCTCGTCACCACGTGATAACGGTGTGTAACGATGGCCTGCAGCGTTTCCAGATCGGCCTGGACCTTGGGCTCGATGAACCGCGGGGAAGGGATTACCTTCCGCACCTTGGCCATCCCCAGTGCCCGCAGGATGCAGATATACATCCAGCCGATGTCAAACTCGTACCACTTGGCGGAAAGCTTGGCCGACGTGGCGAACGAGTGGTGATTGTTGTGCAGCTCCTCGCCCCCGATGATGATCCCCCACGGGGCAATATTCGTGCTTGCGTCGGCACAGGCAAAGTTGCGATAACCCCAGTAGTGTCCCACGCCGTTGATCACACCGGCCGCCCAAAACGGAATCCACACCATTTGCACCACCCAGATGGCGAGCCCGGGCAGTACCCCGAACAGCAACATATCCAGCCCCAGCATCAGCAGAATGCCCACAAAGTTGTACGGGGTGTATACGTGCCGTTCCAGCCAGTCGTCCGGCGTGCCGTGGCCGTAGCGCCCGATGGTTTCCCGATTGGCGGCCTCTTGCCGGTACAGGAAGGCTCCCCCGAACAACACTGTGGCCAGCCCCTTGACCTGAGGGCTATGGGGATCCTCCGCAGTCTCGCATTTGGCGTGGTGCTTGCGGTGGATTGCCGCCCACTCCTTGGTGATCATGCCGGTGGTGAGCCACAGCCAGAAGCGGAAGAAATGACTGGGGATGGGGTGCAACTCGAGAGCCCGATGGGCTTGGGCGCGATGGAGAAAGATGGTGACCGAGGCGATGGTGACATGCGTAAGCAACAGCGCTGCAACCACATACCCCCAACCGGAAAGATCCAATAAACCCGATGACATGTAAGGATAAAGCCTTTGAAATATAAGGATAACCGTTCATTCTACGCCAAAGCCGAAACCGGTCAATGCGCGAACGGAGCGGCACGCCCAACCATCACACGCCCGCGGCCTCCTTGACCAGCCTGACCTCCCGCTGAGGGTAGGGAATCTCGATGCCGGCCGCCTGATAGGCCTTCAGCACCGCAAGATTGATATCCGAGCGAACGCCCTGGGTGCCCTCCTGGGGGTCGGGAATCCAGAACCCCAACTCCAGATTGATACCGGAGTCCGCCAGCGCCAGCACAAAGGCGCCCGGCGCAGGATCGGCCATCACCCGAGGGTGGGCCGCCGCCACATCCACGAGCAACTTCATGGCCAATTCCAGATCAGCCTGGTATGCCACCTGGAACGGCAAGGCAATGCGCACCCGGGAGTTGGTGTAGGTCTCGTTTTTCACGACCTGACTTACGAGAAACTCGTTGGGCACAAGGGATTCGACGCCCGTCAAGCTTTTGAGCACAGTGTAACGAGTCGTAATCTGCGTGACCTCGCCCCGGTTTTGGTCCACGGTGATGAGGTTACCGATCCGGATCGAGCGGTCCAACAGGATGATGAAGCCCGATACATAGTTGCTGGCGATCTTCTGCAGCCCAAACCCCAACCCCACTCCCAGTGCGCCACCAAACACCGAGAGCGTGGTGAGGTCGATCCCCACGGCTGGGAGCGCGATCATCACCGCCACCAGGATGGCCACGGCCTTGATCAGGCGCACCAGCACCAGCCGGAAGCTGGTATCCAGATCCGCCGCGCGCTCCAGTCGACGCTCCAGCACGTTGCTCAGCCACATGGCGAGCAACAGGCTGATCGCCACCATGACCACCCCCTGCAGGATCAGCCAAAGATTGAGCCGCTGCTTCCCCACGGAAAAGCCGACCGACTCCAGGGCCTCGATCACGTCCGGCAGGATGCCCACAATATCCAGGGCCATCACCGACCAGATCACCACCGCCATCACCCGCTCCAGACTCACCAGAACACCGGAGGGAGCGAAGGCTTGGCGCAGCGCATAGGCCACCATCCGAACCAATGCCAGGGATTCGAGCAGCGGAACGGCCAAACTCAGCAGGTTGACGTGATGCCAGGGGCGCAGCAGATAGCGTGCGCTCAGCACCAGTACCAAGGCTACGAGGGGGAAAGCCAAGCGCTTCAACCCACCCCGCCCAACCTCCCACATACGCCCGGAGCCATCATCCGTCGCCCCGGTAATTGCCCGCCCGAATATTCTGGCTGCCCACCAGGCCAAAGCCAGACAAATGGCGAGCGCACCGAGTTGCCAGAGCACTTCCGGCTGATGCAGATCCGCCCAGAGGTCGTTCAGGAGTTCGGCCGCCCGCGGCTCCAGCGCCGCCATCAAGCCGCCCTCGTCAAGGCCGCGGCAAAGAAGGCATCAGTGCCGTGCTCCTGGGGCGTCAGACGCAGATAAGGCCCGACCGACATCACCACTCCTTGACCAGACAGGAGCGCGCCAGCCTCTTCCAGGCGGAATTCCGGGTGTCCTGCAAGGAAGGCCTCAACCACTCCCCGGTTCTCCCGATCCAGGATACTGCACGTGGCATACACCAGGCGCCCTCCGGATTTCACCAACGTTGCGGCACGGGTGAGGATGCGCAGCTGCTTCGCCACCATCTCGGCCACCGTCGCCGGGTCCTGGCGCCATTTGAGATCCGGGTTGCGACGCAGCGTCCCGAGCCCGCTGCAGGGCGCATCGACCAGCACCCGGTCGATCTTTCCCGCCAGGCGCTTTACCCGCTCATCGCCTTCGGAGGCCAAAACCACCGGATGCACGTTGGAGAGACCTGCCCGGGCTGCACGAGGCTTGAGGTTGGCCAGACGTTTCTCTGAAACGTCGAACGCATACAAGCGCCCGGTCGAACGCATCATCGCTCCCAGGTGGAGCGTCTTGCCGCCCGCGCCCGCGCAAAAGTCCACCACCATCTCACCCCGCCTTGGCGCGAGCAGCAGGCCAAGCAACTGGCTTCCCTCATCCTGAACCTCCACGGTCCCGGAGAGAAATAGTTCGTTCTTCTGGATCGCGGGCTTGCCGACCAGGCGAATGGCCACCGGAGACCACCGCCCGGGCTCCGCCTCCAGTCCGGCACTGCGCAATGCTGCCAGTGCGTCGTCCCGCCCCATCCGCATCGCATTCACCCGCAGATCCAGCGGGGCGGGCTGGTTCAAGCCATACGCCAGCGCCCGCAAGGCCTCCTCGTCCATCTGCCCCAGGAGTTCTTCCGTCAGCCAATCCGGCAGATCAAGCGCGTCGCCCAGGCTGGCAGGCGTGGCATCCGCCTGCTTGATGGCCGTCAGCCAATCCGCCTCACCCTTGCGCAACACCTCGGCCAGATCGCGGGTACTCACGCCCTGTATGCGGACCAGCGCTGCCAACACCCAGCGCCGGGGGCCAATGGCACCGCCAGCACCAATCAGGAGACGCTCCAGAAAACGCTTGCGGCGCAACACTGCATAGACCGTTTCAGCGATGAAGCCGCGATCCCTGTGGCCCAACTGGCGGTTTTCACGAAAGTAGCGGGAGAGCACCCCATCAGCCGGAAACCGGAACTCCATTACCTGCGCTAATGCCTTGGTGGTTGCGTCCACCAGCGTACGAGAGATCAGACTCATGATTCCTACCTGACGGCAAGCCGGCCAACCCGGCCTTGCCCTGATTGATCAATTGACGGTAAACCCGCTTGGCTTGGGGGGTTGCGCCAACCGCGCGCCGTCCAGTTCCACGCTCACCGCCTGCAGTTCATAGGCATCGCCCTTGTGATCCACGAAGCGGATACGCACGGGCACACTCCGGTAATCCACCGCTAGCCAGACCTCCACCGACTGATCGCGGGACGGCAATTCGGTCCGGATGTGCAGCAGGCGCAGGGGGCCCAGCCTCGTCTCCGCCTGCTCCTCACCCAGCCGCTGGATCGCAAGGCTACCGTAGTGCCGGGCCGAAGCAATGGACATCCGCATCTCGCTGCTGCTCGCGGCGAGAAAACCGATCTGGTAATACAGGCTCAGCAGATCCTGACTATCGCCCGCCAACTCCCGCTCCCGAGCACCAGCCGACCCCTCCTGCCGAAGCAGCCCTCCCTCCCGATCGAACTGGACCCGCTCGACCGGCTTCCCGAGGCGCTCAAGCCGGTATTCCGTCGGCTGCAAGCCCGCAGCGGTGATCGCACCGGTGCTTGATTCAGCAACCTTCACGTCCCGCCCGATGGCCGCGATTCCCGTCGTCTCCATCTGGCTGCGGATTTCATAGCGCTCGCCATCGTGGCGCCACGCATGGGCCGCCTTTCCGACTTCAAAACGCCCCAGCAACAACGCAAAACGAATTTCGCCCCGGTGGGGCCAGTTGGTCGTATCCACCCGGGACAGGGGTTTGCCCTCGTCTTCGGCTGGTTCGCTTGGCCGCTCAGCCTTCGGATCACCCCCGGCCCTGCTACGCGGTGAGGGAGCAGCGCCCTCACCTGCTCCACCCTGGTCAGGCTCCACTTGCTCATCACTCGTTGCAGGCAAGCTCGCCTCCGCGGCAGATGCGGACGGCTTTGCTGCGGACCCTCGCGCGCCCTTGGCGACGCGGGCGGGAGCGGACGCCGTCAGTTGGCGCGGAGGGGCGGCCTCGGTCCGGGCCGCCACCAGCCTGGCGGCAATCAACGGTGGCGCCAACGCGGCCTCCGGGACAGTCCAGCCCGGCCCGAACAGCACCGCAACGTGGATCAGTACGGAGAGCGCAAAGGGCAGCCATGGCCGGTTGCTCTCCACACCGGCTCCCGCTCTCAACCCCGGTCGAGCGCAGGTGCAACCAGTGCAGGCCCCGGCGGCGCGCACCCACTCAACTTCACGCGCCCCCCGGGCCCCATCGCCAGTCGCCCTTCCAGGAACCAGGCCACCGCCTGGGGGAAAATGCGATGCTCCTGCTCCAGCACCCGCTTGGCCAAGGCTGACTCATCATCGTCCGGCAGGACGGGCACAACCGCCTGGATGATGATTGGCCCCGCATCCACCTCAGGACGCACAAAATGCACTGTACAGCCATGCACGCGCACACCGGCCTCGAGGGCCCGGCGATGCGTATGCAGCCCTGGAAACGAGGGCAACAACGAGGGGTGAATATTGATGAGCCGATCGGCGAAACGCTGGATGAAGGCCGTGGTGAGCACACGCATGAAACCGGCGAGAACCACCAGATCAGGTTCGAAGCCAGCCACCCGCTCCGCCAACGCCAAATCGAAACTCTCCCGATCCGGAAAAGCCTTGTGATCCACCACCACCGTGGCGACACCTGCATCCCGGGCCAAGGCAAGCCCCCCAGCATCCGGGCGGTTGCTGATGACCGCCACCACGCGACCGGGCAATGCAGCCCCAAGCAGGGCTTGCATATTGCTGCCCCGCCCGGAAATCAGAATGACAATTCGCTTCATGGAACCCGTTAGAGCCGCACGCTGCGGCCCGGCCCAAGCACTCGGCACACACCCCCACGCCGAAGAGCGCCTGCCAACACTGGACGGCCACCCCGGCGACACACCACCGACAATGCCCAGATAATCAGATGGCGGAGGCGGTGAGATTCGAACTCACGAAGGGTTTCCCCTCGCTGGTTTTCAAGACCAGTGCATTCAACCACTCTGCCACACCTCCGCAGCGAGGCCGTATTTTGACGACTTGCGCCTATCGTGTCCATCCGCCGCGTTTGCCAGCCAACAGTTCAACGCTCGAACAGAGCGATAGACTCCACGTGAGACGTGTGGGGAAACATATTGGCGATCCCCGCTCCAAGCATGCGATAGCCTTTCTCGTGGACGAGCACGGCCGCATCCCTGGCCAGAGTGGCCGGACTGCAGGAAACATAAACGATGCGCCGGGGAGCGTCGTCGCCCAACGCTTTGACCAGGGCCACCGCTCCCTCGCGCGGCGGATCGATGAGCAACTTGTCGAAGTGACCTAGGGCTCGGAAATTTTCCTCAGTGGTTTCGAACAAGTTCGCCACCCGGGCGCTCACCCGTTGCTCCAGGCCATTGCGGCGCGCATTGTCGAGCGCCCGCTCCACCAGGGCTTTGCTGCCCTCCACGCCAAGCACCTCCGCCCCAAGACGGGCGATGGGAAGAGTGAAATTGCCGAGCCCACAGAACATGTCGCCGATGCGTTCGCCCGGGCGGGGGTCGAGCAGCCGCATGGCCCGGCGCACCAGCATCCGGTTGATGCCCACGTTTACCTGAGTAAAGTCGGTCGGCCGGAAAAAGAGCTTGAGTCCGAAATCCGGCAAGCTGTAGTGCAGCTCCGCCGGACCCTCCGGGTAGTAGCGATGCACCGTATCCGGTCCTCCTGGCTGCAGCCAGAACACGACCCCGTGCGCGTCGGCATAGTGGCGAAGCTGTTCCAGGTCAGAATCGTTCAGCGGCTCCAGGTGGCGCAGCACCAAAGCAGTTTCTGCTTCACCCTGGGCGACTTCGATCTGCGGCATGCGGTCCGGACGGGAAAGCCCCGCCACCAATTGCCGATAGGACATGAGGCTGTGCCCCACATGGGGAGGCAGCACTTCACACTGCTTCATGTCGGCAATGTAACTGCTGCGTTTCTCGTGGAAGCCCACCAGCACCCCGCCCTTTTTGGGTACCAGCCTGACGGACACCCGCGCCCGGGAACGATACCCCCAAGTGGGGCCGTAGATGGGCGGGAACACCTCCTCGGGCCGTTGCCGCGCCAAGTGCCACAGCGCATCTTCGAGAATTCTCTGCTTGGCGGCTGCCTGCGCCAGCGGGTCCAGATGCTGCATGCTGCAGCCACCGCACACACCGAAATGCGGGCACTTAGGTGATACCCGCTGGGAACTGGCTTTCAGAATCCGGGATATCTGAGCCTGCTCGTAACCAGGCTTCTTCTTGTAACTGGAGAATTCCACTCGCTCGCGCGGCAGCGCCCCATCCACGAAGATGGCTTTGCCATCGACATGGCAGACGCCTCGTCCTTCGTGGTCCAGGGATTCGATTATGGCAACCGGCATGTCGGCACATCCTGAGCAAAAAGGAGGCCGGATTTTAACTGTCCCCGCGAACTTTGCGACAATGCACAGTTACCCTTGCTGGAGACAGAGCGCGATGCTGCAACAACTCCTGGGCGGACTGACCGCCGATCAATTCCTGGAGCGCCATTGGCAAAAGGAACCCCTGCTGGTTCGTGGAGCGATCCCCAGCTTCAACGGCCTGCTGGAACGAGATGAGCTCTTTGAACTGGCCTGCAACGGCGAAGCAGAGTCCCGCTTGGTGTATCCCCACAGGGGGCGGTGGAACCTGCGCAACGGCCCTCTGGCCGCAGCAGATTTCCAGCGCCGCAAAGGACCTTGGACGATCCTGGTGCAGGGGCTTAACCATCACCTGCCGGAGGCAGACGCCCTGCTGCGACGCTTCGGGTTTGTGCCCTTTGCGAGGCTGGACGACCTGATGGTGAGCTATGCGGCCAAGGGCGGTGGCGTTGGCCCCCACTTCGACTCTTACGACGTGTTTCTGATTCAAGGAACGGGGCAAAGGCTATGGCAGGTGAGCGATCAGGATGACCTGGAAATCTTGCCCGATATTCCCTTGCGTATTCTGAAGAACTTCAAGATCACCCAAGAGTGGACACTGGATCCGGGCGACATGCTTTACCTTCCGCCCCGCTACGCCCACAACGGCATCGCCCTGACCGACGACTGCAGCACCTATTCAGTGGGATTTCGCGCGCCTTCCCATCAGGAACTGGCGACTCAGTTTCTCGTCTTTCTGGAGGACAGGCTCGAGATGGCCGGGATGTACAGCGACCCCGACCTGCGGGCCTGCACCCATCCTGCAAAGATCGAGCACGACATGCTCGATCGTCTGGGGCAGGTGATCAACGCCATTCGCTGGGATCAGGCGACGATCGCCGAATTCACGGGCTGCTATCTCACCGAACCGAAGCCTCACGTGTACTTCGATCCGCCAGAAGAACCGCTGGACGAGGTCGCATTCGCTCAGGCGCTCAGTCACGCGGGGTATCGACTGGACCTTCGCACCCAGATGCTATATAGCGGAGCCCAGGTGTTCATCAACGGCGAGACGCATACGCCAGACTGGAACGACCTGGCCGCACTGCAACAACTTGCGGACGAAAGGCATTTGCCGGGGGCCGAGATTCATTCAGACCGGGTGCTGGCTTGCCTCTATGACTGGTACTGCAGCGGGTTCGGCTGGCCGGGGAAATAAAGCCACACCCCGCCCACATCGCCCGCGCGAGGCGAACGTAAACGGGTCCTTACCCCAACAAAAGTGGGCGATTGCCAGGCCTCTGCAGTGCACCATTTCCTATGCCCGGGTGCGAATCACTATGGTAGTATTTGCGGTTGGTGCGGCATCCCGTGCTGCACTGGCCCTAAGCGCTGGGCCCGCATTATCAACCTTATCGATAAAGGTACTTACAATGAAACAATCTCTCCTCGTTGCTGCTCTGCTCGCCGTCGCCCTGTCCGCCTGCGGCAAGAAAGAAGAAAAGCCCGCTGCTGCTCCGGCTCCCGCTGCTGCCCCGGCTCCCGCCGCCGAGCAAAAGCCCGCTGAAGCCCCGGCTCCTGCCGCTGCTCCGGCCCCCGCTGCTGCTCCGGCTGACGCTGCCAAGCCTGCCGAAGCTGCCGCTCCCGCCGGCGAGAAGAAGTAATCTGGCTCGCGCCAGCGAAAAAGCCGACCCTCGGGTCGGCTTTTTCTTTTGGCGATCCGTTTTCAACGCACTTCACGCCAATCGAACCCCTCCCCCTGATCGGCAACACCAATCCACTCCTCGGAGCACGACAATGCTCCCGCCAGCGCTGCGCGCGCCAGTGCCGGGGTGTTGTTCTCCTGGCTCAGATGTGCAGCCACAACATGCTGTAGTCGCAACCCGGGCAGGCGCTGGAGAAGCTCTGCAGCAGCATCGTTGGACAAGTGTCCGTGACTTCCCCCAATCCGGCGTTTCAACATTGGCGGGTACTTGCCCCGCGCCAGCATGTCCTGATCATGGTTGCACTCAAGCACCAGGGCAGAACACCCAGCAAGTGTTTCCTGGATGTGAGGGGTCAGCCCGCCTGCGTCGGTCAGAACCCCCAGCATGCTCACGCCATCGGAAAACCGGTACTGAACCGGCTCGCGGGCGTCATGAGGAACGGAAAACGGAAGCACCTCCAGATCACCGAGGACGAACGCCTGCTCTCCGGAAATGCGCTCCACCACCAGCCCGTCCTCACACACCCGCCCAGCAGCCAGAGTGCCGTGGGTCGCAAACACGTTACACCCGTGCCGGGTAGCAAAGCGCACCACCCCACCCAAGTGATCGCTGTGCTCATGGGTGACCAAAACAGCACTTACGCTATTCGGGGCCACACCCAAGCGATGTAGCCGCCGTTCGCACTCTCTCGGGCCGAAACCACAATCCACCAGCACCACGGTGGAACGGCACTGCACCACTAGCCCGTTCCCCTTGCTACCGCTGCCCAGAGAGGCGAAGCGGATCACTTCAGCTGATCGTGCAGCAGACCAAGAATCTTCTTGCCGGATTCGGAGTTGTCAGCACCGCCCTCTTTTGACAACACACGGACCACGCTCTTGTCCGCCACCGATTTCACTTCAATCTGGTAGCGATCCCCGGTCTTGATACCGTCCTTGCTGCGCCAGAAAGCAAGCTTGGAAAGAACGCCTTCTTCCTTCTTGCCCTTCAGGTCCGCTTCGGGATCAATATAGCGCACGAAATAGACGCCATTGACCCGATCCCGGTCCTCGACAGTGAAGCCGACCCGATCCAGCGCCAAGCCGACACGGCGCCATGCCCGATCAAAGGACTCCTGCACTTCAAGATAGCCCGCACCGGTTGAAGGTTTAACCAACCGGGCCCGTTCTGGCACCGTTGGCTGCTGGGCGATGGCCGCATTGGCGCGAGTTTCATCAGCTCCCAGGCGAACCATCAGCCGGCGCAACATCTCCGCCTCCAACTCAGGATCGGCTGGACGGGGCTGCCATTTCGTTGAGTCCTTGGCTTCGCTCGTATAAACCTCGACCATCCCTCGGTGACTGATGTAAATCTCAGTCAGACCCTTGTCGCTACCTTGCTCCAGCCGGGTACGGAACTTGTCCCTTTCGGGAACGGAGTACAGACCATCCACCACCTTGCCAAGTACGGAGCGAATGGCATCCTGGGGGATCTTTGCCCGATTCTCGGCCCAGTCGGTCTCCACTATCCCGGCGTCCGGAAGCTCGAGATTGATCAGAAAACCTGTCTCCTGCCAGAATTCCTTGATGGTCGGCCAGAGTTTGGCCGGCGTTCCCGCGACCACCAGCCAGCGCTGACTACCGGACCGCTCGATGCGCATCTTGGCGGAATCCGGCAGAACCTCGGGCCCGGAGGCTGCGCTCCTGGGCTGCCCGGCGCGCTCAGCCGAATACGTCGAGTACGTGGCAACACCCTTGGGCGAGATGTCCGGCACAGCGTAGCGATCATCCCGGGTGGGGGAAGTGAGATCGGGTGGGATTTCCAGGGGGGGAAGCTTCCCCGCACTCTTGTAGTCGATCTTTTTCGATTCAAAGGTCGTTGTGCAGCCAGCTACCGCCAATGCGGCTGCAACAATCCCCCACGACAGATAAGGCAACTTCATCCGGCGATCCTTTCTTCAGCCCCACTCAAACTTCGATGCCCGCATGGCGCATGGCACCCCGGACACGATCGTGATACTCGGAGGAGAAAGGCGTAAGCGGCAACCGGATCCCAGCTCCAATCAAGCCCATCTGCTGCACGGCCCATTTCACTGGAATGGGATTGGCTTCAACAAACAAATGTCGATGAAGCGGCAAAAGCTTGTCGTTGATTCCACGTGCAGTCGCCACATCACCCGCCAAGGCAGCGACGCACATGTCGTGCATGAGCTTCGGCGCCACATTGGCGGTCACCGAAATAACCCCGTGCCCCCCCAACAGCATGTAGGCAAGCGCTGTGGCGTCATCACCGGTGTACAGCGCAAACCCCTTGGGAGCCAAGCGGATCAGGTCACTGCTCCGGTCAATCGCTCCTGTCGCATCCTTGATCCCGGCGATGCCCGGCACCTGAGCCAAGCGCAACACGGTTTCATTGGACATGTCCGCTACCGTCCGCCCCGGAACGTTATAGACGATCATCGGCAGGTCGACCCGCTCGGCGATGGTCCTGAAGTGGCGGTACAACCCCTCCTGGGTAGGCTTGTTGTAATACGGGACGACGGACAGATGGGCTACAGCCCCGACACTGCGGGCGAAGTCGGCCAACTCGACTGCTTCAGCGGTGGAATTTGCGCCAGTCCCGGCGATGATGGGCACCCGCCCCGCCGAGTGCTCAACGGATGCACGGATCAATTCGCCGTGCTCGTCCCAATTCACGGTCGGCGACTCGCCCGTTGTACCCACCACAACGATGCCATCCGTTCCCTGGCCAATGTGCCAGTCGATCAATCCGCGCAGGCGCTCAAGATCGAGGCTTCCGTCCTCATGCATGGGAGTGACGATAGCGACGATGGAACCTGTAATCATGCTGTATCAGCCTGAAAAAAAGAGGAGATTGTAACCTACCGGGGAAATGGGGAAGGTGCTGCCGCGCAGTTTCTCCCGCCCGGCAACCCGCCCCCCGCAATCAGAGATCTGCAAGCGCCTTGATGTGCGCGGTAACACTGCGCGCCAACGCCGACAAGGAGTATCCCCCCTCGAGGATGGACACGACCCGCCGTTTGGAACACTCGGCTGCCACCTGCTTGAGCTGTTCAGTCACCCAGGCGTAATCTGCCTCGACGAGCCCCAGCGACCCCATATCATCTTCATAGTGGGCATCAAAACCAGCCGAAATCAGGATCATCTCCGGAGAGAAATTACGCAGTGCCGGCACCCAGATATCACTCACGATCTGGCGAAACCCGTCTCCTCTGGTTCCAGCGGGCACCGGGACATTCACCATGTTGGAGGCGACGTTATCCGTCCCCGAATATGGGTAGAACGGATGCTGAAAGGTGGACACCATGAGCACGCGCTCATCTCCGGCAAAGATGTTCTCCGTTCCATTTCCGTGATGAACGTCGAAATCTATGATTGCCACCCGTTTCAAACCGTGGGCCTCCAAGGCGTGACAAGCGGCAACCGCGACGTTGTTGAAGAAGCAGAAACCCATCGCCTTGGCACGCTCCGCGTGGTGGCCCGGCGGGCGCACTGCGCAAAACGCACTTTCGACCTCTCCCGACATCACCAGATCCACCGCCATGACCCCGGCCCCCGCAGAGCGCAACGCAGCCTTGACGGTCCCCGGTGACATCGCCGTGTCCGGGTCCAAGTGGCGAATGCCATGTTCCGGGGCAGCGACCAGTATCTCCTCGACGTATTCTTTCGGGTGCGGCCGGGAAAGTTGTTCCACCGTTGCCTGAGGCGCATCGTAGCTGCTGAGGTAAAGATCGATCCCCGAAGCAATGAGCCGATCATTGATGGCGGACAGCCTCTCCGGGCATTCCGGGTGATGCGCGCCCATGTCATGCAGCCAGCAATCCCGATGTGTAATGAGTGCGGTTGTTGTCATTTAGTAGATCCCTGCATTGAATGTGTCGTCCATCTCTGCGGTCCAAGAAACTCCCGCAATCAATGTCCGCTGACTCTCTCCTCCACGTATTATGTGGCCTGATTCAGGGGGGGCTCAAGCCGCACTTCCCTTTTTTGCTTCCAGAGTGTGAAGAACCATAAGATTTCAGATGATGAGTTTGATCAAAGGAGTTTCGTCGCGCAGGCATTTCTTCGTGGCCTGCATCAGTCTTGTCTGCCTGGCTCCAGTTTCGGGAAGTGCCCAAGGGCTTCAAGGAGTGTATGCGGGCCGCCCCGAGGTCGGACAGTTCATCCGCACGATGGCGGAGAAGCACCGTTTCGACGAAACCGAGCTGCACAGCGCCTTTGCGCGGGCCGAGCGACTACCCTCCGTGCTCAAGGCCATACTGCCCCCGGCCAGCCCCCGTACCCGCTCGTGGAAAGCATATCGATCCCGCTATGTGGAACCGATCCGAATCTCCGCGGGAATCAATTTCTGGCAGGAACATGCGTCTGTGCTTCGCCGTGCCGCGCAGCAGTATGGTGTACCGGAAGAGATCATCGTCGCCATCATCGGGGTGGAAACCATCTATGGACGGCACACCGGCAGTCTTGAAACCTTCTCAAGCCTGACCACCCTGGCCTTTGACTACCCCCCCAGGGCAGCGCTCTTCCTTGAGGAACTCGAGAACCTGTTGTTGCTTTCGCGCGACCAACAACGGCCGGTCACCGACTATCGTGGCTCTTACGCGGGCGCCTTGGGTGTCCCCCAGTTCTTGCCCAGCAGCTACCGAAGGTATGCCGTGGATTTCAACGGGGACGGACGCATTGATATTGAAAACCAGGTTGAAGACGCCATAGGCAGTGTCGCAAGCTTTCTGGTTCAACATGGATGGCAAGCTGGCAAACCTGTAGCCATGCGCGCAACCGTTTCACGCCCCAGCGATATCGAAGCGATTCGGGCGACCGATATTGACCCCGTCTGGACGCCAGAGCAAATGTCCGCGGCTGGCATTGCCATCCACGGTGCCCCCCCGGCCGGCAGCACAGCTGCACTCATTGAACTGACAACCCCTGACCAAGCTCCAGAGTACTGGGCGGGCTTCAGCAACTTCTATGTCATCACTCGCTATAACCGCAGCAGCTTTTATGCAATGGCGGTTTTTGAGCTTTCCCGTGCCTTGCATGACACCCGGGAGCGCGGTCAGATCAGCGAATCTTTGTCAACGCCATCGCGTCGCAACAGCCGTCGCAATTGAGTCAGTGCTTCCAGTTGTATCTGCCGTACCCGCTCGCGGGTCAGGCCCAACTGATCCGCGAGTGCTTCAAGAGTGAGCGGCTCGCGACCATTCAGTCCGTAACGACTCTCGATCACCAAGCGCTGTCGCGCGTTCAACAAGGACAGCCAGTCACGCACCAGCCGCTCCACCTCCCCCTGATGGATCTGTCGGGCAGGATCGGTCGTTTCGGAATCCGCCAGGGATTCACCAATGGACAAAGCCGGGTCCATGTCCAAGGGGGCGTCCAGGGAGGCCACATGTTCATTCAGCGCCAATACCTGACGGACTTCATCCACGGGCTTGTCGAGAAGATGGGCAATCTCCTCAATGGAACGGTCACTGCCGCCTCCAGACTCGATACTACGCTGGGTCCGTAGTACCTGATTGAGCTCCTTGATCACGTGCACCGGTAAGCGGATCGTGCGGGACTGATTCATGATCGCCCGCTCGATGTTCTGCCGAATCCACCACGTTGCGTAGGTGGAAAACCTGAAACCCCGCTCCGGATCGAATTTCTCGAGCGCATGCATGAGGCCCAGATTGCCTTCTTCGATGAGATCCAGCAAAGGCAGGCCGCGGTTGAGGTAGTGCTTGGCGATATTCACCACCAGACGCAAGTTGTGCTCAACCATTTTTTGCCGGGCGCCAAAGTCCCCCAAACGAACAAGCCGGGCGAGGTTCAATTCCTCGTCCGGCTTGAGCAGAGGGTTAGCCCCAATCTGGTTCAGATACAGCTGAGTAACGTCGCTCTGGAACTCGCTTTCGAACAAACTTTTGTCCCCCCCTTCATGCTCGGGGGGCAATGCCAATTCACCGTCACCCAGTTCGTCTTCGTCGGAGGGGATGACGCCGGACATGAGCCTGACTCAACGAGGAGGCAGCACCTTGGCCGGATCGATGGGTTTACCGTTCCGGCGAATCTCGAAGTGTAGCTTGGGCTGATCGGCGTCGCTGCTGCCGAGTTCCGCAATTTTCATCCCCTTGCTCACCGCCTGACCCTCCTTAACCAGTATCCGACTGTTATGAGCATACACGCTCAGGAAGGTTTTATTGTGCTGAACAATCACCAGATTGCCATAACCACGAATAGCCGTCCCTGTATAGGACACTTTGCCATCCGCCGCGGCGAGCACCGGACTACCCGTCTTCCCGGCGAAATCCAGCCCCTTGTTGGACGGCTCACTGAACCCGGCCGAGACCTTGGCGTCATGCGGCCACCCCCAGTCCACGCCTTCGCCCCCCATCATCGGCTCGGCCACTTTAGCCGGCGCTACCGCCTCGGGCTTGGCTTCCTGTTTGGGCGAATCGACGGGCTTCGCTTCTTGGGCCTTGACCTCTGGCTTGGGCTGCACGTCTACGGGCTTCACGTCAGGCTTCGGCTCAACCTTGATGGCACCCGCAACCGCAGGAGCGACCACTGCCACAGCCGCCTTCTCTTCCGGTTTGCGCGCCTGAGCTAACGCCGCCTCACTATAGGGCTGCTTTCCGCCTTTTGGATCACGCTTGAGCCCGTTGGCGGCGCTTCCAGCAACCGGCAAGGGAACGGCCGCAACCCCTGGAGGAGCACTCAACGGTTTGACCTCAGGCCCGGCGGACACCGGCACAGGCCGAGTGACAGCAGTGCTCGGCACCGTAGAAGACGAAGCCCCGCCCCCATCGGGCGACGTCATGCGCAATTGCTGACCAACCTTGATCACCGAGGGATCAGCCAAACTGTTCCAGACAGCCACGTCCTTGTAGTTCTGGCCATGGTCCAAGGCAATGCTATAAAGGGTATCGCCTTTCTTGACGGTATAAACCTCTGCCTTACCCGGAGGCAATCCCCGTGCAGGCTCCGCCGGAGCCTGCGAGGTAACTGGCGCGCTGGCCCCACCGGCACCCACGGGAGGACGCGCCCCCTCGGATACAGGAGCGGGCGCCTTGCTGGCACACCCGGCGACTAAAACCCCTGCCACCAGGACACATCCGAAACCGAAGTACTTTGATGCAGCCACCCTGAATCCTCTCATTCCAGCCCTGTTAGAAGCGGCACGAAGCGAACCGGATCAAGCCTCGCCTCGACGAAACCCTGCTCTTGCCTTTCGATGAGCGTCAGCACTTGATCGCCGACGCCGACAGGCACCACCAAACGCCCCCCTACCGCCAACTGCTGGACCAATGGCAACGGAACCTTTGGCGCCCCGGCAGCGACCAGAATTGTATCGAACGGCGCAGCCTCTGGAAGCCCCAGATTGCCGTCAGCATGCTTAAAGCGAACGCGGCTGAGCCCAAGCTGTTTTAAATTTGCTCGAGCCTTGGCCAATAACGCACCAATCCGTTCAATTGCGAAGACATCTTTGGAGAGCTGCGCGAGTACAGCTGTCTGGTAACCACATCCCGCACCAACATCGAGCACTTTGCCCAATTCCCGATCCCGGATGGCAAGCTCAATCATCCGCGCAACGACAAATGGCTGCGAAATCGTTTGCTGAAAACCGAGGGGCAAGGCTGTATCGTCATAGGCCCGACTGGCGAGCGCCTCTTCCACAAAAAGATGGCGCGGCACTTGCCCCATCGCCGCCAGTACCCGAGGCTCCCGAATACCCTGCTCACGCAAACGCTCGACCATCCGCGCGCGCGTGCGGAGGGAAGTCATCCCTATCCCTTTCTTATCGCTCACCTTTTGAGCCAATCGGCAACAGTAGCAATCTGGGAATTATGCGTCAGATCAATCTGCAGAGGTGTCACCGACACGTAACCGTCGGCCACGGCACCGAAATCGGTCCCCTCGCCCGCATCTTGCGCCTCTCCGGCTGCTCCGATCCAATACACGGTCTGCCCTCGAGGGTTCTTCGCCTGGATCACGGGCTCAGCCTTATGCCGCTTGCCCAACCGCGTCACACGAACACCCTTCATCGCCACCAGCGGAAGGTTCGGCACATTGACATTCAGTAGCGTTGGCAATTTCAAGGGCACTTGAGCAAGACGCATTACAAGATCTACCGCCACGGAGGCGGCAGATTCAAGATGCTCTGCACTCTTGTCAGCAAGGGAAACCGCAATAGACGGTATTCCCAGCAAGAATCCCTCCGTTGCCGCCGCAACAGTCCCGGAGTAAATAGTGTCGTCTCCCATGTTGGCGCCATGGTTAATTCCCGAAACGACCACATCAGGCAAACTGGCAAGCAAGCCCGTCACCGCAAGATGCACACAATCGGTTGGCGTGCCATTTACGTACAGAAAACCGTTGGGAGCCTCACGTACGATTAGAGGGCGGTCCAGCGTCAGAGAATTGCTCGCACCGGAGCGATCCCGCTCGGGCGCAACAACTGTAACGTTCCCGCACGCGCGCAATGCCGCCGCCAATGCGCTAATGCCTGGCGCAAAGTAACCATCATCGTTGCTGACAAGGATATTCATGCTGGCACCGCTGAAGTAGCGGAAGACTTCGAGCAACCGCTCGACAAGAATGTCTGCGAGTGCAGACAGGGGAATCTAGATGGTCGGGGCGAGAAGATTCGAACTTCCGACCCCCTGCACCCCATGCAGGTGCGCTACCAGGCTGCGCTACGCCCCGACACAATTAAACATTATACACTATTTCAGCGGATTTCCCCAGCGTTTTGACCTTCAACCGTCCCACATTCAGCCCTGAGCAACCCGAGCACAGCCTCCAGTTCACCACGAACCTCACTTAGCGACAACGGCTTAACCAGCCTGGATTCTTCAGCCGTCCTCGCCGAGCCCTCCTCCAAACGATTGCGGGCCCCGCTAATGGTAAAGCCTTCATCGTAAAGCAACTCCCGGATTCGACGCACCAACAGCACTTCGTGATGCTGATAGTAGCGGCGGTTACCCCTGCGCTTCACAGGCTTCAGCTGGGTAAACTCCTGCTCCCAGTACCGCAAGACATGTGGCTTAACGCCACAAAGCTCGCTCACCTCGCCAATGGTGAAATAGCGTTTGGCGGGAATCGGAGGCAATTCTGCCTTAGCGTGGCTCGTTGTCATTGCTCAGCGCTTCCACCGCCGATTTGAGCTTCTGGCTAGCATGGAACGTCACAACCCGTCTGGCAGTGATCGGGATTTCCTCACCGGTCTTGGGATTGCGACCGGGCCGCTGAGGTTTGTCGCGCAACTGAAAATTGCCAAACCCGGACAGTTTGACGCTATCCCCTTCCTCAAGCGCGGTACGGATTTCCTCAAAAAAGGCTTCCACCATATCTTTGGCTTCCCGCTTGTTCAAGCCAACCCGCTCAAACAGCAGATCCGCCAGCTCGGCCTTTGTCAAAGTCATGTTCTGGCCTTCCCTGAGTGTTACGCGCGAAGCCGGGCAGAGAACTTTTCGCGGGCGATCCGCTCAAGCTGGGAAACCACTGCATCCGCCTCGGCATCTTCCAAAGTCTTTTGAGTATCTTGCATAACCATACGGAAAGCAAGACTTTTTTCCCCCGCAGGTATGCCCTTGCCCTGATACAGATCGAAGAGTTCAATACTCCTCACAACCGCGGGCGCATGCGCTCTCATGGCAGCAAGAACATCCCTTGCGGCCACCCTCTCGCTCATCACCAAAGCAAGATCACGGACAACCGCAGGAGTATTCGCCAAAGTGACGTACTTCGGCAAAGTTCGCTGGAGCAGCGCATCGAGTTCAATCTCGAAAACCACTGGCGGGCTTCCCAAGTCGTACTCTTGCACCCACCGGGGATGCAACTCGCCAATCCAGCCAATTGGACGCCCGCCCAACGCCACCCGTGCGCTACGCCCCGGATGCAACGCAGGATGAACGGCCGGCTCGAACTCTGCCTCCGCCGGCAACAACAGGGCTTCGAGATCCCCTTTAACGTCAAAGAAATCCGTACGGCGGCTTGGGCTTCCCCACTGATCCGGCGCAACGCTGCCGCCGGCAAGTGCCCCCATTCGCAACGGCTGGTCGAACCCTGGAACGACTTGCGCCGATTCACTGCGAGCGAAGCACCGCCCAATCTCGAACACCCGTACCCGATCAGTCCGCCGCTTCAGATTGGTGATCAGGTTCCCCACCAAGCCGCCGATCAGGCTCGAGCGCATGACCCCCATCTGGCTGGCAATAGGATTGGCCAGCACAACCGGCGAATCATTACCTGCAAAATCCCGCTCCCAAGCAGCGTCCACGAACGCGAAATTCACGACTTCCTGATAACCACGGCCAACCATTGCATGACGGAGCGCCCACACCGATCGCTTGTCCTCTGGAACCGGAAGGATGTCGACTCGCGCCAGGGGTGCAGGCGCCGGAATGTTGTCATAACCGTGCAGGCGGGCAAGCTCTTCGATGAAATCCTCTTCTATCGCGAGGTCAAAGCGATACGAAGGGGGGGCAACCACGAAGTTTTCCCCGTTGCGCTCATACCTTACATCCATGCCTTTAAGGAGGGCTTCGATCCGGTCCGCGCCAAACTTAATGCCAAGCACTCGCTCCACCCGGGAACACCGTACACCAACGGCAGGCCTTTTCGGCAACGATGCCTGCACTTCGGCAACCGTGACCGGACCAGCTTCGCCACCACAGATAGCCAGCACAAGCTCACTCGCGCGTTCAATCGCCCTGCCCGCGCCCTCAAAATCCACGCCGCGTTCAAAACGATACGATGCATCACTGGAGAAGCCAAAGCGCCGCGCTCGACCTGCAATCGCATCTGGACTGAAGAAAGCGCTTTCGAGGAAGATCTCAGTCGTATCCTCGCCAATACCCGAGTGCTCTCCCCCCATCACACCCGCCATCGCCAAAGCCTTCTCGTCATCCGCGATCAAGAGTACGTCCTGATCCAGCTTGAGCACCTGACCGTTGAGCAGTGTCAGGCTTTCCCCTGGCCTCGCACGCCGGACATGCACTGCCCCATGCAACCGGGCGTTGTCGAATGCATGGAGCGGCTGACCGATCTCGAGCATGACGTAGTTGGTGATATCCACCAAGGCACTGATCGGTCGCAGACCGCTACGCTCAAGCCGCGAACGCATCCAGTCGGGAATTGTCGCCCGCGGATTAACGGCAGTAATTACGCGCCCGAGATAGCGTGGACAATCCGCCGGACTGTCCAGCACCACGTTCCGCGCCAGAGTGGACTTCACGGGCACCACCGCAGCCGACGGAGCACGCAGCGTCTTCCCCGTCAAAGCCGACACTTCCCGGGCGATCCCCAGCACACTCAGGCAATCCGCCCGATTTGGCGTGAGCTTGATGGTGAACAACTGCTCGTCCAGTTGCCGGGCCGTTCTCAGATCGACACCGACCTCATAGCACGAAGGAAGCTCCATCAAACCGCCATGCCCATCGCCAAGGCCCAGTTCCCGCTCTGAACACAACATTCCGAACGATTCAATTCCCCGGACTTTGGCCGCTTTAATCGAGAGCCCCGGCAAGCTAGCGCCGACCCGTGCGCAGGCAACCGTCAGCCCTGGTGCCACATTCGGCGCGCCACAAACAATTTGCAATGGCGCTGAATCCCCAACGTCCACCGCACACAGCTTCAGCTTGTCAGCCCCGGGGTGTTTCTCAGCAGTAAGCACGCGCCCCACGACTACACCGCTAAACGCTGGGCCAGCCGGTTGCATAGCCTCAACTTCAAGCCCTGCCATGGTCAGCAAGCGGCCAAGGGCCTCACTATCCAGTTCGGGATCGACAAAACTGCGAAGCCAGGATTCAGGGAATTGCATGGTTATCTGAACTGTTGAAGAAAACGCAAGTCGCCATCAAAAAACAGACGCAGGTCATTCACACCGTAGCGCAGCATCGTGAGCCGATCCGGCCCCATGCCGAAGGCAAAGCCGATGTATTTCTCACTGTCGATGTTCACGTGCTTGAGCACGTTCGGATGCACCATTCCGCAACCGGCGATCTCCAGCCAGCCCGTGTGACTGCACACGCGGCAGCCATCTCCCCCGCAAAACACGCACCCCATGTCCACTTCCGCTGACGGTTCGGTAAACGGGAAGAAAGAAGGGCGAAAGCGGACTTTCAGATCAGGGCGCTCGAAGAATGCTCGCAAGAAGGCAGTGAACACCCCTTTCAGGTCGGCAAAGCTGACCGTCGTATCAATCCACAATCCTTCGACCTGATGAAACATCGGCGAATGTGTCGCATCGGAATCCACACGGTACACACGCCCCGGAGCAATCACTTTCAGAGGCGGCTCATGACTAAGCATGTAGCGGACCTGAATGGGGGAGGTGTGCGTCCTCAGTAGCACCCCTGGTGCGTTCTCAAGATAAAACGTGTCGTGCATCGAACGAGCCGGGTGGTTCTCCGGCGTGTTCAACGCGGTAAAGTTGTGAAAATCCGTTTCGATCTCGGGGCCATCGGCGACGTCGAAACCCATTGAGTGGAACAGGGTTTCGATCCGTTCCAGGGTTCGCGTAACAGGATGCATTCCGCCAGGGGGATTACCCCTCCCCGGCAAGGTCACATCCAGAGCCTCGGCACGCAGCTGCGCCTCCAGCGCGGCGTTGCGCAATTGCGCGCGCCGTGTCTCCAGCGCAACCTCCACCTGCTGCTTGGCGGCGTTGATCTGCGCCCCTGCAGCCTTGCGCTCCTCGGCGGGCAATTTTCCCAACGCCTTCAGGAGCTCCGTCAGCGAACCGCTCTTGCCCAAGTACCGGGCCTTGGCCTGCTCCAGCAACGGAGCGTCGGTCACGGCGTCAAACTCGGTGACCGCCGCTGCAACTATCTGATCCAGATTTTCCATGAGTCACCAACAAAAAAAGGAGGCAAAGCCTCCTTTCTTCGAGCCGGAAGGGCTTAACCGGCGAGACTTGCTTTGGCCTGACTGGCCAGTTGCGCGAACGCCGGCTTGTCGAAAACAGCCAGATCGGCCAGAACCTTGCGGTCCACCTCGATGGCTGCCTTTTTTAGACCATTCATGAACTTGCTGTAGGACAGACCCAATTCACGAGAGGCCGCGTTGATACGGGCAATCCACAGCGCACGAAACTGGCGCTTACGCTGGCGACGATCGCGGTAGGCATACTGCCCCGCCTTCATCACCGCCTGCTTGGCGATCCGGTAAACGTTCTTGCGACGGCCGCGATAACCCTTGGCCTGATCGAGGACCTTCTTGTGGCGCGCACGCGCCGTTACACCGCGTTTAACTCGAGGCATTTGCGACTCTCCTTAGGCGTAGGGCAACATTGCGCGAATCAGACCTTCATCCGCCGCATGCACTGAAGTCATGCCACGCAGATGACGCTTGTTCTTGGTCGTCTTCTTGGTCAGGATATGTCGCTTGAACGCCTGCGACCGCTTGATTCCGCCACTGGAGCGGACCTTAAACCGCTTCGCAGCGGCTTTCTTGGTTTTCATCTTCGGCATCGAAGATCTCCTGTTTTGACATGGCACCAGGTGGCCCCCAACTCCAGGGACGCTTTATCTACCTGCAGCCACTTGTTACAGCGAAGGCTCGCTGTTTCCAGCCCCCGGCCCAATAAAGCCAAGGACCTGAAATCATTTGCCCCCGGGGCACCAATCAGTGCTTTTTCTTACCCGGAGCCATCACCATCACCATCTGGCGCCCTTCAAGCTTGGGAAACTGCTCAACCACCCCCACACCATCCAGGTCAGCCTTTACACGCTCCAGCAAGCGCACACCAAACTCCTGGTGCGCCATCTCTCGCCCACGGAAACGCAGGGTCACTTTCACCTTGTCACCCTCCTGGAGAAAGCGGGTCAGGTTACGCAACTTGATCTGGTAATCGTTTTCGTCAGTACCCGGCCGGAGTTTGATCTCCTTGACCTGCACCTGTTTTTGTTTGGCCTTGGCCTCGTGCGCCTTTTTTGCCTCAGCGTACTTGAACTTGCCATAGTCCATGATCCGGCACACCGGAGGCTTGGCCAGAGGAGCGATCTCCACTAGATCCACCCCCGCCTCATCAGCCATCAAGAGCGCCTGCCGGGTGCTCACTACGCCGATCTGCTCCCCTTCTTCCCCGAGCAAACGCACTTCCGGAACATTGATTTCCCCGTTGAGGCGATGCTGCTGCTTAGCCTGTTGAACTATGACCTGATCTCCGCGATAGACAAAAAAACAAGCCGTGCCGCCTAGCTACGGCGCTCATGACGCTCTTCACTCAAGCGCGCCACAAGTGCCTCAACTGGCATCTGCCCGAGGTCGACACCCCCTCGGGCACGCACGGCCACGATTCCGGCTGCCTTCTCTTTATCGCCAACGACGATCTGATAAGGCAACCGCTGCATGCTATGTTCGCGTATTTTATAAGTAATCTTTTCGTTCCGCAAATCCGCCTCGGCGCGGAACCCCGCGCTGACAAGGCGTTGCGCCACATCCCGCGCGTAGTCCGCCTGCCCTTCGGAGATATTCATAACAACCGCATGCACAGGCGCCAGCCAAAGCGGGAAGGCACCAACATAGTGTTCAATCAATATTCCGGTGAAACGCTCAAGCGACCCGAAGAGCGCCCGGTGCAACATTACCGGACGGCGGCGACTGTTATCTTCCGCGACGTAGGAAATATCAAACCGTTCCGGCAGGTTCATATCCACCTGCAAGGTACCGCACTGCCAGTCACGCCCGATGGCATCCCGAAGCACAAACTCTAGTTTCGGCCCATAAAAAGCCCCCTCGCCCGGAAACAACTCATAGCTCATGCCCATCTGATCCAAAGCGGAGGAAAGGGCGCCTTCCAGCTTGTCCCAGGTGTCGTCCGAGCCAATCCGATTTTCCGGCCGCGTGGACAACTTTATGCGAACGTCTTCAAAACCAAAATCGCGGTAGATGTCCAGGATCAGGGCAACCACGTCACGGCACTCCCGCTCCATCTGCTCCTCGGTGCAAAAAATGTGAGCGTCGTCCTGCGTAAAATGGCGCACGCGCAACAAACCATGCAATGCCCCCGAGGGCTCGTAACGGTGAACCTTGCCGAATTCGGCCATGCGAACAGGCAAATCCCGATAACTCTTGATCCCCTGCGCGAACAGACTGACCGCCCCAGGACAATTCATGGGCTTGAGCGCAAAAACCCGCTCATCCTCGGTCTGGGTGGTAAACATGTTCTGGCGATAGTTTTGCCAGTGGCCAGAAGTTTCCCACAATGCGCGATCCATGACGTCCGGCGTATTGACCTCAACGTAACCAGCCAACTCCTGGCGCTCTCTCATATACCCAATGAGCGACTGGAACAGCCTCCAGCCTTTCGGGTGCCAGAATACCGATCCGGGCGCCTCATCCTGAAAATGGAACAAGTCAAGCTGGGGACCCAGCTTTCGGTGATCCCGCCGCTCAGCCTCTTCAAGCATCGTCAAGTAGGCTTCCTGCTCCTCTTTCCGCGCCCAAGCCGTGCCGTAGATGCGCTGGAGCATCTCGTTACGGGAATCTCCCCGCCAGTAGGCCCCGGCCACTTTCATCAGCTTGAACACCTTGAGCTTGCCAATGGAAGGTACGTGCGGCCCGCGACACAAATCGATGAAATCACCCTCCCGGTAGAGTGAAACATCCTCACCCGCCGGGATCGAGGCGATGAGCTCCGCCTTGTAATGCTCGCCGATTCCCTTGAAGAACTCGACAGCCTTGTCGCGGGACCACACCTCGCGGACCACCGGGTAGTCCTTTTTGGCCAACTCGGTCATGCGCTGTTCGATTTTCGCCAGATCCTCCGGCGTAAAGGGGCGCTTGTAGGCGAAATCGTAGTAGAACCCGTTCTCGATGACCGGCCCGATGGTGACCTGAGCGTCCGGAAACAATTCCTTGACCGCGTAGGCAAGCAAGTGGGCGGTTGAGTGACGGAGAACCTCCAGCCCTGCAGGATCTTTGTCGGTAACGATCGCCAGCGCCGTATCAGCCTCAATCACGTGGGAGGTATCCACGAGACGTCCATCCACCCGGCCGGCCAATGCCGCCTTGGCGAGACCCGCGCCAATCGACGCAGCGACTTGAGCGACCGAAACGGCACTCTCAAAGGAGCGAACCGACCCATCCGGCAAGGTGATGTTGGGCATTACGCGATTCTCCGAAGAGCAAAAAAAAAGTGCGGTCGAGCCGCACTTTTTTATCAAAACAACAAAACGGATCTCGACCGGCGTCAGCAACCAATCATCCGAGTTCGAAACACCATCGTTTTGCCTTTTGTACGTTTTTGCTACCTGCAGCCAAACAGCGTCTGGCAATACTGGTAGGCGCGATTGGACTCGAACCAACGACCCCCACCATGTCAAGGTGGTGCT
>DAITAZ010000076.1:0-6253 GCA_036824045.1 Rhodocyclaceae bacterium
GAAACCATGGTCCGCGTGCTGATGGCGCCACTGCTCAATCTCGCCATGTGGCGCCATTCTTTTGCGTCGTGCGTGGGCGATGATGCGGATACCGGCCGCTACCTCAACGCCTATCTCGATCTGACCTTGCACGGCCTGTTGGCACGGCCCGGAGCACAGCAATGAAGCCCCTGTTTCCCGTGATGTTCTGCGTTATGTTGTTTGCTGGATGCCAAAAGGCGGAACCACCGGCGCCGGGTGTTCGCCCCGCACTGGTGCAGAAAGTTATCGAATCAGATGCGGGTGACCGGACTGTATACCCAGGCGAAATCCGCGCCCGCCACGAAGCGGATTTGGCATTTCGGATTGGCGGAAAGGTTGTGGCACGGCTCGTGGACGTAGGGGCGATTGTGCGCAAAGGGCAGGTTCTTGCCCAGCTCGACCCCCAGGATGTGGTTCTTGCCGCGCAGTCGGCCACGGCGCAAGCTGCTGCTGCGGAAGCGGACCACGCGTTCGCCAAGGCGGAACTGGAGCGCACACGCAAACTGGTCGATCAAAAATTCGTCAGCCAGACGGTTCTGGAAGCCAAGCAGGCAAGCTATGACGCAAGCCGTGCGCGGCTGTCCCAAGCGCAGTCCCAGGCTACCGTCGCAGCCAACCAAGCCGGTTACGCAAAACTGGTGGCGGATCAGGATGGGGTAATCACCGCAGTCTTTGTAGATGCGGGGCAAGTGGTTGGGGCGGGGCAAGCCGTGATGAAACTGGCGCGACCGGATCAAAAGGAAGTGCTGATCAACGTGCCGGAACACCGGGTGGAAGTGCTGCGCAAGCCTGTCAAGGTACTTGTTTCTGGCTGGGTCAGGCCAGAAGTGCTTGTGGCAGGGAGGGTAAGGGAGATCGCCCCAGCAGCCGACGCGACAACCCGGACGTTTGGTGTCCGCATCAGCATTCCAGACCCATTGCCGGAGATGAAGCTAGGCACTACGGCCAACGTGCTATTTGCGATGGACGACGCACGGCAACCCGGCTATGTGCTGCTGCCGCTGACCGCGTTGACCCAGTACGATGGCAAGCCCGCTGTCTGGGTGGTTGACCCCACAAGTAGCGCTGTGACGATCAGGACAGTGCAGATCGGCCATTATCGGGAAGATGGGGTAACCGTTCTGTCCGGCCTCAAGAAGGGAGAGATGGTGGTGGTTGCGGGCGTCCACAAGATTTCCGCCGGTCAGCGGGTTCGCCCGATTGAACCAGCAACCGGAGGTCGGCAACCATGAAGCGGCTGAACCTCTCGGAATGGTCGCTCAACCATCGGGCCTTTGTTCTGTATCTCATGATTGCCTTGGCAGTGCTGGGCGCCTTGTCTTACAGCAAGCTGGGGCAATCAGAGGATCCACCGTTCACGTTCAAGGTGATGGTGGTCCGCACGCTATGGCCCGGGGCTTCCGCCCGGGAAATGGAAGCCCAGATCACCGAAAAACTTGAAAAGAAACTGCAGGAAACGCCTCATCTGGATTTTCTGCGCAGTTATTCAAAGCCCGGCGAGTCGTTGGTGTTCGTGATGCTGAAGGATTCGACCGCCCCTAGAGATGTGCCGGACGCTTGGTATCAGGTTCGCAAGAAGGTTGCGGACATCCGCCACACCCTGCCGGGAGGGGTGAATGGCCCGTTCTTCAACGACGAATTTGGCGATGTTCTGGGCAATCTCTATGCCCTGACCGGGGATGGCTTCAGTTACGCCCAGCTTAAGGAGCACGCGGAGCGATTGCGTCTGGAACTCCTGCGGGTAAAGGACGTCGCAAAAGTGGAGCTGATCGGGGAGCAGGACGAAAAGATATTTGTGGAGTTGGCCAACACCAAGCTGGCAACGTTGGGAATCGATGCGCAGACGATTGCCCAAGCGCTCGCCGCACAAAACGCGAAACTCGCGGGAGGGTCATTCGAAACCGGCAGTGATCGAATTTTCCTCCGACCAGAAGGGGATTTTGAAAGCGTCGAGCAGGTGCGAGACACGGTCATTCGCGCAGCAGGGCGCAGTTTCCGCATGGGTGACATCGCTCGGGTATGGCGTGGATATGTGGATCCTCCCGTGTCGAAAGTTCGCTTTCAAGGACAAGAGGCGCTGGCAATGGGCGTTTCGATGGTCAAGGGGGGTGACATCATCGAGCTGGGACGGAACCTCGAAGCGCGTGTAGCCCAGTTAAAGGAATCACTGCCAATAGGTGTCGAACTCAATAAGATTTCCAGCCAGCCGGAAGCGGTGTCGCGATCGGTGAATGAGTTTGTACGCTCCCTGGCGGAAGCCGTGGTGATCGTTCTGCTGGTGAACTTCTTTAGTCTTGGTTTGCGTACTGGATTCGTGGTCGCCCTGTCGATCCCCTTGGTGCTGGCCGCAACTTTCCTTTTCATGCGCTTGTTCGATATCGGACTGCACAAGATTTCACTCGGGGCATTGGTGCTGGCCCTCGGGCTCCTGGTGGACGATGCCATCATTGCGGTAGAGATGATGGCGATCAAAATGGAACAAGGCTGGGATCGGGTTCGCGCGGCGAGCTTTGCCTATACCAGCACGGCTTTTCCCATGCTATCTGGAACACTGGTCACCGCCGCCGGCTTTCTGCCAATTGCCACGGCCGCCTCCAGTACCGGAGAGTACACGCGCTCGATATTCCAGGTGACCGTCATCGCGCTATTGATCTCGTGGCTCGCGGCAGTCGTGTTCATCCCCTACCTGGGCTACAAATTGCTGCCGGACTTCAAGCAGCGCGCCGGACATACCCATGAGGGCGTGGATGAAGAAGCGGTGTACCAGAAACCGTTTTATCGCCGTTTCCGTAGAGTGGTGGAGTGGTGCGTTCGGCATCGATGGATCACGATTGGGGCGACCGTCGGAGCTTTTGTCCTTTCGGTCATTGGTTTCGGGTCGGTGCAGCAACAGTTTTTCCCGGATTCCACTCGCCCGGAGCTTTTGGTGGACCTCAATCTTCCGGAAGGCTCCAGTTACCGGGCAACGGAAGCCCAGGTCATTAAGCTGGAGGCTTACCTCGCACAACAGGAGGGAATCGAGAATTACGTTGCCTATGTTGGCACCGGGAGTCCCCGTTTCTACTTGCCTTTGGATCAAAAGCTCACCAACGCCAACTTTGCGCAGTTTGTGATCCTCACCCGGGGGCTCGAAGAGCGGGAATGGCTGCGGACAGCCCTGATCAAGTTGTTCGACGATGACTTCACCGAAGTGCGTCCGATCGTCATGCGACTCGAGAATGGCCCTCCCGTTGGTTTCCCGGTTCAATTCAGGGTTTCCGGGCCGGAGACATCCCAGGTTAGACAACTGGCCAGCGAAGTGGCTGAAGTCATGCGCCAGAACGCGCATGTTTCCAATGTGCACTTTGACTGGGACGAACAGTCAAAAGTGGTGCGCATCCACCTCGACCAGGAGAAACTGAAGTCCGCAGGCCTGACGGTTCAGGAGATATCCGCCTTTCTCAACACCGCCTTGAACGGAATGCAGGTCACACAGTACCGGGAGCGGGACAAGTTGGTCGATGTGCTCATCCGCGGTGCGCCCGCCGAACGGGTCCATCTTTCGTTACTCGATGCACTCTCGATCCCGACGCGAAGCGGCCGAAGCGTGCCGCTCGCTCAACTTGGGCGGCTGGAATATGGGTTTGAAGAAGGAGTGGTCTGGCGACGAGATCGACTCCCGACCATTACTGTCCGGGCAAATCTGTATGGAAAGATCCAGGCGCCGGATGTGACACGCCAGATCCTGCCAAGCCTGGACCCCATCCGCGAAAAACTGCCCGAAGGTTATCGACTGGAGGTGGGCGGTGCGGTGGAGGACAGTGCGAAAGGGGGGAAATCGGTGGCGGCAGGAGTTCCTCTATTCGTTCTGACCGTCCTCACTGTGCTGATGCTGCAACTTCACAGTTTCAGCCGAACGGCCCTTGTCGTCTTGACAGCTCCTTTGGGACTGATCGGGGTGACCTTGTTCCTGCTTGTTTTCAACGTGCCGTTCGGCTTCGTCGCGATGCTGGGCACCATTGCGCTATCCGGGATGATCATGCGGAACTCGGTGATTCTGGTGGACCAAATTGAACAGGACATGCTCGGCGGCAAGTCCGCCTGGATCGCCATCGTGGACTCGACCGTCCGTCGTTTCCGCCCGATCGTCCTTACCGCCCTTGCCGCCATCTTGGCGATGATTCCATTGTCCCGGAGCACCTTCTTTGGTCCCATGGCGATCGCGATCATGGGGGGGCTATTGGTCGCGACGGCGCTGACGCTACTGTTCCTGCCGGCGCTCTACGCGGCCTGGTACCGAGTGAGAGAAAGTTGAGATTTCAGGAAGACACAGAGTCTGGTCAGCTACGTGAATTCTTTGCGTAGGCAAGCCAATCCAGGGCGCTAGAATGTAACTAAGTTCTGGAGAGTTACGCGGTGATCGTTCTCAATCTATCCTGCCCTGAAGAGCATCATTTTGAAGGCTGGTTCGCCTCGGCGGAGGCTTTCGAGGCGCAGCAGAAGCGGGGGCTGGTCACGTGTCCGGTGTGCGGGAGTCCGACCATTTCCCGGAAGCCGACTGCGCCGTATGTCAATCGGGGGGCTTCCGCAGGCTCCGCTGTCAAGGAACCAAAGGGACGGGTCGCGCCAAAGGATCTGGCAGCAGCGGCCATGGCGGTGTTCCAGCATCTGCTGGAATCGACCGAAGACGTGGGCAAACGTTTCGCTGATGAAGCCAGAAGTATCCACCGGGGCGATGCTGAGGAGCGGCCAATCAGGGGCGTAACCACACGCGAGGAAACACGGGAACTCCTGGACGAAGGCATCGGCGTCTTGCCGCTACCGATTCCCCCAAAGGATGGAATGCACTGAAGTCGATGAGCGAAGCATTGACGACGCCTAAACTTTTTGGCGCATAAGTCGCTGCTTCTCTCGCTCCCAATCCTTCTGTTTTTCCGACTCCCGTTTATCGAACTGCTTTTTCCCTTTCGCCAGACCGATACTCGCTTTGATCCGGCCTTTGGAATAGTGCAGATCGAGAGGGACGAGGGCGAAACCGGCACGCTCCACCTTGCCGATCAATCGGCTGATTTCGTTGCCATGCAACAACAGCTTGCGCGTGCGCACGGGGTCCGGTTTGATGTGAGTGGACGCTGTGGAAAGCGGGCTGATGTGCATCCCGATGATGAATATCTCGCCGCTTCTGATCAGGACGTACGCCTCCTTGATCTGCACCCGGCCAGCGCGAATCGACTTTGCTTCCCAACCTTCGAGGACCAATCCCGCCTCGAATTTCTCCTCGATGAAGTAGTCGTGAAATGCCTTGCGATTGTCGATGATGCTCATGCTGGACGGGAGTGCGGCGAGGCATTCGCCTGGCGCCTGCTGATGGGCTAGAATCCGCGATTTTAGCAGCGTAGAAGACGGCGTGGCTTCAGTTCAGAAACTGGTTCTGATTGAGTACACCCCCTCCCAGATGTTCGATCTGGTGGATCGGGTCGAGGACTATCCGCAATTTCTACCTTGGTGCGGTGGCACCGAGCTGATTGATCGAACGGACACGCGGACTATTGCGGCCCTGCACATCAACTACCACGGGATCCGCTCGCACTTCTCCACGGAGAATACCAAGGTGCACCCAACGCATATGGCCATCCGCTTAAGGGAGGGGCCTTTTCGGCACCTTGACGGCACTTGGGACTTTACGCCGCTGGGTCCAGTTGCCTGCAAGGTTGAGTTCAAGTTGCATTACGAGTTCTCCAGCCGCTTGCTCGAAAAGGCTCTGGGACCGGTTTTCAATCACATTGCCAGCTCGTTTGTGGAGTGCTTTATTCAGCGAGCAGGGCAGGTCTATCCAAAACATGGCTGATACTGTGAACGTTGAAGTGGTCTATGCGAAGCCGGACCGGCAAGAACTTGTTCACCTCAAGCTCAACGCGGGCGCCACGGTGGCCAAGGCCATTGAATGCTCTGGCTTGCTCCAAAAGTGTCCGGAAATCGACTTGGCCAGGAACAAGGTTGGAGTGTTCGGGAAGTTGGTAAAGAGTGACTCCGTGCTGAGAGATCGTGATCGTGTCGAGATTTACCGGCCGCTCATCGCCGATCCAAAGGAAGTGCGCAAGAAACGGGCGGAAGAGGGCAAGGTCATGAAAAAAGGCGGTGGGGACGCGGCTGAGTAACTAACCACTCCTTGCACCCTGGGCCGTGCTGGCTCTCTCGGGGCCCGGTTTGAATTCTGGCTTTCGCTGAGTTTCAGGGGTTCTACGGACGCAGC
>DAITAZ010000040.1:0-33549 GCA_036824045.1 Rhodocyclaceae bacterium
TGGTGGACCGAAGGAGGATCGAACTCCCGACCTCTGCATTGCGAACGCAGCGCTCTCCCAGCTGAGCTATCGGCCCGTATGAGCGGCGGGATTATACACAGAAAACGCTGGAGATGAACCACTCGCAGCGCCGGGAGAGGACTGCGGATGGAGCTCGCAGGTCCGGGTCCGGCCTCCCGCCCGATAGCCATAGAGGTATACAACGGTTCAGAAAGCCGTCGTCGATGGGATGCGTGCCCGCAATACCCCTTGCTCACCCTTAGCGGAGGTCAAGGAATCCAGTCCTGCTGCGGCTCAGACTGCGCCTCGCCCGGAAACATGGGCGTTTCAGCGCCCTTCCCCCAAGGTTACCCAATCAACAGAGACGGAGCACTCCAGCCATGCAGACGATGCACATTCACACCAACCCGGAAAGTCTCTACATCTTCGACGCCCGCGGCGTCGCGAAGCGCTTCCGCCATGCGGCAATCTTTGGCGCACTGGATGCCCTGATTCCGGGAGAGACCATGCGCTTTTGCAATGACCACGATCCGATCCCGCTCCTTGGCCAACTCCAGCAGCGTTACGGCGACAAAGTCGGCATCGAATACAAGCAGAGAGAGCCCGGTGCAATCGTGATCGATTTTGCGCGCAAGGGCTGAGCCCTCAGCCGGATGAAGCGGACAGCCCACGCGAACGCAGGGGCCCGCTTCCCATCACTGCGCGTCAGGCAGGTACCGCGGCCGTGCGCACCGGCGCTTCACGGATCGGGAGGTTGACCAACGCGGCCAGCGCCGCCAGCGCCATGTCGGCGTACCACATCCACTGGTAGTCGCCATAGCGGGTAATCGCGAGCCCTCCCAGGTAGGCCCCCAGGAATCCCCCCGTCTGATGGGACAGCAAGGTCAGGCCGAACAGGGTGCCCAGATAGCGCACGCCAAATAGCTTGCCGATCACGGCGGCGGTGGGGGGTACGGTCGCCAGCCAGGTAAACCCCAAACCTGCTGCAAACAGGTAGAAGGTGAGGTCGGTGCGCGGCGCCATCAAATAGAGTGCGACGAGGATGGCTCGCGACCCGTACATCCACGCCAGCACGTACTTGCTGCGATAACGGGCCACGCAGTTTCCCGCGTAAAGACTGCCCAGGATGTTGGCCAGCCCGATAATGGCCAGAGACCAACTGGCCACTGAAGGCGGCAAGCCGCACAGGTCCACTTCTCCCGGCAGATGCGTCACCAGGAAGGCAATGTGGAATCCGCAGGTGAAAAACCCAGCGTGGAGCAGCAGGTAGCTGGGGTCACGCATCGCCTCCCCCACAGCGCGCCCCAGGCCGCCCTCCTCCACCTTGGGCACCGAGGCAGAGTGACCCTGCACCAACCGCCGCACCAGCGGCAACGCGGTGAGTGTTACAGCCGCCATGGCCCATAGCGCCCCCATCCAGCCGACAGCCTGGATCAGCCGCTGGAGCACGGGAGCGAAGATGAACTGTCCGAAGGAGCCTCCGGCGTTGATGATGCCTGACGCCGTGCCGCGGGCCTCCAGCGGCAGGCGCTGCGCCGCCGCCCCGATCAGCACCGAGAAACTACCCGCGCCCGACCCCATGGCCGACAGGAGGCCAATGGTGAGAATCAACCCCGGGCCTGACTCCATATACGGGGTGAGCGCGCTACCCAGCGCGAGCAGGACGAGCCCTGCCACCAGCACTGGGCCGGGGCCATAACGGTCCGCCACGGCCCCGGCCACGGGCTGGATGGCACCCCAAGTAAACTGCCCCACCGCCATGGCCAGGCTGATCGTCGTGATCCCCAGCCCGGTGGCCGTGTTCAAGGGAGATACAAACAGCCCGAGGGACTGCCGGGCGCCCATGGTGATCATGAGGATGCCCGCAGCGCAGACAGTGATGACCCAGGCCTGGGGAGAATTGAGACTGCGGAACATGGCGCGGCTCCGTGCTGGGGGCCGCTTCAGGCGGCAATCCGGTTTCGGCGGGGAACGACCAGGCTGGAGGTGAGCACCTGCACCACCTCGCCCCGCTGGTTCAGGGTCTGCGAACGAAGCCGCACGATGCCACGATCCGGGCGGCTACGGGAAGGGGTCACTTCCAGCACTTCACTTTCCACCCGCAGCACGTCTCCCGGACGCGTCGGCTGGGGCCATTGCACTTCAGCGCCTGCGCCCACAATCCCGCCTGCAATCGGCGCGCCTTCGCCCACCAGCAAACGCATGGTGATCGATGCGGTGTGCCAGCCGCTTGCAGCCAGTCCGCCAAAAACGGTGCGCTGCGCGGATTCATCGTCCAGGTGGAACGGCTGGGGATCGAAGCGGTGGGCGAAATCGATGATCTGGGCTTCGTCCAGCGCGTGCTCGGCGCTGTGAAAACGAAGTCCGACCCGGATGTCTTCAAGAAACAAGGGGTGGTCGGCCATGGAACCTCCATCGGGTCCGGGGCGCTTGGCATTTGGCGAGCCCAGGCGCATTATTGTTTAAAGATGATGTCCGTCATCCTTTTGGACGAGGATGATAGATATCATCCAGCGTGTCAACCACAAGCGGGGGATTCAGATGGGCCACTCCCAGGCCGACAAGGCCGACAGTCATGAGCGCATTGTCCGCATCGCCGCGGCCCGCCTGCGGGAAGCCGGGCTGGATGGCGTAGGCGTGGCGGAACTGATGAAAGCCGCCGGCCTCACCCACGGCGGCTTTTACCGCCATTTCAGCAGCCGGGACGAACTGGTGGCCGAGGCAGTGGAAAGCGCGCTCGCCCACGGCGAAAAACGCATGACCAAGGCCGCTGGACGCGACCCGCAAGCACCTTTCTGCGCCCTGGTGGACAGCTATCTCAGCCCCGTACACCGGGATAATGTGGCGGAGAGCTGCGCCATCGTCACTCTCGCCGGCGACATGGCCCGCCGCAATGACCGGGCCCGCGCGGCGTATACCCGCCAGGTGGCGGCCTATCTTGAACGGATTGCCCATCTGCTGGAGCCGGCTGCCGGACCCGACGCCCGTCGCCGCGCCATCGCGGCGTTCAGCACCCTGGTAGGCGCCGTAGCGCTGGCCCGTGCGGTGGACGATGATGCCCTTTCGCTGGAAATTCTCCAGGCCGCCGGCGCGACCCTCAAGGCTGGAGCCACCGGCACGGGGAGTGATCCGGCCAAGGCTTGAGCCCCGTCAAGCTGCAGATGACGCCGGGCTCGCACCATAGCCGCATGGCCGGCACACTTTCCGACGCGGTTTTCCAGATCCGCGGCCTCACCAAGATCTACCGCAGTGGCGACGTGGAAGTCCCCGCCCTGCGTGGCATTGATCTGGACATCTACGCAGGAGAGTTCCTGGTGCTCCTCGGTGCTTCCGGGAGCGGCAAATCCACCCTGCTCAACATTGTTGGGGGGCTGGAAACCGCCACCCGTGGCACGGTCCGCTACCTGGACCACGACCTGACCGCCGCCACCGACGATGCGCTTACCGCCTACCGCCGCCAGCACGTGGGTTTCGTCTTCCAGTTCTATAACCTTATCCCCAGCCTCACTGCGCGGGAGAACCTGGCCTTGGTCACCGACATCGTGGCCGACCCCATGTCCATCGACGAAGCCCTGGAACGTGTCGCCCTCACCCCGAGACGCGACCACTTTCCGGCTCAGCTCTCGGGGGGCGAACAGCAGCGGGTAGCCATCGCCCGAGCCATCGTCAAACGCCCACAGGTACTGCTGTGCGACGAACCCACCGGCGCACTGGATTACGCAACAGGCAAGCTGGTACTGGAGGTGATCGCCCGCATCAACAGCGAACTGGGCACCACTGCAGTCGTCATCACCCACAATGCCGCCATCGCAGCCATGGCGGATCGGGTCGTGGTTTTGGGTGACGGGCTCATCCAGCGGGTACAGGTTAACGCCACCCGCCTGAGCCCGGCGGACCTGAGCTGGTAGCCTGCCATGCGCGCGCTGGATCGCAAGCTGCTGCGTGATCTGCGCAACCTGTGGAGTCAGGCGCTCACCATCGCCCTGGTGGTTGCCAGCGGCGTGGGAGGCTTCATGACCACGCTCTCGGCGGTGGATTCCCTGGCTCTGGCGCGGGATCGCTTCTACGCCGAGGGCCGCTTTGCCGAGGTGTTCGCCAGCGTCAAGCGAGCGCCGAACGCGCTGGAAGCCTCCCTGCGCGAAATCCCGGGCGTGGCGGACGTGCAGCTCACCACCGAGCAGGTGGTGCGGGTGGAAGTTGCCAATTCCACCGACCCCATCGTCGGACAGCTGATCGGGATTGACCGGCGCCAGCCTCCGCGCATGAACCTGATTGCCCTGCGCCGCGGGCGGATGCCCGACCCTGCGCCCCATGGCGATGGCAGCCTGGAGGCGGTGGTGTCGGAGTCATTCGCCACTGCACGCGGGCTTGCCCCGGGCGACAGCGTGTCGGCGCTGATCAACGGCCGGAGCCGGCGCCTGGCCATCACCGGAATCGCGCTGTCGCCGGAGTACATTTTCGCCGGTTTGTGGGGGATGCCGGACCAGCGGGGCTTTGGCGTCTTCTGGCTGGATCGCGACGCCCTGGCCGCCGCCTACGACATGGAAGGCGCCTTCAATCGGGTAGCCATCAAACTCGCCCCCGACTGCAAGGAAAGAACGGTGATCGACGCCCTGGCGGTGCGCCTGGCCCCCTACGGAGGACGCGAAGCCCACGGGCGGGCGGATCAGACCTCCCACGCCATGCTGGACAACGAAATCAAGGAACAAAGGGTGATGGGCACCGTCCTCCCCTCCATTTTTCTGGGGGTTGCCGCCTTCCTGCTCAACGTCGTGGTGTCCCGGCTCGTTTCCACCCAGCGGGAGCAGATCGCCACCCTCAAGGCGCTCGGTTACCCGGACGTGACCATTGGCGCGCATTACCTCAAACTCGTCCTGGCGATCGTTGCGCTGGGCCTGATTCTCGGTGTCGGCCTGGGGGACTGGCTGGGGGGCCAGCTCACCGGGCTGTACGCAGAGTTTTTCCGCTTTCCCCACTTTGAACACCGGCTCGCCCCCCACCTGGTGGTGGTCAGCGGAGCCCTGACGCTGATCACCGCGGTGGCCGGCACCCTGAACGCAATCGCGGCCACTGTGCGCCTGAGCCCCGCGGCGGCCATGCGCCCGCCCGCGCCCGGCCGCTACCGGCGAACCATACTGGAGCGCCTGGGTATTCGGCGGATCACCCCTGCCGTGCGGATGATCCTGCGCAACATGGAGCGACGCCCCTTCCGCACCACCTTATCGGTCCTCGGCGTCGCGGCGGCGGTCGCCATCGTCATCATGGGGAATTTCTTCCGGGACGCGATGGAAACCATCGTAGACACCCAATTCACCCTGGTCATGCGCAACGATGTGGCGGTGTGGACATCGGAACCGGTAGACGATGCCGCCGCACGGGAACTCCTGCGCCTGCCCGGGGTGCTTTCCGTCGAGTCCAGCCGGTTTGTTCCGGTGACGCTGGTCAACGGCCATCGACGGGAGCGCAGCCTGATTCGGGGTTATGCGGCAATACCCGAGCTCTACCGGATCATCGATGCCGACAACCGGGCAACCCGCCCTGAAGGCGATGGACTCATCCTCACCGACCGTCTTGCGGAGAAGCTCGGGGTGAGGATCGGTGATCGCCTGCGGGTCGAAGTGCTGGAAGGGCGCACCCGCACGCTGGAGCTGCCGGTGGACGGGACCGTGCGCGAGATGATGGGGCTCAACGCCTACATGAATCGCCCCGCCCTCAACCGGGTGCTGGGCGACGGCGACGTCAGTACGGGGTTTTCGCTCGCCATCGAGCAAGGACGGGAGCCTGAAGTGTTGCGTGCCACCCGGCGCTTGCCACGCGTCGCCGGCGCCTTCAGCAAGGCCACCATGCTGCGCAACATGCAGGAGCTGACCGCCCGCAACATCCGCATCATGAGTACGGTGCTCACCCTGTTCGCAGGCGTGATCGCGGTGGGCGTGGTGTACAACAACGCCCGTATCGCCTTGGCGGAGCGGGCGTGGGAACTCGCCAGCCTGCGGGTGCTGGGCTTCACCCGGGCGGAGGTCTCCGCCCTTTTGCTTGGGGAAATGGCGATCAGCATCGCCGTCGCCCTGCCCTTGGGCATGGCCCTGGGCTGGGGGTTGGTGCACCTGGTGGTGGATCTGCTGAAGAACGATCAGTTCTTCTTCCCGGTCACCATCCTCCCGCGCACTTACGCCTGGGCCGCCCTTGCCGTGCTCGCCGCCGGCGCCGCCAGCGCCTGGGTGGTGCGGCGGCGCATCGACCGCCTTGACATGGTTGCAGCCCTGAAAACGAGGGAATGAACATGCAGAAGAAGACGCTGCGGGCCACGCTAGCCTTTGCCTTGATCCTGGCCTTGTTGCTGGCCTGGGCCTTCGCCCCCCGCCCTGTGCAGGTGGAAGTGGCCACTGCTACGGTTGGCGTTTTCGAGCGCACCGTGGACGAAGACGCGAAGACCCGCCTGCGCGACCGTTACGTCATCTCCGCTCCCCTGGCCGGGCGACTCGCGCGCATCAACCTCAAGGAAGGGGACCGGGTGGATGCCGGCGCCGTGGTCGCCACCCTTTCGCCCGCCCTGCCCGGGCTGCTGGACGATCGCACCCTGCGCGAACAACGCACCCGGGTGGAAACGGCCGAGGCCCAGGTGCAGCTAGCCGCCGCCCGCGTGGCCAAAGCACTTGTGGCCCGGCAGCAGGCCGAAGCGGATGCCGAGCGCAGTCGCCAGTTGGCCGGGCGGGGCTTCATCTCTCCTTCGAAGGAGGAAACCGATCGGCTCTCCCTGGAGGCAGCCAAGCGCGAGTGGGTCGCTTCCAGCGAATCCCGCCATGTTGCCGAACATGAACTGGAAACCGCCCGCGCAGCCTTGGTAGCCGCACGAGGCGGCCCGGCGTCGTCGGGAGCAGGGTTCGCCGTCAAGGCGCCGGTTTCAGGGCGGGTGTTGAAGATCGCCCAGACCAGCGAAAGCCCGGTTGCCCTGGGTGCGCCGCTACTGGAGATCGGCGATATCTCCCGCCTGGAGATCGTGGCGGAACTGCTCACCACCGACGCGCTGCAGACGCCCCCGGGATCGATCGTCCGCATTGAACGCTGGGGTGGCAACGGGTCGCTGGAAGGGCGGGTGAGGCAGGTGGATCCGGCGGCATTCACCAAGGTTTCGGCCCTCGGGGTGGAGGAGCAGCGTGTCAACGTGGTCATCGACCTCACCAGCCCCCCGGCGAACTGGGCAGCCCTTGGGGACGGATACCGGGTTAGCGTACGCATCGTCACGCTGGCCCGCTCCGACGCGCTGCGCGTGCCGGTAAGCGCCGTCTTTCCCCGCCCCGCCGAGGGCCAGCCCGATGCGATGGCCGTCTTCCGGCTGGAGGGCGATAGCGCCCGGCTGGTACCGGTCGAAGTTGGCGCCCGCAACGGCACCGAAGCCTGGATCAAAAGCGGGCTGAGTGCCGGAGACAGGGTGATCGTCTATCCGCCCGCAGCGGTGAGGGATGGCGCCCGCGTGAACGTGCGTCGGACCTAAGCAGACGCTTCCACCAGCACGATATGCACCCGGTAGGGCCCATGGGCGCCGAGGACGATGGTCTGCTCGATGTCCCCCGTCCGCGAAGGGCCGGAGATGAAATTCACCGCCCGGGGCATGCTCCCCAGCTCGCTCCGGGCCAGGGCCCAGGCCTCTTCCATGCCGCGCACCATGCGGCCAACGGGCACCACGGCCACATGGGTTTCGGGCAACAGACTGACGGTGGCGGGCGTCTGGGGCGAGCTTGCAAGCAGCAGCGTGCCGGTTTCGGCCACGGCGCAGAAACACGCCGTGATCCCCACCAGATCGCCCTCCCGGGCGGCCCGGGCGCTGACCTCCAGCCCCGCGCCCAGCCAGTCCAGCCCATCCAGGGCGGGGCTGACCACTGCCCGGCAAGGCAGCCCCAGGGCACGGAGATAGCGCGCCACCGTTCCCGGAACATCCGCCCAGGCAGCAACCCGTTCCACGGTGCTGGACAAGACCTCGGCCCGCTGCTGGAATTCAGCCACCAGGTCTTCCCCCGCCCCAGGCCGCGGGCCGGCAACCGGCTGCTTCAGGGCCGCATCCACCCGGGCGCGCGCCTGGACAACGTTGTCCCCGGTTCGCCCCAGGCCAGCGCGAATGCGCGCCAGTATCTCTTCCCGCGCCGACATCGTCTTCTCCACAAACTTGGCGTCCACCCTCAGGCTACCCGGTTGCGCGGCGCCCCGGCAACAAAGGCTTCGATATTGTCGATGCACTGATCGGCCAAAGCCTGCATGGCCTCTTGGGAGGACCAGGCCACGTGGGGCGTGACGATCAGGTTGGGTAGGTCCGCCGCAAGCAGGGGAGGATTGCCGACGGGGGGCTCCACCGAGAGCACATCAATACCCGCCCCAGCGATGGTGCCCGCCTGCAAAGCCGCGAGCAGGGCTGACTCGTCCACCAGCCCGCCCCGCGCAGTGTTGATCAACACGCTGCCCGGCTTCATTGCCGCCAGTTCGGCTGCGCCGATCAAGTGGCGGGTTTCCTCATTGAGGGGGCAGTGCAGGGTCAGAACGTCTGCCTCCCGCAGTACCTCGTCGAACGGTGTGCGCCCTGGCCGCGTCACTCCCGCGCCGCGCCGCTCGGCAAGCAATACATGCATCCCGAACGCCTCGGCCAGCCGGGCGACCCCTTGTCCGAGCGAACCGCCACCGACAATGCCCAGCGTACTGCCGTACAGGTCCCGAATCGGATGGTCGAAAAGGCAAAACGCAGTCGAACGCTGCCAGTTGCCCGCCGCGAGGGACATTCGCCACCCCGGCAGGTTGCGGCGCAGCGCCAGCATGAGCATCAGAACGTGTTCGGGCACGGTGCGCACCGCATAACCTCGCACGTTGCTGACCACGATGCCGGCCTCCCTGCAGGCCATCAGGTCCACGTTATCGGTGCCCGTGGCGGCCACCGCCACCATCTTCAACCGTGGCAATCCGGCGATCGCCGGCCCCCGCAGCGGCACCTTGTTCACGATGGCGATGGTGGCATCCGCCAGCCGTTCCGCCAGCAGAGGCTCGGAGGTAGCCGGGTACTCGGTCCAGCGGTGGGGAAACGTCGGGGTACGCATCGAGGCGCGAACGGAGTCGGCCTCCAGAACCACCACGTGATGAAAATCGGCTTCTCGGGTCATGGCCGCGAGTCTCGAGCCTGCGCACTCCGCCTGCCAATTGGGGATTCCCCCGGCGCAGCACAGCCATGCCCGGGAGTTGACACTCTGAATTTCAGAGTACTAAACTCTGCATTACAGAGTACATGGAGACCCCCATGAGCCAGGACGCCCTGCAGCAACTCCAGGCCATCCACAGCATGCTCCACGCCGGCCATCGCAGCATCCGGGTAGAGCGCCCGACCTTGCTGCTTTGGGGCGCGACAGGCGGCTTCCTCACCATTGCGACCGAGTGGCTGATCACCGCAGAGCGTATTCCGGTGCTCTGGCAACGGGCGCTGGCGGTGGTGGTATGGCTCGCGGCAGTGCTCGGGTTGGCGGGCTGGGCGGATTTCCGCTTGCGCAGCCGACGTGCCCAGGCCCGGGAGGAAACACTCTCCTTTGTTCACGGGCAAGTGGCCAAGGCCTCGTGGATGCTGGTCGGAATGGGCCTGCTGTTTTCCTTCGCCATGTTCTTCTTCGGCGGCGGCACCATGATCTACTGCCTGTGGGTGATCCTCTTCGGGCTGGGTATCTACATCCACGGCTTGTTTTCCGAACGGGTGGTGGAATGGATCGGCATCGCCCTGATCCTGGTCGGCGTGGCCGCCCTGGCCGCCCAGCTCAACTACCAGGCAACCCGGTGGCTGGCCGCCTCCTGTTTCGGCATCGGACTGCCCCTGCTGGCCCTGCTCCTGGGCCGGCCGCGCATGGCGTCCTTCCCCCGTCAGTTGGGACTTCTGACGATATGGTTGCTGGCGGTGATCGCGCCCCCCCTGGCCGCGCTGCAACTGGCCGGGTCGGCGCCGGCGCCTGAAGGCCCCCCGCAGAGCCTTGAGCATTACCTGGCCAACCGCCCGGCCGGCACGCAGGTCGTCCGCCTGCCGGCCGGCACGACCGTCGGACTTGGCGTGGAGATCGGCAGCCCACTGCTCCATGCGCCCACTGAAGCTCGTTTGCCCCTCAAGCTTGATCACCCGGTTGACGTCGTCGTGCGCGACGGCGTCCCCGACGGGCGGTACCGGATCGGCGAACATCCCTGGCACGAAATACGGGAGGGCGTGCTCACGCTGCGCATTTACCGCTTCCGCCCGGAGTTACGGCCCGCAGAAGGTGCGGTCATCACGGCCGAAGCCGAACTGAGCATCGAAGGCGCGAAAGGGCATGCCAAATGAGCGAACTACCCAGCCTGGACCCGACGCTGCATCAACCCGTCCGCACCCAAATCGTGGCCTATCTGGTTGGGCGGCAGGAAGCGACGTTCTCGGAATTGAAGCGCGTGCTGGGAATGACGGACGGCAACCTTGACGCCCACCTCAAGAAGCTTCTGGCGGCGGAGTACCTGACCCAGCGCAGGGAAACTTCCGGCCCCCGTGCGCAGACGCTGTTCGCGCTCTCACCCCGAGGCCTGGAAGCGCTGACCTGCTACACCCGGCAGCTCCAGTCCTTGCTCGCGCTGGGTGCCACCACTCCCCTGCCAGCCGGCAACGCAGAACCCAAGCCGCTCTAATACCGCCCCCGGAAATCCCCCTTCCCGCCATCCCGGGCTCCCTGGGAGCCCGATTCACGTCTGTAAGGAGACCCTCATGATGTCCACTTGCCGCCACCTTCTCGTCCTGGCGAGCCTCTCCGCCCTTTCCGCCTGCGCCAGTCTGGGCGGCGCACCGAACGATCAGGCGCTCGCCGGAGCGCCGGTCGTACGCTTTGGCGAATCGCCGCCAAACGGCGAGCACTTCATCCTCCACTTTGCCGCGGGTCAGGCCATCCCCATCGTTTCGCGGCTGCACGGCAACGCCCTGACCCAGCCCAGCGAACAGACCCAGACCGTCACGCTGAACCGGGATCTGTACGTCTATCGGGACTGGCTGAGTTTCGACCGCAAGACCTGGAAACCCAGCCGCGATGTGCTTGACCTGCGGGTGAACGTCCGGGTGCCCGGCCCTTTGCATCCCAAACCCGGATTGATCGAGTTGAAAGCTGACTGGCGTTCGTGACAGGGCACTCCCCACCCATAGGCAATTCGCACCTGGCCACCGCCATGGCGGTGGCAGTTGCCCTGCACGCCCTGTTGCTCAGCTTTCCAGTTTCCATCATTGAACCGGCAATCACCTCAACACCGCTCCGAATTGTGATTCGGCCCGCCAGGGAGCGCCCCGAGCCCCCGGTCAGGAGCAATTCCAAGCCGGAAAAACGCCTCTCTCAAGTGGCTGCGCCCCCCACTCACCTTCAACGCCACAGTCTGAACAAGTGAGATCGACGCCGATCACCACACTTTCACGCATCCGCCGTGCCGGCGTCGCGCACCCGCCCTCGGGTCTGGACCTGGCGGCGAATGCGCTGCTCAGAGCGCGCACCCTCCCCCACCAGGACCGCCCTGCCCCGGGTACGGCCAATCAAGCCATCGCACATTACATCCCTCCGGCAGGTAGCCCCCCGCGAGGGGTAAAGGCGAACGAACAACGGCTCATGGGGGCCAATGACAGCACACGGGTCAGGATCACCCGGAGCGATGGCAGCCACTATTGCCTGCAGGCGCCTTTCGAGCCCGGGATGAGCCAAGTCGCCCCTCCACTTGCCACCGTTGCACATTGCGGGGATCGTTGAAAAAAGGGAGGGTGAAACGCCCGTTACGCAGCTACCGCCTGCGCCGCTCGGCGTACAAATCGCGGAAGGTCTTGCCCCGGGGCGCAGGTAGATCCCGCCCCTCCGTCCATTCAGGCGCGAGCCCGAAGACCTGTATGCGGTCCCCTCCGTCCGCCAGCCAGCGCAAATAGCGCGCCCCCAACCTGGCCGCAAGGGCGTACAGCCAAGGTTTCGTGGCAATCCAAGCCCAAGCCTTGAGCGCAAAACGCTCCGACCAGGGACGGAGCCCTCCATCGGTCTGCGCCTGACGCAGTTGCCGCAACAGCCCCGGTAGGGGAATGCGCACCGGGCAGACACTCCCGCACTGGTTGCAAAGCGTCGACGCATGGGGTAGATCCAACGCATTGCCGATTCCGGTGTACAGCGAAGTCAGCACCGCACCCATCGGGCCGGGATACACCCAGCCGTAGGCATGCCCACCCAGGGTCTGGAATACCGGGCAATGGTTCATGCACGCACCGCAGCGGATGCAGCGCAGCATCTCCTGAAATTCTCCGCCCACCAGCCCGGCCCGGCCGTTATCCACCAGGATGTAGTAGAGATGCTCGGGGCCATCCAGATCACCTGCCTGCTTCACCCCGGTACACACGGAAACGTAGTTGGAAATGCTCTGCCCCGTGGCCGAGCGGGGCAACAACCGCATGAGGGTGGCAAATTCCTCGAGGGTGGGGACCACCTTCTCAATGCCCGTGATTACCACATGCACCCGAGGCAGTGTGGTCACCATGCGGCCGTTGCCCTCATTCGTCACCAACGCCACCGATCCCGTCTCGGCAATGAGGAAATTGCCACCGGAGATGCCCATGTCGGCACTCAGGAAGTGCTCCCTCAGCACTTCCCGCGCCTCGCGGGTCATCGCCTGAATGTCCTCCTGCCGCGGGCGGCGGTGGGTCCGCTCGAAAAGATCCGAAACCTCTTCCTTCGATTTGTGGAATGCTGGCGCGATGATGTGGGCGGGCGCCTCGTTGTCATTGATCTGCAGGATGTACTCGCCCAGGTCCGTTTCCACCGGTGCGATGCCCGCATCGCGCAACGCTTGGTTGAGCCCGGCCTCCTCGGAAAGCATCGACTTGGACTTGACCACCTTCTGCACGCCATGGCGGCTGGCGATGTCCACCACGAGGCGCGCGATCTCGGCGCCGTCCCGCGCCCACAGCACCCGGGCCCCTTGGGCGGTAGCGGTGGATTCAAAACGCTCGAGCCAGATGTCCAGATCCTGGAGCACCCGGTCCCGAATGGCGGTGCCGGCGTCCCGCAAAGCCTCGAAGTCCCCGCCATACGCCGCAATAGCCGCGGCACGCGCGTCGACGAACTTGCCTTTCGCTTTCCTGAGGTTGGACTGGAGGACGGCATCGGCAAGCTTTTCGCCCACCCGCGCCTTGAAAAACATGGCCTGGCTGCGCATCAATCATCCCCCGCCAGCACTTCGGCCACATGCAGCACCTGCGTGGTTTCATCCCCCATGCGGCGCAGGCGTCCCTCGATATTGAGCATGCACCCCAGGTCACCCAACACCACTGCATCCGCGCCGGTGGCACGGATGGCGTCGCATTTGCGCTGGACAATAGCTGCCGAGAGCTCTCCGAACTTGGCGGAAAACGCGCCCCCGAATCCGCAGCATTCCTCGCAACTTGGCATCTCCTGAAGCAAGAGCCCCGGCAGCCTTCCCAGCAACTCGCGCGGTTGCTTTTTGATGCCGAGTTCCCGCAGGCCCGAACAGCAATCGTGATAGGTCATGGTTCCCGTTCGCCGTCCCGGCAAGGCCGCGGGCGGACATATCCGGGTCAGGAAGTCGGTCAGCTCAAAGGTACGTCCGGCAAGCGCTGCAGTACGCTCGGCCCACGCGGCATCATCCGCCAGCAAGGCAGGATAGTGGGCACGGAGCATGCCTGCGCAGGAGCCGGACGGCACCACCACGTACTCGCAATCCTCGAACTCCGCTACCAGCTTCTTGGCCAGCAACCGGGCACCCGCCCGATCACCGGCGTTATACCCCGGCTGACCACAACAGGTCTGCCCCTGCGGAACCACTACTCGGCAACCCGCCTCCTCCAGCAACTTGAGGGCAGCAAAGCCAATTCCCGGCCGCATCAGATCCACCAGACAGGTGACGAACAAACCGACTCGCATGGGGATCTCCGGCCTGAATAAGGACAATTGGCGGCGTTGCGCTGAGACGCCGTTTCATCTGGTGAATTGGACCATCTGCTATAGTGTGGGCCAATCAGGGTTAACAGTATGCGCCCACGGGCTTGTGCCCGTGCAGCGGGCACCTCCACCAACCACCGGGCTAACGGCCGTGTCAGGCTCAGAAACCAAGAATCCCATCCAGGTCATCGAGCGGATGATGAAGTTGCTCGACGTCCTTTCCTACTATCACGAGCCGGTGGCGCTCAAGCAACTGGCCATGGAGACAGGTTTGCATCCGTCCACCGCCCACCGCATCCTGGGGGCCATGAGCACGGCCGGTTTCGTCGAACGGAGTGACGCGGGCGCCTACCGGCTCGGAATCCGCCTGCTGGAGCTAGGAAACCTGGTCAAGTCCCGCATCAACATTCGCGATACAGCCCTTCCCCTGATGCAACGCCTGCATCAGGAAACGGGAGAAAGCGTGAATCTGGGGATCCGCCAGGATGACGAAATCGTCTACGTGGAGCGAACTTCGGGTGGACGCTCTTCGGTGCGGGTCGTTCATATCGTCGGCGCCCGCGCCCCGCTACACACCACCGCCACTGGCAAGCTGTTCCTGGCCGACGAAGGCTCATTGAAAGCCAAGGAATACGCCCGCCGCACCGGCATGCCCGCCAATACCGAGGCTTCCATCACCTCACTCCCCATGCTCGAGAAGGAACTGGACAAGGTGCGCCGCCACGGGGTGGCCTTTGACTTGGAAGAAGTCGAGGTCGGTGTTCGCTGCATCGCTGCCGGAATCCGCGACGATAGCGGCGAACTCGTCGCCGGGCTATCCCTCTCCACCCCGGCAGACCGCTTCAACCCCGACTGGGCACCACTGGTGCGAATGACTGCAGACGAAATCTCGGCCAACCTGGGCTACATCAAACCCGTCCGCCGAATCTGACCGTTCTTTCCGGGCCTGAAAAGCGCAACGGCGGGCTCAAGCCCGCCGTTGCCCATCCCGTACGTACTGGACGATCAACTGGCGCTACGCCTCACGGCCGCCGCGGTCGGGCCACGATGGGCAGTCGCCGCCTCGATCCAGCGCTTGATCCGGTTTGCATCCCCAATCCTGGTAAGCCGCCCCCACGAATCCAGCAACACAATGATCATGGGCTTCTGGTTAAACCACGCCTGCATCACCAAGCACTTGCCTGACTCATTGATGAACCCGGTCTTGGAAACCCCAATCGACCAGTCCGGCGCCGAGACCAGCGCATTGGTATTGTGATATGTCCTGGGCCGACCGTTCAGGAATACCGTGTATTCGGTGGAGGTGGAGAACTCCCGGATCAACGGGTACTGGGACGCCGCCGCCACCATGCGTGCCAGATCTCTCGGGCTGGAAACATTGCCCGCGTTGAGTCCGGTGCTGTCGTAGAAGTGCGTATCCTTGAGGCCAACGCTCAGAGCCTTGCGGTTCATTGCCTCAACAAAAGCAGCCGTGCCACCCGGGTAGTGACGAGCCAAAGCCGAGGCAGCCCGGTTCTCCGACGACATCAGCGCCAATCGAAGCATGTCCTCCCGAGTCATGACGGTACCGATCGTCAAGCGCGAACGCGAGTGACGCAGGGTGTCCACGTCGTCCTCGCTCACCGAGAGCTCTTGCCGCAGATCCAGCCGTGCGTCCAGCACGACCATCGCAGTCATCAGCTTCGTGATGGAGGCAATGGGTAATACCGCATCGGAATTCTTTTCCAGCAGAATGTCACCCGTGTTTTGCTCCTGAACCAGGAACGCCTGGGAGCGCAGGAAAGGGTTGCCATCCGGACCCAGTTCGGGCGAAGCATCCACTTCTTCACGAACGACAGCCGACCGCAGACTCACACGGCGAATGGCTGCACTGTGCGAATCAGTCCTCGCCGACGACAGCACCACCTGCTTGCGGCCCTTGGATACGACCGCCGCGTGCTTCTCGGCCCGCAGTTTAGCGCTTCGGGCATCCGCACTCTTGGTGGTTTCCCGCTTGGAGGTAGCCGCTTTGCTTTGCTTGGCCTCAACGGCCGCTTTCTTCCCATGCCCCGCGAAGGCGCCAACCGGCGCCAGCAATGCGGCCCCCAAGGCCACACTGACGAGGAGGTTCGCGATGTTCTTGCTTTTCATTGCTGTCCCGATCCCCGAAATAATGAACTCGACGTTTTCTTCGAGTGTAGCAACTGAAGCAAAAATCGAAAAGAAAATAGGCACATAAGAAACACAATTGAAGTACCTTGACAACAACAGGGTTTTACTCACCGCATATTCACGGCAAACATTGCCTGAAACTTTAATGCCGCCTGGCGCCAATAAACTTATTGGCTGGAATTGTCGCCAACGCACGACAATACGTGCAAGAAGACACGATTGTGTAAATTCTGAATTAACAAAGGGGCCGTCAAAGGCCCCTTACCCAAACGCAAAGTGCATGCAGGCGGCACTCAGGCCGCCCAACGAAGCGCCTTCACCCTCAACGTTTCGCTTGCCCTGCCTCCACTACAGTCAAAGCGGTCATGTTGACGATCCGTCTGACAGTGGCGGTTGGCGTCAGGATATGGACCGGTTTTGGCGTGCCAAGAAGGATCGGCCCGATGGTCATGCCCTCCCCCGCCGCCGTTTTCAGCAGATTGAAGGCAATGTTGGCAGCATCCAGCGTAGGAAAGATCAACAGGTTTGCATCTTCCCGCAACCGGGCGTTGGGAAATATCTCCAGACGAATCCCGGCATCCAGGGCCGCATCGCCGTGCATCTCCCCTTCCACTTCCAGTTCCGGATGGTCCCGATGGAGGCGTTGCAGTGCTTCCCGCATTTTCGCCGCGGTAGGGGTGTTCTCCGTGCCGAAGCTGGAGTGGGACAGCAACGCAACTTTCGGCGTCATGCCAAATCGGCGCAACTCTTCCGCGGCAAGGCAGGTCATCTCCACCACCTGTTCTGCGGTGGGGTCGTAGTTAATGTAGGTGTCCGCCAGGCAAACCGTACGGCCGGGCAAACTCAGCACATTCATCGTGTAGTAGTTGCCGACCCCTTGTTGCAGCCCCAGCACGGTGCGGATGAATGCTGCGTGCGCCGAATGCTGTCCGAAGGTACCGCAGAGCATGCCGTCTGCGAAACCGAGCTTGAGCATCAGGACTGAGATAAGGGTTGTACGCCGCCGGGCCTCCCGCTGGGCATACTCCATTGAAATACCCTTGCGCTCGGTCAGCTCGTGGTAAGCCTTCCACAACTGCGGGAAATAGGGGTTGTCTTCCGGGTTAAGCAGTTCGAAGTCCACGCCCGGCTTGAGCCGCAATGCAAGGCGCTCAATGTTTGCGGCGACCACATGGGGCCGTCCAACAAGGATCGGTCGTGCCAGCCGCTCGTCCGCCACCGTCTGAACCGCTCGCAACACTCTCTCGGACTCGCCTTCGGCATAGATGATCCGCTTGGGGTTGGCCTTTGCTGCCGAGAACACCGGCTTCATGATCAGGCCAGACTGGTAGACAAAATTGTTGAGCTGCTGGAGGTAGGCATCCCAATCAGTGATGGGACGAGTGGCAACACCCGACGCAATTGCGGCTCGAGCAACGGCCGGCGCGATTTTCACGATGAGGCGCGGGTCAAAAGGCTTGGGAATCAGGTACTCGGCACCAAAACCGGACACCTGCTCGCCGTAGGCCGCGCGGACTTCCATGGTTTGCTCTGCCTGAGCCAGCTCGGCGATGGCGCGCACTGCCGCAAGCTTCATTTCTTCGGTGATCGTGGTCGCCCCAACGTCCAGCGCCCCACGGAAGATGAAAGGAAAGCACAACACATTGTTGACTTGATTGGGGTAATCGGAGCGCCCGGTTGCGATGATCGCATCGCCACGAACCTCCTTGACGAGTTCCGGCATGATCTCAGGCGTCGGATTGGCCAAGGCGAGGATGAGCGGGTTCTCCGACATCTTGGCCACCATATCCTGCTTCAACACCCCTCCGGCGGAGAGCCCAAGGAAAATGTCCGCGCCGTCGATGACTTCCCCCAAGGTGCGCGCGTCGGTCTGCTTTGCGTACCGCGCCTTGAGGGGGTCCATCAATTCCGTGCGGCCTTCGTACACGACGCCGGCGATGTCCGTTACCCAAATGTTCTCTACGGGCATACCCAGCAGCACGAGGGTATCGAGGCAGGCAAGCGCCGCCGCTCCCGCCCCGGACGCCACCAGTTTCACCTGTCGCAGTTCCTTACCGACAACCTTGAGGCCGTTCAGGACCGCGGCCCCCACCACGATGGCCGTACCATGCTGGTCGTCGTGGAACACAGGGATATTCATCCGCTCGCGCAATTTGCGCTCTACATAGAAGCACTCTGGGGCCTTGATGTCCTCAAGATTGATTCCACCGAACGTGGGCTCCAGTGCTGCGATGATCTCCACCAGCCGGTCCGGGTCCTGCTCGGAAACCTCGATATCAAAGACATCAATCCCGGCAAACTTTTTGAACAGTACCCCTTTGCCCTCCATCACCGGCTTGGCTGCCAAGGGGCCAATCGGCCCCAGCCCAAGCACCGCCGTACCGTTGGTCACGACACCGATCAGATTGCCCCGGGACGTCAACTCGTGCGCGGCAGCCGGATTCGCGACGATCTCCTCGCAAGCAGCCGCGACGCCCGGCGAATAAGCAAGGGAAAGGTCCTGCTGATTGGTGAGCGCCTTGGTTGGGGTAACGGATATCTTCCCCGGCTTGGGCTGCCGGTGGTATTCCAGCGCAGCGACACGGATCCTTTCGTCCATCTTGTGGTTTCCTCTCTGAGCTCCGACACTATCGTTCTAGGCTTGGCCTTCTGGGCCGAAAGCAATGCATGGTCCCGGGGGTAGCCGGTGCACCGTGAATTTGTCACAAAAGCCGCAAATTCTAACCCACTGAATCGTCAAGCGTTAGATGCGTAGAAACCACAGTTCGTGGCATAATGATGGCCATCTCACAATCGCAACTTACCCTAATGTTGCGATCGCACTTGCCGCTAACTTTTCCCTGCGAAACAGCTCCGCGAAACCTGAATCCCGACCGAGTCCCGATCCGAGCCTCCTATCTGGCGGTTCAGGGTTTTGTTTTTTCAGAAGAATAATCGCCCACGGGCAACGCTATACACATACGAGTCCATTGTTGGAGATCTGAACGCCATGAATCAACGCATTTCCGACGCCGCCATTGCAGCGGCCCCCGATTATGTCCGTCACGCTCGCCTGAAGGCTTGGGTTGGTGAAATCGCCGCCCTGACGCAGCCGGACAGCGTGGTTTGGTGTGATGGCTCCCTTGAAGAGTACAACCGTCTCTGCGTCGAGATGGTGGAAGCCGGGACGCTGGTCAAGCTCAACGCTGAAAAGCGCCCCAACTCCTACCTCGCCTGCTCCGATCCCTCCGACGTGGCACGGGTTGAAGACCGCACCTTCATCTGCTCTGCCAACAAGGAAGACGCGGGTCCCACCAATAATTGGGAAGACCCCGCGAAGATGCGGGCCACGTTGAACGGCTTGTTCGCAGGTTGCATGAAAGGCCGCACCCTGTATGTGATTCCCTTCTCCATGGGCCCGTTGGGTTCTCCGATCGCCCACATCGGCGTCGAGCTCTCCGACAGTCCCTACGTGGTCGTCAACATGCGTACCATGACCCGCATGGGCCGCGCCGTATACGACGTGCTGGGCGAAGACGGTGAGTTCGTACCCTGCATCCACACCGTGGGCGCACCGCTGGAGGCCGGGCAGAAAGACGTGGCTTGGCCGTGCAATCCCACGACCAAGTACATCGTCCATTTCCCCGAAACCAGGGAGATCTGGTCCTATGGGTCCGGCTACGGCGGCAACGCACTGCTCGGCAAGAAATGCTTCGCCCTGCGCATCGCCTCAACCATGGCCCGTGATGAGGGCTGGCTTGCCGAGCACATGCTGATCCTTGGGGTGGAATCGCCCACCGGTCAGAAGACTTACGTAGCGGCTGCTTTCCCCTCGGCCTGCGGCAAGACCAACTTCGCGATGCTGATCCCGCCCAAGTCCATGAACGGGTGGAAGATCACCACCATCGGCGATGACATTGCCTGGATCAAACCGCGCCAGGACGAGAACGGCGTCACCCGCTTCTACGCCATCAACCCGGAAGCAGGTTACTTCGGCGTTGCCCCGGGCACGTCTGAAAAGACCAACTTCAATGCCATGGCAACGTTGAAAGAGAACATCATCTTCACCAATGTTGCCCTGACCGACGACGGCGATGTGTGGTGGGAGGGCATGTCCAAGGAGGCTCCCGCCCACGCCATCGACTGGCAAGGCAAGGACTGGACGCCCGAAATCGCCAAGGAAACCGGTCGCAAGGCGGCCCATCCCAACGCCCGCTTCACCGCGCCCGCCAATCAGTGCCCCTCGATCGACCCCGCTTGGGAAGATCCCGCTGGTGTGCCCATTTCGGCTTTCATCTTCGGCGGCCGTCGCGCCACCACCGTGCCGCTGGTCTATCAGGCCTTCAACTGGAACTTCGGTGTGTACATGGCCGCGACGCTGGGTTCCGAAACCACCGCAGCGGCATTTGGCCAGCAGGGCGTGGTGCGTCGAGATCCCTTTGCGATGCTGCCGTTCTGCGGCTACCACATGGGTGACTACTTCAACCATTGGTTGAAGATGGGACACGCCGTGGAAGCCACCCCCAAGATTTTCTGCGTGAACTGGTTCCGCATGAATGAAAACGGCGAGTTCATGTGGCCCGGCTTTGGCGAGAACATGCGCGTGCTGAAGTGGATTGTTCAGCGCTGCGAAGGCTCCATCGCCGCCAAGGAAACGGCGCTCGGCTGGATGCCTCGTTTCGAGGATATCGACTGGACCGGCCTGGAAATCACGGAAGCCGAATTCAATGCACTCACCAGCGTGGATGCAGAAGCCTGGGCCCAGGAACTCCAGGGCCACAAGGAGTGGTTCGACAAGCTGGGCGAGAAACTGCCCAAGGCTCTCGCGCTCAAACGGCAGCTTTTCGAACTGGGGATGGTTGACTAACGCGCATCGCGTTCATGTCGCAGCAAAGCCGGCAAGCGCCGGCTTTGTTTTTTTGTGCCCACCCCCTACAGCAAGGGTGCGTTGTTGTGTCAGACCGGCAAGCGAATTCTGATCCGGGCACCACCGGTTTCGCCATTTTCTGCCCAGATTCGCCCTCTGTGTGCCTCCACGATCTTGCGCGCAATCGCCAGCCCCAGACCCGTTCCGCCAGATCCATCGCTGGTGTGGCTACCTTGCGAGAAACAATCGAATATCCCTTCCAGTTCGCTCGGAGGAATGCCGGGCCCCTGATCGGTCACAGTCAGAAGTACGGCGCGTATTTCCGGCCCATCAGCCTCTGCGGGTGAAAGCGTCACTGATACCCGACTTCCTGCGGCCGTCAATCGCACCGCATTGGCCAGTACATTACGCAGCACTTGCCCAAGACGCGCCCGATCCCCTCGCAAAGTCATTGGGAAATCGCCGCCCTCCCGAAACATCTCTACGCCTCGGCTGGAGGCCAGGACAACGAACTCGTCCAACACGTCCGCCACCATGGCGCCTAGGTCAACTGACCCAAGTTCCAGTTCCAGTTCACCTTCTTCCAACCTCGCCAGATCGAGCAGGTTATTGATCAGGCCGAGCAAGCGCTCCCCCCCTTGCCGGACGCGCTGCAGATGGCGACGCATGCTGTCGGGCCGCAGCGCTCCGTCCTCGATTTCCTCCGCGGCAAGTTCTGAGAACGACAAAATGGCGTGCATGGGCGTTCGCAGTTCGTGGGACATGTTTGCCAGGAATGCACTCTTCGCCCGGTTGGCCGCCTCAGCCCGGCGGGTGGCAATGGTGAGGGCCTCCGTCCGGGCAATGACCATTTCCTGCAAACGGTCACGGTGCGCTTGCAGTTCCCTCTCGGCCGCGCGCCGCTCAATCACTTGTTCGCACGCTTGGCACGACTGGCTCAGGCGCTCGCATACCGGCAACAATGCTCGGAGAAAGCTCGCTGCCACCGGCACGCCATGTTTGCGCATGACCAGCGCGCCGTAACCGGGAAGCGGCAACAAATGCAGGAAGCCTTCGCCGTCCAGGTCCACCGTGACTGGCTGTCGGCCGTGCACGCCTTCAATCAACGCTTTGACCCGGGGCCAACTGGCACTGTCCGCAAAACCCCTTGGTATCGCATGGAGCGCCTCCACTCCCAGATTCCCATAGCGCACAACGCAACCACCACTACAGCTCAGTTTTCGCAACAGCAACGAGAGACTTGCTTGAAGCATGGGCTGGAGCTCCAGCCCACTGCCGACCGCCATGGCAACCTCGTAGAGAATCTGGGTTTCTAATCGATCCATGGTTAACCGCCGAGCACTCCATACACGGTCGTCTTGTTGTGGAATTCCAGATAATCCCGACCCCGGTTTGCGATCTCGCCAACAGTCAATGCTCCAATCGTCGGCAACGGGCCCTGCGACAACTTCGCCAGTTCCTCGTTGAATCGCTCCCCCAGAAAGGCAGAACGACCGACACAGTCAATGAGCAGTCCAAGTTGTTGCCCTCCGGGCACCGGATAGCTACTCGCGGCCACACGGGCCGCGACACCTGCGGCCTCAAGCAATCGGTCTGGCTCGCTGCTGAGGAGGTGAACAAAAGAACCAGCCGGAACGTCGCCAACGCAGATCAGGGCGCCATCCTCGTCCACCGCGACAGGCTCCCGCGCAACGACTTCCGCGTCCAGTTTGGCGATTCCGAACCCGTATGCGGAAGACACCGCTGCCACCTGGTCGGCGGTAATAGGGTGCAAACCGACCGTCGCAAGCGCCTGCCTATAGACGTCGAAGGCTGGGCGCCATTCGAGGCTGAGAACCCGACCGGGTTCCGACTCAGTCACCAGATACGGGCCAGCGACCTTGTGCAGTCCATGCGCCACGCCGATCGAGCTCACCACCTCCGACAGCACCAGAACCGCAGCGTCTTCAAGCACCCCCTCGTTGGACAGCACGCAGGGGCCGGGCTGCAAGGTGCTGGAACCTGCCCCGCCGCCGATGAAATTCAGCTCCAACCCGAAATGATTGAATAAGGCATCGACCAAGGCCCCGGTGCCTCTGGACAATCCATCCACGAGCACCAGCATGGTTTTGTGCATACACGGGGAAGGCGCCAGTTTGGCGATTCGCTCATCCAGCTCATCTCGCTGCTTCCCCAGCCCCGTCAGAACAAACACATCCGTGCCCTTGGGCAAGGCCAGCACGATCGCTCCCGTGGACAGTTTGTTGCTACCCGCGATCAGCGCCGGGAAAACACCACCGGCAACGGGCAGACACTGTCGCCGCAGCAACGCCACCAGCCCATCCACCGGATAGCGATTCGCTTCACTGGTCAGCACCAACAACGCTCCGGTGTTTGCCAGCGCGGAGGCTGCATCGAGCATCGTGGCCAGCGCCGCGAGGTCACCCGTTTCATCTACCTGGAAAGACAATCCCATGCACGTCCCTTTCCGACCAATTCACGCGCGCCTTCCGTGCCACCGACACGCCACCCGACATGACTCCGGGTGGTGCAAGCGCTCCCCGGACACCATGCGTTACGCCCACAACAGCGCACCAATGTGGACTATCGGAGCCCTTCAGGGGAGCTTGAGCATTTCAGCCGCTCCGAGAGCTGGGATAATGCCTAACTTCACCAAAGCACCTTCTTGCACCATGTTGACTCCACCCGCTCCAATCGCCACCCGGATGGCCCAGATTGCTCCCTTTCACGTGATGGAACTGATGCGGCGGGCGCAGGAACTCGAAGCAATGGGCCGCCGGGTGATACACATGGAGGTTGGAGAGCCGGACTTCACAACACCACCGCGGGTGATCGAGGCCGCCCAGGCATTCATCTCCCAAGGCCGGGTTGGCTACACCGCAGCCATGGGGCTGCCCGCCTTGCGAGAAGCCATAGCGGGTTTCTATCGCACGCGCTATGGCGTCGACGTTCCCGCTCATCGCATCGTTGTCACTGCAGGCGCATCAGGCGCACTCCTTCTGGCCCTGGGGGTACTTACCAGCCCTGGCGACGAGTGGCTGCTTCCAGACCCAGGCTATCCTTGCAATCGTCACTTTGTCCGCTTGTTGGAAGGCAGGCCCAGAAGCGTTCCCGTACTGCCTGAGCACCATTTCCAGCCCACTGTGGACGATCTTGCCCAGCACTGGAGCGCAACAACCCGGGGCGTGATGCTTGCATCCCCCGGCAATCCCACGGGAACACTGCTGGGCAGAGCGGAACTGGCAGCCTTGGCGGATCATGTGTTGGGCGCCAAGGCTGCATTGATTGTCGATGAGATCTACCACGGCCTCACCTACGGCGTGGAGGCAGACACGGTTCTGGCACACACCGACCGCGCGTTCGTGGTCAACAGCTTTTCCAAATACTTCGGGATGACGGGCTGGCGGCTAGGCTGGCTGGTCGTGCCGGACGGATATGAGCGCGAGGTGGAAAAACTCGCTCAAAACCTCTTCATCTCCCCTTCATCCCCCGCCCAGTACGGCGCTCTCGCAGCTTTTGAGCCCGAGACCATCGAGCTGCTGGAATCCCGTCGGGCCGAGTATTCCGCCCGTCGCGACTATCTACTGCCCGCCCTTGAACAATTAGGCCTGCGCATCCCCGCTACGCCATTGGGCGCGTACTATGTCTATTGCGATGTATCCGCGGTCACCGACGACAGCTTCGCGTTTGCCATGGATGTGCTGGAAGAAACCGGGGTCGCGTTGACTCCCGGGCTCGACTTTGGCCAGTGCTCACCGGAACGCTACATCCGCATCGCCTTTGCCCGTCCGATCGCCGACCTGGAGGAAGGCATTGCCCGGCTCAAGTCCTACTTGAGTCATCTCAAGCGCCAGCAATGAAAAAGGGGCCCACGGGCCCCTTAGAAACTTGAGCTGCGACTCATGACCTCACGGACCACTCACGCACGCACGCCCCGCCGCTTTTGATCGCCATCGCGGCCAGCCGCCTGTTCAAGCCGCTGCTTCTCGGCCAGCACCTTGTTGGCATACTGGGTTTCCACGTCGTTGGCTGCACCGGCGTACACCTGCAATGCGCCGGAAACCGAACCCGCGTTGCGGAGATAGGTTTTCAGCACCCGGGCACCGGCCACAATGTTGTTGTCCGGATCGAACCATGCCCGGGGGTCGCGGGAGTCCTCGAACTTGTCCATGTGAAAATGGGGAATCACCTGCATCAACCCCTGCGCCCCCACCGGACTTTGCGCATAGGGATTGAAATTGGATTCAATCGCCATCACTGACAGGATCAGCAAAGGATCCACGCTCTCAGCCTTGCCCACCTCGAACGCCTTGGCGACCAGCGGTTCAATGGCCATGGAGGAGACCCGGTAGCGCTTGGCCAAGGAATCGGCCACTCGCCGTTGAGATGGCGTCAGCGCAGGCACGTTGGCCTCCACTTCCTCAACCTCAGGTTCCGCCGCTTGGCTCAGCACATCGGCGGAGGCCAGCAGCGACAGGGAAGGACGATTGTCCAGGCCCGGGAGAAAGTCCAAGGCCGACGGACCGGAACCATTGATCCTGGATACAACGAATACGGTAACCATGACGCCAACGACGACAAAGCCACCCAAAGTGAAGTGGAAGAAAAATGACGCTACGGCCGCCACCCACTTCCACAGGCGCAGAATGCTGGACATGCTTCCTCCTTTTGTCCGCTACAGCTCACGCGTGCTCCCAAGCGCAGGCAATGCTGCGCAAGGTATGCCCCCCTGCGAACACACATCGTTCTGGGCACCCGCCACCCGCCGTGCCGGGGTGGGGGCCACACACTGACTGAAGCTCAAAGATTGGCTTTACGTGCTACCAGCGCCTCCCCGGTAGCACGGATCATTCGGGTTGCAGAACAAACCATTGTCACCTGCAGCCCCATATTTGTTGCAATGCAGCAAATGCAGTTTATTGTTTTAGAAGCTGTTTGTCAAGACAAGCTCCGATCTGAACCGGAGAGCACCTTCCCGATTGCATATACCAACTGCACACATCACCGCTTCACGCGGGTGCCATTATCTCTAACGACCTCCCCGGCGCTCAACTTTAGACCTGTGAATTTTTGCTAACTGATTAAAACCGCACACCTGATTTGATCAATTTATGGCAAGCATTCCACCACAAAGCCCCCCCAGACTTCCCACGCGGGAGTAACGGTTGATCCGTCACATCGGGCGGCGACTTTAGAGCGGAAGCAAACGGCCCGAATGAAGAAACAGCCCTGACATCAGTGGTGTATTCGGGCTAAAGCGCCTCACACCCAGGAAATTACGGCTCGCTCTGTCGAGCTCCATCTGCAGCACCCATCGCGGTATAAGCAAGTGTTCCGAGCTTAGAAGACGCGCAAAGCACAGCCTTGGCTAGAATTTCCATCGGGACTGCATGGGTGGCCCTCGGGCCGGAAATCATCAAGATCGCAGGCGCACTTCACGTGCGCAGCAAAGAGGTAGACAAATGAAGATTGCCAACAACGTCACCGAACTCATCGGCAACACGCCCCTGGTACGCATTAACCGGCTCTCAGCCGGCCTCAAAGCTGATGTGGTCGCCAAACTCGAGTTCTTCAACCCCGCCCACAGCGTGAAGGACCGCATCGGTGCGGCCATGATCGATGCCGCCGAGGCGGCCGGAAAGATCGGGCCCGACACCATCATCCTGGAGCCAACCAGCGGCAACACCGGCATCGCCCTGGCCATGGTGTGCGCCGCCCGGGGCTACAAATGTACGTTGGTGATGCCGGAGACCATGAGCCTCGAACGGCGCATGCTGCTGCGCGCCTATGGCGCCGACCTGATCCTGACCCCCGGCCCCGAGGGCATGGGCGGTGCCATCAAGAAGGCGGAGGAACTCGCCGCCGCCGACTCCCGCTACCTCATTCCCCAACAATTCGCCAACCCCGCCAACCCGGCCATTCACCGTCGAACCACCGCGGAGGAGATCTGGCGTGACACGGATGGCAAAGTGGACATCCTGGTCTCGGGCGTTGGCACCGGCGGCACCATCACTGGATGCGGCGAGGTGCTCAAGGCTCGCAAACCGGGTTTCAAGGCTGTGGCGGTAGAACCGGACGCCTCTCCGGTACTGTCGGGCGGGCAGAAAGGCCCGCACCCGATCCAGGGCATTGGCGCGGGCTTCATCCCGGCGGTGCTCAATACCGAAATCTACGACGAGGTGGTGAGGGTAAAAAGCGACGACGCCTTCGCCCTCGCCCGCCGCGCAGCCCAGGAAGAAGGGCTGCTGGTGGGCATCTCCTCAGGGGCAGCGCTGTGGGCAGCGCTGGAACTGGCCAAACGGGAAGACAACGCCGGCAAGCTGATCGTGGTGATCATCCCTTCCTTTGGGGAGCGCTATCTGAGCACGGCCCTCTTCAAGGATCTGGCAAGCTGATGAAAACACCCCGGGCCCCCAGGGCCCGGGCGAGGCGCCGCCACTCAAAGAACGGCCCCGGGTCGGTTTTGCGCCCCGGCGCGATGTGGCTGTGCCCCACAGCCGCCTGCAGCGGATAGTGTCGGGCAAGCACGGCCAGCAGTTCTTCCAGCACGCGGTACTGCGCCTCCTGGAATGGTGCGCTGTCGCAGCCCTCCAGCTCGATGCCGATACTGAAATCGTTGCACCGCTCCCGCTCCCTCCAGCGGGAGGCCCCCGCATGCCAGGCGCGCAACTGACAGGGCACGAACTGCAGCAGTTCTCCGTCACGCCGGATGAAGAAATGCGCCGAGACTCTGAGCTGATGGATGGTTTCGTAGTAAGGGTGCTCTAACGGGTCGAGCCGGTTGCAGAAAAGTTGCTCCACACCTGGGCCGCCAAAACAATCCGGCGGCAACGAGATGGCATGGATCACCGCAAGCGCAATGGCTTCACCTTCTGGCCGCTCGTCCGCATTGGGCGATGGCTCGCGCCTCACCCCGGCCAACCACCCCGACGCATCGGGCCCGCCAAGGTGCCCGGTGGGCGAATGCCTCACCCCCGCCCACCCCCGAGGCGACGGTGCTCCGGGCTGCAATAGTGACGCCCGCCCTCTGCAACCGCCTCATCCTCCGGCAGGTTGAGCCCGCAATGGGCGCAACTGACCATGCGCTGCGGCGGGCGAGGCTGAGGCGGCTTGCCGCGGGATGCGTCATCCCGCAGGGCCTGGCGGCGGTACTGCTTCCAAAGCCAGTAGCCGATCAAGGCAAGGATCAGGATCAGCAGAATTCGGGACATCGGTGCCACGCCTCCGGCCGGGGAAAGAAAGAGCCGCGCATCATAGCAAAGGCCGGGGCCGGAGTCGGCATGCGCACTCCCGCCCGACCGTTCCGAACATCGTGCGATGCATCCCTTGGGGGCGAGGACCGGGTTTCGCAGAGCCCCCGGCTGGGCTGCCCCCAGTTGAGCAAAGGCAGCCGCCGTGGGATGTCGGCCCGCAACGGGAGAACACTCCCAGGAACGCTCAGCTATCAGCCCACATGCGCAACAGGTTGTGATAGCAGGAAGTGAGCCGCACGACCGCCGCGGTATCGCCCTCCCGTTGCCTCAGATCCGCGATGGCAAGATCCATGTCCAGCAGCATGCGGCGACGCTCGGTCTCCCGCACCATGCTCTCGATCCAGAAAAAGCTCGCCACCCGCGCACCGCTGGTCACCGGCTCCACCCGATGCACACTGGACGAAGGATAGAGGATCGCATCACCGGCCGGGAGCTTGACCCGCTGACAGCCGAAAGTGTCCTCAATGACCAGTTCGCCACCCTCGTACTCATGCGGATCGGCCAGAAAGACGGTACACGACACATCGGTCCGAACCCGCTCCACCGTGCCCGGCACGTTGCGAATGGCGTTATCCACGTGGTTGCCGAAGGCGTTCGCCTCACCGGTGTAGCAGTTGAATAGCGGGGGATAGATGCGCTTGGGCAAGGCGGCGGAGAAGAACAACGCGCTCTTGGCCAACCCATCGAGAACCAGATCCCGGAGCGCGCGGGCCGCAGCGCTCTCCTCGGGCAACTGAAGATTGCGCTTGACCCGTTCCGACTGGGCCCCGGCCGTTACCCGGCCATCCACCCACGGCGCACTGGCCAGTTGATCGCGGCACCGGGCCAAAGCAAGGGCGTCGAGCACGCCGGGGATTTGGAGGAGCATGAAGGTCCCTTTCCGCCCCCGAGGCTCCTCGGGGGCACTGCGTTGAGGTGGTCAGAACTTGTATTCACCGGTCAGTTGAACGGCCCGTGTCGTACCCGGCACCACATGACCGCCATTCTCATAAATGGAGTCGTAATAGCGCTTGTTGAGCAGGTTGAGCACGTTCAGCTTGAGGCTGTAGCGCTTCTGCTCGTAGGCCACCATCGCATCCCAGCGCTGGTAGCGAGGCGCCACATTCGGGCTGGGCGCATTCGCACCCAGCCCGTAGGCCAGCCGCGCCCCTTTGGCCTCGACCCCCGCCCCAACCCGCCACCCCCCTGCCAGACGGTAGGTGGACCACAGGCTGGCGGTGTAGGGCGGCGAGTTACGGGGCCGCATGCCCACCAGTGCCGTGCTCTGCCCGGCGGCCTGCTCGTCGATGCGGGCTTTCATGAAGGCCACCCCGCCAAACACCTCCCAGTTGGGGGTGATGCGCCCGGCGGCTTCCAGTTCCAAACCGTCGGTGTGCCGGCGGTTGGAGAGAAGCTGCGCCGTGCCGGCGGAGTCGATATCGGTATTCCGCTCGTATTTCTTGGACGCCCGGTAGAGCGAAGTGCGCAGGGAAAGATTGCCCTCCATCAGCTCCCACTTGGCACCCAGTTCCACGGTCCGGCTGCGCTCGGCCGGATAGACCGTGGACGTGGTGGTGAATTGGTACAGATCAGCCGTGGGGTTGAACGAATCGCTGAAGGCCAGGTAGTAGTGGCGGTAGTCATCCGGCTGCCACGACAACCCTGTGCGATAACTCCACTCCCCGTAATCCACCTGGGCGCCATTGCTGTAGCTGGCGTCGAGCTGATCGCGGCGAATCCCCGCCAGCACTTTCCACCCGGGCAGAAATTCCACCGTGTCCTGGCCGTATAGCGCTTTGGACCAACCGCTGTATGTGGCAATGCCATTGCGCAACTCGTTGCCGTAGGTGCCCGGCAGAACCGGGTTGGGGTCCGGGTTGCCCACGGTCGTGGCAGGTGCGACGGCGGTGGCAATGCTGTTGTAGCTCCACCGGCCGGCGCGCTCCTTGAGCAACTCCAGTCCCACCAGGGCCTCATGTTTCAGGCTACCGGTGGTGAACTTGGTGGTGAAGTCTGTCTGGCTGGTGAGGGTGTGCTCTTCCCCACCCCGGGCCTGCCGGCCCCGGTTGAGGGTCGTGGCGTCGGTCACGAGCGTGGTGCCCGCCGCCAGCCGCGGCGCCACTCCCCACAGATCCCGCTGATAGTCCGCCACCCGCAGCATGCTCTTGAGCTCCGTCCCCGGGGCAAACCGATGAATGTAGCTGCCGGTGAGCATCTTGGTCTCGTTCCGCTCGTAGTCCTTGCTGGTGCCGTAGAACCGGTTGGCGGGCACGTTCAACGGCCTGCCGTCAAAGAATGGCACGCCGTAGTCGAGGGTGTTTTCCGTCTTCAAGTGGTAATAGCCGATGGAAAACTCATTGGCGGTACCAATCCCAAAGCGCAGGGTGGGCGCGATCCCGACCCGCTCGGTCTTCACGTCATCCCGGGAGGTATTGCCCTCCGTCTTCATGGCATTGACGCGGAAGGCCGCGTTCTCGCCCAACACCTTGTTCACGTCGGTGGTCACCCGGCCGTAGCTGAAACTGCCGGCGGTGGCGCTGACGCTGCCCTTATCCACGAGCCCGGGCTCCTTGCTCACCTGGTTGATCACGCCGCCCGCCTGGCCCCGGCCGAACAGCATGGCAGCCGACCCGCGCAGCACTTCCACCTGTTCAAGGTTGAAGTTCTCCCGGTTGTACTGGGCCACATCGCGAATACCATCGAAGTAGAGGTCGCCAAACGAATAGAACCCCCGCAGCACGATATTGTCGCCAATGCGCCCGCCCTCGCCGGCATTGAAAGTCAGTCCAGCCACGCTGCGCAGGGATTCTTTCAGGGTATCGGCGTTGCGGTCGCGCATCAGTTGCTCGGGCACTATGGTGAGCGCCTGGGGGATGTCCTTGGGCAACTGGGTGGTCTTGCCTACCCGAGTCGCGCCCCCCTGGTAGCCGTTCCCTTGAATCTCCCGGGTCTCCTTGACCTCCACCGTGGAGAGCGTTTTCTCCTTGGTTTCATCCGCCTTGACCTGGGCGAAGAGCGGCACAGGTGCCGCCAGCGCCATCAGGAAAGCCGCCATGGCGGGCGAACCGCGCCCGCTGCCGGAGGCCGTGTGTATCGTCTGTTGAGCCATGATTTCCCCTTTTTTGAATGAAGCACACATCGAAAAAAGCGGACATGGCTGGCTTCCGACCCACGAGCGGTGGCGGGCTAGTCCGAAAAATCCCCACAGTGAAGGCAATACGTTGAGTCACCCCGGTTTCAGCGCCACACGCCTTGCGGATACGGGCTGACGGCGGACCGGGATTCGCGCATAGCTTGTCCGGTCACTCCCTGGGCAAGCTGACAAAACCCACGCGGGCGAGCCCGGCCTCCCGCGCAGCGCCCATGACCAGAGCCACACGCTCATAGCGTGCGTTGCGGTCCATGCGCAAATGCAGTTCCGGCTGCGGCTGCCGGGCGGCGGCTTCAGCCAGCCGGCTCGCCAGGGCATCGGCTGCCACCGGCTGGTCGTTCCAGTGCAGTTGGTCCTTGTCATCCAGCGCGATGGTCACCACCTCCGGCGCCTTCGTCTGGTCAGGGCTGCCGGCTTTGGGCAAATCGATGCGGATGGCGTGGGTAAACAAGGGCGCGGTGACAATGAAGATCACCAGCAGCACCAGCATCACGTCCACCAGCGGCGTCGTGTTGATCTCCGCCATGGGGGGCGCACTGCCGCCCCCGGATTCCAGTCCGCCGAAAGCCATCACGCCACCCCGGCCAGTTTGAGATTGCCACCAACGCCCTTGCCGGACTCGCCCACCGGAGCGGGGCGCACACCAGAGACCAGGATCACGTGCAAGTCATGGGCCCAGCCATCCAGCTCCGCCATCAGCACCCGGTTGGCCCGCAGGCACGCGTTATAGGCCAGCACTGCAGGCAGGGCGACCGCCAGACCGAACGCGGTCATGATCAGCGCTTCGCCCACCGGCCCGGCTACTTTATCCAGACTTGCCTGGCCACTGGCGGCAATGCCGGTGAGGGCGTGGTAGATCCCCCATACCGTCCCCAGCAGCCCGAAGAAGGGCGCCGTGGAACCGATGGAGGCCAATAGGGTGAGGCCCCCTTCCAGCCGCGCCTGAATCGCGCCCAGCCCCTGACGCAGGGTGCGCAGGGTAGCCTCCTCCACCCCGAGGGTCTGCCCCAGATTGGCCGGGCCTTGCGCATGACGTCGGCTCAGCCGCTGGGTCTCCCGGGCGCGGCGGGCCAACTCGCCCACCGGGTGGCCATTTTCGTCAGCGCACAAGCGTTCCAGCGCCACCTCGGCACTGGGTTCCGCCCACAGGGTATCCAGCACGCGGGTTTGGCGCCGGGTGCGCAGGTACCACCACAACTTGGTGGCAATGACGGTCCAGCTGGCAATGGACATGGCCAGCAATACGACAGCCACTGTTGCAGACAGGGCGTCAGCCTGGGCCCAAAGATGCACGAGCCCGAAGGATTGGGAATTCATGGGTTGCCCTCCAGTTTGAATGAAATGGGAACGATCACATCAGCCGCCACCGCCTCGTCGCCTCTGCGGGCAGGCACGAAGCGCCATCCGGAAACGGCGCGTTCGGCTGCATCGTCCAGGACGCGGGAGCCCGACGATCGGGCCACCTGCACCGAGAGTGGCTTGCCGTCCACGCCCACCCGCACACGCAAGCGGACCACGCCCTCCTCGCCCATGCGCCGAGCCAGGGGGGGGTACGGGGGACGGGGGTTGTTGAGGTAATCCGCGTCGAAGCGGGGGGCCTGTAGCGGAGCTTCTGCGGCAGGCCCCGGCTTGGCGGTGGGAACGGGGGGCGCGGCCGGCGGCGTGCCGGGTGCAAGGGCGGCATCCGGAGCCTGCGCCAAGGGTTCCAGCAGTGGCCGTTGGGGGCTTGCCGGCGCTGGCTTGGCGGGCGCGGGACGAGGCGTCGCGTCGGTCTTCCGGACCGGCATGGGCGGCTGCGTACGTTGCGGAGGCGCGGGCTTATCGGCGGCCCGGATCGAAACCTGGGGCAGATCAACCCAGGTCAGGCTGTCCACCACAGGCGGAACTGCCTTGGGCGCCATCAGCAGCATCGCACCCAGCGCCGCCCCGTGAACCACCATCACAGCCGGCAAGGGCCATCGCGGCCCGCCCAGGGATTGAACGTAGCCGCTCATGGCCGGCCCCTCGCCTCACCGGGCAAGGGAAACCTGAGCCTGCGGCAGTCCGGGCTCGCACCGGAACGGGACAAAAAGCGATCAGTGAAATCGCAGCGCAGCAGCTTGCACAGCATGTCGTTTCCTTCTTCAACATGCCGCTGGCTGGCTCGCCGAAATGACTGGCTGGCTGGCGGATGGGCTCAGAGCCCGAATAGTAGTCGTAGCGCCTCGGCGCCATCCCGGC
>DAITAZ010000077.1:0-6006 GCA_036824045.1 Rhodocyclaceae bacterium
GCTCCCCATCCTCCACCAGGACGACCATCTGGTTGCCATTTCCAAGCCCTCCGGGTTGCTGGTGCATCGTAGCGATATCGACCGGCGGGAGACGCGCTTTGCGGTGCAGATGCTGCGGGACCAGCTTGGGCGGCCGGTGTGGCCGGGGCATCGGCTGGACCGGGGGACTTCCGGGGTGTTGCTGTTCGCGCTGGATGCGGACACCAGCCGGGCCTTGACCCGGGCCTTCGAGCAGCGGGCGGTGGACAAGCATTACCTCGCTGTGGTGCGGGGGCACCCGCCGCTGGCGGGGGTGATCGACCATCCCCTGGCCCGGGTGGAGGACGACTACGCGGGCGGGGCGCCGGCCGGGGCGCAGCGGCAGCCGGCGCTGACCCGCTACACCCGGCTGGCGGTGGCGGAGCTGCCAGTGCGGGTGGATCGTTACCCCACCAGTCGCTATGCCCTGCTGGGGCTGACGCCGGAAACCGGGCGCCGTCACCAGTTGCGCCGGCACCTCAAGCACCTGGCCCACCCCATCGTGGGCGATACCACCTACGGCAAGAGCGCCCACAACCGGCTGTTTGCCGAGCGCTTCGGGGTGCAGCGGTTGCTGCTCCACTGCGCGGCCCTGAGCCTGGCGCACCCGGTGAGCGGCGCGCCCCTGCGCATCGCCGCACCCCCCGGGGATGAACTGCTGGCCGTATTCCGCGGCCTGGGCTGGGCGGAACCCGATTGGCTGGAGGCGCACGCCCGGAAGCCCGAGGCTGCCGGCTAAGGCGTGCGCCCGGGGGCGCCTGGCCCGGCGAGCAGGGCGTGCAGGTGAGCGAGCAAGGGCGCGTCTTCCGCGGGCAGGCTGCCCTGCTGCCGCAGGTCTTCCAGCAGTGCGGCGGCGCTGCGCAGGTCGGCTTGCTGCCCGGTTTGCTGGGCGAGCCGGGCGAGGCCCATGGCGATGAGCCGCTGGGCGGCGGCGGGGCGGGCGGGGGTGACGAGCCGGTGCAGGTGCGCGGCGCCTTCTTCCAGGCTGCGGCGGGCGGCGGTGGTGTCCGCCTGCCGCAGCTGGGCGTGGCCCAGGAATGCCAGTTGCCGGGCCAGTTGGACGATGGCGCCGTCGTCCGCGCCGGCGGCCAGCGGGCGGCTGAGGGCGACCGCTTCTACCAGGTGGCGGTGGGCGCCCGGCCCGTCCCCCTGCGCTTGCTCGGCCAGGGCCAGCAGGGTCAGGCTGCGGGAGAGCGCCTGTTGCGGGGCAGGGCCGCCCGGCTGGCGGGCCAGCGCCCGGCGCAGCGCCACCGCCTCGCCCAGGCAGGCCAGGCTGGCGGCCGGCGCCGGGGTTTGCCGGGCCTGGCCCAGGGTTTCGAGGAAGCCCGCCAGATCCTCCCGGGGCTCCACGGCATGGGGGGCCGCGTCGGCGCGCGCGCGGGCGGCGTCGACGCTGGCCTGCAGGTGGGCGGTGGCGCCCGGGTCGCCATTGCCGTGCAGCCAAGCCCCCAGCCGCCACTGGCTCACCGCCACGTCCCGCCGGGCTTCCAGGCTGGCGGGGTCTGCCTCGGCCAATGCGCGGCGGATCGCCAGGCTCTCCTCCAGGCTGGCGCGGGCGGCGGGCTGGCCCAGGGCTGACTGCGCGGCGGCCAGGCGGTTGAGGCTGACGGAAAGCGCGCGGCGGTGGCTGGCGGCTTCCGGGTCCGCCGCCACCAGCCGGCGACGCAGCAGCAGGCTCTCCTGGAACAGTTCCCGGGCGCGGGCGGCGTCACCCGCCGCCAGGTGCAGGTTGCCCATCCGTTCCAGGGCGACAGCCAGATCGGCCCGGGCGCGGGGGGAGTGGGGGGCGGCGCCGGCCAGTTGCCGGGCCAGCTCCAGGCTCTCCGCAAAGTGGTCGCGGGCGCCTGCCGTGTCGCCCGCCGCCAGCCGCGCGTCGCCCAGGCGCTCCAGCCCCACCCGCACATCCCGTGGGGCTTCCGGGTCCTGGCCGGCGGCCGCGAGCCGGCGGGAGATGGCCAGGCTTTGCCGGTAGCCGGTGCTGGCGCCCTGGGGGTCCCCCGCCGCCAGCCGGGCGTCCGCCAGCTTTTCCAGCGCCACGGAAAGATCCCGCTGCGCCGCCGGGGCGTCGGGGCTGGCCTTGGCCAGGGCTTCCCGCAGGCGCAGGCTTTCTTCAAAGCTGCGGCGGGCGCCGGCGCTGTCCCCTGTGGTGTGCTGCAGGTCTCCCAACTGTGCCAGGGCCCGCGCCCGTGGCCCGGCCTCCGCGGCCAGGCGCAAGGCGTGGCGGGCGGCCTCCAGGGCCGGGCCGGTGTGGCCGGCCTCCTGCCGCAGGCGGGCGAGGGCAAGCCAGGTGGCGAAGTCTTCCCCGTCGCGGCTGGCGGCGGCGGTCCACAGGCGCAGCACCTCCGGCAGGGGTTTTTCGCCCCGGTCCCGCATCTCGGCGGCCAGCGTGGCGAGCTGCCGGTATTCCGCGGCGGCCTTGATCCGGGCGGCCCGGGCGCGGGCGTTTTCTTCTGCTTCGGTGAGGGCTTCCAGCACCGGGAAGGCGCCCTGGCGGTCCCCTTCCGCGTAGCGGGCCAGGGCTTCGCGGCGGGTGGGGCTGGGGTCTTGGGCGAGGGCGGCGATGAGCCGCCGGTACTCCGCCAGTTCGGCGGCGAAGCCGGAATCCCGGCGGCCGAGTTCCGCCGCCAGGTGCTGCCGTTCGCGGGTGAGCTGGGCCAGCTCCGCCCGCAGGCGGCTGGTTTCGGTCTCGCCCACGCCCTTGGCCGCCAGGGCGGCGCGCAGTTGCTTGTCCTGGGTGTCAAGCCGGCCGAAGAGCGCCTGCTCGCGCTCGGCGGCGCGGCGGTTGGCGGCAGCCAGGCTGGTGGCCCGATCCAGGGTCAGCCGCTCCACCAGCGCCGCCTGTTCGGCCGCGGCCTCCGCCGCCGGTGGCGCGGCCCGGGGGGCGGCGGGGAGGGCAGCGAGGAGCAGGGCGAGGGCCAGGCGGAGCGGGGCGGTGTTCATGGGCAGCAGGTTTGGGCGAGCGCCCCATTGGAATACAAGCCCCGGCCAAAGGCAACGTGGCTGGCGGGCCTGTCAGCCCCCCGCCGGGGCGGACAGACGTTTGACCCCCGCCACAAAGCGGGCCAGGGTGTCGGAGAGCACGCCCCGGGGGATCATCGCCTCGATGAGCTGGAAGCGCCCCCGCGTGGCCACGGCGCGGGCCAGGGCCGCCCCCAGCGCCGCGCGGGTGGCCACGCGCACGCCGTCCCCGCCCATGCCGGCGGCCATGTCGGCAAAGCCCCAGGTGTCCAGGTCGTTGAAGCGGCTTTCGGGCTGGAAGGTGCGCAGCATCTCCCAACTGGCGTTGTTGAGCAGCAGCACGATGGGGTCCCAGCCGTAGCGGCGGCAGTTGCCCAGCTCCCAGCCGGTCATCTGGAAGGCGCCGTCGCCCACCAGGATCAGCGGCCGCTGCCCGGTGGCCGCCTGCAGCCCCAGGCCCGCCGGCACGCCAAAGCCCATGGTGGCGTAGTAGCCGGGGGCCACCAGGGCGGTGTGGGCGATGTCCATGGCGGTGAAAAAGCAGTCGCCCATGTCGGCGGCGATGGGCAGGCGGCCGTGCTCCGCCATCAGGTCGTTCACGGCGCGGGCGATGTCGGTGGGGCTGATGGGGGCCTCGTCCGCCGGCAGATGGCGGGGGAAATCCGCGGGCGCGCCCTGGGCGGCGGCTTCCCGCGCCGGCACCCGCGCCAGCAGCCCGGCCACCAGCTCCGCCAGGGGGATGGCGGGGTAGGTGTGAAAGCCCATGCTGACCTGGCCGTCCAGCGCCTGGATGGTCTTGCGCAGGTCGATCCGCCGCTCCGACACGGCGAAGTTGGTGTCGCACACGATCACCCCCAGCAGGAAGAGGCCGTCGGCGTCTTCCACCAGCCGGGTCACCTCCGGCAGCCCGGCCACCCCCATGTAGGTGCCCCGGGGCGGCGTGGGGGCATCGGCCAGCAGGCCGCGGCCCATGAGGCTGGTGACCACCGGCAGGCCCAGCCGCCGGGCCAGTTCCGCCACCTGGGCTTCCAGCCCGTAGCGGCGCACCTCCACCCCCACCATCAGCACGGGCCGGCGGGCCGCGGCCAGCCGGGCGAGGATCTCCTCCACGCAGGCGGCCAGGGCTTCCGCGTCCGCCCGCCGGGGTGGCAGCGGCACCACCGGCGCGCAGGGGGCGGCCACCTGATCGCGGGGGATTTCGATGTACACCGGCCGCGAATGGCGGCGGCAGGCGGCCAGCACCCGGGCGATCTCCGCCGGGGCGCGGGCCGGGTCGGCCAGCCGCGTCTGCGCGCAGGTGACTTCCTTGTAGATCTGCAACTGGGAATCCAGGGTGCGGGCCTGATGGTGGAGCAGCAGCCCGGCGCTGGACTCCCGCTCCCCGGGGCCGCCGGACAGCACCACCAGGGGCGACTTTTCCGCATAGGCGGCGGCCACCGCGTTGACCATGTTCAGCGCCCCGGCGCCATAGGTGACGGCCGCCACCCCCAGCCCCCCGGCAATGCGCGCCGAGGCATCCGCCGCGAAGCCCACCCCCGGCTCGTGGGAGAGGGTGTAGAGGGGCAGGATGCCCGACTGCTCGATGATGCGAAAATAAGGCAGGGCGAAATCGCCCGGGATGCCAAAGATCTCCCGCGCGCCATGGGCTTTGAGCGCGTGCAGCAGGGATTCGGTCAGGTTCATGGCTGGGCTCCGGCGGGGTGGGGTGGGCACAGTATCCCGCCGCCCGGGCGCAAGAGGTGTTCGTTGTGGCCGCCAGACTGCCTATACTGCGCACGAACTGTGAGTGGAGTGGGTCAGCAATGCACGAAATCGCCCTGGATCGCTTCGACCTCGCCTTGCTGGAAGCCCTGCAGCGGGACGGCCACGCCACCAACGCCGAGCTTGGCGAGCGGGTGCATCTTTCCGCCTCCCAGGTCAGCCGCCGCATCCAGCGGCTGGAAGAAGCCGGGCTCATCGCCGGCTACGCCGCCCTGCTCGCCCCGGCCAGCCTCGGCCTCAGCGTCACCGCCTTCGCCCACGTCACCCTGGAGCGCCACGGCGACACCCGCAACGAAGCCTTCGAATCCGCCGTCGCCGCGCTGCCCCAGGTGCTCGACTGCTTCGCCGTCAGTGGCGACGCGGACTACGTCCTGCGCATCGTCGCCCCCGATCTGGCCAGCTTCTCCGAACTGATGATGAAGCGCGTGCTGCGCCTGCCCGGGCTCGCCCAGATCCGCACCAACCTCGCCCTCAAGACCGTCAAGAGCACCCACCAGCTCCCCCTCGACCACCTCGCCCAGGGCGCCCCCCGCCCCGCACCCCGCCTGGTCATCCGGCACGACTGAGCCCGGGAATTACCCCAACGCAAAGCCCCGCCTCCGCCCCCTGCGCCACACTGGCGGCAAGCGGGGCCCCCGGCCCCGACCCCACCGGAGCGCACCCCATGACCAAACCCGCCACCCCCACCGAAAGCGGCTACAGCTCGCCCCCCTGCTACGCCGCCGAATTCCCCGGCTACTTCGGCGAACCCCCCGCCACCCCGCCCAGCCCCGAACTCGTAGCCGCCCTCAACGCCCTGCTCGAAGCCGAACGCGCCGGCGCCAAGGTGCTCGCCCTGCTCGCCCGGGACCCCGCCGCCCCCCTGCCGCCCGCCCTCCAGCCCTTGCTCCAGCGCCTGCAGCAGGACGAAGGCGCCAACGCCGTCACCCTCTACCAGACCCTGCGCCGCCTCGGCGCCCAGGCCACCCACGCCACCGGCGACTTCGTCGCCAAAACCCTCGCCGTCGAAGGGCTCGCCCCGCGGCTGCGCTTCCTCAACAAAGGCCAGATGTGGGTCGTGCGCAAGATCGACCAAGCCCTCGCCCTCGCCCCCGACCCCGAAACCGCCACCATGCTCGCCACCATGCGCCAAAGCCACCTGGACAACGTGGCAGCGTGCGAGGCGGGGTTGGGCGGGGTGGAAGAGCACTCTACGGCCAGCGTTTCGCCACCGTCGAGCCGGTGTTCGGCAACCTGCGGGCCAACAAACGACTGAACCGCTTCACGTTG
>DAITAZ010000041.1:0-4043 GCA_036824045.1 Rhodocyclaceae bacterium
ATGTTATCCAGCAAGTTTTGCGGTCTACATTACGTTGGGCGTCACAGGTTTCGTATCGCTGTAGCCGTCAACGTATACTGTCCCCCCCTGCTGAGTAGCCCCCCCATCATTGCAAGGTATTGAGTTTATGGCTGCCGAACCCTCTACATTGATCCGAGTCGCACTGAGGTTGCTTCGCTTGATAAGAACATGGACTTCGCAATATCCGATGCATATGGCCTTGGTCTTTATTACTCTTGGGCTGCAATACGTGCTCGTGAGTGTCACTGACGTGGAACAAGCCAAGCCGCTGCTAACATTCGTGACATCCCACTTAGGAGTAATGCAGTACTGGATATGGCCTGCATACGGGGGCATTCTATTGGTCGCGCTATCTCTTACTTTCTTTAGGCTACGTCACCCAGTTCCAGGAGGGGCTCGTCCAATAGAAGAAGACGAAGTGCAGGAGCGAATTCGAAAAGCTTCCGAGGGTGCCACTTCGTTGCGCATCTTCGCTGGGGATGCAAGCTTCCTAGATGAAGATGAAGAGCAGCTACGGCACATACTCAGTCAACGTGACAACGCTAGAATTCTTCTACGGCGCCCCACACCCGAGCGTGTTCCCATAATTTCCAGGTTGCTCGAAAATGGTGTTGCTGCCCGCGAATATGCACAAGACGATCACAATCAAACAATTCGGGGCCGTTTGGTAACCCTCCCAAGTAGCAAGAAGACATGCCTTTTTGGGCGACGGGGCGCTGGCTTTGAGTACTTTGAGATAGACCATCTTGGGGTAGGCGACGTTTTCTTCACCCACTTTGACAGCCTATTCAACCGAGGACGGCATCCCCTCATTAGAGCAGTTATCTTTGATCTGGCGGGCGTCGCCTTTAAAGGCGACATTAAGAAGTTCTACAAACAAGTAGAACAGATCGTTGGAAGACCAATCTCCTTACAGAACCAAGACTATCTTTGCGTTGATCGCGACTTGAATCTAGGCAACCGCGACGTCATCGGATGGCTAAGTCAAAAGTCCGGCAGTACATTTTCCGATCAGCAGGCAATCAATATTGGAAACGCATGGGGCAATACTTGGAAGAAGAATGCGGAAGTGCATGCCCTTGCACAGAAACTGAGACAGGCCGGGTACGTAACCGCCATTGCCTCGAATTGTGACCGGGAAAATGGGGACAAATATCGTAGAAATCAACTTTTCGTCCATTTTCATCATGTCTTTCTGTCATACGAACTGGGACTACTCAAGCCTGATACCGCCTTTCTTGACGCAATGACCAAGAAGCTGTGCCTTTCCCCGCACCAGTGTCTCTTGATCGACGACCACGAGCACAACACGCAAGCTGCCGAGGCTTACGGAATGCACGCAATCTTGGTGGAACGACATAGACGCGACAATGACACTGCCCAGGCAATTGCGAGGAAACTTGAGCAACTTCGAGTTGGCGTCGAATGATGCATTTGCAGCAACCTCCCAATGCCATGACCGTCGACGATGAGTTCAAGGACCTATTCGATGGCAGGTTGAAGCAACTATTTCTTTACGTAACGGATGAGTGTGCGCTGCGCTGTGAACAATGCCTGTACAAAACAACATTGGGGCCTCGCTCGCTGCCCCTACAGGTGGCTCTTTGGTTCACGCAGAAGGCTTATGAGTTTGGTGCGCGAAAGCTCACATACATCGGCGGAGAGCCGAGTATGTACGGTCGCCAATTCGACCACGAGCCCCTCTATCGCCTAATTGAGGCAGCAGCATCCATTGGTTATGAGTACATTCGCCTTGATACCAACGGCTTGTTCTCCTCTTCCTTCCTATCCGATGGCCGAATCCAATTGTTGTCGAATATGGCATTTAGCCTTGATGGACACACTGCGGCCATTCACGATAGGCTCCGTGGTCAAGGCACCTTTAACAAGAGCGTCCGGCGGCTGTCGGAGGCTGTAGCAAGAGGCCTTTTCACAACAATAACCACGTGCGTGCACCCTGGGAACATTGGCTCACTACGTGAGATGGCTCGGTTCGCGTGTGATATCGGCGCCAAGCAACTTAACTTTCATCCCCTTTTTAAGATGGGCGTAGAAAGAGATACGTTTACCGGCGCCACTGATATTGCCCCGTCTTCGTGGCTTACTGCATACGAGCATCTTGAAGGAATCCGTAAGGAAATCGGCGCAGGACTACATATTCGAGCACCCCGACGGTTTGTTCCCGTAAGTCATTACGAACAGTCGCCCGAAGCATTCGACTACTGTCCCACGACGATGGGCGAGCGAATGCTCGTACACCCCAATGGGGATATTCGAATTTGTGCCCTTTGCATTGGCACCCCACTCAGAGTTGCCCAGTGGCGTAATGGTCACGTCTTCACGGAGACCGGTACACACGAACTAGCAGACACGCACCGTCAGCGTCGCCCATGTATGCGCCAAACAAGGGACTTCGGTGACTTGGCCCCTTTGTGCATTTCATTTAAGGAAGGCCAACAGGAACCTGTGTGGACCAAGTACCAATTTGACCAGTCCTTTGGAGAAAGAGCTTGGAAAAAGAAGTTGAAGTGAAGATCAAGGTAACGCAGGAAGAATTTGATGCCATTCGACAGACGTTAATTGCATCGTGTGGTTTACCAAGCACAGAGCTTCAACATGACACCTATTTTTCGGAACCCAACGGCTTCTTATCCGAAACATATCCCTTCGAGTGGCTGAGCATTCGACGTAGGAATGGCGTCGCTAAGGTCTGCTATAAGCATTTCTTTCCGGAGGGTGCTGAGGAGCACACACACTGTAACGAAGTGGAAGTTCAGATTGACTCCGACGAATCTATGAGCCAATTGCTACGCAGCCTTCGGTACGACGCCGTTGTCGATGTCAACAAGGTACGCGAGGTTTTCGTTTATCGGAACACCTGCATCGGACTGGATCGCGTCAGCAATCTCGGCACATTTGTGGAGGTGGAAGCGACAGAACGTGTAGATGTACAAAGAGCCACAGACGCTGTATCTGAGGTCGTAGAAGAACTCGGACTCAACAGAGAAAACAAGGACCATAGAGGTTACCCATACCGGCTACTTGAACTACAAAAGGCAGTTCGTGGATAGAAAACCCAATTGCGTCGCATCGTTCGTCGCAGATGCCGTTATCGAGCACAGTAGTCGTGGCATCATGGAACGACGCGCTCTCGCTACCAGAATCGAAGAAGAGTTGGCCGTACAGGTCGGCCGCCCGGTCGCCAACCTAACCATTACCAGTGCCGAAGCCCGTTGCTACTTGCCTGCACTTCTCTCTACGTTTGATCCTCGATTTCGATTCGCCATCTACCCCTTCAGGACTATTCCGCTTGCACTGTACGACTCAACGCTAGATGATCTACTGGGGGCCGGGCTTTCCATCGGCGCTGGCGTCAGGGCTAATGTGCTATTCGGTGGTATGTCAAATGATCTACATGTGGTTCGAGTGCTGCGAAGGGTTGAAGAGGGAGTAGTGCTTGTCGATGATGATTTTCAAACGGGACGAAAACTCATTGATTGGGAACGCTTTGAGCATGCTATCAACGCTGCTCACAGCGGCTATTGGACGATTGGCATAGATGGGGAGCAAGAGACAGATGAACGCTACTGACGCAGGGCCCAACGGCGTAGAACGGTTCGATGATTATCAAGCCGCCGCGGCAGCTACGGCAATTTATCCACCCGGAAGCCTTACATATTTGGCGCTCGGTCTTAACGGAGAAGCTGGAGAGGTCGCAGAGATAATCAAACGCCAGATTCGAGGAGGGAAGCCGCTTGGTACCGAAGAGGTCGAGAGGCTAGCTCTCGAGCTTGGCGATTGTCTTTGGTACATAGCTAACGCCGCACGAGAGCTCGGATTTTCATTGTCGGAGATCGCAGCACGCAACGTGACCAAGTTAAAGGATCGAAAAGATCGCGGCGTGCTACACGGTCGCGGCGACAAGAGATAGCCCTATCCGCTTGTACGATTCCAGCGCGGGGTGACGCCCAACCCATCGGTCAACACGGACCGCCTGCAAGCTGCGCTTGCCCGTTACCAAC